>CAXUKS010000008.1:0-117357 GCA_964251675.1 uncultured Armatimonadales bacterium
AAGAGCCAGAAAGAAGGGCAGGGGCAAGCCCTGCCCCTACGGGATCGGTTCCAATCTTATCCGGCTCCCCCAGAATTGGGGGCGGGGGGGGCGATCCAGGGCTTTTCCAGCGAGTATACAAAGGCAGTCGCCCGGCACAGTTTGTGCCGGGCTTTTTCTGTTTGCCCTAACCCATCCCGCGCAGGTCGCCGATAACAAGGTCAGGACGCTGCTCCGGCGGCGCGGTTTCCGCCTGCACGGCGGACGTTACGCCGGTCAGCACCAGCACCGTCCGTGCGCCCGCCCGGCGGCCCACCAGAATATCCGTGTCCAGCCGGTCGCCGACCATCACGCTTTCCGGCGCGGTGACCCCGGCGGCGTGCAGGATGGCCTCATAGGCGTGCGTTTCCGGCTTGCCGACCGTCACCGGCTCCCGGCCCGTCGCCGTCGCCAGTGCGGCCACCAGGGAGCCGCCGCCGGGGATTTCGCCGTCTTCCCTCGGGAAAGTGGCATCGCGGTTTGTGGCGATAAACTGCGCGTGCCCGCGTGTGATCGCCGCATGGGCAAAGCGCAGCTTGTCGTAAGTGAACTGGCGGTCAATGCCGATGACGACGTAGTCAATCGCCGCGTAGTCCGCGCCGTTTGGGTCGGTCACAGGAATCAGCCCGCCGGAGTCCCGCAGCTCGGCGGCCAGGCCCGGCTCGCCGATGACAAAGACGGTTTTGCCCGCCGCGCCGCGCTCTTTCAGATACAGCGCCGTGGCATAGGCCGAGGTAAAGATAGACGACTCGGGCACATCCAGCCCGTTGACGCTCCGCAGCTTTTCGCGGTAGTCCGCACGGGTCTTGCCGGAATTGTTGGTGAGAAAATAGACCTGACGCCCCGCATCCCGCAGGCGCGTGACGGCTTCAGCGGCTTCAGGAATAGGCGTGTCGCCCAAATACAGCACGCCGTCCAGATCAAACACGTAGGTGGTCACAGCGGCCAGCACCGCCTCGGGAGGGGAAGAGTTTTGCACGGAGCAGTGTAGCACACCCCGCCACTGCCAGTCAAGCCGCTGGGCGTTTCGGGCGGCAGCAAGCGCGGTTCAAGTCTGCAGGGCGCGGGTAAAGTGCAAGAAGAGCGAAAACGCTCAGGAAACTTATTCACCCCGGAAAACGTTTCATCAGTAAGACCCCATTAAAAATAACCCGTTTCGCCGTACCGGCGGGGCGTCAGAAGGCATAACCCATGAAATCTACGGAACCCGAGGCCCGTGTCGATACTACGCAGCGCGTTTTCGCTTTGCAGCACCTGGACACCGGCGAATATATTTGTCTCTTGCAGGAAGGCACCGACTATCTGGCCTGCTTCACCGACGGCGACAGCGCCCTGGAGTTTCGCTCCCTGCTCGGCCTGCAGGAACACGTTGACCTGTGCAGCACCACCCTGGAGCGCAGCCCCTTCGCCCACTTCTGGCTGGACGGTGAAAGCGTTGCCATCGAGCGCGGCCAGGAAGCCCTGAATTAACGATATTTGCAGAGAAAAAGGCCGAGGGGATACCCCCTCGGCCTTTTTCGTGCCTCTGCTCAGAAGTGCAGCCCCGCTGCCACCACAAAGCCGTCGCCGCGCTGCACGGCCTGATACTTCGCGCTGACCGTCAGCAGCCCGCCCGGCAGGCTGTAGCCCAACTCCCCGTAGCCGCCGACCTTGCTGGTCGTCCCCAGCCGGTCCAGCCCGGAATTGCGCTGCTGGTTCAGGAAATAATAGCCAATGCCCGCACCCGCATAGACACCCCCGCCGAGGCCAATCTGCCCGCCCGCCGTCACCGGGATAATCGTCGAATGGCTGCCTGACTTGGACCCGGTTTCCACACCCACGCCCAGCACCACGCGCAGAGGCGTCGGGTTCGGGATCGGCAGGCCGTAATGAAACTCAATGGCAAGCTGCGTGTTGCCACCTGCGTCTTTGGCCGCGCCGCTGGACGGGATAAAGACGCCCGCCGTGATAGCGTTCGGCCCGCCAATAATCGGCAGCGCCGGGCCGGGGGCCGCCTGCGCGGCCCCGGCAGCGGCCACAAAAGCCGCGACTGTCGCCAGTGTCAGTTTATAAGACACATTAAAAGACATAATTTGCTCCTTGAAAACAAGTAATCAGCGAAAAATACGGTAAAGGCCGGTCGTGGGCGAGAGTGCGGTTCAGAGTGCCGGGGGTGTGGAAACCCCCGGCAGGGAAGCACCCTTCGGGTGAGGAAAAAACCTCTTCTTTACTGGCTTCTCTTTGTCCGAAGGACATTTCCTTGCCGGGGGTTTCTACACCCCCGGCATTTGGCCTGTCAATCAACGTGGCAGCGCCCTTTAAAGCTGCACCAGCCGCACGGTTTCCATACCGTCCACCGCACGGATCTGTTCCAGCAGCGGCTCCGGGGTCGCTGTGTCCAGCTTCAGCACCATCACCGCCCGCCCGCTTTCGCTTTCGCGGCCAACGTGCATCCCGGCGATGTTGATACCGCCGTCGCCCAGCAGCGTGCCGACCTTGCCGATGATTCCGGGGCGGTCCGTGTGCTGCGTGATCAGCATCGCACCCGTGGGCCGAATGTCCACGCGGTAGCCGTCAATGGTCAAAATCCGAACGTTGTTCGGTCCCAGCACCAGGCCCGCGATTTCCCGGTCATGCGTGCCGCCACGCTTGCGGACGGTCAGCGTCGCTGCGCCGCCTTCGCCCGCGTCCGGCGTCCGGCTTTCGGTGACTTTGATGCCCCGTGCCTGTGCCAGCGTCGGCGCATTGACATAGTTGACGCTTTCCGACACAATCGGGTCCAGCAGGCCCTTCAGCACGGCGCGGGTCAGATGCACCGTCGGCAGGCTGTCAAAATCGCCCGCATAGGTGACATCCACTTCGCTGATAGGGCTGGACGTGAGCTGCGCGTGCAGGCTGCCGATCTTCTCGGCCAGCGTCAGGAACGGCTGCAGGCGCACCAGGAGGTCGGCAGACACCGACGGCATATTCACCGCCGCACGGGCAGGCTTGCCCTGCAAGACTTCCACAATCTGCTCGGCAATATCAATTGCCACATTGGTCTGCGCCTCTTCCGTGCTGGCTCCGAGGTGCGGCGTCGTCAGAACGTTCGGGATGCCCAGCAGGGGGTTGTCAGCAGTCGCTGGCTCGGTGGAATACACATCAATCGCCGCCCCGGCAATCCGGCCTTCTGTGGCGGCTTTGGCCACGTCTGCCTCGACCATGATGCCGCCGCGTGCGACATTGATCAGCCGGACAGTCGGCTTCATCAGCGCGATCTTCTCGGAATTGATCATGCCCGTGGTCTCTTTGGTCTTGGGCACATGCACCGTGATGTAATCCGATTCTTTGTAGAGCGTGTCCAAATCCACCAGCCGAATGCCCATCTCCGCCGCCTGCTCCGGTTTCAGGTACGGGTCCGATCCGATGACGCTCATACCGAACGCCTGCAGGCGCTTCGCCACTTCGCGCCCGATCTTGCCGAGGCCAATCACGCCCAGAGTCTTGCCGTAGACCTCGGACCCCATGTACTTTTTGCGGTCCCACTTGCCCCCGCGCAGGGCCTGATCGGCCTGCGGGACGCTTCGGGCCAGCGCCAGCAGCAGGGCCACGGTCAGCTCGGCGGCGGCCAGCGTGTTGCCTTCCGGGCTGTTGACCACCAAAATGCCGCGATTGGTCGCCGCTTCCACGTCGATGTTGTCCACGCCGACGCCTGCGCGTCCGATAATCTTCAATTTGTTGGCGGCGGCAATCACCGCCCCCGTCACCTTCGTCTCCGAGCGCACGGCCAGCGCGTCATAGTCGCCAATAATCGCCAGCAGCTCCTCCGGGGCCAGCCCCGTCTTCACGTCGACTTCGGCGACCGTCTTCAAAATCTCGATGCCCTCGGGGGCAATAGGGTCAGAAACCAGTACCTTCGGCATTGAATGTTGTTTCCTTTATCAAGTCGGAATAAGACCCCCTAGCCCCCAATAATGGGGGAATTAGAGATGTCGGAAATAGTATTGCAGGCGGCGGCAATCTGTTCCAAGACCGCAGGCAAATTTGTGATGACTTCCTCGTTGCGGAACCGCAAAACATGATAGCCAAAGGAGTTCAAGTGCGCCGTTCGCGCTGCATCTTCCTCCACACGGTCTGTATGAACGCCGCCATCAAGTTCCACACCCAGTTTATGCAACGGGCAGTAAAAATCCAGAACAACCTGCCCCACGGGATGCTGACGCCGAAAACGCAAGCCGTTTAGCTGCCGCGCCCGAAGCGCATCCCAGAGCATTGCCTCCGCCGGTGTCATCTGCTCTCGCAGCCGCCAAGCTGCCTGCTGCAACTCCGGCGTAATACGCCGCCACCGTGTATTATTGCCTTCCATAGCACAGTATCCTCCCGACTGAAAGACCCCCTAGCCCCCAATAATGGGGGAACAGGAATAGGAGCAGAAGGGCCATCTTGTCATTGTCTGGTTCCCCCATTATTGGGGGCTAGGGGGTCCTCTCTTTGCCTACCCATTGCGGCGGGCGAAGTCGCGGAGCAGGTCGGCGAGGGCGCGGACGCCATCTTCGGGGAAGGCGTTGTAGATGGAGGCGCGGAAGCCGCCGACGCTGCGGTGGCCTTTCAAGTTCTGCATTCCGGCTTTCTTGAACTCGGCCAGCAGGTCCGGCTCCAGCGCCTCGTCGCGCAGCCGCCAGGTCACGTTCATCAGGGAGCGGTCGGCCTTCTCGGTGACCGTGGGCTGGAAGAACGGGGTGAGCGCATCGAGCGTGTTGTACAGCAGGGCCGCCTTGTGCCGGTTGCGGGCTTCAATCGCGTCCAGGCCGCCTTCGCTTTCAATCCATTTCAGCACCAGGCCGACGACATAGACGGGGAACGCCGGCGGGGTGTTGTACAGCGAGCGGCTTTCCACAAACGTCTTGTACGAGTAGATTTTGGGCAGGTCTTTGTTCCCTGACTCAAAGAAGTCCTTGCGGCCCACCACCAGTGTGACACCCGCCGGGCCGATATTCTTCTGTGCCCCGCCGTACATCAGGGCGAACTTGGAATAGTCGCGCCGCAGGGCCAGATAGTCCGAGGACATATCGGCGATCAGCGGCGTGTCGCCGACCTCGGGAAGCTCGAAGTATTCCGTGCCTTCAATGGTGTTGTTGGTGGTGATATGCACATACCGTGCGCCGGGGGTCTGGGTGAAGCTTTTGGGAAGCTCGGCGTACTTTTCGGCTTTGGACGACGCCGCTTCGCGGGCATCGCCGTAGAACTTCGCTTCCGACAGCGCCTTTGCGCCCCAGTCGCCGGAGACCACATAGTCCGCCGTGACACCCGGTTTCAGGAAGTTCTGCGGAACCTGCGCGAACTGCTGGCTGGCCCCGCCGCTCATAAACAATGCGGCGTACTCGGTCGGGTCCAGCCCGAGTATACTCAGCAGGCGCGTCTCGGCATCGGCATGGATGGCCTCATAGTCCTTGCCCCGATGGCTGACTTCCAGCACGGACATCCCCGACCCGTTGATTTCGCGGACACCGGCGGCGGCTTCCTCGAGGACGGGTTCCGGCAGAATGGCTGGCCCGGCGCTGAAATTATAAATACGGTGGCTCATGGTGTGTGGTCTCTCTAAGAACTGTTCGGCTCTGAAAAGTTTTTCAGGACACGCGGAGTGAAACGCTGTGAGAGGCCAGTGTACCCGATAGGCACGCCGGGAGGCAAGGGGGCAGGAAAGACCTCCCCCCGCCCCTCCTTCAGAGGGGAGCCAGACAAAGACAGAAACGGACAACAAAGCAGGGACAACCCGCCCTTGCGAACTGCTTCCTTATCCGGCTCCCCTCTGAAGGAGGGGCGGGGGGAGGTCTCTTGAGGGTAGGTCTACAAAATCGCCGCCACATACCGGCGCGAGGCATCGTCGAGCGCGGACACGTCCGTAATCTCAAAGCGGTTGCCGTCCACGTCCAGCAGAAGCAGATGCGTCGGCGAGAGCCACACGGCGTTCTCCTGCAAGTTCTGCGTCACAAAGTCCCGGTCACCCCGGTCCGTCTGCACGCTCCAATAGGTCGCCCCAAACTCCTGCCTGGCATGGGCAATCACCCGCACCGTGGCGGTCAAGTAGCGCCGCCGCAGCTCCTCCTGCGCGGCGGCCAGCGACTCGGGGGGCAGCACGGACGGGTCGGGCAGCGTGACAATCTCTTTGCCTTTGCCGTCCAAGAAGGCCAGATATTGACCGGGCCGGGACAGGGGCGCGGCCCACGCGGGCTTGACCGTGTGGTAGGATTTTTCCTCGCCCACCGTCAGCCGCAGGCGGTCTTTGGGTTCATAAAAAAGCTTCAGCGTATTTGGGTCCATAATATGTTTCCTGGAGTGTTAGACCGACTTCTTGCCCTGCTGTCTTTGTCTTATGTAAATCACTATTGGGTCAGAGACAGGGTCCAAATAAAAGTGGCCTGGAAAGTACTCAATATGAATGTGCAACATTGAGTGCAACTGAGGCTGCGATAGTGCCTCCTCATGCAAGAATCTGATGTTCGCAGCAAGAGTGAGACAATTATCTCTGTTGCCGCTGATTATCAGGGCACTATGATCCCGGTATATCTTCAACGCTCCTTCGTCTTTTGCTATGTGTAAATCTGCTAAAAAACCAGCATACGATTTTGCAACAGGTTCGGCGGGCATAAGCAGCTTATGATATGACTTTTTTGAGTCATCCTCCAAAATGCCAGCAAACTCATCCAAAGCTTCTAGGGTTGCCTCTAATTGCAAGTCGTTTGATGTGCTGTACTGAACAATTAAATCAAGAGTGTTTTTCATACCTGTCATCTGCCTTGCCGCCGCGACTGAGGCCGCGGCCCCAGTGCCTTCTGGAAGCGGCGGATAAACTCCTCCGACGCCTGCGCGTGATTCACCATCGGCTTCGGGTAGGCGGGCGTGTCAAGTTCTGCAATCCAGCGGCGGCAGTAGGTCAAATGGGGATCGTAGCGCCGCTGCTGGGCGACCGGGTTGAAAATACGAAAATTGCCGTTCGGGTCCGGCGCAGTCCCCGCCACCCATTGCCAGCCGCCGTAGTTCGCCGCCCAGTCGCCGTCGACCAGCTCCTGCATATAATACTCAGCCCCGATACGCCAGTCAATCAGCAAGTCTTTCACTAAGAATGATGCCGCGACCTGTCGGGTCCGGTTGTGCATCCAGCCGGTTTGAAGCATTTGCCGAATGCCTGCATCCACATACGGATACCCTGTCGTGCCGGTCTTCCAGCGTTCCAAGAACTCGGCGTTCTGGTCAAAGCGCATCGCCGCCAGCGCGGGCTGAATGGCTTTCTTCAGCATGGTCGGATGATGCCACAGCAGCGTGTTGAAGAAGTCGCGCCACGCCAGCTCATCCTGCCACTTCCGCGCCCCCGCGCCGCCTGCCTCCCGCGCTTCGCGCCAGCAGTCCCGCGCCGACAGCGTGCCGTATTTCAGATGCACCGACAGCGCCGACGTGCTGCTCCCGTCGCCCGTATTGTCCCGGTTGTCGGCATAGGAGGCCAGCCCCGCCCGCACAAACTGCGCCAGACTCGCCTGCGCCGCCCCTTCGCCCGCCTCGGGAATGGTCTGCGTCAGCGTCAGCCCGTACTCCCCAAGCGTCGGCAGCGGCGACGACGGCAGGGCCGTCTCCACGGTCAGAGCCGACAGACGCAAAGACTGCCGCGCCCCGACCCGCTCCCGCGTTTCCCAGACCCGCTTGAAGGGCGTAAACGTCTGAAACGGCTCCCCGTCACGCGGGTCTACGATATTCTGCGGCGGCACAAGGAGAGCGTCATCAAAGGCCCGCACGTCCAGGCCCGCCGCGTCAAACGCCGCCGTCACCCGCTCGTCCCGCTCCCGCGAGTAGGGGGTGTAGTCCGTATTGAAATACAGCGCCGACGCCCTGGCTTCGCGGGCCAGGGCCAAAAGCGCGTCTGCGGGCACGCCGCCCCGCCGCAGAACCATCTGCCCGCCGTGCTGCCGAAACTCCGCCGCCAGCGTTTCCAGCGACCGGAACAAAAACGCCGCCCGCGCCGCGCCGATGTCTTGCGCCCGCAGGATCGCATCATCCAGCACAAACACGCCGATGACTCGCTCATTCTCCTTCAATGCCCGCGCCAGCGCCGTGTTGTCTGTCAGCCGCAGGTCCCGCCGAAACCACAGCAGGGCCGTCTTCATGTCTGTCAAAATCATCAGTCAATTCTAAGCGGCTCCGGGCCGCAGCGTGTCCATCGTCTCCCCGTCTTCCAGCGTATAAATATCCTCACGCGGGTCAGCGAGTTCCTTGTGCCAAGCGCAAGCGAGGAAGCGCGTCCAGTCAAGGTCCTCATCGCTGAGGTCAACCGTCTGTTTATCTGCTAACATTTCCACCTTCCAGCACTCCAAACGCTTCTTGATAGCGTTCCCAAATTTGCGCCTCGTGACGCAGCGCGTAGTCTTCGGCATAGGTCTCGCCCCGGCTGGCTCGGACTTTGGATTTTGTCGTCATCCGGTCATGGTGATGGCCGAGTTCATGCAGCAAAATATGAAGCAGTTGATAGGCCCGCGCCTGTGCCTCGGTAAACTCACACATCATGCCGTTTAGGATGGCGTGGCTGGCAACCCCCAAACGCTCAAATAGCGGCTTGTGGTCTTCGTAATGGCTGACGGCATAATCCATCCACAGGCCCGCCTCCCACGCGCAGATATGGACAACGCCGGGCTGATGCCAGCCGTCAGTCGTATAATGCCCCGGAGCCAGCACGATGGCATTCAGCCCGCGTGACAGCTCGGCCCAGTTGGGCAGCAGGCCGATAAATGTTTCAATATCGCGTCGCAGCAAAAGATGCCGGTAGCCTTTGCCGGGCCGCTGCCGGTCGATGACCAGCGCAGGCGGCGGCGTATCGTAGTAACTTGCCGTTAGCTCCGGGTTGTTTTTCTTCTGCACCCGCCCGCTGCTGACCTGGGGCGTCGATTTTCGGTTCATGTGTGGCATGGCAGTTGTTTCGCGGGCAAAAGCCACGGGTTAAAACCCGAGGCTGGAAAGTGCCCGCCGTCCAGGGGACGTTAAGAATAGGACACGGACAGCTTTCTGGTCTTTATCTTGTGTCCCCTGGACACTGGGCTTTTGTCAGCCTCGGGTTTCAACCCGTGGCTTTTTCTGATGCCCGCGAAGGCAGGGAATTGCTCTTCAAAGCACGGGGGTTCAGCCCCGTGTTCCCTTCTCCTGACTGTCCTTCTGCGCCAATGCCTCCAACACCCACCGCGCCCGCCGCCGGATGCCCGCGTCGCCGGAAGTCAGCCGCGCCGTGAGCTGCTCCCGCAGAGCGGGCGCGTCCACCTTGCGGGCGAGGCGGCAGAAGGCACGAAACTCCCGGTCATTGCGGGCGTCCACCATGTTAAGTACAACCTGCTGCAAGCGTTGTGATTGCGGGGGCGTCAGAGGCAGGCGCTTGATGTCACGGATTAATTTGGCCTTGACGTAGCCAGTGCGATAAAAAAACGGATCGGCTTCCAAAAATGCCAGGGCGTTTTCCAATCCGGCGGCATCGTCCGCGTGTAGCCGCACGTCATCGGGCACGAAGCCAGGCGGATAAGCTGCCTTCATGGCTTCCCAGAAACGGGCAGCGGTGAGTTTGTGAAGCTCCCAAGCCTGCGGGTCCTGCGGCGGACGGAACCGAAGCTCGCTGGCTGTGCTGTTGAGCCGGTATGCTTCCTGGACCTGCTGGGCGCGGGCTGCATAGTCAAATGGGCCTTCGATTACAAGCGGCTTCCTGAGAGCATCTTGAACGGCCTTCAGGTCATGCCGTGCGTCGCTCCGCTGTTCGGACTTTGCGCGGCGGGTTTTCACGAACCTGTCCCAAGCACTTTGTTATACATCACAATCGCGGGTTCTGGGGTGAAGCCGAACTTTTTGTTGATGGCGAGCATGGGGCCGTTGTCCTCGTGGTTTTCGGTGGTCACGACGGTGACACCGGCGGCTTTGGCTTTCTCATACGCCCGCACTTTCAGGGCGGTGGCGAGGCCGTGGCCCCGGTGGCCGCTGAGAACGCCCGTCAGCCACTGCATCCCAATGTGTGGGGTTTCCAGCTTGGGAACAATATGGCACTCGCCAACCCACTCGCCGTCTTTGGCGGCCAGCAGCACCAAGTCAGGGTTCCATTCGGGGCGCTCCACCACGAACTTGACCCAGTCCTCATACGGCTCAAAGGTGAACGGCTGTTCGTCGCGCCGGGGGATGTCGTAGATCAGCGGCTTTTCCAGGTCATAGTAGCGCCGCCAGTTGTCCTCGGTGTCGCCCGCCTCGGCCAGCGTGAAAAACTCGGCTCCGTAAGCGTCGGCCTGTGCCAGCGACGACGTATAGGGCGCGGCGTCCCACCGGGTCAAGTCCAAATAAGACGGCGTCTCGCGCTCCTGCTCGGCGAAGCCGCGCTTGGTCAGAAAGCCAATCGCCGGCTCGCCGGGCGTCCGCTCCTGAAAGCCCCCCACTAACCGTTTTGCGCCGCGCTCCTGCGCGAAGGCCAATGCCAGGTCGTACAGCATCGCGCCGATGCCCTGCCGCCGGTATTCGTGGCCGACGGACAGGTTCATCTCGCACACGTCTTCCATCTTGAAGCCGGTCGTGTTCAGGTCCGTGACTTCCAGAAAGGCAATCGCAGCGTCCGTGTCGGGGTGGGGGACGACGAGCCGCAAAAAGACTTCGGTGGGCTTGCGCCGAGCATCATTTCGCGCCCAGGCGTCGGCGTTCATGTGCCGGTGTGCGGGCCGGTCCCGGTTGGCGAACGCCACAAGGGCAGCGCGGTCTTCTTCGCGGAACGAGCGTGGGGTATAGGCAGTCATTGTTTGGCCTCCATCTCCTTGCCATAGCGAATGCCGGGGGCATCAGGCACAAAGCCCAGCTTCTGGTTGATCGCCCGCATCGGCGCGTTGTCTTCATGGTTCTCAGTCAGAACCAGCGGGCAATGGCGGGCCAGCGCGGCGTCCAGCGTCCGCAGTTTCAGAGCATAGGCCAGCCCCCGGCCCCGGTAAGCGGGCAGAACGCCGGTCAGGAACGTCCAGCCAATCCCCGTCCCCTGCTGAAAGCCGATCTGCGACAGCCCCACCCATTCGCCCGCCCCGGTTTCGGCCAGCAGCAGGGCGTTCGAGTCCCACGCCGGGCGCGTGAAGTCCTTCTCAAACTCCGCAAACGGCACGTCTTCCGGGCGGATGCCGTGGGTCGGCACGTCCCGGTCCAGCACGCACATCAGCGCGTGCAGCTTGCGCCGGTGGGCGGGCGTGTCGCCCGCCTCCGCCCAGGACAGGAGCCGCAGCCCATCCAGCACCGGCGGCGTGAACGCGGTGGGGTCATAGGTCGTCAGGTCCAGCATCACCGGCACGTCCCGGTCGATTTCGGCAAAGCCGCGTGCCGCCAGAAACTGCGCGGCAGGCTCGTCCGGCGTGAAAAGCTGCACATAGCTTTCCAGATGGGTCCGCCCGCGCTCCCGCGCCCATGCCTCCATTCGGTCGTACAGCGCCCCGCCGACCGTCGCCCACTCCGGGTCGTCCCCAATCGCCAGCCCGAATGAGCACGTTCCGGCCTTGCGGTGCGCGGCTGTCTCGCGGTCCACGGCGTTCAGATAGGCCGTCGCCGGGTCGCCGACGCACAGCCGCAGGCTGACTTCCCCGGCGGGCTTGAGGGCATCGCTTTCTTCCCATTCGGTCACCGTGTCGCGGTGGTGTGGGGGGCGGCGGGCATTGCGGAAGGCCACAATCGCCGCCCGGTCTGCGGGCTGAAACGGGCGGATTTGGATGGTGGTATCGGTCATGGGCTGTCTCCTGAATGGCCCCCCCGCCCCAATTCTGGGGAGCCGGATAAAGAACCGGAGGGCGCGATAAATTTCGCCCCTACTTCCTAACCTCTGGTTCCCCCAGAATTGGGGGCTAGGGGGCCTCTTCTCTATCGCCTCACACGCCTCATTTGAGAAAGGCTCACGCCGCCCGTAAAGACTTGTGCAGCGTCGCCAGAACGCACAGGACAAGCTGCGGCAGGGTCGTCACCAGCACCGTCTCCACCGGGCCGATGCGCTGGATCAAGAGGCCCGTCAGCGCCAGCCCCAGCGGGCCGCTGCCGAAGGCAATCAGCCGGAACACGCTGTTGACCCGCCCCTGCAAGCCGTCCGGGATTTCGCCCAGCCGGTACGCATACTGAACGCCCAGATAGATGGGCACGACAATAAACGACAGCGCATTGGCGACACCGAGCAGTATCAAAGAAGGAGCCAGCGCATACAGCAGCCACGTCACCGCCCACACCCAGGCCGCGCCAATCAGCAGCGGGCCGAAGCGCAGGCGCTTCTGCAAAATGGGCACGAGCGCCGAGCCGATCAAGCTGCCGACCCCGCCGGTCGCCAGCAGCAGGCCAATCGCCGGCGGCCCCGCGCCGAACCGCTGGGCCAGCACAATCAACAGCAGCGACCAGCCCGCGCAGGACGCCATCAGAACGCCCGTCAAGATCGCCACAAACCGGATGACCGGATGGTCCCGCAGCCAGCGCAGCCCTTCGCCGATTTCGCGTCCCAGATGCGGCTTCTCCGTGCTTGGCAGGGGCCGGACATCAGTTTTCAGACTCAGCAGCGCGACCACCGATAGGGCGTAGGAGACGGCATCGACCAGAAACGGCACGCCGCGCCCCAGCCCGTACAGAATGCCGCCCAGACTCGGTCCAATCAGCCCGGAGACGCCGTAGACCGCCTCGTTGCGGGCCACCGCATCGGGAAGCTGTTCTTTGGAGACCACCCGTACCAGGCAGTTGGACTCAGCCTGATTGAAGAACACAAACAGTGTGCCCTCAATCAAAGTCACCCAGTACAATTGGGCGAGATGCAAATGCCCCAAAGCCAGCGCCAGCGGCACACTGCCCAGCGCGATGGCCCGGCCCGTATCGCACAGCAGCATCACCCGGCGCGGGTCCCAGCGGTCCACCAGCGCCCCGGCGGGCAGACACAGCAGAGCATACGGCAGCCCGCGCAGGGCCGCCAAAAGCCCCGCCTTCGCCGCCGAATGCGTCAACGCCAGAATCAGCAGCGGCAGCGCCAGCCCCGACACCTGCGAGCCGACCGACGACACCACCTGCCCACCCCACAGCCTCCAGAAGTCCCCGTTGCGACGGAGCGGCGGAAACTGCGGTGTTTCCTTGATAAGTTCGCCCGCAGGCGTTTCCAGACAAATAGACATAAAAGTAATACCGCTCCATTGCGGGTGTTGAGAATTGGCTAAGGCGGGATATGTCCCAGCAGTTCGTCCACCAGTTGATAAACCTCGGTGGAAGCGTTGGCGTCACGACAAGAAGCCGCGCCATGAAAGCTCTCCAATCCCCATTCTGCATTCTTCAGTGCATCACTGACTTTGTCTGCCAATTTGGCATATAAGTCTGGGTCGCCTTTTTCATAATCACTGCGAAAGTGCTTCTGCCACAGCGTATTCAAATACGCCTCCGCCGCACCGCCATCCGCAAAGTCGCGGGTGAGACGCTGAAAATGTGCAATCAGCCAGACTTCAAACGAGGGGTTAGACAAAAACATTCGGATATTTTTGGCCCGCGCCAAAGCAAGTGCTTCAGTCAGTTTCGCCTCATGCGCCGCGTGTTCCACATCAAGAACGCACCATGTCTCATCGTATATTTTCTCGCCGAGCAGCTTGCGATTGCCCTCAGCGATGGCCGCTGTGACGGTTACGACAGCGTTTTGCCCTTTCCCCGGATTTACTTTCACGTTCAGGTGATGCCGGATACCGCAGGCTTTGCAGAGGCCGTCCAAATAGTTTGGCTCGGTCTTCTGCCCCTCACACTGGATGAGCAATCCTCGCTTGCGCGGACGCGGGTTTAAGCTGCGCTGCGGCCTCATGCTCTGGTCCCCGCAATCAGGTCATCAAACGCCCGTCCGAGGTGAGGCGTCCCGCCGTAGCGTCCGGTGAGATAGTTGCGTAGAAACGATTCCGTGTTACGAATCGGCGGCTGAATGTCGGCCAGCGAAAAGAACGTGGAAGCGCCGTCGCACTTCTCGGCCAGCCAGATTTGATCCCGCCGGAATAAATCCTGATCCAGCAAAGACGGGTCATGCGTGGTGAACAGCAGTTGAGCGCCGTTTTTGTTGGCCTCGGGACTCTGAAATATCTCTAATAGCCGCCGCGTCAGCAACGGGTGCATGCTGGCATCCAGTTCGTCTATAACTACGAACGCGCCTTTGTTAAGTGCGTCTAGGAGCGGGCCTGCCATGGCAAAGAATCGTTGTGTACCTTGCGACTCGTCTTCCTGAAAGTCAAACTCAACTGCGTTCCCCTTGCTGTCATGCCGCGTTGTTATGACTTGTGGGATAGAACTAGAGGCCGTTAGCTCTTTCACGGCTTTGTAAAACTTTTGCAGGTCTATCGGCATTCCGGGACGCGCTTCGGGAATACTTACGACAGCATTTTCTACACGGATGTTCTCCACACCAGTATCGGCAGCGGCCAGCAGAGAAGCTAAAGCATACTGCATATCCTCTGAGTTTTGACAAAGGTGTGCGGTTTGTGTCCCCAGCGTATTCATTTCACTTGACATATCAAACGTCCAGAGGCATTCGCGCAGATGACGGTAGGCAGGACGCAGCACCTCCACTTTCTCCTTCGATCCTACGGAAAGCGCCAGCATATTTTCTAAAGTTCGATCTACAATTTGATTTGTATCAGTTTTCTTGAAGCCGTCAAAGTGCCACTCTTCTTTTCCAGCACCTACAATGAATATACGGTTAAACTGAAAAACATGGGCGCTTGTGCCTTCCCGCGTTGCCGATAACCACTCTGCCTCAACGCGCTTTGGAGAGACAGCAAAGCCATAGATGTAAACAATGCCGTCCGTCACGAAGGTAATCTCAAACCGAGAAGGCTTATTTCTAAGAACAGGGTCAAGGCGGAATGGCTTGGCGGCTTCAATAACATCGCCGTCGTTCATGCGCGTAGCCGAGTCTTGAATGAATAGCTTCATCACTTCAATGGCTTTTACGAAATTGCTTTTGCCGGAAGCATTCGCGCCGAACAACGCCGCCGATTTCAGCAGTTTGTAGCCCTTGCAGGGAATGAGATTATCCGGGTGACGCCGCGCTTTCTCGGCCACAAAACTGAGCGTTTGCTCTGCGCCGATAGAGCGATAGTTGGCGACCTTGAATTGAATAATCATATTTTGCCTCTCATGCAGATAATCCGCACAAAACGTATTTTGGTTGCAATATACCATCAAAATATGCTTTGACATACAGATTGTATGCGTAAAGCTAGGTTGTTACCCCTCGCCTAGAATCTGCGTGACTTGGCTTTGGGTTTCGACCAGCTTGTAGAAGTCGCCTTTCTTTGCCATCAGCTCGGCGTGTGTGCCCATCTCGCTGATCTTGCCGCCGTCTAACACGATCAGGCGGTCGGCGTTGCGGAGCGTGGACAGACGATGGGCGATGGCGAATGTCGTGCGGCCTTTGATCAACCGACCTATCGCTTCCTGGATTTGCTTTTCGGTTTCGACGTCGACGGCACTTGTCGCTTCGTCCAGAATCAGGATGCGTGGGTTGTGCAGGATGGCGCGGGCAATAGACACACGCTGGCGCTCGCCGCCGGACAGCTTTGCGCCGCGCTCGCCGACATACGTGTCGTAGCCGTCGGGCTTGGCGAGGATGAACGAATGGGCATTGGCGGCTTTGGCGGCTTCTATGATTTCGTCCAGCGACGCCCCCGGCTTGCCATAGGCGATGTTCTCGGCCACAGTGCCATTGAACAAAAACGGCTCCTGCAAGACAATCCCGATCTGGCGGCGCATCTCCTGCAGGCTCAACTTGGTGTAATCGATGCCGTCAATCATGAGAGTCCCGGCATCGGGTTCATAGAAGCGGCAGAGCAGGTTGATCGTCGTGGATTTGCCCGCGCCGCTTTTGCCGACCAGTCCGATCATCTCGCCGGGTTTGGCGGTGAATGTCAGCCCTTTCAGGACGGGGTTGGACTTGTCGTAGCCGAAGCGGACATTGTCAAACGCCACTTCCCCTTCAATTCGATGGGGGGCGATCCCGGCCTGCGCGTAGTTTTCTTTCTCGGTGTCCATCACCTCAAAGATGCGCTCCGCGCCCGCCATCGCCCGCGAAAACCAGTTGTTGACCTGCGCGAACCACGCCAGCGGGCCGTAAATCAGGGCCAGATAGGCGTTAAAGAGCCAGAAGTTGCCGAGGTTCATCTGGCCTTTGTAGACCATCCAGCCGCCGACCGCCCAGTTGATCACGCTGCCCATCCCCACGAACAGGGACATGACGCCGAAAATCGTGTTCCATCGCGTGTCCCCGGCAATCCCGGCATCGCGCAGCTCGGCATTGCGAACGCCGAACTTGGCGTTCTCGTAGTCTTCCTGCGCGAAGGCTTTGACGACCCGAATGCCCGTCAGCGACTCGTTGAGGTGAATATGGAACCGCGCCCACTTCTGGCCGACCCGCACAAAAAGCTGCGAGACGGATTTCCAGAAGATGGCCCCGATCAGCACCACGATGGGGATCGGCGCGAGGATGCACAGGGTCAGCACCCAGTTCACGGTCAGCAGAAAGCCCGCAATGCCCGCCAGCAGCAGGCCGTTAATCAGAAAGTACGGCACGCCGTCGACTAAGAATCCCCACACCCGGTCGGTGTCCTGGGTCACACGGCTGGTGATCGCGCCCACCTGCTTTTTGTCAAAGTAGTCCAATTGCAGAAACTCGATGGAGCGGTAGAGCTGCGAGCGCAGGTCGGCGGCGACACTGCCGCCGAGGAATGCAATCAGCCGCCCGGTCAAAATCTGCGCTCCTGCGCCGACCACCAGAATAGCGAGCCATGCCCCGATCAGCGGCAGGAGCAGGGCCGGTTCGGCCTGATGCCCGGCAGAGGGAGCCAGCACGCGGTTAATCAAAAGCTTCTGGATCTGCGGCGGGGCCAGCGACAGCGTCGTAGTCAAAAGCGACAGCCCGGCCAGGCCCGCCGCCTGCTTTTTGTACGGCTTCAGGTAGCCGCCGATGCGCCACATCGTCTTGGAGCGGTTGACACAGGCCGGGCAGATGCCGTCTTTTTCCGGCAGCAGGCGCCCGCAATTGGCACAATGCGTCCGCTCGTGCTTCAGGCTGATCAGAAGCGGCTCGCCTTTGGCGAGCTGCTCAATGCCCCGTGCGGCCTCGCTGAACCGGGCGGCCACAGTCTGCGAGTAGGTGATGACCGGCAGGATGTCGCCATTTTTAGCGGTGATTTCCAGCCGCCCGCCGCCGACCAGCGGCTCATTGCGGGCGGTGGCGATGTCGGCAATCGGCATCTGGAATGCCAGCGCCCCGCTGGCCTCACGCACCTGCACGGCGTCGGCGGTGACGATCAAATCCCGTTCGCCGAAGCCGCCGTCCGGGCCGATGTCGGCTCGCAGCCGGATCAATTCATCCTGTTCCTGTTCGTCTGTTTGCCCGGCGGGCGGGAGTTGGGTCGTCGCCATAAATAATATCCTAATAAATAATATCCTAATATGCTAAACACACAAAAAAGGCTTCTGACTTGCCTTGCGCTTTGGGGAAACGCACGGGAGCCGGAAGCCTTGACGGGGTAGGGAAGGGGGCGCTTTTATAAGCGGCGCATCATTCCAATTATCCTGTCAGGAGGCGGCGGGCAGACCCGGCGGGGGGCCACGCGGGCGGTCCACGCGGACACATTGATCACGACATTGCTGGATAGCTTCTTCATTTCGGGTCTGCTCCTTTCTCTGAACACTGGATATTCGAAAATTACTCCCGGCGGCGGGAACGGCGAGAGTATAGCCGCCTCCCTGCTCCTTTGTCAAGCCCTGCCTTACACCACGGCACTCTCTCATCTTTTAGCGACTGTCTGGAAAGCCGCCGGATCGCTCCCCCAACGCCAATTCTGGAGCAACTGCACCCGGCGGAGCAACTGCACTCGGCCCCGTCTCCTTGCTGCAGGAGAGGGTTGGAGTGAGGTTCTCTTGGCCCTTTCTATACAATCTTTTCCGCGTGAGATGATCTCTCACGGAGTGTCGTTGAGTACCACGGCTGAGGCGGGGCCGCGAACGGCTTCCAGCTCCACGCCGAAGACACGCGCTCCGAGACGCCGCGTGTCCGTGCTGCCGCGCTCCAGGCTGGCCGGGGACCAGGAACCGCCTGCGATACGAATGGCAATCGCGCTGCGTCCTCGGGTCACGGAGGCCGGAAGGGACAGCACCAGGCGCTGGTTTTGTCCCACGGCCACGGCGGCTTTGACCAGCCCCACGGAAACGGTCTGCGGCGGGGTGGCCGGCCGCGTGAGCAGCCACAGCGTCAGGGTATAGGCCGCGCCCGGCGTGACCGGCAGGCGCAGAACCGCGTTTCCGCTGGTCCACCGGGCTGTCGTCAGCCTCGTGTCGGGGGCCTCGCCCGCCGCCTCGCCGCCGTACCAGCCGTCCCCGAGGAAATCATCATCGCCGGGTGAGCCGATTTTGAGAAACGAGTGCGCCGTGAGCGCGGCGGCGTAGCGGCGCGGGGCCTCATTGAGTCCGATCTGGGCCGCTTCGCCAATCCCGTTGTCTATTTGAAGGCCGCCCGGCTGGGAATTGGCAGTGATGATGGCAGAGCGCAGGCCCGGCTTCAAAGTGACCGCACTGCCCCGTGCGCCAAAGGTGCAGGCGCTCACAGTCAGCGAGCCTCCGTCCGAGGCGATCACGCCGCCGTCCGCGCCGTCCGCGAAGTGACACGCGCTGAAGGTCACCGGCCCGCTGCCATGCAACCGGGCGGCGCCGCCCGGCGTGGACCAGAAATTGCAGTTGACAAACTGCGCGGCCCCGGCGGCTCCGGGCGAGATCACGATGCCGGCGTTTTCCGCGCCTCCAAAGGCCGTGAACTCCCCGTTTGTCACCTGAATACCTATCGGCTGAAGCTGATCGACCCGCAGCCCGATGCCGCAGGCGTCCGCCCCGATTCCCGTAAACTGCCCGTTGCACTCGCCCGCCGCCGTGTGAATAAACCGGTAGCCGATGTGCGCCCCCCAGACAAACGTATTCGCCACATATTCCCAGTCCGTGCGGCCAAACACGAACCCTTCCAGGTTCTTGCGCGTGAACTCGGTCACAAGGCGGCTCGTAACTTCGTCGTCTTTGGCCTGAATGGCCGGATAGCCGCTTCGAACCCAGTAGTGGGTATTGAAGTGGACATTTTCGATCCGGCCCACATCGCTGGTTTCATCGACAAAGATGCCACGGCGCAGGACGCAGCCAAAGACATTACGGATGAGATGCAGCTCGCTCCAGGGCTGTCCAATTTTGATGCCCTGGTAGGCATTGACCAGCGTGACATTCTCCACGGTGTTGTGCATTCCGGAGCCGTGAACAGCCCAGGGGTAGGGGACGATATTGTCCGGCGTTTCCTCCGGCCAGAGCAGGGTAACCCCGCGCAGGGCGCTGCTCTTGCGGAGGGTGATGGCTGGAGTCCCATTTTCCTGCCCGCGTCCGCCGGTAATCAGCAGGGTCGTGCCCTTGTCCCAGGCGCCGTGATGGGGCGCGGCCCAGCTTCCCCGCAGCGTCACGCCGGTCGGCACGGTGAGGCTGCCGTTTATCCGGTAGGCCCTGGCTTCCAGCGCGACCTCGCCGCCGGTTTTCCCCGCCTGGTCCAGCCGCGCCTGAAGGGCCGCCGTGTCATCTGCCGCCGGGGGCGTCTGCGCGTATACTTTGCCGAAAGGTGTCAGCATCGTCAGCAGTAGGGCCAGCAGTAGGGCCAGCAGCAGTGTCTGGCCGCAGGCGCTTCGGAATTGCGGCGCTGGGTTTGGCAGCCTCATGGTGATTTTCCTGAAAGAGAGGTGGGCGGCAGTGATGCCGCAAAGTGGTGTTGCGAGCAAAGCGATACGTGCAGTATAATAACCGCGTGGCTGTATGTCAAGGCCGGTGGGCAAACCTCTCACGCGCTTGAAGCCTCTGCCCGGCAGATGTGTCTAAGCCAGTACGCAGAAAGTGCCTGCGGCCATTCCACTCATGAGGTATCGCGCCATGCTTTCATCTTTCGCCCGCCGCCCGAAAACCGCCCGTGTCTGGACAGGCACTGCCGCTGTCTCGGCATTGATCTTAGGAGCCGCCGCCATGAACCTGTTCGCCGCCGCCGCCAACACCCCTATCGCCGCCGCCGTGGCCGCCGACCCGCAGGTGCAAAAGATCGCCGCCGCCAACACGGACTTCGGCTTTCGTCTGCTCAAACAGCTCGCGCACGAAACGCCCGAAAAGAACGTTTTCTATTCGCCCTTCAGCGTCACCAGTGCGCTCACCCTGACCTTGAACGGGGCAGGGGGCAGCACCCGCAAAGACATGGCCGCCGCGCTTGGCCTGTCCGGCGTCACTGCCGACCAGACGGACCATGCCTACGGCCTGCTGCTGCCGTCGCTGGGAAACCCGGACCCACAGGTGACGCTGACCGTCGCCAACGCCCTCTGGGCAGGCCGGGGTACGACGTTCAGTCTGCCGTTTCAGCAGCGGTCCGAACACTTCTTCGGCGCACGGGTGCAGACGCTCGACATGGCCTCGCCCGAAGCTGCCGCCACAATCAACGGCTGGGTGAGCGAGAAAACCCACGGCAAAATCGACAAGCTCGTCACGCCCCGTGATATTGCCACTTCGCCCGCCGTGCTGACCAATGCCGTCTATTTTCACGGGCAATGGAGCGAAGCGTTTGAAAAGAGCGACACCAAAGACGGCCCGTTTACGCTGGCTTCGGGCAAGACAAAAACCCTGCCGCTGATGTCTCAGGAAGCCCGGTTTTCCTATACGGAAACGCCCCGCTTTCAGACCGTCAGCCTGCCTTACGGGCAGGGCCGGATGAGTCTGTACGTGCTTCTGCCCAAGTCCGGCGTCACGGCGGCGGCGGTTGTGGACGGCCTCACCCCGGCGTCCTGGAGCCAGACTCTCGGCAAAATGAAGCGGTCCGAAGTGGTGCTCACCCTGCCGCGCTTCCAGGCAAACTTTCAGGCGACGCTGAATGCCCCCTTGATTGCCCTCGGCATGGGCAGCGCCTTCGGCTCCAGCGCGGACTTCACGCCGATGGGCCTGCACGGCGGGTTTCTCGGCGCGGTGATTCACAAAGCCATCCTGGAGGTGGATGAAGAAGGCACGGTCGCCGCCGCCGCCACGGCGGTCGTGATGGCACGCTCCGCCATGCGGAGGCCAGAAGAACCAATCGTGATGCGTGTGGACCATCCCTTTGTGTGCCTCCTCCGGGACAATGCCACCGGCATGCTGCTGTTTGCGGGCGTCATTCAGAACCCGGAGTAGCAGACAGCAAAAAGCGAGGGGTTCACTTCAAACCCCTCGCTCGGAGAAGCACCTTTCGGGTGGAAGAATAGACCTCTTGCATAAGTCTTCAAGCCTTTGCCCCCAGAATGAATTCTGGGGCTGCCGAGTGCGATTGTCCGCCTGCGCGGACATAAGAACGACATCTTCGGGCAATTGCTCTGTCCACGCAGGTGGACAATCGCCCTTCGCAGTCCCGGATTTCAATCCGGGCGGGTAGGGCTACGCACTTAGGCAAGAGGTCTAATAGGTTAGCAAACGCAGCCTGCTCCGTCCGAAGGACGCTGCTTCTCGCAAGGAGTCTTCAACTCCTCGAAGTTTCTTTTGCCCCTAAAGCCGCATGGCAGGTACAATAGCTGCATTCTAGTCTCAGCGTGAGTGCTGAGTGAAGGAGACGCTGCATGACGGCAATTTACGCACTTCGCATCTGTTTCGGACTGGCTATATTGGCTG
Source organism: uncultured Armatimonadales bacterium (assembly GCA_964251675.1). GTDB lineage: Bacteria > Armatimonadota > Armatimonadia > Armatimonadales > Capsulimonadaceae > JANXMY01. Next base: position 21,694 of record CAXUKS010000008.1, read on the forward strand.
CGTTCGGCCTCGCCGCCGTGCCTGCCCGCGCCCAGATATTCCAGGTGACAGCCAAAGGAATGCTCGATCAAGTCGATAATCCCGACCATCTCTTTGATGCCTCCGTCACTCCAGGCGTGCCGTTTACTTATATCTACACGTTTGACCTCGGTGCCACCGACTCGAACGTGAATGCCTCGACCAGCGGCCAGTATATTCTGAGTGGCTCTTTTTATGGGGCCACGGTGACCGTCGGTGACTACACCATTCATCCCTCGACTTTGTCTTCGGCCACGCTGCGTGTTGAGATGAATCCGCCTGAAGGCGGCAATTACGTCGAAACTCAGGAGACAAGTCAGGAAACCCTGACCAGCACCAACCCCAACGCGCCCACTGTCGCCCAAGCGATGACCAATCTCTTTTTGTTCTACCGGGCACCGTCCCCAATCAAGTCCAAAGCTATGCCGCCGCCGTCTGTCTACAACGTTTCCCTGCTGGCGCAGACGGCTTTTGCTGGTCCATTCGTTCTCAGACTGATTGGCCCCGGCGATCCCAACAAGTATCAGGACCAGGCTCTGGGACGCCTCACGTCGCTGACTATCACGCCAGAAGCTCCCACTCCTAAGTCTGCTTCTCTGACTGATCCGCAGACTGACACTGCCGCCATTCGTCACCAGTTTGAGGCCAAAGACGCCGTGATTGCCGACCTGCGCCGTCAGGTCACGGCTCTTCAGACCGAATTGCGGAGGATGAAAACAGCCCCGCGCCAATCTCGGAAAAGGGCAAAATGACAGATCCCCAGACCCTCCGTGACCGACACGGAAACTCAGGAGTGGAGAACATGACACGCAGGAAAATACGTAGAATGCCAGTGGCTATCGCCCTGTTTGCCCTCTCTGGTTTGGCCGCAGGCAGGACACAGGCGCTTCCGGCGTCTTCCCCTGGCACTCAGGCCAGGCCGTCATCACTCCCCAGAGTTCCTTTCTCTGTGCAGGAAACCTCCGGTGACTACACTCTTCGTCTCACAGGCGCACGCTGGGCCAGGCAGGCCGAGTTCCAGCCCTGGCGGCCAGCAAAAACGCCCCAGGACAAGGCCCGGCGGGTGCTGTTCATCGCTGGCCGGATCACTGCCGCTGCCTCCACCTCGACCCCCGCTGTCCTGGGCGACTACACGGAAGCGATTGCGCTCGGGCCGCAGGGGCAGCGCCTTGTCGGCTCCCACACGCGATCCGAAGCGCCCGAACAGGGATGGACCTTTGAGAACCCTGACACTCGCTGGAACCCTGTGCGTCTGGAGTTCACGCTCAAGGAACCCTCCGCCCCAACCGGGGCGGACGGCAACATCAGTGAGCGGGCCGATCTGACAGGTGTGCCGGTGTTCGGGGATGTGAATCTGGACCATCCTTTTGACAGGACGCTGACGACGGCCCTTGGGACCAAACTGGTTTTTTGCAGCCTGCGCTATGACCGGCTCCCGCCGAGCCTGGGCGACTTGCGGAACCTCATTCTGGATTTTACACTCGTCCCGCCCGCCTCAGCCCCGGACCTGACCGTCGACATCAGCCCGCAGGTGGTGGCCCCGGCGATTGTGGACAATCTCGGTGACAACCTGAGTAATGGCAACTTCCTGTGCAGCCCGCACTACCAGCCGCCGAACTATCAGCTTCGCCTGACGCTCACCACGCCGCCTGCCGCCGCTCAAACGCTGGACCTGCATCTGTACATCCATCAAAGTGCGCCCAACCTGCGGAAGGCAGCGCTGTTCCACACCTTTGCCCCTGTCCTGCTGCCAAAGGCGGCGATTGGCCCCGCCCCCAGGGAAGCTGCCGTCGCTCCGGTGGCGAGTGTTCAGGGGAGCGGTCTGCGCGTGACGGCAGAAAGCCTGACGGCGGGCTACAGTGGAAACTATTATGCTCGCCTTTGGATACGCGATGAGAACCCGGCGGGGGTCAAAGACCTGGCGGGGACAAAAGAGTGGCATATCAGCCGGGCCACGCTCCGGGACGCTCAGGGGACGGAGCATGACATCTCAGGCTATGCCAGTCTGACAGATGCCCAGGCGGGCCACTTCGAGACCCCGCTCTTCTGGAAACTCAATGGAACGCCTGCACAGAACAACGAGGCGGGGGTTGACCTCAACTTCCAGTCGGAGATGTTTCAGCCAGTCCCCCGGCGGCTGACGCTGTCGCTTCAACTGGAACAGGTGATGCGGGAATACCATGCCCTGAACTTTTCGGGCCTTCCCGTGCCCAAACCCGGCCAGGTGCTGGCGGTGAACGCTGTCTCCGTCTATGGGCCGGAGGGGAAGTATGTGGTCACAAAAATCGGCAGCTTTGATGCCGAGCACCCTTTATCGTTCTATAACAGGGCCGCTGCAGGGAACGGAGAGGAAATGGCTCCAGCGCTGTACGCGGTTCTTTCCTTTGTCCCTGCTGTCCCCGGCGGGCGGATACCGTCCGAACAGGGCACTCTCTCGGATGCGCTTGTTGTGATTGATGATCAAGGGGGGCATCTCACCCGTGGGGATGCAGCCTCCGTGTTTGGCTACGGGGAAATTTTGGACAAACCTTTTGCCGGCTGGGAGACGCTCCAGGCCCAAACTCAGCCACATCCGATGCTTCTGGTGATGACGCCCCCCTCGCCAGGGGCGAAGACGTTCTCGATCCGCCGCCGTCTTACCCGCGCTGCTGTGACGGGGAAGACGGCCACCCTGGTCGTGCCGAACCTCTTGCTCCCGCCTCCGCTGAAGTTTCCCTGAGATTGTTGTCTCTGGCCCGGTTGAGGTTTCAACCAAGCCAGCGTTACAAGCTCTAAGTCCATCCCATCTCGATGCCTCCCTCTCACTCTCCTCGGGGTCTTGACAAAGCCGTGCGATAGGGTATAATAAGACACCTTCCATGAGGAGGCGGCGTAGCTCAGTTGGTTAGAGCAGCGGATTCATACCCCGCAGGTCCCCAGTTCGAGTCTGGGCGCCGCTAGTTTTTTGTTTTCTTTCTTTACAGGCTCTCAGCCGCAGAAATGTGGTGGGGAGCCTGTTTTGATGCTGGCCGTGCTGGATGAAATCGGCAAAGGCCGGATCGCTGACTTAACCGCTTTGGCCTGGCATCGGGAGCATAAATTCAGAGCGTAAACAGCCCTGCACAGGCAGCGCCGATATGCCGACAATAGGCGCATGGAAGATTGTCTCAATGGGCTGCTGCACGCCCGAATCGGGGAGTATGTCCTGCTGCGGGAAATCGCACGGGCGACGCACTACACGCTGTATCAGGCCGTGGACCCGCGTGTCGGGCGCATGGTGCTGATCAAACTGCTGCATATCACGGAGGCATCCCCCGGCGGGGCGGGGAGCCGTGTCGGGGCAGCCGAGCGGCGGCTGGTGCCGCGCCAGGAATCCTCCCGCGAACAGTCGCATATTCTGGCCGCCCGTCTGCGGCGCGAAGCGGAAGCCATGTCCCTGCTGTCGCACCCGAACATTCTGGCCGTCTACGAGATGGGCGAGCTGGATGGCTACCCGTATCTGGTGCTGGAATACCTGTACGGCCACCCCCTGCGGCAGCACCTGGATATGCGCTCGCTGCCGATGGAGGAAGCCCTCGGAATGCTGGAACAACTGGCGTCGGCCATTGACGCCGTCCACGCCCAGGGCATCCTGCACCGGGATATCCGGCCTTCCAATGTGACCATTCTGCACGACGGCACGGTCAAGCTGGTGGACTTCGGCCAGGCGCGTCAGCCGGGCGACACGACGGTGACCCTGATGGGGCAGCTTGTTGGGGAGCCGACCTATATGTCTCCGGAGCAGCTTCGCAACCAGCCTGCCAGCCCGGAAACCGACTTGTGGGCGCTCGGCGTGATGCTCTATGAAATGCTGGCGGGCAGACCGCCCTTCCAGGGATCCAGCTTTCCGCTCGTGGCCCATCAAGTGCTGATGGGCCAGCCCGCGCCGGTGGCCGGGGTCTCCCCCGCCGTGCAGGCCGTAGTGGATCGGGCGCTGGAAAAAGACCCCGAAAAACGCTATGCCAGCGCGGCGGCAATGGTCGGCGATCTGCGCCGCGCCGCTGGAGCCACCCCGTCAGCACTGCCTGACGCTTTGCCGCCCGCCGGGTCGGTGCCCCGCTTTGTGCTGACACGCCGCAGCACTTTTATGGCTGCCACCGTGCTGGGCGCGGTTCTGACACTGGTGCTGGTGCTGGCCGCCATTTCGTTCTTCACGCCGCCCGTCTCCCATGCCTCGACACTGCCGCCGCCCGCCCCTGTTTCCGCGCCTGCGGCTCCTGCGCCCGTGCCGGTCATGCCGCCTGCCGCCTTGCCGCCCGCGCCGGTACAGAGCCAGCCGTTCAGGGGAGTGCCGCCGCCGAACTGAACTCCGAACTGAACTCCGCGCTGAACTCCACAAACTTGGCGGGCAGGACGACCGGGCGGCCCCGCGCAAACTGGATTTCCAGGCGCGGGGAAAGACGGTCGCCCCGGACGGCCAGAATGGTTCCCGCCCCGTGCTGCGCGTGATGCACCCGCCCGCCGACACGGGCTGCGCCGGGCTTGAACTCGGTCCGGGCAGGCGGTGGCGGCGCGGCTTCGGGCGGCGGCGGGACAAGGGCCGCTAAATCGGCAAAATTGGGAGTGTTGGCGGCAGGCAGATTGGCAGGCAGTAAGCCGCGCCAGAACGACGCCTGCGCGTCAGTCAATCCCAGGGCCGCGAACAGGTCCTGTGCCTGGGCGGCGTCATAAAACGCGCTCAGATGCCGGGCGGCGGCCTCCCTGTGCGCGGTGTCGGCCCACGTTTTCACATATCGCTCCAGCCCCAGTGCCGGGATGTGCCGGGCGAGTGCCAGTGTCTCCCGCGTGTTCCACTCGCCCGGCGGGCGGGCCAGCAGTGCCCCGGTCTCGGCCACCGAGGCCAGCGTGGCTTCCCAGTCGGCTTCGCGCAGGAACGGCGACGGCAGCTCGGTGCGGACAACATGCAGGTGCAGCGCGTCGCGGGTGCGGGTGAGAGCCACGTAAAACAGCCGCCGCTCTTCTTCCAGCTCCTCCGGGCCGCCGTAGGGGAACACCCCGCCGTTGCAGTCCGGCAGGAACACCACCGGCCATTGCAGTCCCTTTGCCCGGAACACCGTCAGCAGCGAAACCGCGTCTGCCCCCGCCCTTTGACTCTGCCCGACCCCCCGCGCCGCTAGATCGTCCAGATGGGCCATCAGGGCCGAAAGCGTCGGCCAGCCCTGGGCATAGCGCAGGAAGGCGTCCAGATTGGCCGCCCGCGCCGCGCCGGTCTCCGGAAAGCCGCTGGAATGGCGCAGAAAGTCTCCATAGCCGATCTTCCGATCTAAGAGAGTCAGCGCCGCCCCGGCGGGCAGGGTATCCCGCGCCCCGGCCAGCCACACCAGCGTGTCGGCCAAATCCCGCAGACGGGCCGCCAGATGGTCCGACGACGCGCTGGCTGCCCCTTCCAGCGCCTTTGGCAGAGTCTTTCCGCCGCGCACGGCCTGCGTGATGCTCTCGGTCAGCACGCGGGACACGTAGCGCGTCGGCTTGTTGGCGACCCGCCCCCAGCGGGTGTCCCAGTCCTCGCCCAGTGTCCCGCTCAGGTGGACGTAGTCCAAAAGTGTCAGCACTTCGGGGCGGGCATAAAACGGGCTGCCGCCGACCACTTTGTAGGCAATTTCCGCTTCCACGAGGGCCTGCTCCAGAGACGGCGTCTGCGCGTAGAGGCGCACCAGCACGGCGATTTCGTCCGCCCGCCGCCCCGCCGTCCGCGCCTCTTGAATCAGCGCAGCGATGTGCTTCCCCTGCGCCTCCGGCGTGTCTTCGGTATGCACTTCCAGCCGCCCGCCAAAGCCGCGTGTCAGGGACAGGTGCTTCGGTTCGCGCTTGCGGTTGTGGGCGATCACCCGGCCCGCCAGCGCCAGCGGCGCGGCGTGGGAGCGGAAGTTATCGCCGATAAAGTACCGCCGCGCCCCGTAGCGGCGGCCGAACGACAAAATCAGGCCGGGGTCCGCGCCGCGCCATTCGTAGATGGTCTGGTCATCGTCGCCGATTGCCATGTAGTTGCGGTGCGGCTCCGTCAGAATGTCCAAAAGTGCGGACTGTACCTGGTTGACATCCTGAAACTCATCCACCAGGACGCACGACCAGCGGCTCTGCGCCTCGGCGCGGACATCGGGGAAGCGGTGCAGGCATTCCCAGCCGCCGAGCAGCATATCATCAAACGTCAGCACGTTTTCTTCTAAGCGCACGCGCTCATAGAGCTTGAATAAGTCTCGATACCACGCAAAACCGGGCGGGGCGGGGGCCTGTTTGGCAAGGGCCAGCGCCGAGGGCGGCAGATGCGCCGCCTCTAAATCGGCGTACCACAGGTTCGCCTTCATCACGCCCACATAAGTTAGAAAATCCTGCCGGTCCAGCCCGTCGAGTTCCGGGGCGAACGGCACTTTCTCGCGCCACGCCCGCGCCAGCACCTTGCCCAGTAAGTGCGACTCGCCGCCTTCGTCGTCCGCCCCCAGGGCCAGCCCCGGCCCTTGCCCGCGCCGCTGGGCCAGCCGCAGAACGCCCCAGCCGACCGAATGCAGCGTCTGCGTGGTGACCCCGGCGCAGTGCGGCCAGCGGGCAAGGGCGTGCTTGATGTCGGTGACGGAGGCTTTGCTGAACGAAGTCGCCAGAATGGCGCGGGCGGGAAATAACTCTTCCCGGACCAGCCGCTCGATGCGGTGTGTCATGGCGGTGGTTTTGCCCGCCCCGGCGACGGCAAACACGAGCGCGGGGCCGTGGTTGTGGGCGACAATGGCCTGCTGCTCGTCGGTCAGCGGGATTTCCGGAATGGGTGTTGTGGGCGGGGTGGGGGACGGCATCACGGTGTCATTATACACCATGCGGGGGGCTTTGCTGCATAAATGCCGCTGTGCCGGGGGAATGCCGGGGGTATAAAAATATATTAAAACCTCCGGCAGTGAAGTTCAGCCGCCCTCCGGGCGGAAGACAAACATATCCGGCCTTCTTCACTCTTTAGCCCGGCAGGGCGTCTGCTTTTGCTGCCGGGAGTTTTATACCCCCGGCATTTACGCAGCAAAGTCCATGCGGGGCAGAAGAAAAGGGCGCGATCCATCGCGCCCTTCTGTTTTTCAAGCCTTGCCTGTGCCGGGGGTGCTGAGTCCCCCGCCGCCCGCTGTGGGGCCGGTGGTGCTGCCCAGGCCGGACCCGGCGGCTCCGGTGGGGACGCCGCCGACGGTTCCTGTTTCGGAGAGGCCGCCGGTGGGGGCGTCAGCGTCAGGCTCGAAATCGCCGCCGGTCGGGGCTGCCATCGGCTGTGCCTCGCCGCCGCCCTCTTCGGCCACGCTGACGTCGGACGGCCCGCCGATACCTGCCGTGTCGCCGATTTCGCTGCGTTCTGCGCCCATCAGGGTCTCATCGGTCGGCACGGCTGCGCCGCCACCAGTGGAGGTTCCGCCGGTCGCGCCCGGCCCGGTTTCGGCGGGCCGGGTTCCGGTGGTCGCTAGGATGCCGTCTGTGGTGTCTGCCATGAGTGTGTTCGCTTTCTAGGAGACCTGTCTCTACGGGTTCATCGGGTGGTCGAGGGCCGCTGTGCCGTCGGTGTTGTTGGCATTGACGCCGCCGGCATCGGCGACGCCGGGGTCTTCCTGTTCGCCCATATCATCGACGCCCAGAGACCCTGGCTCAGTCAGAGTCGGGTCCCCGGCGGGGATGGTGTCCGGGCCGGGGCTGGGGCCGACTTCGCCGGTCGGGTTCGGGTTGCCCGGCAGGGGCATCTCACTGTCGCTGGTGCCCTGCGGGGCGTCGGTCATCTCGCGCACGAGACGCTCTTTGACGTCTTCGGTATAATCCTGGCTCACGGGGTTTTTGTTCCTTTGGAGGTGTCTGTTTGTGGAGATATACCCGCAATGGGGCAAACGCAAAAAGGGCGGGGGCAACTGCCCCCGCCCTTTCGGCTGAGTGGTCAGAACTTGACCTGGATTTCTCCCGTGAACAGGCCGTAGCGCGGCGGCGTGTCCGTGCCGGGCGCATGCGCCACGCGGCTGGGGCGCTCGTACCAAAAGCGCAGGCGGGTGGCTTTGTCGAGGTTGTACAGCGCCCCGTAGCCGACGTTCTCATCCGTGTATGAGGCATTGCCGCCCGGTCCTTCGCCGCGTTTGAGCACATCGTACTGACCAGCCAGGGTCAGGGGATGGCTGCCTTTCTGGCCGAACGTCCAGCCTGCCGTGGCATAGTAGCCGTCAATACGGTTGTCTTTGGCATACGCCGTCGTCAGGGTGCTCGCGCTCGGTGAGGCAAAATATGCGCGCTGCTCGTAGAGACCGCCCACATACTCGGCATTGAGGAACGGGCCAAAGGGTGTCACGATCTGCGCGTCTGCCCCGTACAGCTCTTTCTTGCGGCCTGTATAAACCGACCCTGTTCCGGCAGCGGGAGCACCCAGGACGCTTGGCGTGTTGATCTGCCCGTAATAGTAGGAGCCGCCCACCGAGACGACCTTGTTTTTGGTCTGGTACGCGATCCGGTAGACCTGATCCTTGAAGCTGTCCGAGTCGTCCGAGGTCCGGCCTGAGCCGTTGACCAGAGCCGCCGTCAGCTTCAGGCCCGCCGGCAGGAACAGAAGCTGCTGGCCGGTGTTGTACGAGAGCTGAATGCCCTTGTCATAGTCCACGCCGTTGAAAATCCCTGCCGTGCCTTCGTTGAAAGCAAGGGGGCGTTCCGGGCTGATCAAGACTGACTGCGAAGCCGGCAGATTATAACCGAAGGGCACATTAAACAGTCCCGCCGTAGCCGTCAGGTTCTTTGTATCATCTCCGTTGCCGCCGGTGTAGGCGACGTAGCCTTCGCGCACCGTCACCTGCTGGTTGGCATTGGTTCCCGACGTCACTGCCCCGGAAGCGTCAATCTGCACGCCGTACCGGGTGTTGTTCGTCACCTGACCCGTGAACTTCAGCCGCGCCCGGCGCACGTCAAACGTGTCCCTGTTGCTGCCCGACAGATAGTTGCCGTTGTACGACCCCGCCCCGCCTGCATTGCCCTGCGGGAAGCGGTCCAAAGCCCCCTGACCCGAAGACGCCGACTGATACCGCGCCTGCACATACCCCGAAATCTGGAACTTGCGATTGGAACCTACCCCGTAAGAGTTGTCTGCCGTCGCCTGCGCCTTGTTGGCAAGAGCTTTGGCATCCAGAACATCCGCCCGCAGGGCTTCGATGTCATCCTGCGCCTGCTTCAAGTTGGTCTGAATGGTGTCAAGCTCGGGGCGAAACTTGTCAATCAGGGCCTGGATCTGGTTCAGCTCGTCCTGGGTGAGCGTATTGGCGGGCGGGGTTCCGGGCGGGGGGGCCGGGCTGTTGATGTCGGCGAGGGTCCGCAGCAGGCGGTCGATGGCGACGGCAAACTCGTAGCGTGTCATGGGGCGCTTGCCGCCGTAGGTGCCGTCGGGGTAGCCGATGATGATCTTTTTGGCGGCCAGGTTCTGCACGGCTTCGTAGGCCCAGTGGTTGGTCGGCGTATCCAGAAACGGAGCCGCCTGCGCGTGCGAGGCGGGGGCCAGCCCGGCGGCAAGGCCGCCCGCCAGCAGAGCGGCGGTCAGCGGGACGATGGCCCGCGTGCGAAAACGTGTCAGTGGCAAACGTATCATTGGCAAACGTATCATTGGCAGTGGTCTCCCTTGCTCGGTACGGCCCTCAAAGCGGGGCCTGTTGTGAAGAAGTGCAAACAGATGAGCTTGCTGCGGGCATTATAGCATGAGCCGTCATAATTTGCAAGTTTTCCAGTATCAATTGTGAACAAAGGGTAGGGCGTCTATGCCGGGGGTGAAAGGGCGTTCTTTCGTACTCAGTGTACACCGGCTATGTTGCAGGATTGTTTCGGGTAGGGGTGGGGGAGAAAAGAACCCCTGCCGCTCGTGCCTCGCTCCCTCCCCTGTTAGGGAAGGGTTAGGATCAAGCCCTCGGAAGGCATTATGCCAGTCTTCTCCGGCTCCTTCTGTGCCTTCCCTTAATAGGGGAGGAGCGAGACACGAGCGGGAGGGTTCACTTCAGCGATGACCCCAGCAGAATGCCGAAATCCGCCTGCGACATCCCCGGCGCGGGCACGGCCCAGAAAGCCAGCGCCAGCGCGATCACGCAGTCGTCATGCCCGCTGCCCCGCGCCGCCATTTTGAGGTGGCCCGCCTGCCCGCCCGCCGCGTACTCGAAGCCGCGCAGCTCGTCCAGCAGCGCCCCATGCGGCGGGAATTGCAGCCCGCGCCCGGCCATCCCCACAGTCAGGCGGTCAATGAGCGCCTGCTTGGTTTCCGCGCTGAAGTGGAACTGCTCCACCAGCGGACGGCCCGCGCCCGGCGGAAGCTGACGGGCAATCGCCTCGGCCAACAGGGCCGCCAGCGGATCGCCCAGCGAAGTGCCGTCGGCCACCAGACGCCGGGGGCGGAACCGGGCCACAAGCTGCGCTGCCGCCTCGGCCTGCGGCAGCCAGCCCGTGCCGCGCCAGCGGCTCAGATGCACCAGCCGGGCCGGGGACTCTTCGGCATCCAGCACAATCACCACCGAGTAATCCATCTTGCGGCCCCAGTCAATGCCCATGACGTAGTGCCGCCCTGCCCGCGCCTCCGAATCTGCCCCGGCTCGCTCCAGCCGGACACCCGGCAGGTCGGTGATGGCGGCGTCAATATCTTCGTCCCGAAAGACCGCCCCGAAGCTGTCTAAAAACTGCGCCCCGAACTCCTGCGCGAACAGCTCCGGCGACATGTCCATTTCCTGTGCCCGCAGCCAGGCTTTGTCTAAATGCGGGTTGTCGGCGGTGACGCACTGAAACGACTCATGCCGCAGCCCGTCCGCCCCGTCCGCCTGCAAACGCGCCCCCCGTGCATACAGCCCGTAAAACGCCCCCTGCCGCCCATTCGGCGACGACGCCAGCGTCCACTCCCCGCCCCGGTCGGCCAGCATCGGCGGCAGGACCTCGCGCAGAACGTGGTCGGGGACGTGCGCGGCCTCGTCCACCACAATCCGGTGCGCCCATAGCCCGCGCAGGTTCCGCCCGTCCCGTCCTGCCGTTCGGCAGAGGATTTCCGACACGCGCCCGTCTTTGTCCGTGACGGTCATTCGCAGAGAGGGCCGGGCGCGGACGGCCAGCGTCTGCCCCGCCAGCCCTGCCTGGGTCCCGTCCAATGCTTTTTCCAGCCGCGCCCAGACGTCCTCGCCCAGCAGCCGCGCCTGCGCGTCGGTCGGCGCGACCACAAGCTGACGCACTCCCGGCGAGGCCAGCGCCAGCGTGGCGATGTCCACGCTTAAACTCTCGGTTTTGCCCCAGCGCCGCCCGCAGGCGGCCACGCGCACCGGAGCCGGGGACAGAAACCACTCCCGCTGCCGCCGGTGCGGCGTCCACCCCCACAGCCGCGCCGCCAGCGCCAGCCGCGCCCGTCCACTCCCGACCCGCTCCTGTTCTGTTCTCCACATTGCGTTCTCTTTCCGCATCCTCCGGGAAAAGTATGGCATAAAATAAGAACATATGTTCGATAATTATCGTTTGTTCGCTTGCTCGCCAAACGTGGTAAAATAAGAGCATGTCTACCACGGTCACACCCGCCGAAAATTCGCCTCTGATGGAGGCTCTGGAACGCATCGGCGACGGCGTTCTGGCGCTGGATGCCGACTGGCACATCACGTTTGTCAACGACAAAGCCGCCGAGGTTTTCGGGCGCACCCGTGCGAGCCTGCCAGGCAAACACGTTTGGGAAGAGTTTCCCGAAGGCGTCGGCACGGAGTTTGAGCGGGCGTACAGCGAAGCCGTTCGCACGCAGACGCCGGGCCGGTTTGAGCTGTTTTCGCCAGTGCATAATCGATGGTTTGAGGTCAGCCTCCACCCTGCACCGTCAGGGCTGTCCGTGCTGTTCCGGGACATCACCGCGCAGCGCGAAACGCGGCAGCAGCTTGCCCAGAGCGAACAGCGGTATCGCTCCCTGTTTGAGCAAAACGTGGACGCCGTCTTTACTTTGGACACCGATGGGCGCTTTACCGAAGTCAACGCCGCCTGTGAGGCGCTGACCGGCTACACGCCTGCGGAGATGCACGGCCAGTCCTATCTGCCAATTGTGGCTCCCGAATTTCGAGAAGAGACGTTGGCACTGACAAACCATGTTCTTGGCGGCAAAGCCGGGCGCGAGGAGGTCAGGCTGGAGCATAAAAGCGGGCGGCCCATATGGGTGGACATCACCAAAACGCCCATAGTCGTGGATAGGCAGGTAATCGGGGTTCACGGCATCGCCAAAGACGTCACCGCGCAGAGAGCCGCCGAACAGGCTCTGCGCGACAGCGAAAGCCTGATGCGGACCATCGCCGAGGCAAGTCCCATCGCCATGACCATCACGCGCTGGCAGGACGGCCTGGTGCTGTACGCCAACCTGCACGCCAGCGCCATGTTCAAGCTGCCGCCCGACCAGCGAGCCGAAGGACGCTACGCCCTGGATGCTTATGTCCGCCCGGAGGACCGGGAGCATCTGCTGAGCGTGCTGGCCTCGGCGGGGCTGGTGCAGGATTTGGAACTGGAGCAGCGCGATGCCAACGGGCGCACGTTCTGGATACTTGGCTCGTTTCAGCGGCTGCATTACCGAGGGGAAGATGCGATTCTTTCAGTGTACCACGATGTGTCGGAGGCAAGGCGTCGGCTGGACGAAGCGCGGGAACAGGCCGAGCGGGACCCGCTGACCGGGCTGCTTAATCATCGGGCATTTCATGCGCGTCTGGAAGAGGCTGCCCGGCAGGTCGAAGCGGACACGGAGCTGGGGCTGACGCTGGCGGTGGTTGTGCTGGATTTGGATAACTTCAAGTTCTTCAATGACGCCTACGGCCACGCGGTCGGCGACGATGTGCTGCGGCAGGTGGCAAATGCCCTGCGGCGGGTGTGCCGGGTGGATGATGTGCTGGCGCGGTTCGGCGGCGACGAATTTGCGCTGCTGATGCTTCGCGCCCGTTCCGGTGCGGCGGCGGAAGATCTGGCGTTCCGGCTGGAAGCGGACTTGGCCGCAATTGGAATCGCCCACCGGCCCGCAGGCGGCGAGGGTGTTATCCCCATTTCCGTTTCGGCGGGTGTCGCCCTGTTTCCCGATGAAGCCCCGACCCGGCTGGCTGTGGTGCAGCTTGCCGACGACCGCCTGCTGCGGGCCAAAACCGGGGCGGAGCGCGAGGGAGTGGCCCCGGCCCTGCGCCGCGCCCTGCGTGAGAGCATCAGCGGCTTCACGATGCTGGATGCCCTGGTGGCCGCAGTGAACAACAAAGACCGCTACACCCGCCGCCACTCGGAGGATGTTCTGAGCCACAGCCTTGCCATTGCGCGAACACTGGGGCTGAACGCGCAGGCACAGCACGATATTGAAGTGGCTGCCCTGCTGCATGATGTCGGCAAAATCGGCATCCCCGACCACATTCTTCGCAAGCCCGGCCCACTGACCGGGAACGAGTTTGAGGCCGTCCGTCAGCACCCCTATATGGGAGTCGTGATTGTTGCCGCCGTGCCGGGGCTGGAGGCCACGCTGGATGCCGTGCATTATCACCATGAACATTGGGAGGGGGGTGGTTATCCCGCCGGTCTGGCGGGCGAGGCCATTCCCCTTCCCGCCCGTATCCTGGCCGTGGCTGATGCCTACTCCGCCATGACCACCGACCGCCCCTACCGCAAGGGCATGGCCCCCACGCAGGCGCGTCAGATTTTGCAGGACGGCGCGGGAACGCAATGGGACCCTGCCTGCGTGGCCGCGTTTCTGGCGACAGAGGCTCACTCTCCCTCGGACCCCATCGTGCCCTGCGCGTCATAAGGCGTGTCGCCCCGGCTGTCTTCGGGCCTGCCGTCATCTTCGGTGCTATTCGGCAGCGACGGGTCCCGGCTGCCCTGCACCAAACCAGGGTCGCTGTTGGCGTCCTCGGTGGGAGCCGTCGCCGGGTCGGCGTAGTCCAGCGAGCCGGGCAGCGGGCGCGGGCCGCCTTCGTCGGTCTTCAGATACTCCTGCTCCCCCCGCACTTCGTCGTCGGTGGAGCTGTCGCCCACGGTGTCCGGGGCCATCGGGTCGGTGCGTGAATCAATCATGCGTGTCTCCTTCGGTCTGATACTCTGCCTATACCCGCGCCGGAGCTAATATGCTACAATCATGGCATGGAAACTCGGAAATCCTCTCTCGCCATAGCCCGTCGCCACGTTTGACGCCGGGTCGCCCTGCGGTATTCTCTGGGCGGAGGAACACAAAAATTATGGCTTATGAAGAATACACGCCGAGCGAGATACCCGGCCTCGGGGAAATCGAGATTGTCCCCGGCGGCGGCATCACCGAACAGGACGCCGTGCCGACCCTGCCGCCCTCGTACCCGGACGACACCAACGCCGGGCAGGTGGACACGCAGGAGCCGCGCGGCGGTCTGAGCGCCGACGATCTGGCCCAGCCGACTTCGACGGAAGACACCACTGGGGACCGGGCTACGGGGCTGACAGGGATGCGGGGCTGACAGGGATGCGGGGCTGACAGGAATGCGCGGGCAGGTGCCCAAAAAAGAAAAGCCCGGCGCGTGTGCGCCGGGCCTTTCTATCAATTAACTACCCCCAAGAAGATTTACGGTCGCCAGTTTATTTGAAGGCGCTTCGCAACCAAATGAGGGCTGTTTATTTTGATGATCTCTTCGGTATACTTGGCTGACAGACTCAGAGGAACCCAAAATCCATCAGGGTTGAGCTGAAAATGATTGTGAAAATCATCTCGGCAAAAATCCACAAACCCTATTCCTCGTTGGTCAAGTTGTGCTGAAGGCCAGCGGTTCCACTTGTTGCCGTTGCAAACGCTGCATGACCAGTACAAATTGTGGAAATCTCTAAGTGAAGCTGGGAATTTGCTTTTAGGCTTGAAATGATCTAGCTCAAAATTACTTTCACCGCCAGCTTCCAACTCTGGCAGTAGGCAGTAAGCACAACATCCTCCAAAATCCTGCCGAACCTGCTCCCGAAAGTTTCTGTAATGTCCTTGTATCTGTGGTGCAGGGTGAGTGCGCGTGAAGCGGGCCATTTTTTGCGGCCCTTTCAGCGATCTCTATTTTGATTCTGCGAAACAGACACATAAAACGGCTCGTTGAATTTGTCAATGGTTTGACTGAGATACTCTTTTTCGTGGAACTCCTGTGACGTCAATTCCTTTAAAAACGATTTTTCTGTAAGGTTCTGGTAACGCTCTACCTGCTGAAAGTGTGCCAATTCCTGCCGGTACTCCGTCTGCGCCTGCTCGAATGCCGCACCGTATCCTGTAAAGCTGGGGACGCCGGGGCGTCGTGCTCCATCGAACCAGGCGAGCAATTCACTTTCGGCTTCTTCCGACAGTCCATAGGCGTCAAGCACGGCAGCATCTATTTTCAGCAGAATTTTTATCGCCTCTGCTGTTCCCTGAAGACGGGCATAGCGGTCCGTATAGCGGGCAATCAGCTCTGTCGCTGTTGATGAAAATATCGGTACAGGGACACTTAGAAAAAAATTCGCTTGATTGTGTCGCTTTCCGGCTTGCTGAGAAATCCAGGCATTGGCAACAGGGCTGTTGAGTACGGCGGCGATAGCTTCGAGTGCTATCACATCCTGCACTGGCTTTTGCCAGATGCACTGAAAGTTTTGTGTACATAGCAACCCTTCGTAATCAACAGCCGCCATAGTAGCCCAATGTCCCGTGCTGTTTGAAGCGGCAGGCGCTACAACCTTCGCTGAACTCCAATCCCATTTAGCTCCTGTTTTGAGGGGCACTTCTGTTGTCAAGTATTTTATCTGTCCAACAGCGTAAGGGCTAAAGCCATCAGTAGCCTTGATAAGGCCGGGCACGAAGTTAGGTTTCTCAACATCCGACACAAAACGAGCGTCGGAAGCGCTGAACGGCTCATTGTATTCAATGCCCCGGTGTACACTGACGTAGGATGATAATGTTGATGATTTGGCAGTCTCTTCCCAGAGCCTCTGAAGCGGAGGTTGTCCCTGTTGGATAGCTCTAGTCTGCTTGAACTTTTGGTATTCTGACTTCGACAGCACAATTGATTTGCGGTGTGCCGGGCCTCTTTCTCTATCATAAGCCAGAAGCATTACAGTCTCAATATGGGAATGCTTAAAAACGTTGTCAGGAAGAGCAATCTCATGCACATTCCCATACAAAGCCTCGATCTGCTTTCGAAGTGGCCTGTAGCTCCGACCGTTGATGTAAGTTCGCGGCAGAACAAAGCCCAACATATGGGGCGGATGCTCAAGCACACGGAGCAAAAATTCTATGTCTTTGTCAGTGGATTTCAGCGTGGAATAGGCTTGTTTCTCCTGAGAGCGGAACGAGCCATAAGGCGGGTTGCAAAGCACGATGTTCGCCCTCATCAGAGTATCTGTCAATTGCGGCGACGCGAAAACATCTTCCTCTAAAATCCTCCAGCCGTTAGAATTGGGGTAATCCGCCAGAATAAGCGAATGGAAAGCGACCTCACGAGCGAACGGGTCTATCTCCATTCCTGCTAGCATCCGCACAAAGTAGTCGTGGCGTTCTGCCGCGTTCATCCCATCCGGCAACAGTTCGCGCAAGCGCCCCAGGGCTGCAATCAAAAACGGAGCGGCTCCGCAGAACGGCTCAAAGACAGTGCGCTCGTCCTGGGGGAGTTTGTCAATCGGCAGGGCGCGGACCATGTATTCCGCCACTTCATAGGGTGTCGCATGAGTACCGAGGGTGCGGCGCGTCGTGACATCTACAAAGGTGTTCTCGTAGACATAGGCCAGCGCTTCTACGGAAAGGTTCTGGAAGTGAATTGCCTTTCGGATCGTTTCCCAAGCGCGGTTCCGTATAGGAGCATCCAGTGTCGGCAATGCTGCGGCGGGATCGTTGTAGAATGTGTTGACCTTTTGAAGTACTACGGAAGCATCTGGATCAAGCCAGTTACCTTCGTGCTTGCGATCCCCTAGCAGTTTGGCCGCCATGAATCGGAAAATGACCTGAAACAAGGTTCGGTATATCTGGTCGTTCGGTTCCTGCCCGTGCCTTTCTTGATAAATCTCACGGGATTGAGCGAGTACGGTACTCAAAAGCTCGTTTAGTTTCCTGTGAACGTCAGCTTCGATTGCGCCAACCAAACTGATGTCATAGAAATCAAGTTGAGGCGAAACATTAGGGAAGGCAATATTCTTGGCCCGCAGTACCTCGTTGGGACGCCACTGCTCCTGCCGACTGCTAATCTCACGCATAAGATCATCTGCAGAGAACTGCCCGCGTAGTTCCGGTGTCCCGTGCGCCATCATTTTCCAAAGTCGGCATGAGTTTGTGTCAGGGCGGAGCGCAAGTACCATTGGCGCTCCCAGAGCACGGCAGTATTCCACTTCGCGGGGATCGTCACTTGTCGTGAGTGCAACGCCAAAACAAGCCGTTTTATAAGATGTTGGCTCCTGGGCAAATGCGGCAAGCGGAATCGTCTGCGACCCATCGCGCTCTCCAAGTACGTCGCTGAAGACGTAGTCGGGCAACAACAGATCGTCTCGATAGCCGATTTGCTTCAGGCTCTCCCGCGCTTTCCTCACCAATGGATGTAATGCTATGGATTGGGCCATGGTCTATTTTAACTGCGCCAGTTCGAGGCGCGTTTCTTCCGCGAGAGTCTCCAAGACGATGTCCATAACCTGCTGGCCTCCGGCCTTAAAAGCCTCCACTAACACTTGCCTTCCTTGCTGCGTCTTGAACAAGACAACGAAGACGCCTGGCTCTTCAATGATAATGGCGTTTTTAAGGGGGTTGGGATCACACATTACTCCACGCAATGTCACCATTGCCTCGCGGATTTTTTGAGTGGACCAGCGCTTTTGCTTTAGCCGCCGAATAAATTGTAGTTGCACCAAATCATTCAGCGCATACTTTCGTTGTGAGCCGCGACCCCGAGAGGGTTGCACAGGCACGACAAGACCTTGCTGTGCCCAATAACCAAGTTGCCGAGTGGAGAACCCTGTGCATTGGGCAGACTCAGCCGTAGAATATTGAGGCAGCGCTTCTTCGTCTTTAACGGGTTCAGACAGCATAGCGCAATAATAACATTATATGTATGACAAAGTCAAGAATTTTGTACTCATTATATTTCGCCGAAGTTGGCAGAATCAAAAAAGGCCCGGAGGCAATGCCTTTGGGCCTTCTGGCTTGAGAAACCTACTTCGGCGTCGCCCCCGCGATCACCAGGACGCCCTGCTCGGGGCGGACGTACTTCTTGATGGCGGCATTCACCTGTGCGGGCGTGACGGCGTTGTACAGCGCGGCCCGCTGGGTGATGTAGTCCAAACCCAGCCCGTACTCTTCGGCGACGGAGAGCTGCCCGGCGACGCCGGAGTTGGTTTCCAGACGCAGCGGGTATGAGCCGTTCAGGTAGAGCTTGGCCTGCCGGATTTCGTCGTCGGTCAGCCCGTACTGCTTCACCTGCGACAGGGTCTGCCGCAGCAGCGACAGGGCGCGGGTGGCGTTTTCCGGGTTCGCGCCGAGGAAGACCTGAAACGGCCCGGAGCCGTGCTGGGCATTGATAAACGAGTACACGCTGTAGGCCAGCCCGTTTTCGTCGCGGATGACCTTGCCTAAACGTGAGCCGAACGTGTCGCCGCCGATGATGTAGCTCATAATCTGCGCGGCGTAGAAGTCCGGCGCGGTGCGGGTCAGCCCGGAGTTGTAGCCGAACAGCAGGCTGGTCTGCGGCGCATCGG
Source organism: uncultured Armatimonadales bacterium (assembly GCA_964251675.1). Lineage (GTDB taxonomy): Bacteria > Armatimonadota > Armatimonadia > Armatimonadales > Capsulimonadaceae > JANXMY01. The sequence goes on from CAXUKS010000008.1 coordinate 40,372, forward strand.
CCAGCGGGATCACGATAGGCTTGGGCGCCTGCGCGGGCGCGGGGACGTTCGGGATGTCCAGCACGCGGGCGGGTGTCTGCGGCTTCGCCCAGTCGCCAAAGGCAGCGGTCACTTGACGAACCACATCGGCGGTATTGACATCGCCGACGATCACCAAGCGCGTCGTGTCGGGCCGGTAATAGGTCTTGTAGAAGTCTGTCAGATCGTCGCGGGTGATGGCTTTCGTGGCCGCTTCGCTGTCGTCGAGCGTCGGCTGCCAGTACGGATGGCCTTTCGGGTACAGGGCCTCGGTGAAGGCGATTTCCGCCTGGGCGCCCGCGCCGCCCGTGCCGCCGGTATCCTGCCGCTCGTCCTCAATGCCCGCCAGCGTCTGCGCTTTCAGGCGGTCCAGCTGCTCCTGCGGGAAGTCCGGTCGGCGCAGCTCATCGGCGAGGGTAGAGAGTGTCAGCCCGAAGTCTTTGGACAGGCTGCCGCCGCCAATGTTGGCTTCTTCCACGCCGCCGCCGACCCCGACGCTCGCGCCGACCGATTCAAGCTGCAAGGCCAATTGCAGGGCCGTCTTGCCCGCCGCGCCCCGTCCGAGCATGGCGGCGGTCAGGCCCGCGACGCCGTACTTGCTTTCCGGCTCAAAGGCGCTTCCGGCGCGGACGAAGCCATCAATCGCCACGGTTTTGCTGGCATGGTTCTCCTGCACGATCAGGACCATGCCGTTTGGCAACACCACGCGAGTGGGCTTCGCGGCGGCGGCTGCTTTTGGAGTCTTGACAGCCGTGTTAAACTTTTTGTCCAATGCGGCCAGCAGGGCTTTCTGTTTTGGATCGGTGACAGGCTTGGCGGACCCAAAGTTGTCCACCACCGGCGGCGGGGGCGGGGGAGCGCCGGGCGGGGTGGGCTGCGGCTCAAACGTCGCCACGGTGCGGTTGTCCGCTGTCAGATACTTCTGCGCGACCCGCTGAATATCGGCGGCGGTCACTTTGCGGATTTTTTCTAAATACGTGCCCAGATAGCGGGGCTGATTGATCGCGGCAAAGCGGCCAATCTGCCCGGCCTGCGCCGAGACGCTTTCGTTCTGATACACAAACCCGGCTTCGATCTGACGCACGGCGCGGGCCAGCTCTTCGGATGTGACCGGGGTGGCTTGCAGCTTGGCGGCTTCGGCTTCTAAAGCCGCTTCTATCTTCTCGTTGCTGACGCCGCCTGCCGGGGTCCCGTCCAGCTCAAACAGATACGGGTCGCGCATATCGCTGTTGCCCGCACTGGCCGACTGGGCAATGCCGGTTTCCACCAGCGACTGATACAGCCGGGCGCTGCGCCCGCCGGACAAAATCTGTGCAACGACATCAAAGACGTAATGGTCTTCGGACCCCGTCGCGGGCGTGTGGTAGCCAATCAAAATCTGCCCGGTCGTGCCGGGCCGCTTTAAGATGGTCCGCCGTTCGCCGCGCTGGGCTGGCTCAGCGGTAACGGTGCGCGTTTCGGATTTGGTCAGCGGATACACGCCAAAGTATTTCTGGCAGATCGCCACGGCTTTTTTGGTGTCGAAGTCGCCCACCATGACCACCACGGCATTGGACGGCATATAGTGCTTCCGGTAGTAGCTGTAAATCACGTCGCGGCGGTTTGCGACCGCTTCCACATCGCTGCGCCAGCCGATGGTCGGCCAGTGGTAGGGGTGCGTCGTGAACGCGGCGGGCAGGAAGACGTTGGCATACAGGTCGTAGTTGGGGTTATTGGCATCGCCTTCCAGCTCGGAGCGCACGACAGTCATCTCATGGGCCAGCTCTTTGGACGCGAACTGCGAGTTTACCATGCGGTCGGCTTCAATCCGTGCCGCCAGCTCCAGCCGGTCAGACGCGATCAGCTCATGGTACTCGGTGACATCCGGCCCGGTGGAAGCGTTAATCTGCCCGCCGTTGGTCTGGAACAAATGGTTGATCGCGCCCGGCGGCAGGTCCGTGGTTCCCTTGAACATCATGTGCTCTAAGATATGCGACAGCCCGGTCTGTCCGCTGATTTCGTCACGCGAGCCGACTTTGTAGTAGACGCTGAAATAGACGACGGGAGCGGCATGGACTTCTTTGGAATAGATCGTCAGCCCATTCGCCAGATGCGTCTCGGTGACCGACTGGCTTTTGTCATAGGTCTGCGACACAATGCCACCATACTTCGGCGCATTATTCGTCACGCTTTTTGGCGCGGGCAGCGCCGTTTTCGGGGCGGGAGCCGCCAAGACGGCGGGGGCAGCGGAGGCCAGCAGGAGAGCGGCCAGCACTCTGGCAGAAGCGGACGGTTTAGAAAGATGACGCATACAGGCAGGGTTCGCTTTCTTTAGAGAAGCCGAATTAGGAGCAGACCCCCTAGCCCCCAATAATGGGGGAACCAGAAATAATGGGGGAACCGGACAAATTAGAAGTACGGGCGCTGCTTGCCGCGCCCTCCTTTCCAGTGTCTTATTCTGGTTCCCCCATTATTGGGGGCTAGGGGGTCCTACGAGGTTTCTTACGCGGCACAGCCGCGTGCAAGTTCCAATCTTAAATCCGTTTCAGAACGTCCGCCCGCATTCGCGGCAGGCGGGGGTTCCAGCAGGGTAGCCGACGCCGCAGGAGACGCAGTACGGCCCGCTCTCTTCTTCAAGCTCTTCATTCACCGCGTTCGCGTCTGGCTCCTCCCCCGGTCCCCCGGAGACGGCATCATACCAGCCCGTCCGGGACGGCTCCCGAAGGTCGCGCAGATCATAGCGGTTGTCAAACCTCTGCGTCACGCGGCGACGCCAGACGGCGGCGGCATACAGCGCCGCCAGTCCAATCAGCGCCAGCGGCAAAAGGCCCCAGAACGAAGACAGCATACTGCAGTTTACCTGACACATCTTGCTTTTTGGACACAGGGCTTGGTACACTGAGCGCATGAGCGATACGGGGAGCAATGGAACCGGAACGGCGGATATGCGCGGCGGCAAATACTGCCCGCGCTGCCAGACGATGGCCTTCCGCGATCAGACAGTCTGCGCCTACTGCGGCCATCAGTTCCGCAGCGGGGCTGCGCCGACCATTGCGCCGACGCGCCCGCCGGACGACTTGCACCGCACCCAGCAGTTTACACTGCCAATGCTGACACGCCCCCTGCCGCCTGCCGCCGTGCCGCCGCCCGTGTCCCCTGTGTCCGTGCCCCCTGTGTCCGTGCTGCCCGCCGCGCCGCTCTGGCCGCTGGCGGCCCTTGCCGGGGTGGCCGCCCTGCTCCTGCTCGGCTTCTTCCTCTGGAAGCGGGCCGCTGTCTCCCCGCCCGCCCCGACCCCGGCAGGGGCGTGGACCACGACCCTGCGCGGCACCGGCGCGGGCGCACAGTCCGCTGACCTCAAGTTTGTCTTTACGCAAGGCGGCGGCGGGACGTATGCCCTCGGCACGCTGCCGCCCGCGCCGCTGCACTGGACACAGACCGGCAGCACGCTGTCTTTAACGCTGACAGCCCCCACGCCGCCGGAGACCCAATACAGCACACTGGGCACGGTGTTTAATGGCCGCCCCTGGATTTGGAAGAGAGACCCCGCCCAGCATACGCTCACGCTGGGTACACTCACGTTCACGGAGATCCCATGACCCGCATTTTCTCCCTTGCCCTGCTGCTGGCGCTGGCCGCTCTGCCGACTGCCGCCCGTGCCGATGACTCCGGCCTGCTGGCTCCCGACCGGCCCGGCTTCACTAACGGCTCCGACACCGTCGCACCCGGCCACCTGCAAATTGAAATCGGCGTCACGCGCACCCAAAATCAGGCCGCGACGGGCGGTGGGCAGGCGACTGATGCCCCCGAAACGCTCCTGCGGACGGGCATAGACTCGAAAACCGAGCTGCGTCTGACCCTGCCGAACTCCCTGTGGCCCTCGGGCGGCAATTCAGGCTTCACCGATGGGGCCATTGGCCTGCGGCGCAAAATCTACCAGAGCAGCACACTCAAAATTGCTCTGACCCCGACGCTGACTGTGCCCCTCAAAACCGCCGTCACGTCCTCCGGCCACTTTGACCCGTCGCTGGACCTCAGCGGGCAGCTTTCTTCCGGCGCACGCTGGAGCGTTCAGTCCAACCTGATTTTGTCGTACCCCACGCAAAGTGGGCGGCGGCTGGCTGACTACACTGGCACGGCAGAAACCAGCTATGCCCTCAGCGGCTCGCTGTCCGCGTTCCTGGACTACTTCTATGATGCCCCAGTCGGCAGCGCCCCGTCGCCGATTGCCGACGGCGGCTTGGCCTATGCTCTCACCAAAAATATGCAGATTGACCTTGAAACCGGGCGCGGCCTCGGCGGCAGCGTCCCGACGCAGTTCTACGGCGGCGGACTTGTGGTTGTGTTTTAAGTCAAGTCTCGCGTTAATCTGCGAGGGGTTTTCAACCCCTTGTCTCGCTCGACCCGCGCATTTTCTGGAATACGCGGGTATACTGCATTTGTGCTCAAAAATTAACCCCGCTCAATTTACAAGATGCCAAACGAGAAAACCAAAGAAAAATTTATCACCGAGTCCGTCGAAGACTACCTGAAGACCATCTACACGCTCTGTCAGGAAAGCAGCCCTGAAGGAAAACTGGAAGGCAAAGGAGCCTCCACGCAGAAAATCGCGGCCCGGCTCGGCGTCAGCGCCCCCGGCGTCACCAAAATGCTGCACCATCTGGCCCGGCATCAGCTTGTCGATCACGCGCCTTACCAGGGAACTTCGCTGACGCCGCTGGGCGAAAAAGTGGCGCTGGAGCTGATTCGACATCACCGCCTGCTGGAGCTGTATCTCATGGAAAGTCTGGGCTACGGCTGGGAGCAGGTCCACGCCGAGGCCGACCGGCTGGAACACCATATCAGCGAAGGGTTCGAGGAGTCTATCGAGCGCCTGCTGGGCTTTCCCGAGTTTGACCCGCACGGCGATCCGATTCCGACCCGCGACGGGCAGATGCCCCGGTATGCCACTGAGACGCTGGCCGCACAGGCCGACGGCGTGCCGCTGGTGGTGCGCCGCGTCACCGATGAAAACCCCGAGCTGCTGTGCTACCTGAAAGAGCGACGCCTGCTGCCGGGGACGCCCGTGCGGATTGCCGAGCGGGAGCCGTTCGGCGGGGCGCTGGTGGTGGAGGTGGAGGGGAGCCGGGAGCGTATCAGCCTCGAAGCTGCTGGAAACGTATTTGTGGAGTTTCAGGGTGCAAAAGAAGAATAGAAACCAAAACGTATGAGCGCGACCACTCCTGAGCCTTCTCTGAACGAAGACCTGCCGACCGCAGGCTGGCGGCTGCCAGTCAAAGAGCCGTCCCTGCCGGAAGCCTTCCGCTCTGTCGCCGTGCCCAAAAATGCTTCGTCCTGGCGGCGCCTGCTGGCCTTTATCGGGCCGGGCTACCTGGTGGCGGTCGGCTACATGGACCCTGGTAACTGGGCCACGGACATCGCAGGCGGCGCCGTCTACAATTACTCGCTGCTGTCAGTGATTCTGATTTCCAACTTCATCGCCATCTTCCTGCAGGCGCTGGCCTGCAAGCTGGGCATTGTCGGCGGGCGGGACCTCGCGCAAGCCTGCCGCGATGCCTACTCGCGCCCCGTGGCAATCGCGCTCTGGCTGTCGGCGGAGATCGGCATTATCGCCTGCGACATCGCCGAAGTCATCGGGTCGGCCATCGCGCTCAATCTGCTGTTCCATATCCCGCTGACTTTAGGCGTCCTTTTGACCGGCGCGGACGTTTTGATCGTGCTGGCCCTGCAGGGGCGGGGCTTCCGCTGGATTGAGGCGCTGATTATGACCCTCATCGGCACGATGATGGTCATTTTCACGCTGGAGCTGATTTATGCCAGGCCGGACTGGTTCGGCGTTCTGGGCGGCTTCCTGCCGCGCCCGCAGATTGTCACCGACCCGGCGATGCTGTATATCGCGCTGGGCATCCTGGGCGCGACGGTCATGCCGCACAATCTCTACCTGCACTCATCGGTCATTCAGACCCGCCGCTACGGGCGCAGTGTGAGCGAGCTGGGCCATGCCTTGAAGGCCGCCTACACCGACTCGACGATTGCTTTAATACTGGCCCTGTTTGTCAACGCCGCGATTTTGATCCTGTCGGCGGCGACGTTCTTCCGCTCTGGCAACCACACCGTCGGCGACATTGACCAGGCGTACAAGCTGCTGTCCCCGCTGCTGGGTGCGGCGCTTGCCACCCCGCTGTTTGCGATAGCCCTGCTGGCGTCGGGCCAGAACTCGACCATCACGGGCACGATGGCCGGACAGATTATCCTGGAAGGCTTCACCAACTTCAAAGTCCCGGCGTGGGTGCGCCGGATGATCTCGCGCCTGATTGCGATAGTCCCCTGCGTCTTCGCCACGATGCTGGCCGGGCCGGGCGGCACGGGCAAGCTGCTGATCTTCAGTCAGGTGGTGCTGTCGGCGCAGCTTTCGTTCGCCGTCATTCCGCTGGTGCAGTTCACGAGCGACAAAATCAAGATGGGGCCGTTTGTCAACGGCCCCGCCGCGAAAGTGATTGGCTGGACACTGGGCGGCATTATCGCCCTCCTGAACGCCTACCTGATTTTCGCCACCTTCTTCCCGCATCTAGTGCCGGGGGCGGACTAAAAGCAAAAGGCGCGGGTAAACTAGGCCCATGTCTGCACTTTTGCTTCCTGCCACGCTCCTGCACACCAGCCCCATCCATCTTGTTCTGCTGTTTCTGGCGGCATTCGTCGCCGGGGCGATCAATTCGGTGGCGGGCGGGGGAACCCTGCTGACATTTCCAACGCTGCTGACCATTCTCGGCCCGGCGCAGTCCGTGCTGGCGAATGGAACCAGCACGGTGGCGCTGGTTCCTGGCTCTCTGAGCGCCTACTGGGGCTATCGGGGCGAGGCGAAGCTGAGCCGGACGGCGCTGTGGCAGATGGCCCTGCCAAGCCTGCTGGGCGGGGGCGTGGGGGCGTACCTTGCCACGCACGTTGACCCGAAGCTGTTTGCCCATCTGGTTCCGTGGCTGATTCTCGGCGCGACGTTTCTGTTTCTGGTTCAGGACCCGGTGCGCCGCTGGGTGGACACGCGGCGGTCAGCGGCTGGCGAAGAAACGGGAGAGCGGCCTCTGGGTCTCGGCGGCATGACCTTTCAGTTCTTTGTGGCCGTCTACGGCGGCTTCTTCGGAGCGGGGATCGGGATTTTAATGCTGGCCGCGCTGGGCTTTCTCGGGCAGACCAATATCCACCGGATGAATGGCCTGAAGAACTTTGCCGCCGTGTGCATCAACGGCATCGGTGCGGCGCTGTTTATCTTCTACCGTCAGGTGAACTGGCCGCTGGCGATTTTTATGGCCGTGGCCGCAATTGCGGGCGGCTGGGGCGGGGCGGGCGTCGCCCGACGAATGGGCCAGGCCAATGTCCGCCGCGTGGTGATCGGGATTGGCCTGACGTTCGGCCTGTATACGCTGGCGCAGCAGCTGCACTGGGCGTGAAAGAAACTGTCTATGTTTCCAAAAAACCAGCCTCCGCACGCCGCCGAAAGCGGCCCGAACCCGCCGCCCGATGAGGCGGCGGCGGAAAAGCAGCACTGGTCGCACTTCATGGGCGAAAAAGTGCGGGAGCGGTACGCGAACTTCCGCGCCGACCCGGAGCCGCGCTGGCCGGCCATTGTGGCCCTGCTCGGCGGGGTCGGCCTGTTTGGCGTGCTGCCTCGGTCGCTGTCGTTTGGCCCGCGCTGGCTGCCCGCCGCCATTATCGTGCCGCTGCTGCTGCCGACCCTGCTGTCACACCTGCGCGGGCATCACACCATCAACCGGGTCATGGGCCTGCTGGTGGCGGGCGTGGAGACGTTCTTCCTGATCGCCTCGCTCCTGAAGCTGATCGACTCCCTGCTGCACCCAGGGCTGACGGCGTTCCAAGAGACGCCGGAGCGGCTGTTGATTTCGGCGGCGGCGCTGTGGCTGACCACGGTGCTGGTGTTTGCGCTCTGGTACTGGCATCTGGACGCGGGCGGCCCGAATGCGCGGGACCAGCGGGCGGGGCACTGCCACGGCGCGTTTCTGTTCCCGCAGATGACCATGAGCGACGAGGCGCGGGCCGAGTCGGGGCAGGCCCGGTGGAACCCCGGCTTCGTGGATTATTTGTTTCTGGCCTTCAATTCCAGCACGGCCCTGTCGCCCGCCGACACCGCTGTGCTGTCGCGCTGGGCCAAGCTCCTGATGATGGTGCAGGCCCTGATCTCGCTGACCGTGATTGCGGTTCTCGCGGCCCGTGCCATTAATACCCTGAACTGAGGAGGCTGTCATGCCTGAGGAAATAGAAGTGCCGCTGGAGCACGCGCACGAGCATATCGAAAAAGCGCACGAGGAAGCGCATGGTCGCACAGAGGCAGAAGAAAAGGAAAAAGACGGGTGGACGCGCTTTATTGCCGTTGCCACCGCGATTTTGGCCGTGGTGGCTGCCATTGGGGCACTGCGCTCGGGCCTGCTGGTCAACGAGGCCCTGCTCGCCAAGAACGACGAGATCAGCCTGCGAACCCAGGCCACGGATCAGTGGAGCTACTACCAGGCCAAAAGCATCAAGGGAGTCGTCTACGAAGCCACACTGGCCCTGCTGCCGCCTGGCTCGCCGGAGGTCGCCCGAAGCCGGGCGGAGGTCGCCCGCTATGACCGCGAGCAGAAATCAATCCAGGCCAAAGCCGAAGACCTGGAGCGCAAAGCGGCTGTCAAGGATGCTGTCTCGGCGCGGGACATGGACCGGCACCACATCTTCGCGTTTTCCGTGTCGCTGTGCCAGATTGCCATTGCCCTGTCTGCGATTGCCGCGCTGACCCGCAGCCGCCGCGTCTGGGTCTTTGGCCTGGCGGCGGGGCTGGCAGGCATCGCCGCTCTTATCGGCGGCTTCTTCGGCCTGCACCTGCCGTTTGCGTTTTAGTGATTCAAAACCCTGTAAACACCTGTTGAAATCGCTTGTTTGGCATACTTTGTGCAGTATGTTTTTCTGCGACATACCGCAGCACCTGTGTTTAATCCCCCGAGTGCCGAACTACCCCCGGTAGCGTACTTTTCCATACCATCCTACCGCTGATGTTTGGCATTTTTGCGGCGAAAGCCCATCTCCTTCGCCCTTTCAGCCGTGTCGTAACCAACCGACGGAAAGCCCTGAACACTATGCTACTCAAGCTCAAGTCCGCCCCTCTGATGGGTCTCGCCGTCGCCGCACTTTTTCTTACCGCTTCTGCCAAGCCCGCCTCGGCCCAGCTCAACTTCCAGTACAATTTCAGCGGCTCGTTCCTCACTGATGCCAACGCCGCCGCCGAGCAGCAGGCTGTTATTGATGGTGGAAATCTGTACTCCGCCGAATTCAGCAAATATTTCAGCAACTCTGCCACCCTTGTTTTCAATGTCAATGGATACAATAACTCGGCCAGTGGTGTTTTAGCCAGTGCGGGGTCGGAGGCCCAGCCCGGTGCCAATCCGACAGGGGTAGTGGATGAAATCATCTTGCGGAAGCTGCAGACCGGCGTTGACTTCAACGGGTCTGGCTCCGATGGCGTCCTGAACGTCAACTTTGCCTATTCCTATGGTCTCGATCTGAACTCCCCCCCGGCAGACGGCCAATTCGATTTTGCTGCCATTCTCGACCACGAATTCACGCACGCTCTTGGCTTCAACAATATCCTTGATTTCACCAACTCCCAGTATTCGGTTTGGGACACGTTCCTGACCGATAAGAATGGTAACAAGATTGTCAATCCCGACTTCACGATCAATCAGGCCGCGTTTGATTCCGCCAAATTGGGATCTCTGAACGGCGGCGGCTTCTTTTTCGACGGGGCAAATGCGGAGGCGGCTAACGGCGGCAATCTTGTTGCCCTCTATTTGCCGAATGCCTACGCCGGGGACGTTTCTCACGTAGACGACACCGTCTTCCCCACTGATCTCATGGTGCCTGGCAGATACGCATTCCCGACGCCGGAGACGCGCCTGTTTAGCGGCTTGGACGTTGGAATCCTGACAGACCTCGGCTACACAAGAGTCGCTGCCGTCCCCGAAGCCTCCACTTCAGTTTCCTTCGCGCTGCTTCTGGCTCTGGGCCTGGGCGGGTTCGTGATTACCGCCAAAAAGCGCAAAAAAGCCGCAGTGTAGAAAAAGCAGCGGTCTAGAAAAACAGTGGGAGTGTTTCCCGAACACGCATACAAAAAGGCCGCTGGCATTCTCGCCAGCGGCCTTTTCAGCGAAAAGAGCAAATGTTTAAGTCATTGGAACTCAACAGGCAGTTATTGGAAAATGCTGAGATTTCTGAGGCCGACGCTGAAAGTGTGCGGCTCGGGGCAGAACTCTGGCGTGCCGTCATCCGCGAAGGAACTTCCCCCGCCGATGACACGCGCATGGCCCTACAGGCAGTCCGTGCCTCTTTGGACGCCGCTCGTCATCTGCGGGCGGCTAGCAGCCTCCCGGCGGACGAGCAGCGGCGGTGTGCGGTTCTCTCCGCTGACGCCGCCGAAGCGTGGGAACAGGCTCTGCGGCGCTGGTCCGCAGGGCGGGGGGTGACCTCTCTCCTGTTCTCGCTGACCGTCATCGCCATACTGACCGTCCGCGCCACCAATACTCTGGCCTGAAAAAGCCCCGGCACGGGAAGTGCCGGGGCTTGTTTGCTATCTCATCCTTCCCAGGAAATGCGTCGGCGCGGCGCGATCATGGCTGACTCCTTTGCATCTGGTTCGCCTATAATTGTTCGTCCGTGATTATTCGCCGGAAATAGCTTTAGAAGACAGGTCCACAGAACCCGTGGAGCTGCCCCACACGGCCCGCGATCCCCACACGGCCCGGCTGCCCCAGACGGCGCGGCTGGCATTGAGGGTGTTGCTGCCCCACACCGCCCGGTCGGCGGTGATCATGTTGCTGCCCCACACGGCGCGGGACCCCCACACGGCACGCAGGTCAGTGATGCCCGTGCCCCACAGGCTGCTGCCCCAGATGGCCCGACTCATCGCCACTGACAGTGTGCCGTCGCCGTTGTCCACCAGGCTCGGGCTGATCGCCGGACCCTGCGCCACGGTGGTGGAAGCCAGCGCGGCGGGGATATTCAGGTAGCCCGCGCCGTAGGTCAGAGCGTCGGCGGTTCCGTCGGGGGCGGTCCACTTGTCGGCGGACAGCATCAGGCGGGCTTTGATCGTGTCCGGGGTCAGGCTGGGATTGACCTGAAGCAGTATTGCCACAGCCCCAGCGACCACCGGCGAGGCCATCGAAGTCCCCGACAACTGGAAATAGTCGTTGGACACGACGGCGTTTTTGGCGACATAGCGATAAGAGTTCTGCGGGATGTCGTTGGTTCCGCCCGCGTAGTTATCCAGTGTGCTGTTGTTAGCGGTCAGCGAGATGATCTTGTTGCCGGGCGCGATAATGTCCGGCTTCATCACGTAGTCCAGCCGCGACGGTCCCCGGCCCGAGTAGCTGGCGATTTTATCATTGGCCCGCTGGCCGTCCATGCTTTTGGTCGCGCCGACGGTGATCACATAGGGGTCATTGGCGGGCGAGTTGATCGAGCCGTAGTTGGTGCCCCAGCCCTCGTTGTCCAGACCTGCCGTGTTGACATCTCCGTTCAAACGTCCGTCGTTGCCCGCCGCGCAGACCACCACGATGCCTGCTTTGTAGGCGGCTTCGACGGCCTGACAGAGCGGGTCGGTGGTGTAGCTTTCGCTGACCGGATGGCCGAGCGACAGGTTGATCACCCGGATGCCGTACTTTTTCTGGTTGGTGACGGCCCACGTAATCCCGGCGATCACTGTGCCGACATCGGTCTGGCCGCTGGCATCCAGCACGCGGACGCTGACGATATTGGACTGCGGCGCGATGCCGAAGAAGTGACGGTAAGAGTTGATGTCGGTCGATTTGTTGCCATTGCCCGCAATGATGCCCGCGACATGGGTTCCATGCCCGCAGGGATCAGCGGAGTTGGAGCCTTTGGGGGTTGCTGCCGTGTTCAAATTGACGCTGGCAAGCACGCGGTTGCCGCCGGTATTGAGCAGGGAAATCGGCGAGCTGCCGCTCAGGTCCTGAGCATTAGCGACGCCGCTGTCAATCACGGCCACGGTGACGCCCTTGCCGGTCAGTTGATATTGATTGCCAAAATAGGCCGTCGCCATCGCCTGATCGGCGCCACTGGACTTGACTGTGAATTCGTCGGTTTTCTGAATCAGGCCGTCGAGTGACAGGCGCGTGACAAACGGCAGCGCGGTCAGGGCGCTGAGATTGCGGCGCGGCACGCGCACGGATAACGCGTGAATAAGTGTCAGCCGCCGGGTGATGTCGCCGCCGAGCGCGGTGATTTGTGCTTCTTCAGCAGGCGAGAGTGTCTGTTTTGACTGCAGAATGACCGAGGCCCAGCCTGCCGAGGGCTTTGTGGTCATCAGCTGCGTCAGCGCGGCATCCGTGGGTGCAGCGGAGGCCGCCAGCGGCGCGGCGTGTGCGGTCGGTGCGGCGTGTGCGGTCGGAGCGAGGGCGGCCTGTGCCGCCAGCAGAGCCAGCCCGGCCAGCAGGCCGGGGGCAAGTGGGCGATGTCGTAAGTTCATCAAGTTTTTGCTGTACATGGATTACTTCCTGTCGAGAGCCAGGCAGTGCGGCGGCCCGGCGGCCATTCCCGGCCTTGAACAAAGATTGTTAAAGATTGTTCAGGAACCTGGGGGCAGGCCCGTAGCTTTGCGTCCCCGTCTTTCGGCGGGTTTGCCGGTTTCGTCTGCGAAAGAGAGCGTACTCAGCCACTCCCGGCCTCGCGGCCAGTGAGTGGGGCGAATGGTCTCATCAGCCCGGAAGCAAAAAGAATGGCACATTGCCCATTCGGCGGCCCGGCGGTCTCTCCGAGGTCAGGCAAAAGAGACCCGTGGCTTTGCGTCCCCGCCTTGCGGCGGGTTTGCCTTTTCGGGGGAGTGATGACCAACACTCTCTATTGTGGCGGCGGGGGGCGGGGACATTACTGCCAGGAATACGGGAAATGGTTTGGGGGGCAGGAATTAGGGCCGGGGGCGTAGAAAAAAGGCGCCGGGGTGAGGTTCATCAAATGCCAGTGTGGCTGAAACTCACATCGGAAAGACCGCGTCATCGGCCTCAGTAACATCGCAGATGCGTTGATGGACAAAGGGGGATTGGAAGGCTCACTGATTTACCGGGAACGCGCCAAATCTGCCGTCGAGGTCTAAACCTGCGTGTAGGCAAGACTAATGGCGCGAACACGTACTCCTACGTTTGTGATAGCACGACGCCCGGCTCCCCGGTGCTGTCGGACGGGCACACGACGTTCACGGCGGGGCTGTCTTCGACGGTGGCAGGTCTGACCTCCTTCCGGCATGAGGACGCGCTGGGCAGTTTGCGGTTTCTGACAAACAGCGGGCGGGGAGTGATGAAACGTGGGTCAGGCGGCGCGGGGCAGCGGGAACTCGGGGCCGAGGGGGGAGCGGTCGGGGTCGGCGAGCTTGCCCAGCTTGCGCTCGGTTTTTTCGCGGTACATATTTGTGTCGGCGGCGGCAATCAGCGCCGGGAAGTCCGTGCCGTCGCCGGGGAAGCAGCCGTAGCCGATGGAGACGCCGAGGCGCAATGCCCCCAGACGCGGGTGCAGCAGGCCGGGATCGTAGCTCTCGACGGCGGATTGCAGGCGGGCCATCAGCGCCTGTGCATCGGATGTGCTGCCGCCTTCGACGTAAATCAAAAACTCGTCGCCGCCGTACCGCGCCGCCACATCGCCGTCCCGCAGGCTCTCCAGAAACAGGGCGCTGAGGTCGCGCAGGACCTGGTCGCCCTTTTGATGGCCGAAATTGTCGTTGATGGGCTTGAAGCTGTCCAGATCGAGGCACAAAACGGCAAACGGACGGCCCTCGGCACACCGCTCTTCAACGTGCTGCGTGATGTGGCGGATGTTGAACAGGCCCGTCAGCGGGTCCGTGAAAGCGTGCGAGCGCGTGCGGTCAAACAAAAGGCCGTTGTAAAGCGCCGTCGCCGCCCGTTCGGTGATGGTCTCCAAAAGCTGCTGGTCATGCGCTGTGAACGCCCCGGCCTGCGGATGATACAAATTGACCGTGCCCAGCGTCTCGCCCTGATGCACAATCGGTACAATCAGAGCCGTCTGCAGGGGAACCCACTGCGCGGACTGGGAAGACGTCAGCAGCAGGTCGTCGGAATCGTACTCGCCCAGGTAGGTCGTCCGCGAGGACGCGGCCCGGCGCGAGGTGCCTTCGGGAGCCAGCGTCGAGGCCCCGGTGAAGAACTCCCGGTTCAGCCCCACGGCAGCGCGAGCGGTTAGCACGCCCGGCCCGGCAGCCTCGTCGGCCAGCAGGAACAGCGCGGCGGTTCCTGGCAGAATGGTTTCCAGCTTGCGGCCCAAAATCTCCAGCGTTTCTTCCAGTCCCAGTGACGACGACAGGGTTTGAACGACTTCATACAGCGCCCACAGCTCCGACGACGCCCGGTGAATATCCCGCGCCGCCTGATCGGCTTTGCTGGGAACGCCTTTGTTCGCCGCCTCGGTCTCCATCAGCGGGCCGTCGCCCTCGGCAGCCATTTCGGCAACCACGGTGTCGATAAGTCCCAGAAACGCTTCGGCGATCACCGGGTCAAAGTGCGTGCCGCTGTCTTTGCGGATGACCTCGCAGGCCCGCTCGTGCGTCCAGGCATTACGGTACGACCGGGACGACGTGAGCGCGTCATACACATCGGCCACAGCTAGAATCCGGGCTGTGCGCGGAATGTTTTCCCCGGCCAGACCGTCCGGGTAACCGGTCCCGTCCCACTTTTCATGGTGCGAGCGGACGACGGGCAGCACGGGCCAGGGGAACTCGACAGGGTCCAGAATGGCTGCGCCGATTTCGGGATGCTTTTTGATCTTGGCGAATTCCTCATCCGTCAGACGGCCCGGCTTGAGCAGCACATACTCCGGCACGCCCAGCTTGCCGATGTCATGGAGCAAAGCGCCGGTGTTGATGGCTTCCAGCTCGACGCCTTCCAGCCCCAGATGCCTGGCGGTGGCGACGGCGTATCGCTGCACGCGCAGAATGTGCTGGTGCGTGTACTGGTCTTTGGCATCAATCGCCAGCGCCAGGCTTTTAATGGTGGCGAGATACAGATCGGCCAGATGCTCCTGCCCAAGCTGCAATTCTTCAATATGCTGCTGCTTTTCCTCGGTACGGGCCGCCGTCGTGGCATAATTCTGGTAGACCATCCAGCCCAGCGGGGCCAGCAAAAGCAGCACATACACTGAATGGCTGTCAAACAGCAGCATCGCCAGGAGGCTGACGCCGCCCCCCGCCAGGTACGACGGCGCGGCCCACAAAAACGTCTCCCGCCACAGCCGGAACGGGTTTTTGGCTGTCACCAGCCCCAGTACAACCGCAATGCCGCCCGTGTTGACCAGAAAAAAAATCAGCGAGGCCGCCGCGACCGCTGGGTACGAGCCGGGGGTCCGCAGGACCAGCGTGTGACCGTTCAGCCCCAAAAAGACCAGCCCTGCCATCCAGGCTTCCACCATGCTTAGAGCCAGATTGAACAAAAGCTGGTGCGGCGGCTGACGCTTGGGGAACAGGCCGTTGGACAGCCCGCCCACCCCCGCCACCAGCAGCCCCGCCGCTGGTCCGAAACGCAGCAAGGTCACGAATGTCAGCACGTAGGCCAGCGACATTGTCACATGGTCTTCGGCGTTCTGCCGCCGCATCAGCAAAATTTTCTTGCTGCTGGTCACGGCAGCCAGCACGAGGTACAGCCCCAGCTCCCACCCCTGCGCGTCCGCCTTCGGGATCGGCGCAAGGGCGGCGGCCAGGGCCGACGCAGCCCCGAGCAGGTATACCAGAACCAGATAAAGTTGTGCGCGGCGCGGTAGACTGCTCATAAGATACTGTTATCTTTGGCACAACCTGACCGGAACTAGAGGACGGGCGGCGAGCATCTTGGCATACATTCTGCAGCAAATCACCACAAAAAGCCGCCCTGTCTCTCCTTGAGAGACGGGGCGGCTTCGCCTTGCCGTGCGTGGGGCCTAAACGCTCAGGCCGCGTTCGCGCCCTTGCGGCGCTTGGCGATGAGCAGTCCCCCGCCTGCCAGCAGCAGACCGAGCGAGACCAGGGAAGACGCTTCCGGCACGGGAGCCGCGCTGGGCGTGGCCGTGAACGAGAAGTTGTCGTAGTAGGCATCGGCAGGCAGCGCAATCCGCGACACAGTGCCTAGCTGGCTGAACGTCAATGTCTGCGTTGTCGTCTGATCGTAGGCCGCCGAGGTGAACAGCAGTGTGTCATTGGCCCCGTAGAAGCGGAAAGCGACGCTTGGGCTGCCGAACCCCTCCGGGTCCGCCAGCGAAGTCACCTGAAAGGCGCTGAGGCCGCTGCCAAAGACGGCAGGGTTTAAAATCACGTTCACTGAGCCAATGGTGGCATCCAGGGCATTCGAGCTGAACGCGCCGCCGTTGGCAGTGGCCTGAATGTCCGTGGAGAACGGCAAAGCGTTTTCCACCGCGAACGTGATGCCCTGCGCGGCGTAGGCGCTGTTAATGAGCGTGCCGTCCTGGACATCGTCAAAGTTGATGGTCGTCGGGGCCGCGAAGGCCAGTGTCGGCAGGGCCGTCAGCGCGAGTGCGGCGATAAGAGTATTGAGTTTCATAGGTTCATCTTTCCTGATGTTCCGGCGGCCCGGCCCTGCCTGCTGTCAGGGGGCCGGACTGCCGGGTTCCGTCTGTCAATCGACTAATAGCCGCCGAAGGCGGCGCGGGCGAGCTTGAAGAACACGTCTGTGTTCTGCTGGACGCCGACAAACTGATCCGAGGCGCGGCTGCTGCTGCTGAAGGCCGAGATCGGGATGTCGGTGGCCGTGTGGACGGCCTGGTCGCCGGGGACCTGACCGCGCAGGAAGAAGCCCAGGGCGCTTTCAGCCCGCTGGTCGGCACGAGTGGCGTACTTCTGGCCCGTCCCGCTTCCGCCGTTCCTTAATTCTGTGGAGATGGCGGCGGGCAGCAGGCTGTCGATGACCGGCAGCGGCTTGGTCAGCCAGCCCTCGTAGCGGTCACCGTTCGCGCCGTAACCGATCAGCAGCTTGCCGTCGATGTCCGTGCTGGCGGGGTAGCCGTCGGCCTGAATGGTGTAGTTCGGGAAGCCTGCCGCATCGTAGGTTCCGACCACGAGCTGCCGCTGCGGGATAGTGGCGGGATCCGTGGCCGCCCGGTCACTGGGCAGGCTGCGAAGGTTGGCCTGGCTGCCGGTGTTTCCTGTGGGGCCGCTCAGGGCGCCGATGACGCTGAAGCCCGAACACTCATGGTCGGCCAGAACGATCACCACCGTATCGCCGACCTGCGTGGCGAAGTCACGGGCGACGCCCACGGCTTTGTCAAACTCGACGGTCTCGATGATGGCCCGGTCAGCATCCATCAGATGCGACTGCTTGTCGATGTGAGCGCCTTCCACCATTAGGAAGAAGCCGTTGGGGCTGCTGGCATTGAGCGTTTTCAGGGCGGCGGTCGTCATGTCTGGCAGCATCGGCTGGTCGGGGGCGCGGTAGTCGTCCACAACGCCGGGGACGCCGGGATTGCGGCGCTTGGCGATCTTGTCCAGCGCGACATTCATGTTGCCGTAGCCGAACAGACCGAGCAGCTTGGCGGGAACCTTGCCCCCGGCAAAGGCGCTGTTCAGGCCCGTATTGCTGTCCACATAGGAGAAGCCCGCTTTCTGAAAGTCGCCGATCAGGTCGCGGTTCGGGTCAATGGTCCCGGCGGGGATATTGTAAGCCGCCGTCAGGTCGGCGGGCAGGGCGGCATAGTCGTTGCCGGTGCTGCGCGACGAGCCAAACGAGGTGGCAGGCAGGAACCAGCGGCGTCCGCCGCCCATCAGGACGGTCAGGCCGGAGTTTGCAGCCTCGTCCAGATACTGGTCGCAGATGCCCTGTCCGGCGTTGCGGTTGCCGGTGTGGATAACATTCGCGGCGGGCGTGGCGTCTTCGATGTCCGCCGTGCTGACCAGGCCCAGGTTTTTGCCCTGCATCCGGTGCATGTACTCAGACAGATACTCCACACGGGGCTGGGCGAAGGGGTTGGCGAACGTAGCGGGGTAAACGCCTTCCTGACTATTATTGGCGTGGGACCCGCTGGAATAGCAGGCCATGCCGGGTGCGGAATCGGTGACGATGGAGTTCAGCGAGGAGGTCATAATCTGGCCGGTGGCCGGGAACTGGTCCATGTTCAGCGCGGGCGTAGACTGGTTCGCCTGATAGCCGCCCATGACGACGCGGGCGGCGGTGCGGTGGGCCGCGCCCATGCCATCGCCGAGCATGATAATGATGTTTTTGGCCGGGCGGCGTCCGCCATTGGGGCTGATGACCTGAAACTGCGCGGAAGCCGTGGCTGTGCCGGTGCTGTCGGTGAGGGTGGCGGTGAGCGTGTGCAGGCCGGGCGTGCTGCTGGAATAGCCGCGCAGGTTGTATCCGGTGCCGCCGGTGAACGTGTCTCGGGAGCTGAATGTGACCGGCGCTCCATCCACGGCGAGCGTCGCTGCCGTGATACCGGCGCTGGATTTGCCTTCCACACGCAGGTCAAAACGCTGGCCGGTCAAAAACCGGGACTTGTCGGGGGGGGTTACCGAGATGGTCGGGACCGCATGGGCGGCTCCGGTAATCGCAGCCAGTGCGCCGATGCACAGGCCGCAGTAGTTGAGGGATTTCATGGGTGTGTCTCCTAAGTCCTTGCCATTTACTTTTTCAAATTACTTTTTCAAAAGCGTCTTTTTCGCAGGTGGGGTGTGTGCAGGCGTCTTGTGCGCCTGTTGAGTGGGTGCCGTCTGCATGGGTTCCGGCCCGTCTAAAATCAGCCGAAAGTGCGACACCTGGCCGTCAGCTTCGGTTTGAGCGCCGACCTGCAAAATGCCGGTGACGATGAGCGGCCTGCCGACAAACCCCAGAGGCCGGTCTTTCGCGCCGCGCACAATGACGCGCACGCAGGCGGGCGGCAGGTCCGCCGTGCCCGCGCCTTCCTCGTCGCAGAAGGTCGGGTGCTGCGTGAGATAGAAGGACCCGGCCATCGGGTTTTCCATCTTCACCATGTAGCCTTGCAGCTTGACGCGCTTGCCGCTGAGCGTCTGCATTTTGTCAGAAAGCTGGAGGGGGGCAGGGGGTGGTATAAAGAATTCAGTGAACGCCAGCGGGACCGGTGCGGGACCGGCGGCGCGGGCGGGGACAGTGGGTGGCAGCAGCGCGATCAACGCTGCAAAGCACACACAGAGCAGGAAGGGGCGTGGCATAACTTTGTGTCCTCTTGGTATTAATTCCTGTTGGTATTAATTCCTTTCTAGTGCCCTGCGAAGGGACAGGAAAAGGATACCAGAGTTGCGCGGGACGCTCTGTTAAGCCAGCGTTAAGTTTTGGTTAAGTTTTGATTAAGAAGCCCTGGAGAAGGGCCATCCGAAAATCTTGTCACAAAAAATTGAAAGAACAGAAACCACTATGGTAAAATATCTAAGAATGTCCTGCTGCCTGCTACGG
Organism: uncultured Armatimonadales bacterium; assembly: GCA_964251675.1. Lineage (GTDB taxonomy): Bacteria > Armatimonadota > Armatimonadia > Armatimonadales > Capsulimonadaceae > JANXMY01. The sequence continues at coordinate 59,817 of CAXUKS010000008.1, forward strand.
GTGGAGAAAGAAAATTCGTGTCATCCGCCCCCCTGCCCCCCGATGAAAATGAGCGGATTGCCTCGCTCTTACACTACAATCTGCTGGATACTCCCCCGGAAAAAGGGTTTGACCGCCTGACCCGCCTGGCCGCACGTCTGCTGGATGCCCCGGTGTCTCTGATGACACTGCTGGACCGCGAGCGGATGTGGATCAAATCATTCGGCGGGCCGCTGACCTTCCCGGTCACTGAAATTCGGCGCGATGATTCGTTTTGCCGCTGCACCATTTTGTCTTCCGATCTTCTGGTGGTGGAGGATGCCGCTCAGGATGCCCGCTTTGCCGACAGTTCATTGGTGCGCGGCGAGTTTCAGTTCCGATTTTATGCCGGGGCGGCGCTGTGTGACCGGGACGGGCGGGCACTGGGGGCTTTGTGCGTGCTGGACACGCTCCCGCGCACGCTGACCGCCGAGCAGAAGGCGCTGCTGCGGGACCTGGCAGACAGTGTGCAGACGGAAATGGAGCTGCGGCGGGCACAGGCCAGCGAAGCCGCCGAGCGGCTGCAGGCACAGCAAAACCATCTGCAGGCACAGCAAAACCATCTGCGGTCGGAGCAAAACCGGCTTCAAATGGAGCAGAGGCTGCGGCTGCACGTTCAGCAGACACCGCTGGCCGTGATTGAGTGGAGCGTGGATTTTCGGGTGACGGCCTGGAACCCTGCTGCCGAGCGCATTTTTGGCTACACCGCCGCCGAAGCCGTCGGGCGCTTTGGCCTGGAGCTGATCGTGGCCCCGTCGGCCTATGCCCATGTGCAGGGAGTGCGAGCCGACCTGCTGGCGGGCCGAGGCGGGCGGCGCAGTGTCAATGCAAACATTACCAAAGAGGGCCGCGAGATACTGTGCGAATGGTACAACACGCCGCTGGTGGATGAGACGGGCCAGATTGTCGGGGTGGCGGCGATGGCCCAGGACGTCACCGAGCACCGGACGGGCGAAGCGCAGCGCCTCAGTCTGGAAGCTGAGCGCGAAGCCCTGCTGGTGGAAACCGAGACCCTGCTGGCCGAGGCGCTGGCGCGGGCCGACCGGGACCCGCTGACGGGCCTGTTCAACCACCGGGCGTTTCACAAGTGGCTGGACGCCGGGGTGGAGACTGCCCTGCAGTCACAGCAGCCGCTGGCCGTGCTGATTCTGGACCTGAACAACTTCCGGTTCTTCAACGATGCCCACGGTCACAGCGCAGGCGATGACGTTCTGCGCCGCACTGCCGAAGTTCTGGCATCGGCCCTGTCGACGGCCTGCCCGGAGGCTTTGATTGCCCGCTTTGGCGGGGACGAGTTCGCGGTGCTGCTGCCGGGGGCGGACGAGGCGCGGGCCTCGGTGCTGACTGGTGTGCTGGAAGCCGCTGCGGGCAGCCTGTATTATCGCCCGCCTGGCTACGAGGCGCCGCTTCCCCTGTCTTTTTCGATGGGCCGTGCATCCCTGCCGGAAGACGGCACCACCCGGATCGCGCTGCTGGTGGCTGCTGACACCCGCCTGCGCGTCGCCAAATCCGGCGGTGATGCCGAAGGGCAGGCTGAATCGCTGCGCCGCAGCATGGCCCGCTCGGTCGGCGGCTTCACCATGCTGGATGCGCTGGTGACCGCCGTGGACAACAAAGACCGCTACACCCGCCGCCACTCGGAAGACGTGCTTTCCCACAGCCTGCAAATCGCCCGCGCCCTGGGCCTGAGCGATTCGGCGCAGCATGCTATTGAAGTGGCCGCGCTGCTGCATGATGTGGGAAAAATTGGTGTTCCTGACCATATCCTGCGAAAGCCAGGGCATTTGACCGACGAAGAGTTCGAGGCCGTGATGCAGCATCCGATGATGGGGGCGGTGATTGTGGGGGCTGTGCCGGGTTTTGAGGAGACACTGGACGCCATCCAGCACCACCACGAGCGGTGGGATGGCAGCGGCTACCCATTCGGCCTGTGCGGCGAGGAAATCCCCTTCACCGCACGTCTGCTGGCCGTGGCCGATGCCTTTTCCGCGATGACCACCGACCGGCCCTACCGCAAGGGCATGAGCGCCGACCGAGCGCGGCACATCCTTGCGGAGGGGGCGGGGGCGCAGTGGGACCCGGCCTGCGTCGCCGCCTTTCTCCACGCTCAATAACCGCCCACGTTTGTCGCGCTTTCCTGCCTGGGTAAGAAGTCATCAGGAGAGACTAATGGCGTTCACGCTGACCCTGGCCGCCGGGCACTGCACGGGACTTTTTCCTGCGCTGTGCTGGCAGAACGCGCCCCTCCGCACGCAAAGCTTTGTGCTGCTCTGTCACAATCCCGAAGCGGCGGGCGGCGACCGGGCGTACTGGCTCCGCTTTGACCTGCCTGCCGCCCTGACGGCCCTGCCGGAAGGTGATGCCTCCGCCCCCGGCCAGCTTTTCCGGGCCGCGCTCGGCGTGCCTGATTGTGGTCTGCTTTATTTCGAACTGTACGCGCTGGACATTGTCACGCTGAACCTGCCCGCCAGCGCCGACTGGGAAGCCGTGGACGGCGCCATGGAAGGCCACCTGCTTTCCCGTGCCCGTCTCTTTACGCCTTTGAAGAGGACCCCTGAGCTATGATGACTGACAACCCCGATGACCTGGACATCCTCACAGACGCCGCCGAAGACACCGAGGCCAGCACAGACGAGATGGACGCCCTGCCCGACGGCGACCGGCAGTTGTCCACCGACAGCGCGGCGATTGACACCGGAACCAATGACAGCGATTTAGGGGCCGATGTCGCCGGAGACATCGGGCCTAAGCACGGGTAGGCCCGTACAAAGACGAGAGGAAAAGACGCGGAGTAGGCCGAGGGGTTAAAACCCCTCGTCTTTTTCTCCTTCTTTCCTTGCTCACAGCGGGCAAATCAGCGCATAGGGGCACCTGCCGCATTCATCCGCAGAGGCAGGGGCGGCGGGGAAGCGGCTCTGGGCGATGCCCCGTGCAGCGGCATCGTACTTTTCTACCCGGTCGGCTTCCCATTTGATCTGCTGATTGGTCGTGGGGGGCGCAACCACTTTGCACTCGCCGTGGGCGAGGTAGCGCAGCTCGATTCGCAGGGGGTCGTTCGGGTGGGTCTGCGCGGCGGCGCGGCGGTACAGGGCGAGGCGCTTGTCCGTGTGGTCGTCGCCGCCGATGCGGCCTGTCAGGTGACGGGCCGCAATCAGCGTGCCGTCGGCGGAGTCTCGGCGCAGGGCATCGGGGCGCACAAAGACGTGGCAGTGCGTCAATGTCGCCCGCAAGGTGCGCGAATCGGTGCGCGTCTCGGTGGGACTGCCCATTTGTGCGGCCTCGCGGAGCATGGCGCGGGCGCTCTCTTTGTATTTGGCCTCATGCAGATGGCCGACCGGGCCGCTTTCTTCCCAAAACCCGTCTAAGCGGGCCAGGATTTCGGCTTCCGTGGGGGACTGAGCCTGGGCGCGGGCATCTTCCAGCCAGTCAAGCACCCGGCGCACACAGGCGTGAAATTGGGGATAGCCGCTCACACTGTAGCCGCCGGGCAGCTTCAGCGCATATTTATAGTGGTACTGGCGCGGACAGCGCCCGTAGGTTTCCAGCGCGGATACCGGGTATTCGGGCAGCATCGTAGGTGGCAGGCTCAAGACGTCCGGCACGGCAGTTTCGTCAGCCGCTTTGCCCGACGGCCAGACGTCTTCGGCAATGCCCAGGGCGTCCAGGCCGGGTCGGATGAGCGCCAGCAGTTCGGATGGGGCCAGCACGCGGTCCCCGCCGTAAGTGTCGGCGCGGCACAGGATCAAATGCTCGCGGGCGCGGGACAGGGCCACGAAAAACAGGCACATCTCTTCGTCGGTCTCAGTGTCGCCTGTGTCCGCTAGTCCCTTGTCCACCAGGCCCGGCGGGGCGGCGAGGCCATCGGAGCGTCCGCGTGTGGGGAAGTGGCCCGCGCTCAGGTGCGGCAGGAAGACGACCGGGTACTCTAAACCTTTGGCGGCATGCGCGGTCAGGAGGCGCACTGCGTCCCAGTCGTCGGCCTCTTCGGGCAGGGACACGCGCAGGGTCTCGCCGGAAGCCGTCCGGCGGCGCAGGTACGCCAGAAACTCGCGGACAGGGTGGGGCGGTCCGGCGTGCGTCTTCGGGACCACCATGCGCTGCACCGCGCCGGCGGCGAGGCCGAGAAGCTGATGGATCGCCAGCCCCGACGTCCTCTGGGTGAACGGGTCCGGGGCGCAGTCGAACAACTCCCGCAGAAAGCGGGACTGCCCGAACAGATAGTAGCGCAGGAGGGCGGCGGGGTCGCTGTCCATCGTTTCCAGCTCCGCCAGATGCTTGCCCAGAAGGCGCAAACCGGGATGCAGGCCCTCCTCCTGCAAAGCGTCCAGCAGGGGCGTCTCTTCGCGGGCGATCTGCGTCAGCAGGGTCAGGCTGTCCGCGAGGGGCACGGCGTACTCCGGCCAGGTCCCGACACGCACCAGCGCCGTGCCGCCGGTCTCGGCCAGCAGGGCCAGCAGGCAGAGCAGGTCCTTGATCTCGGAACGCTCCAGGAGCGGCCCCAGATACAGCGCGGGGACGCCCCGCGTCGCCAGTGCCTCGGACAAGCCCTGCGCCTGCCCGTTTCCAGCGTCCGGGCCGTCCGGGCAATGCCGTCCGCCTGCCCCTCGGCATCCGGGGCGGCGGCTTGTGCGACGGCGGGAAATGCAGCCGTGTCGTCCACGCCCCGGTGTGCCTGCCAGCCCGCGCTCTCCAATACGCCGGGACCGTCCATCTGCCGGGCCGCTTCGCCAAACAGGGACACAATGGCCGACCGGGAGCGGTAGTTGACGCCCAAATCCAGCCGCTGCCCATTCGGATAGTCGCGGGCAAAGGCGGCGACATTGGCGGGCGACGCCCCCTGAAACTGATAAATGCTTTGCCGGCTGTCCCCGACCGCCCACAGCCCCCGCGCCTCATCGCCCGCCAGCAGGCGCACCAGCCTTGCCGAAGCTCGGTTCACATCCTGATATTCGTCGGCCAGAACGTGCGGGTACTCCGCCTGCAGGATCGCCCGGACATCGGCGTGCCCTTCCAGCAGCGCGACGGTCTGCGTGATCAAATCCGCGTAATCCAGAAAGCCGTTTTCGCGCTTGAGCCGCTCATAAATCGGATAGCAGCGGGCCACTTCGGCGGCTTTCGCGGCCTGTATCTGCGCTTTATCGACGGCCTCCTGGTCTTTTTTGAGAACTTTCCCGCCCCGCGCCTTCAGCGCCGCCGCCTCCGCGTCGGCTTTGACAGTCATCGCCGCGCAGAGTTCGGCGTAGCGTTCCGGCGGGCACAGCTCGTCTTTGGCCCGCTTGATTTGGCCTAAAATCGGCCCCAGATGCACCGCCGGGTTGTACAGATTGTCCAGCACGTCCAAGTTCAGATCGGCCAGATGGTTCTCCAAAAGCGTGACCGCATCCAGCCCGTCCAGCAGCTTCGGGTCCCCGCCGGGGCCAAGCCGCTCGCCGAAGCGGCGCAGCACCTCTAAGCCGAACGAGTGAAACGTGCCCACCCAGGGACCGACCGTCTTTGTCCCCACTCCGGCCAGCGCCAGCCGCTCGCGCATTTCCCCGGCGGCTTTGCGGGAGAACGTCAGCGCCAAAATCTTCTCGGCAGGGACGCCCTGCTGCTGCACCAGAAAGCGGCACCGCTCCACCAGCGTCTTGGTTTTGCCCGTGCCCGGCCCAGCCCCCAGCAGCAGCGGCCCGGTCAGCGCGTGCGCGGCGGCCTGCTGCGACGGGTCCAGCGCCACCGGCTTTGCCGACGCCGGGGCCGGGCGCTCCGCGCCTTCCGTCAGCGGCGGCAGCAGGATGGCCTCGGCGAGCTGACTTTGCACGATAAACGCGGGCAGCCCCAGCAGCTCAGCCATCTCCGAAGCGTTTTTGCCCTCCTCCAGAAACAGCCGCCGGGCCAGCGGGCCGGGCAGGAGCAGCTCAGCAGCAAAGGCGTTGGCCTCCCCTTCGCGCTTCTGCCGGGGCGAATAGCCGTCCACCACGCTCTGCGGGCTGCCGGGCACTTCAGCGGTTCCATGCGGGTCCAGGTCGCCCGGCAAGCAGTGGCAGGTTTCCGAATGCAGCCAGACATGGGCAAACTCATGGGCGGCATCAAACCGCTGCTCCGCCAAATCCAGCGAGCTATCCTGATAAATGACTTCGTACTGCAGGTTCAGCACCGCCCGCGCCCCGGCCAGCAGAACGTCATTCGGCTCCAGAAACTCGCGCTCGATCCCCGTCGCCGCCTGACACGCCTGCACCACGTTTTCGGCAGGCGTCGGCGTGTCCATCCCCAGACCAAGCTCTACTCGTTTGGCCCGTGCGCGTCGCTTGATGTCGGTCATTCGTCTTAGTCTTTTCCTTCTTTGCTCGCTTCGGCCAGCCAGAAGGCTTTGTCTTCGTCAGACATCTTTGGGTTGCGGCGCACTTCGTCGGCGAACGAGGGCTGCCGGACTGGACTTTGCAATCTGCCGCGTTCCTGCACCATCTTCGGCGCGGCTTTGGCCTTGTAGTGGGTGGCATTTGCCAGCTTGGGAGGGCCGCTCAAATAGGCCCGCACTTCGTCCGTGGTGCGTTCCAGTGCCTGTGCCAGCCGGTCAATCAGCCCAGACGGCAGGGTCCAGGCGTCTAAAACACGCTGTTCCAGGCGTACCAGCAGGGTCCGGTCCATTCGCAGGGTTCGGGCAAGGTCGGCCCCGGACAGCCCCCGCCGCTCTGCTTCCGAGGCTAGTCCGGTGAGCGGGGGCCGTGCGGGGGCAACATCATAATCTGCGTCATAGTCCGCGAGAGGGTCAGTCAGCGTCAGCCCCAGCGCGAACCGGCTGAAGCCGACGGTTACGAAATCGTCCTCGAACTGCGGGAAACGGGCGGCCCACCGGCGCAGCAGGGTCCGGTCATCGGGGGCGGCATCAAGCGCCCTGTCAAAGGCGAGCGTTGCTTCATAGACATCGGCATCGTCCGGGACTGTCTCTAAAATCTCATCGGTCATGGGCGTGTTCCCAGCGTGGTCAAAAGTGTTTTAGCTCTGTCTTTCCAGTTGCGGAGCGTGCGGTCGGCCACGCCCATCTTGGCGGCAATCTCTTTGTCGTTATAGCCGAGCCGGTGAAGCGTATAATACTCGGCAAATCCAGGCACGGCCTGCGTGATGGCCTGAACCATCTGCTGCGTCTCAATGTCCTCAAAGGCGGTTTCGCTGGCCGTGTCCGGCAGGTCGTCTCCCTGGTCGCGCTCCTTGCCGTCCGCCCATTCCGTAGTCAGGGACTGTGTCTTCCGGCGCTGCCGGGCGGCGTGCTTGAAGGCATCGGAAAGGCGGAACTTGAAGCCGTAGGCGAAGTTGCATTCCCAGAACTCCTGCCCGGCATCGGTGCTGCGGATATACCCGATCAGAGTCAAAAGCGCGTCTTCCACGGCATCCTCTACATCGGCGGCAAACAGGGCGCTCCACTGCAAAGCCCGCACTTTCACGAGAGGCCGCAGGCGATCAATCAGGGCTGTGAGGGCGGCATCCGACGCCTGTATGTTTCCCGACCGCAGGAAGCCGCGCACGACCGCGACCAGGGTTTCGTGGGCTAGGCGGCGGTCTCTGCTGGTTTCCTTTGCCCGCACCACCACCTGCCCGGTGGGCAGGTGGCTGAGGGCGATTAGCTCCGCCGTGACGGCGTCGGTGCGCGTGTGGCGGGACGTGAGCGGAAACAGAAAGTCAGCGGCTCCGTCAATAGCCCTGTCTTCAAGAGTGCTGTCTTCAGAAGTGTTACTCATTCATCTTACTCATAGGGCACTCCAAAAAGCGGAAAGGGATCACAAAACAAAAGGCCGAAGAAGAGAAGACGAGGGGTTAAAACCTCTCGGCCCTCCGCCCTCTTGTTTTTTTCTTTATTTTCGCCTTGCCTTCCGCTTTTTCCTCCGGCACGGGGAGTGTATTTATGACACACCAAAACAAACGCCCTGAGCGGCAAAGAAAAGCGAACACACCATGACTACAAAAGAACAAGAAACACAGCAAGAAACAAACGCGCCCTGGCAGGCGCGGCTGGCCGGGCTGACCGTCGGCACGCCCCGGCGGCACGGCAGCCTGTGCGTCTACCCCCTGCTGGGGGATAATCAGGGCACGAACACCTATCGCCTGCTGGAAGAGGCGCTTCTGGCGGGAACGCTGACGGTGGAAGAAACCAGCCTCGGCGGCACTGTCCCCACCCTGCGGCTGACCAACACCGGCCCGGAGCGGGTGCTGCTGCTGGACGGCGAAGAGCTGGTGGGGGCCAAGCAGAACCGCATCGTCAACACGAGCGTTCTGGTGGATGCCCACACGACCCTGAGCCTGCCGGTGACCTGCGTGGAAGCGGGCCGCTGGCGGCAGGACACGGCGCGGTTTGCGTCAGGCGGCAGCCATTACAATGCGCGGGGGCGGCAGAAAAAAGTCGCCGAAGTGTCGGCGTCCTTGGCTCAGTCAGGCCGGGCAGACGCCGATCAAAACCGGGTCTGGTCGGACATCAACGACAAGCTGTCCCGCATGGCGGTCCCCGCGCCGACGGGGGCGCTGCATGAAGTGACGCGCACCTATGCGGGCGATCTGGAAGCGTATCAAAATGCGCTGGGGACGCCGGAGCCGGGGCAGGTGGGGGCGCTGTTTGCGCTGGGCCGGGATCTGGTCGGGCTGGACTGCTTTGATCAGGCCCGCACGCTGGCCGCGCTGCTGCCCAAGCTGGTGGCGTCCTATGCGCTGGACGCCCTGGAAGAGCGCACGCCTGAAGCCGCGCCGCCGGTGCCGGTGGCGGCGGACTGGCTGACCCGGCTGGCCGGGGCGGAAGCCGTCCGCCACCCTGCCGTGGGTCTGGGCGAGGACCTGCGGCTGTCCGGCCCGCGTCTGGCAGGCGCGGCATTGGAGTTCGGCGGCGCGGCCCCGCACCTGTCCGCGTTTGCGGCGTCCGGGGAGGCTTCCGGTGGCACGCCTCCCCGGACACGCATGGCGCGTCCGTCGGTGCGGTGAGGATAGTTTGGTTCCCCTATTATTGGGGGCCAGGGGGCGTCATAACTGGCCGCGCATCAGCGCGTTGCTGCCACGCAGGCGGAACTGATGCGGCGTCATTCCTGTCACTTTGCGGAAGGCGCGGATGAAATTCGTGTAGTCCGTGTAGCCGATCCGGTCGGCAATGGCTTTCACGGGCAAATCGGTGTCTTTGAGCAGAAACCCGGCCTGCTGCACCTTCCACTCTAAAATCACTTCACCCGGCGACCGGCCCAGGCGTCGGCGGAAGGCGCGGGTCAGGCCCTCGCGGGAGACGCCGACCGCTTCAGCCACCGCCTCGACGCTGATCCCCGGCGCTTCGCGGTCATGGATCAGGTGAATAGCCCGTGTGACCAGGTCTCCGGCGGCGTCGGGCGCCTCCTGAGTGCGGGCGGAGTCGGCCAGCGCCAGAAGAAGCTCCAGCACCAGCTCCGCGCCGTCCAGTGCGTCCAGAGGAACCACGGCCGTGCCCTGCGTCTCAAACGACAGCAGCCGCCGCCGCACGGGAGCCGCCGGGTCCAGCGCGTAGATCGCCCCGAAGCGGGCCAGCAGGTCGCGGACCATTGCGTGGGCGGCCAGCCCGGTAAACTCAAACGCCAGCAGCCGCCAGCCCGGCTCGGCCCGGTAGCCGGTCTGCGGGTCATTGATCTCACAGAGAAATCCGGTGTTCGGAGGCAGCCGATACTCGCCGTTCCCGTCCCAGAACACGCCCTCCCCGGCCAGCGTGCAGCAGAAATAGCAGTGGGTATCCCAGCGTCGCCGTCCTTCGGAGCGATAGCCCGGCTCTATCACGGCCTGAACGCTGATATTCTGCGGGCGCGGCGACAGCGGCAGGGCGTCCAGAAGCTGAAACCGCACGTCCCACAGCCGCCGGTGCGTGTGGGGAAGCGTAAACACCCATTCTGTCTCCATCTCCGGCGGTCCCGCCAGCGCGTGCAGAGTCAGGGCGGTCAGTGCCAGCACAGGGCGGTCAGTTAATTTCTGTTCCACAAGGCTGTCTCCAATTGCGATGTTCGTATAACTATAACCTCAAAGTTACGTTAAAGTTGCGTTTTCTTCTCTGACGAACTCTTTTGACTATTTTAACACACTTCCTCATGATTTCTCCTGCGGGGCGGGAAGGACTCGAGCGCGGGGCTGTCGAACGAAGCAGGCAGGAGATACGCTGCCATGCCGACTTCGCTCACGTTTCCGCCCTTTGCCACTGGCTCCGACGCGGTAGACCCTGCCGCTGTGCCCCACCGCACCCTGCCGACCGGCGCACGTCTCCCAAGCCTCGGGCTGGGCACATTTGGCTCCGACCGCTACACGAACGACGAGATCGCCCGCGCCGTGTTTGACGCCGCCACACTGGGGTATCGGCACTTTGACTGCGCCTCAGTCTACGGCAATGAGCCGGAAATCGGCGCGGCGCTGCGGGCCATTCAAACGGCAGTGCCGCGTGAAGAATTGTGGGTCACGTCCAAAGTCTGGAACGACGCGCACGGGCGGGTGGAAGAGTCCTGCCGCCGGTCTTTAGCTGACCTGAGACTGGACTATCTGGACCTCTATTTAGTCCACTGGCCGTTTCCGAACTTTCACGCGAAAGGCGTGGACGGGTCGGCGCGGGACCCGCACGCCCGGCCCTACCTTCACGCCGAGTTTATGCAGACCTGGCGGCAGATGGAGCGTTTGGTGGAGGGGGGACTGGTGCGGCATATCGGCACGTCCAACATGACCGTGCCCAAGCTGACCCTTCTGCTGAACGATGCCCGCCTGCCCCCGGCCTGCAATGAAATGGAGCTGCACCCACACTTTCAGCAGCCGGAACTCTTCGACTTTGTCACCGCCCACGGCATTGTCCCGATTGGCTACTCCCCGCTCGGCTCGCCCGCCCGCCCCGCCCGCGATACCGCTCCCGGCGACACCGTGGACCTTGATGACCCGGTGATTACGGGAATTGCCGCCCGCCTCGGCCTGACTCCTGCCGCTGTGTGCCTGCAATGGGCCATCCGGCGCGGCCAAATCCCTATTCCCTTCTCGGTCAAGCGCCCGCAATATCTCAGTGCCCTCCAAGCCGCCGCCGGGGAGCCGCTTTCGGCGCAGGACATGGACGCGCTGGCAGGCATCGACCAGAACTGCCGTTTAATCAAAGGCCAGGTGTTTCTGTGGAAAGACGGCCAGGACTGGCGGGATTTGTGGGACGAAAGCGGCACCATTACGGGCTGACCTACCTTCCTTGCTTCGCCGGGTCCTTCCTAAAGGAAGGATAAGGAACAAGATAGAACCAAACTCGTGTAGGGGCAGGGCTTGCCCCTGCCCTCTTTTCCGCAGAAAGAACAACCCCGTGCCAGACCTCTTACCAGAGCTGCGCTTTTCGGACCGCGTGGACAGCTACGTCAAATACCGCCCCGGCTATCCGCTGGCGCTGCTCGATTTTCTGACCGCCGAGTGCGGCCTGTCGCCCGTGCAGGATGTGGCCGACATCGGGGCCGGAACGGGGCTGCTGACCCGGCTGTTTTTGGAGAATGGCAATGACGTTTGGGCCGTAGAGCCGGACCCGGTCATGCGAGCGGCGGCAGAGCGAGACCTCGCCGCCGTGTTTCCCGGCTTTCACAGCGTCGCCGGGTCTGCCGAAGCAACGACACTGCCTGAGCACAGCACCGACTTCTGGACGACGGGGCAGGCGTTTCACTGGTTCGACCCCGTCCGGGCGCGGGCCGAGGCGCGGCGCATCCTGCGTCCTGGCGGCTGGGCCGTGCTGGTCTGGAACGTTCGGTCTACGGACACGACGCCGTTCCTGACGGCCTACGAGCAATTTCTGAGCCAGCACGGAAAAGACTATCAGGGCGGACACGGCGGGGACACGACGGCGGCGCGGGCCATATTCTTTGGCGACACCGTGCCCAAAACGACCACACTGGAAGGCGTTCAGCACTTCGACGCCGCTGGCCTGCGGGGCCGCTTTTTGTCTTCGTCCTACGCCCCCGCGCCCGCCGACCCGGACCGCAAGCGCATTCTGGCCGCGCTGGACCACATTTTTGAGGCATACCAGAGCGCCGGGCAGGTTGCCTTCGAGTATACTACAGAGGTTTACGCGGCCCAACTCAACCCGTGAAAGAAAAACCATGACAACACTAATACAAGAAACCATGACCGGTGTGGTGCTGCCCGGCAACAGCACCGTTGCCTTCCGGGAGCAGCCGGTTCCGACACCGGGGCACGGGCAGGTTTTAGTCCAGATGAAGGCGTCGTCCATTTGTGGCTCGGATATTCGGGCCATCTATCGGGAGCATCTCGGGGTGGGGGATGAAGCCTACCGGGGCGTCGTGGCCGGGCATGAGCCGTGCGGGCAGATTGCCGCCGTGGGGCCAGGCTGCAAGCGGTTCAAAGCAGGCGACCGGGTCGTGCTGTACCATATCAGCGGCTGCGGGGTCTGCGAGGACTGCCAGAGCGGCTACATGATTTCCTGCCACTCGGCGCACCGGGCCGCTTACGGCTGGCAGCGCGACGGCGGCCATGCGCCGTACCTGCTGGCCGAGGAAAATACGTGTGTCGCCCTGCCCGATAACCTGTCGTATGTGGACGGGGCGCTGGTGGCCTGCGGCTTCGGCACGGCCTGGGAGGCGCTGACCCGTATCAAAGTCGATGGCCGGGACCGCCTGCTGGTGACGGGCCTCGGCCCGGTGGGTCTGGCGGCGGCGATGCTGGGCCGCGCCCTCGGGGCCACGGAGGTGATCGGGGTAGACACCAGCCAGGCGCGTCTGGATTTGGCGCGAAAGCTGGGGCTGGTCGATCAGGCGTTTCTGGGCGATGGCGAGGCATTAGACAAAATCAAAGCCGCCACGGGCGGCAAAGGCTGCGAGGCGGCGATTGACTGCTCCGGGGCCGCGCCCGCCCGCCGCTTGGCCTTGTTGGGCACGCGGCAATGGGGCCGGTGCGTCTTCGTGGGCGAAGGCGGCACAGTGGATTTCGACGTCTCACCGCTCCTGATTCACCCGCAGATCACGCTTTACGGCTCGTGGGTGACTTCGCTGGGACACATGGAGGATTTGGTGGAGCGTTTGTCGCGCTGGAACCTGCACCCGGAGGTGACGGTGACGCACCGCTTTACGCTGGCGCAGGCCGCCGAAGCCTACGACGTCGCTGACAAAGGCCAGAGCGGCAAAGTGGTGATTGTGTTTGATGAGTAGCTGTTGTGACATAAGACAAGCAAGAGCCACGCATTGAAATGCATGGCTGAGGGGCGAAGACGCCGAACGTCCCTGCGGGACGCCCACTTCGTGGGTCTTGAATCTTTTGTCCCGCAGGGACATTCAGCCGAAGGCTCCTCAGCCACGGAATTAATTCCGTGGCCCTTGCCTTGCCAACCCTGGATTTCAATTCAGAGGCGTCTCGCACGGCATCCGCCGCAGCAGAAGCATGGCGATGTCATCGCGCTGGCGGGGGCCGAGGGTGGCCGCGAGGGCGGTGTCCAGCGCGGCCACGGTGGCCTGAGAAGAATGCTTCTCCCGCTCGGCTTCTGCCAGCGCGGCCCGGAACAGCCGCCAGGCTCCCACGCTGTCCACGAATTGACCGCGCCTGTCCCGCGCTTCCGTCACCCCGTCAGTCATCAGCAGGAGCGCATCACCTGCATTCAGACTGACTAATCCCTCCTCGTACTCCGCACCGAGGCCGATCCCTAAAATCGGCCCCGTCGAATCCAGCACTTCCTCCCCGCCGTTCGCCCGCCGCAGCAGAGGCGGCTCATGGCCCGCGCTGGCATAACGCAGCGTGCCGCTGCCTGTGTCCAGAATGCCCAGAAACAGCGAAGCCGTTTCAAAGCGCATCTGCTGGCGAACAATCAAATCGTCCAGTTGTGCCATGATCCGCGCGGGGTCGCTGTTGGTGCTGCTGAAGGCCCGCACGGAGTAGCGCAGCAGGGCAATGGAGGCCGCCGCCTCTTTGCCTTTGCCCATCACATCGCCCAGCAGCAGCCCGTAACGCCCCGCGCCGAGCGGGTAAAAGTCGTAAAAGTCGCCGCCGACTTCCTCTTCCTGATGGAAGGGCCGGTACACGCCGCCGATGTCATAGCCGGGGGCGTCCGCCAGCGTGTCCGGCAGGATCGAAGAGCGCAGCGCGGTGACCACCCCGCGCCGGGTTTCGGCCTGGCTTTGCATCTGCCGCGCCCGCTGGGTCAGCCAGACCCCCGCCCCGCCGCAGAGGACAAACAGCAGCGTTCGTATCACCAGAACGTGTTCAGCCGGGGCGACCGGCAGCCGCACGGGCGGCTGCCAGTGAGGAACCACGGCGGCCCCGTACCCGGCGGACAGCGCCAGTACCAGCAGGCCGGGGCGCACTCCCCACAGGCTGGCCGCCGCCACCACCACGAGCAGGGACAGCAGCGCCCAGGAAAACCCAAATCGCAGCAGCGCGGCATTGCCGACCCCCATCAGGGCGCTGGCGGCAAGGAAAAGCCCCCCGGCCAGCAGGTAGGGCCGCAGCCCCGCAGGCAGGCGCGGAAACACGGGGCGTGTCACTTCCCGCGTGACTTCAGCAGCCAGACCCCGCGCCCACGGAGCCGCCTGCGCGGGTTTGCTGATCGGCATTGGCTTTGTTTTCTCCCCGGTTCGCCCGTCTGCGCGGGCATCCGTCTGGAAACACTGTATCCGGCAATTATGAGAAGAACATGAAAAGCCCTCGGCTTTTCGCCCCTCTTGCCCTGTTGGGTATACTCACGGCTGTTCTTGCGAGCAGACTGGGGTCGAATTGATTGGCCTGCACGACAAAATCGATGTTCCGGCGGCGTCTTCGGGGCATCAGCGGGAGGCTCAGACGTGATTTTCTTTGATATGGACGATACCCTGGTTATGCACAGCCGGGCGCAAACGCAGGCGGCTTTGCGGTTCTGGGATGAGTTCTCATCTCGGCTCTCCTTCACACGGCAGGAGTTTCCCGCCGTGTGGGACGCCGTCATGCAGAAGCATTTCGCCCAGTTCGCGGCCGGGCGGATTTCGTTCACGGAACACCGGCGGCGGCGTATGCGGGAGATACTGGGCGCGGAGGACAAAGACGGCTCCGCCTTCCAGTTTTATCTGGCGCATTACGAGCGGGAGTGGGCGCTTTTTGACGACGTTCTGCCATGTCTGGACGCCTTGACAGGCACGCGCCTGGGGATCATTACTAATGGCAACGGTGAACAGCAAAGACGCAAGCTGCATCAGCTTGGCATTGCCGATAACTTCACCCCTGTCATCATTTCCGAAGACCTCGGCGTCTCGAAGCCGGACCCGGAGATATTCCGCGCTGCTCGTAAAGAGGCCGGAGCCTCCCCAGAAGACTGCGTTTATGTCGGCGACAGCCTAACCATTGACTCCCGCGCCAGTCAAGCCGCCGGGATGCGCGGTGTCTGGCTGAACCGGGATAAAAACCCCGCGCCCGATGCAGGCATTCTTATAATTAGTAGCCTGAGCGAGCTGCCCGCTCTCCTCGCTTCTCTCTAAAGGAGCCGCCGTATGGTCACCGGCATCAACCACATCACCTTCGTCGTCCGCAATCTTAGCGACGCAATCGCCTTCTACCGGGACACGCTGGGAATGACCCTGCACGCGACTTGGGACACGGGCGCATACCTGACGGCGGGGGCGGTCTGGATCGCTCTCAACACTGACCTGAATGGAACAGGCGAACCGCCACGGGGCGACAGCCATATTGCTTTCACGGTTGCCCCCGAAGAGTTTGAGGCTGTGACGGAGCGCATTCTTCAGGCCGGGGCAGAAGTCTGGCGCGAAAACCGGAGCGAGGGGGCTTCGCTGTATTTTACGGACCCGGACGGCCACAAACTGGAAATCCATGCTTCTGACCTAGCCGCCCGGCTGTCCGATATGGCGGTGGACTCGCCGCCTGACTTTCAAGCGTACTGAGAAATAGGGTTTCGGACAAGAGAGGAGGGCGCAGCAAGCAGCGCCCCTACATCTAACATTTCAGTTCCCCCATTATTGGGGGCTAGGGGATTCTGTGCCCACGCATCCAAACGCAGCAGGGTGCTATACTAAGCGCGTGTCCACCTCTGAACTTCCATCCCCAGTGACCCCGCCGTCTTCGCGTTCCCTGCTGCGTGTCTGGTTTCTGCTGGGCCTGCAATCGTTTGGCGGCGGCATGGCGACCCTGACTCTGGTGCGCCGGACGGCGGTGGAGCAGGAGCGGTGGATCACCGAGGCCGAGTTTTCCCATTTCTGGTCCCTGGTGCAGCTTGCCCCCGGTATCAACCTTCTGGCGCTGATTATTCTGATTGGCCGGGCGGTGGCGGGCGGGCGCGGCATCATGCTGGCGCTCACCGGCTTGCTGCTGCCTTCCGTGGCAATCACCGTCGCTCTGACCGCGTCGTACAGCCATTTCCAGCAGTCACCGCTCGTGCGGAACGCCACCGGCGGCGTCATCCCGGCGATTGTCGGGCTGGGACTGGTCACGGCCTGGCAGATTGCCAAGCCCCTGCTCTGGCGGCAGCGTCCGAATGCCACGCGCCGGGCAGAGCAGGCGGGGTTCACGTTCCACTTGCTGCTGCTGGTCGGCAGCGGCCTGGCGGCGTGGAAGGCTCATCTGCCGGTGATCGTCATTCTGCTGACGGCGGGGCTGATTGGCGCGGCATGGAGCTGGGCGCGGGGGAGGGCAAGGGAGTGAGCTGGCTTTTGTATTTCTGGCTGTTCCTGAAAGCGTCGCTGTTTTCGACGGGCGGCATGGGCAACCTGCCGAGCCTGCACGCGGACCTGCCCGCGCACGGCTGGGCCACTGAGCGGCAGTTCGGGGAGGCGCTGACGATTGGCAACATCTCGCCCGGCCCGACCGGCCTGTGGGTGATCAGTCTGGGCTACCTGACGGGGGGCGTGCCGGGCAGTCTGCTGGCACTCCTGGCGATTGTTCTGCCGCCGCTGCTGATTCTGGGGGTGGAGCGGCTGTATCGACGGGTGCAGCATCACCCGGCAGTGGAGGGGTTCGTGCAGGGGCTGGGGCTGGCCGTGGTGGGCATTTTTCTGGTGGCGCTGGGGGGGATTTTCCAGAGCGCGGGGATCACGGCTCGCACTCTGACCCTTCTCGCGGCGGCGCTGGGCCTGGCCCTGTGGCGGCGCGTGCCGGTGGTGGGCATTGTGGGCCTCGCCGCGCTGACCGGGGTGCTGTGGCACGGATAAGCATAAAGGAGAGAGACAAAAAAGCGCCCGCTGTCCAAGTTGAACAGCGGGCGCTTTTTTCCATGCCGAAGGCGAGACTCGAACTCGCATGCCCTTGCGAGCACTGCGACCTGAACACAGCGTGTATCAGACCAATTTTATGGGTTTTGATCTCTTCGGCTAATATGTACGGAATTTCAGATATATTTCTAAATCCAATGATTCATTATAGACCAAGATTTCAGGTTTTGCAAGCTTTTTTGTTCGGACCAATCAACTATTTTCCAAAAACCCCTCGCCTATGTAAGGATGGGGCCGTGGCGCGGAACGTCTTCATTCGCTCGGAATATCAATGCTCTCAATGACGGGCGGCGGTAAGCCTAGCCCCTGAAGTTCCAGCTCGGCCTTGTGCCTCTCAACAAGTTCCTCCAAAAAGCCCGATGGATTTTCCTCGTCTTGCATGCGGCAATATTCCCAACTCGACAATTTCATGTAAACTGGAAAACCAACGTAGGCGTTCGCTATGATCGCCTCTTCTTTTTCCCTGGCCTCCCTCTCTTCTGGGCGCTCGACCCTTGGCCTGCCTGCCTTCTTCACCCCTCCTACCTGAGTGCGAGCCCGATATTCCTCTAGCACAATGCTGGAAATCACTTTGCGATTATATTTCATCTCGCAAGCGATACGCCCTGTAGAAATTGCATTCCTAATCGCCCCTGGAGTGACCCCTAATTCTTCAGCCGCTTCTATTATAGTGTAGTGTTTCGGCACCAAAACCCACTCTGCGACTTGATCTGTGACTTGTTCCATGCAGTCCTCCTGTGTGAGATTATACCCGAAATAGAAAGCAGTGCAGAAGCAGAAAATATGTTGATTTATTTTTAACAAAATGTTGACAACAATATGTTGTTTGTGATATAATACCCCTATAACCAACCGAGGACCACAAACAATGACCAGCCGCACCCAAGTCGCAGACGCCATGATCGCCATCAAAAGCCAGATGTACTCATACACTCCAATCGTCGAAACCAGCGACGATAAAACCATCTGCGTGATGAATGCTGTCCAGGCAGATGGCAAGTACGATGTCGACGACATGGGCCTGCGCCGCTCGCGGACTGGCACGGTCGCAGGCGCTAAGATGACCGCCCAGGTCGCCTCGTACTGTGGCTGCACCGTAATCCACTTTTATGCCATTGAGACCAATCACTCCCGCCGCTTCCTCATCGACGCCCAGGGACAAATATGGATGGATGCCGATGGCCGCGCCGTGCGCGTGGGGGCGAACAACAAATACCTGCCCGTCATCAACAAGATCATGCAGGCACGGGCCAACTAGACACAGCAAAGCCCGCCGCCAAAGCGGCGGGCACTTAAACAACACAAGGAGACAAACAATGAGTGCTGGCGATCTGACCGAAACCGATTGGCAACACCTAGAGGCGGACCCCGAATGGGGGGATGGACACATCCACAAAGCGACAAAAATGAGCGTAAAGGTCAAATATCCCAAAGACGTAGGTGATGACTTTTTGTCAGACAACGACGAAATCTGCAACGATAGGCCCCTCCTGGAGGCACCCATTGCAGCACGAGCCTAAGACTGGCACAGACATTGATCTGCGCGCCTGGATGCGCATCTGGGGCGATCAGGGCGAGACCGTGGTCGCAGTGGCGCGCCACCTATATGTAGTCAGGCACTCCCTGGGCAATCTGGAACTGGGCTACTCCGTCCGTAGCGCCCTGGAGAAGCGTGCTACGGAAGACGTAGGCGCCGACGTTTCAGGCGGCATGTTCGACACGCAGGACCAGGCACTGGAGTTCATAAATGCCCTGCTAGAAGCGGACCTCCACTGGGCTGAGAAAATACAAAACGAAGGACTAAAAAAATGAACGAAAAAGACAAGGGCAGTCTTCGCACTACCGCGACTCTAAAAATCAACAAGTGGGTCGACCAAATAAACGTCAACGTCGCAAAAGTCATGGACGAGGGCGAATATGACATTGACGACATCCGTAATCAAATTGATTCGGACGCAAGGATGATCGCCGAGGTGCTATTCGTACATCATCATTATGTAATTAATGATGCACCATTGACCGACGAAGCGTTGAGTCTCAAACTCGACTCACGGGAGCGCGCAGTCTAATGCAAACCACAAAAGTCGGCGTGACTGTGAGAATTTCTCGAAATTACGATAGACAAGTCGTGACGTATGAGCAGATGGAAGAGGCTTCTCTCGACCAGGGAGACGACCGCGACAAGGTCGTCGAAGAGATGCGCGACCGCGCTTTCAAAGAGGTGACGGCTGCTTCCAATAAGGCCCTCGACATGCTGGTCGCCGCCCAGAATAAACCCTGATCCTGCTGTACGTTCAAAAGCCCGCACCCTCAATTGAGAGCGCGGGCTTTTTATTGCCAAATTTATTTCCCCTGGCGCTCCCAAAACAAGGTCGCATCGGCGGCGGAGCAGAAGGCAATAATAGAGCCGCGCAAAAAAGATAAGTATTTTTCGCAAGGCTGTGCGCTTTCTGGCGTGGAGCACAAAGATACATGGTAGAGGGCGGAGACGAGCCGCCCTACTACCCAACATAGTCGCTGTCACGACTGTGCGCGCGGAGGAACTGCGCAGGGTGACTTTGGACAGTCAAAAGCAAAATTCATGCGCGGGGCTGTGATACCCCGTCCCGCGCAGTTGCTTTGCTGTATAAGAGAATTAACAGAACAAAAAAACACTAACAAGATTTTTGGAACGGGGGGCATCCCGATTCCAATCCAGATAGCCGCAAATTTTAACTCCTTGAGATTTGCGGCGGGACCCCGAAACCGAGACGAAGCGATGCCCCGCTGAGTCTCGGTTTTGTGTTTTTTAAGGCGCAAAACCACGACCCCTGAAAAGGAATGAACATGGACCAAGACGATTACATCGCAAATTACTACGCGTACTTACGCATTCTGGCAAGCTCAGCAGACACAGACGAAGACGAACAGGATTAATCAATGAATACCAAAAACACGATTACTCCTGCCCACACTCAAATGTGGGCGGACTTCACCACCCTGTTTTTCTGCCGCACAGACCGAATCGGGCGCCGCCTGCCAGACGCCCTTAACTACGAGGGCCTGGCTTACACGGGACCCTGGAGGCACTACAAAGAGTCGCACAAAACGTACTGGTACCAGGCACTCACGAGCAACATGATCGCCCAGCACATTTCAGGGCAGCTATGCGATGGAATGGACACTGCGATGCTCCAGACCTATATGGTTGATCCTAAGGGCACGTCAGTGGCTTCTGTGATCGACCTGGATGTGGTCGCCGAGGGAATTCACGCCGATGTCCCAGAACATTTTGCGACGCAGGCAGAGGCGCTTGTGGCCGCGCGCAAAGTGATCGGCGCCGCCGAGGGCCTCTGCCTGCGTGCACATCTGGAAATCACCAAATCTGCAGGCTACAGAATCTGGATTTTCCATGAGCGCAGTGCCTGGGAACAGTGCCGAGACTTAGGCCACATTTTGCTCAAGCGCGCAGGACTGCATCCAAAAATCGAAGTCTTCCCCGTCTCCGCCCTGGCAGGCAAAGACGCCGTGGGCAGCGCCGTCTTTGTCCCTTTCTGGGGCATCAACGCCAAGCGCGGGAAACAGGTGATGATCGACCCTGTCACCGAGCTGCCCCGCGACATTTTTGAATTTGTCGCCGACGCCATCCTGCACCGCACAAGCACGGAGCGCCTGGCAGAGATCGTAGAGGCAGCGGCTGCCTCTGGTGAAATCAAAGCAACGCCTGCGAAACGCGAGCGCAGCGAGCGCACAGCCTATGAAGGCGATGAGAACCCATTTGTAGATGACGTGGCCGCCGCGAAGGGATGGCAAATGCAGGTCAACCACTGTTCCTCCCTCAACGACCTGGTCATGCGCTGCACCAATAGCCTGCAGATAAGCCGCGCTGAATGGATGCACCTGGCAAGTCACCTTAAAATTTATGGCGACTGGGGAGTGGCAGAGTTTCACCGATTGTCCGCCTTCGATGACAGGTACGACCCGACCCAGACAGACCGCATGATCGACAGCTTGAATTTTGGACCTGTGACCTGTTCAAAAATGGAATGCGGCCTGGACCCCCAAGACGACTGCGGAATGCCCGAGGGCAAGGTGAGCGCGAGCTATTTTGCCTACAAAGCGCTAAAACAGCTTCCCATGGCAGGGGCGGCAGCTTCCAGGGTCAAGCATATCCACAGGAGCGCCGCAGGCGCTCAGAAGACTGAGAATAAAGAAGGAGACAATGTGAACGAGACCGTTGATACCCAAGAACTGTCAGAGGCCGAGACTCAGGCAAAAGCGCGAGAAAAAGCAGACGGACTCATCACCAGCGCCAGTAGGGCGCCTCTTAAGCAGGGATGGGGGCCAGAAGACTGCCTACCCCAAATCTCGTCGCCGTTTTCGGTATTGGGCACACGTATCACGCACACGAAAGAAAACGCAAAGAAAGAGCTCGTCGTCACCTGCGTTTTAGGGCAAAAGGTGCAGATCGTTTCAAGGTCTAGGGACATCGAAGATGGCTCTGAATATATCACCCTGCGCTGGTCCGAGGGCTTCGCCTGGCGTGATGCGACTGTGACGCGGCGCACAGTGAGTGATGCGCGTTCAATTCTGGCGCTTGCAGATCGCGGCCTTATGGTCACCAGCGAAAACGCAAGGCTGCTTGTTTCCTATTTGGCGCACCTGCTTGATTACCAGCAGGATAACATTCCCATCGAATGGGTGACGCAATCGTGCGGGCACAAAATCGTCGAAGGACAGGCAGTTTTTCTGATAGGCGACTATCAGATCGCAGACCATGAATGCCCAGTAGTTCGTATTTCTCCCGATGCCGATTCTGAAAATTTCCTTCGGGCTCTTGGCCCTGGAGAAGATTACAGCGATGAGCAGAGGATTGCAAAAACACGACGATGGACGGAGATGGCGACAAAATTAGGCGCACATCCAGTGGCTGCGTTTACGACTGGCGCAGGGTTTTTGGCACCGCTGCTCGGCGATCTCAAGGTCGCACAGAACCTCATTGTCGATCTGGCAGGCAGGTCCTCCTCGGGAAAAACAACGCAGAGCCGATTCATCGCGTCCCTCTGGGGTTTACCCCCAGAAGTGGCAGGAGGATTGATTCGCAACTGGAATTCGACCCCAGTATTCATCGAGCGACTGGCTGCGCTTTGCAACGATCTGCCGATCTTTCTGGACGAGTCGCACAACGCCAAGCCAGAAGTCGTGCAGAACATTATCTACCAGTACGCCAATGGAACTGGACGAGGACGGGGGAATCGCGACGGTGGAGTGCAGCGAGTGTCCAGGTACCGAGGGGTTATGTTTTCAACAGGCGAATCTCGCCTCGCAGACTGCAGCAACCACGACGGCGCGCAAGCACGCATCCTCGGTTTCTGGGGGTCGCCGTATGGATCGGCGAAACAAGCGAAACTCGTCGAAGAAATCACAGAAGTTTCGGATGAGTGCTACGGTATCGTGGGGCCCGCGTTTATGAGTGTTTATCTGGCAGGACGAGCCACCTACCGAAACGATCTAAGGCAGTGGCACGCGGAAGCCGTAAAGCGTTTGGGCAGTTCCAGCGACGACGGAGTGGGCGGGCGTATTGTCACTATCTGCGCCGCCGTGGAAGCGGCAATGCGTCTCGCTTGCCAAATCACAGACATCAACTGGGACGTGACGAAGATTGTCGACTCGGCTTTTAGATTGCTCAAAGGCAATCGCAAAACGGACAGCGCTCAGACAAGCCTGGAGCTTGTAGGGAGCTGGGCCGCAGGCCACAGAGGCATGTTTTGGTCCGATGAGCGTGAGAAATTGGAAGCGAGCCAGCCTTTTGACTCGGCGGAGCCGAGAGAGGTTTATGGCAAGATTAGGACGACACTCGACGACAGTGAGATGTGGTGCATTTTGCCCGAAACCCTGAAGCGCGTGCTGGAACAGCATGACATGAACTATCACACCTGCATGTCGCACTGGAAAGACAGAGGCTGGATAGACACAGACAGCGAGAAGAGACTCACCAGGAAAGTCAAGCTCAAAGGTACTGCGACCAACATGGTGCAGCTTTCCGCCGAAGGCATGGCAGTCGCCTTTGGCGATGGACTGACCCTGGAAGAAATGGACGATAAGACTCGCAAAGAGGAAAACGAGAGGGAGGCGCAGGCGGCCAGGGAGCGCAGCGACCGTGACCGCGAGAGAGCCAGGTCACATAGCAATCCAAAGCAATACCTGGATGCGATCTGAAGGAAATCTACGGTTCCCGATTTTTAAAAATCGGGAACCGTAGTGGGAACCGCAAAACCTCCCTTTTTATACGTCTATTTGATACTTAATACTAATAAATAATACTAATAGATAATATAGTATAGAGTAAGTATAGAGCGGTTCCCAGTTCCCAGTAAAAACAAGGTAGGTTCGAAAGAAAAACTTTGGTTCTGCATTCAGCGCTTTTTTGCTGATTCTTTATTTGCATTTACATGGTGTCTTAAAAAATCGGGAACCGCCCCAAAAGTGGGAACCGATGCAGAATTTTAGAGTAAATAGTAATTTGTAACACTGAAAATGGTTCTCATTTTCAGTGTTACGGTTCCCCATTTAGCCCTTTCGGTTCCCGATTTTCACTCGAAGCAAACCCTGGCGGCTTTATTTGCCAGGGGACCGCGCTCTGCTGCCAGTGATTTAGGGGAAGAGGCGGCAGAGCGGCGTTTGTGCTAAAATTAGGGATCAGGTTCGGCGCGACATTGGAAACACAAGAAAACTCTGGCGGCAGTCCCTGGCAGAAAGCGCCGCCCTTCCCAGTGAATGGAGAAACAAAAACTATGGCTACCGCGCATGACGTTGCCGCTTACATAATAAATAAAAATGGCCCTTTGTCAGCGATGAAACTTGAAAAACTGGTGTATTACAGCCAGGCGTGGTCACTCGTTTGGGATGACCGCCCGCTGTTCGATGACCAGATTCAGGCTTGGGCCAATGGCCCAGTCGTGCCTGCCCTGTACGACAAGCACCGCAAACAATTCAGCATCTCGGAATGGCCCGATGGAAATCCTGCGGCACTTGATGCTACGGCGATTGAAACTATCGATGTTGTCCTGGACGGTTATGGAGTACATAATGCCCAGGCTTTGAGCGACCTGACGCACCGCGAGGCTCCATGGCGGGACGCTCGGAGCGGCCTTGCCGACGATGAGCGTGGAGATCGTGAAATCACGTTGGTAAGTATGATGGAGTATTATTCGAGCCTGCCGAGTTCGGAGATTTAGGTTGCACAAAAACCGCCGCCCTTCCCAGTGATCGGCGGCGGTTGAACCTAAGCTTCAGGCTCCCCAGAATTGGGGCGATAAAATTTCCCTTGAACAGCCCCGTTCCAATCAGCATCAGTCGTGGCAGGGATGTCACTGAAGTCGATGTCCTCTTCCTGATCGCGAATCACATCAATCGCCGCAAGCATCCTCGGCGAAATGGCCCCGATCTGCCCATCTTCTGAGCCTTCTGCCGCAAGGACGCGCTTGCCCCATCCAGGGCTGTTCGGCACGGTGAAATCCAGCATAAAAGTCTCCTGTTCTTTTGGACGTTGATTCGTCATTTATACCGCCGCCGCCCTTTCTAGGTAAATCTGTGGATCGGCGGCGGGTACAGCGCCTAATCACTGACAATAAGGCGACCATTTGTTGATCGCGTTTTGAACATTTTCTTTTGCACTCCCTCCTGTCAGCGGCCCCGACGCGATGCCTGTAGTGCTAGGGTCTGCCGTAGCTTGAGCGCTGGGCGACATGGAAGCGAAGTTTTGTTGCATCACGCTGAGGTCTTGCCGCATTCTGGATACGCATTCGCCGATGAACATTTTTTCGTTGGGACCAAAGTTCCCACCCATAACTTCCCGCCCTGTACCATCTCTTTGCTGTAAAATGTTGTCCTGTTGCATCGCATCATTGGAAGCATCGTCGTACCGCCTTTCAGCCGCCATTTGCTCAGGTGTAGGTTTCATTGGGTCGGATGTATCAACCATGCCGCCTTGTTGTGGCTGCGAAGATGTGTAAGGAACTGACCTTCGTGTCGGCGGCGTGTACCTGGGTTCGGCCCGCATAATCACAGGCGGCGGTGCTGATGGGGCTGTAGAGGCTGTAGGGGCCTGAGCTGGTGCAGTGACGGAAGCAGCACTTGCAACCACGATAGCCTGTCCAGGGGCGTATCGGGCGTGCATACGCTGATAATTATGCACGCTGCTCCCTACGGCGATGATAGCCATTACCAAAACTGCACCGCCTGCGACGGAAGCTTTGATTGCAGGGCTGAGACCGTCAAGCCACCGCACAGCGGCGGGCCTGCTATCAGCCGCAGGCGGCCAATAATTGCTTAAAGAATTTGGATCGTAAGTAGGTACGGCATTGAAAAGCTGCCCGCATCGGCACATTGTCATGCCTGTTTCCAAGGGGCATCGACATTTTGAACAGAGATATTGCATGTGTCCTCCTGCATATAGTCCGCAAAGGAGCGGCCTTAATATCATTATATCACACCTTTGCGCCAGATACGCCGCGCAGCTATAAATATATTTGTTGGACACACCGCCGCTGAAACTCCATGCTCTAGGCCATGGATGATAAGCAAAAGGAACTGGCAGTGCGGTTGGGGGCTGAGTTTAAGCGGCTACGCTTAGAACGTGGGATGACGCAAGAGGACTTGGCCGACGAGTCTGGCATAACAACCACATATATCAGCCTGGTGGAGTTGGGGAAGACAAATGTGACCCTGGCGAAAGCTATGCAGATTTCACAGGTGCTGGGTGTGAGGCTTTCGGAGGTGCTGGCAAGCGTGGAAGAGTGATCATGCTTGACAGCTTCAGTAGGATTGGGTAAGCTAAAATAATTATTTGAGGAGGTCTTTATGCCAGACGAACAAAAGCCAGTCACTCCACCGCCCCCACCACCCCCTCCCCCGCCTCCACCGCCGCCGCCCATGGAGCGAACCAAGCCTACAAATCCGCCAAGGATTGTCACTGGTGACAAATGATAATTAATAGAAGCCCGCCGTTTTCACGGCGGGCTTTTTGCGTCTTCTGTTGTTTGCAAAAGACGGGGTGCAGGTGCCGCCTTCGGCGGCCTTGTATAACACTCGTATGGCTTTCAGCACCGACAAACTTGTTTATGGGTTCCTTCCACAGCTTCATGACCCCCGAGACCGACTGCTCAAACTGGCCGCACCTACCCATCTACCTGCCGCTGTAGACCTTTCACCG
Source organism: uncultured Armatimonadales bacterium (assembly GCA_964251675.1). Taxonomy (GTDB): domain Bacteria; phylum Armatimonadota; class Armatimonadia; order Armatimonadales; family Capsulimonadaceae; genus JANXMY01. The sequence goes on from CAXUKS010000008.1 coordinate 86,193, forward strand.
AGCATCCCATTCATCTTTGACCAGGGAGGACTCGGGTCCTGCACATCAAACGCGGCGTGTTTGGCCCTGGCGCGCTTGCAGCGCATCCAAAACCCGCGCTACCCCTTTGTGCCATCTCGCCTCTTCCACTACTTTAACGAGCGCCAGGCCCTGGGTTCAACTGCATGGGACTCTGGCGCTACACTGCGTTCCGCGCTGAAGACCCTTGCAAAAGACGGGGTGCCTAAAGAGTTGCTCTGGCCCTACGTTGAGTCCAAACTCACCGACGCGCCTCCTTTTCCTGTTTACAAGTCCGCACTTCAACACCGCGTTTTTTCCTATGCTGCTGTTGACATCAGCGAGAGGGCCTTAAAAACAGCTCTGGCTGCGTCCTACGTCATCTGCATAGGAATTACAGCATACGATTTTTTGGAGAGCGCTGAAGCAGCAAAGACGGGCTACGTGGCTATGCCTGGACCAGACGAATCGCCGTTGGGTGGGCACGCAATTTTGCTCGTGGGTTACGACGACAGCACGCGGCGATTCAAATTTGCTAATTCCTGGTCGAGTGACTGGGGCCAGGGTGGATTCGGCTATTTGGATTACGAGTACGTTCTCACGCTGGGGCAGGATGCGTGGGTGCTGGAAAGCCTAACTTCCACGGCCACTGGTGTTGAAGGCGCGCCAATCTGCTAAACAAGGTGTCGATCCTTCAGGCGCAGAATGAATCAATGTACGACCTCTCCCCTGCATGTTCGAGCGCAAGTTCTGTACCCCGTGAAAGCGCAAGCCGTCGCTTCCAGCAATGGAGTCCAAGCGACGGTTCACACCTTTTTGATCACTAACAAGAAACAATATGACCAGACAAGAAAAATCTTATATGCAGGACGCTTGCAGAAACTTAAATTACATCTATTCTGAAGTTGCTGAGCTAGTTATCTCTCCTGTTTTGCGGGTCTTGTGGGACGAAGACGAAGATCGTTTGGAAAAAAAGGCTTTACTTTCTGAATTTCTTTCAGGCTGCAGGGAAAAGTGCACAGAGCTAGAGAGTCTGGCAGATACCTGCCAAACACAAGATGACAAATTCGCCTTTCTGGCACTGCGCGACAAACTAGATGATGATTTGAATGAAAAATACTTTGAGTTAAAAGCATTCCAGGAAACAGACGGCTTGTTTTCTGATGTCATGAACGAAATAGATGAACGAAACCGCGCTTCCTTCGTAGGCAACTCCGACGATAGGATTTTTTGCGATAAAGATAAGGCTGAAAAAATTGAACGCTTTTTGAAATTGCCTGAGTTTTCGTGCTTTTTGTTCAAGTGACCTTTGTGTTTGATCCCGAGTAGGCAAGTGGTACGCCGCCGATTTGTTAAATCGGAGATCGCTGGTCCGATCCCAGCCTCGGGAGCCTATTTCTAATGACCGATCTCACCCCAAAACAATCTCAGTTTATCGACGAGTACCTGTCTTGCTTCAACGCATCCGAGGCAGCTCGTCGTGCTGGCTATAGCCCAAAAACTGCGCAGGAACAAAGTAGCCGACTGTTATCGAATGCTATTATTCGCGCCGCCATAGAGGCACGCCTTCGTGAGTCGGCGATGTCTGCGGACGAAGTGCTGGCCCGTCTTGCCTCGCAGGCTCGGCTCGACGGCTTTAGCGCGCTTGAGGTGTATCTTCATGTGGACATCGACCCTGACACTGGGGAGCAGCGCTGGCGCTATGACTTCGATGCGGCGAAAGCCGACGGTCGCTTGCAGCTTTTGATAGACTACGCGCGAAGTGGCAGGGGTGAAACAACGAAGCTGCTGGTGGACACTCAGACGGCGGCGCTGGACAAGCTCGCCAAAGCTTTGCGCCTGTATGACAAGCCGATTGAGACGGGCGGCGAAGGGGCGCTTGCGGCGCTTCGCGCCGCCTTGAATCCCATCGCCAATGTTTCTTCTGAAGACGCGTGAGTGGCGGGAAGGCAAAGGTGTGTTTTTCACCTCTGCCCACAATGAAACGCCTCAAGAAATCACATAATCTTTGCTGTAAGCCGCATCGATGTGCTCCAATGCTCGACCTTCAGCATTGACCGCGATTTCTAATGCTTGCGTGTGTGCAAGAGTCATAGCACCTCCTGCATTGATTATCATGACGTTTTGCTGAATCAATTTTCGTACTGCGCTCCAGCACTCTAGCTGTTCTTGCACGACACGTTTCTTCTGCTCCAAAACTTCCGTTTCGCTCATATCAATCATCCCTTTCTGTCAGCGTGACAGCATATTATAACAGTTTTCATATCACTTTAGCAAGGCGTACCTATGTTCGCTTGCTTAAATTTTCCCCCGTAATTCCATGGCATCTGAACGCGGCCTTGTATTGGCTGAAAAACTTTGGAACTGGCGACCGTATTCGCAGACACAACGTGATTTCATTTTGTGCAGTAAGCCTGTGAAAACGGCCTGCTTGGGTCGACGTGCAGGCAAAAGCACGAGCTGCGCCATCGACGTGGTGCTGTGGGCGCTTGAGAATCCAAACACGATTCAGATGATTTTGGCCCCCACCGATCAGCAGAGCACAATCATCATGGAAGAGGTGCGGAGGCTGCTGTACGCTATCCCTGGCCTATCTGCAAGCGTTCGTGACATCAGGAGTGCAGGCAGGCAGGAGATCACGTTTACCGACGGCGGCGGACTGGTACTGGCAACTACGATTATGGCTCGCACCGTCGGCAGCGATGGCGGTGGTTTGCGCGGCTTGAGGGCACATCGGGTCATCGTCGACGAGGCCGCAATGATTCCCGACAGCATCATGCAAGCTGTCGTTTTGCCTTTGCTTGCTGACTTCGGTGACTACCCAGGTAGTGCGCTGATCCTCATCTCTACCCCGCGCGGCAGCAATCACTTCAGGACTTACTACAACCTCGGTGTTGACCCCCTGGAGCCGCGCTACGCATCGTTTCACTGCCCCAGCACAGATAATCCTTACCTTTCCAAGTCTTTCTTGGAAGAGCAGAAAGCCAAGTCGCCAGAACGGGTGTGGGCCGAAGAGTTTCTCGCGATCTTCCAGGCCGATGTTGGTGGGGTTTTCCGAAACGTACAGGCTGCCGTTGATGTTGGTCGAACACAGAATGAACCACCTGCTGCAGGACAAAGATTTTACGCAGGGTTTGACGTAGCACGCATGAACGACTTTAGCGTGCTGTCTATCGTTGACGCCAGCGGCAGGCAGGTGTACCACGACCGTTTTCAGAAGCTGACCTATAGTACCCAGATAGACCGTGTGAAGGTAGCGCTGGATCGCTACAACCAGGCCCCAGTGCTCATAGATGCAACAGGTGTCGGCGATGCGGTGTGTTTGATGGCCCAGAAGGCAGGAATTCGCGCCACGCCCTTCGTCTTTGGAAACAAGTCCAAGACGGAGATCATGGACAACCTAGCCGCTAAGATCGAGTCAACAGCACGCCTGCTAGACAACAAGGTGCAGACCGCCGAGTTGGAAAACTACGCTTATAGTATGACTGCCGCACGCAACATTACGATGTCCGCGCCGAGCGGTCAACACGACGACACCGTTTGTAGTCTGGCCCTCGCTTACCACGCAATCTCCAAAATACGCTTCGCCACCGCAATCTAAAAGTCTTATAAAAAAGGTCTGACTACAAAAGTCGTAGAAAAACAAGATAGCAATGGGTGATGCGCTCACCCTCAACCTCCCTGCCTGCCGTTTTTCACCCCGCCAATGCCGAATAAATTTTCACAATTTTTACAATCGCTTTCAGGCTACACGCCTGCGGAGCAGGCGGCTTCCGAGGTCGACATCAAAGCCCTGACGATTCAGGGATATGGAGTCGGCCAGGAATACTTTGGCGCTGATCTGTCGCCTCGTTTCCACATCGGCGTGAACGAGCCTAGCCTTGAGACAGGCGATCTGTGGGCCAACAGTGCCGTCTACGCTTGCATCAACTGGATCGCACGCACAATCGTACAGGCCCCGATTATCGTGCGCACAAAGGGCAGCAAAAGCGACCAGAAGACTGTCGAAAACCACCCGCTGACCGCGCTGATGCAGCGGCCAAACAAGTTTTTTTCAGGCGACCTACTCCAGCAAGCCACCGTGCTTTCCCTGGTGTCGAATGGCAACTCCTACTGGCACATCGTCCGAGGCATGATCGGTCAGCCCGTCGAACTTTGGTACATCCCGCACTTCCAGGTGGAGCCAATCGCAGGCGGCGACTTTATCAGCGGCTACGAGGTGACTTCTTCAAGTGGAAAAAAGATTATCCCCGAGGCTGACATTATCCACCTGAGAGAAGGAATCGACCCCAGGAACATGCTCAAGGGCCTCTCTCCGCTGGCGTCGTGCCTGCGCGAAGTTATCTCTGACAACCAGGCAAACGCCTACACAGCGGCTATCCTGCGTAATATGGGCGTTCCTGGGGTCGTGATCTCGCCGCCTGCGTCCACAAACGAGACACAGACTTTAATTGATCCCAACGAGGCCGAGCTGATCAAGGCAAAGTGGGCTGAAAGAGTGTCAGGGGAACAGCGCGGAGCCCCGCTCGTGCTCCCCACACCGCTGGTACTGTCCACCTATGGTCACAGTCCAGAAGACATGGCGCTCGACCAGATCAGGATGGTCCCAGAATCCCGCATCTGCGCCGTGATTGGCGTCCCTGCACAAGTTGTTGGCCTGACATCGGGCAACGCCACCAAGACGTATGCCAATCTTTCCGAAGCCAAGTCTTCAGCCTGGGAAGAGTGCATGATCCCGATGCTCAGGAGAATCGCAGGTGAGCTTACGGTGCAGCTTCTGCCGACGATGGGCGACGAAAACACGCAGCAGGTTTGGTTTGATTTATCTGAAGTGATCGCGCTCCAGGACGATAAAGACAAAGCCTCTGTCCGCGCATCAACACTTTTTGATTCTAATCTTTCGACCTTGGGCGAAGCACGGGCCCTGGCGGGCCTTAGCGCAGCGATGCCAGACGACGCCAAGTTCGCCCGTGAGATCGCCGCAGCTTCAGCCGCAAGCGCCGCCGCAGGCGGCGGCCTTCCTCCCGTTCCCGCACCTCCCGTTCCCACATTCAAAGAGTCGGGCAATCGACTTTAAGGCTTCTCAACTTATGAACGATAGCATTCTCATCAACTTCGGCAGCGAGATCAAAAGCCTGCCTGATGGCCGCATTGAAGGCTACCTGGTGCGGTTTGGAAGCGCCGACGACACCGATCTGGTCGGCGACTACTTCACAAAATCCACCGACTTCATGATCGCCGAAGGCGCACGGTCCCCCATTTATTACAACCATGGCCTGGACAAGACCCTGGGCAAGCGTGTGATCGGCAGCGGCTCGATGAAGACAGATGAAGTGGGCGTTTGGTTCAGCGGACAATTGGAAGCACGCGACGCCTACGAACAGGCTGTTATTAGGCTTGTAGAGACCAAGAAAGCTGGCTTTAGCTCTGGCACGGCCTCTCACCTCACCGAGCGCCAGGAAGTCGTGAGCGCCAGCGGAAAGAAGTCCTACGAAGTCACCAGGTGGCCATTGGGCCTTGACGCATCGGTCACGGTGCAGCCCTGTGAAAGCAAAGGCACCCAAGTTTCTGGCCTCAAGTCGTTCCAAGAGGGCCTTGCTGAACAGGATATGCTGGACATTTCAGAATTAAATTCAGAGATAAAGGCCATCACGCCATCCGTGCAGAATACTACATTAGTAGACGAAATTGACGCCGCGCTTGCCGCCGTCGAAGCCGTCACTGCCCGCGCCTGCAGCGCGAACGACCTAAGAATTAAGAGTGGACGCGTGCTGTCTGCTACCACCCGCGCCAAGCTGCAATCGATGCAGGGCGCATTGTCCGACCTCCTGGCCTCCACCGAACCCGTCGCGCCTGCCGCCGATGAAGTCGACGCCCCTACTGCGAGCATGAGCATTTCAGCTCAGCTCTCCGCTTACATGGACAATGAGCTTCATCTGTCCACGCTACTCAATCTCTAAGGATTAAAATCTTACTATGAATGCTGCACTGCAGGCCCAGGCGAAAGCCCTGGCCGACAAGCGCGGAGAGCTGAAATCTTGGCTCGACGCAAACAAAGGCGCGGACGGGACTTACAACGTCACCGCCGAGGAATTCGGCAAGCGCAACGACGAGCTGAATGCCAGCGCAAAAAGCTACGAAACCCAGCTCGCTATCGATAAGGCGGCTGAAGGCAACGACGCCGAGATCAAATCGTTCAACACGCCTGCTCCCGACTCTCGCCTGAATCTGGCCGACAGCAATGTGGTCAAGACCATCGGCGAAATGTTTGTTCAGAGCGATGCGTTCAAGGGCTTCCGCCCTGGCGACGGCGCGACGATGACCGCTGCTCTGAAAAACGTTGACCTCAAAACGCTGATGACCACGGCGGCAGGATATGCGCCCGCCAATAACCGTACCGACAACTTCGTGTTGTCTGCCATTCGTCGCCCCGTGATTGCCGACCTCATCCCGAGCCATAACGACGGCACCCGCAGTGTGATTCGGTACATGGAAGAGACGACTTTCACGAACAACGCGGCACCTGTTGCTGAGGGAGCCGTGAAGCCCGAATCAGCCCTGGGCGCGACCGAGCGCCAGGCGCTGATGCAGAAGATCGCCACTGTCCTGCCTGTCACCGATGAACAGCTCAAGTACGTTCCCCAGATCGTGGCCTACATCGATGGTCGTTTGACGCTGATGCTGAAACTGTCTGAAGAGAACCAGCTCCTGAACGGCAACGGCACCAGCCCCCAGATTCAGGGCTTCCTCACCAAGTCAGGCGTGCAGGCTTATACGAAGGGCGCTGCGCCGAACGCTGGCGAGAACAACGCGGATGCGATCTACCGCAGCTTCTCGCAGGTACGCAACGTTGCCTTCGCTGAGCCTACGGGGGTGGTCCTTAACCCGACCTCCTGGACCCCGATCCGCTTGATGAAGACGACTTACGGCGAATATATCTACGGAAATCCGTCGGAAGCTGGTCCTGAGCGCATCTGGGGCAAGCCAGTTGTCGTCACCACGGCGATGCCTGCCGCTCAGTCTCTCACGGGCGATTTTGCCAGCTACAGTGAGCTGTGGCGCGGCCAGGACATCACCATTGATGTCGGTTATGTCAATGATCAGTTCATCCGCAACCAGAGGACAATCAGGGCGGAAGAGTATCTCACCCTGCTCATCTACCGCGCATCGGCCTTCAGCCTGGTTTCTGGACTTGATCAGGGCTAATTTCTAGCCACAGTTGCTGGCCCTGGATTTTTATTCCAGGGCCTTTTTTCTTACTGAAAGTTAATTTAATGATTGCTGAACATAACTACAATATCGACTCCGATGGGAACTTGGTTGAAGCATCCGATCCCGCAAGCCGCTACGTTTTTTGCGGCGCAGGGTCCACTGTCCAAGACGAGCGCGCAGAGAAGCTGCAGGCTTACCTTGACGGAAAAGACGCGAAAATCAAGGCCGAAGCCGCGAAAGCGGCGAAGGCAGCCTCTGATGCAAAAGTGATTGCAGAAGCAAAAATTGTAGCCAACAAGGACGTTGACGCTGCTAACAAAGGCTAAGGGCGATGGCTGAAATTCTGGGTGACGAAGACATTCCGCGCGAAGTCGGGCTCTGGCAGACTTTTCTGTTTCTGCTGGAAGCCGAATCGCCCAGAATGAGTGAGATCAGGCTAGGCATCTGGTCGATTCTGTGGGCGATGGTGGTGGTATGGCCGCACAATACGTTGTTTTCCACCACTCCAATTTATTCGTGGCTGGCTCCTGTTCCACAAGCGGCAGTGGGTTTTCCAATCCTAATTCTTGGCCTGGTGCAGCTTTATGGCGTGCTCGGCAGGCGCACACAGGTACGACTATGGTCGGCGCGCATACAAACGCTGGTGTCAACGACTTTTGCGATAGCCTGCACGATTTCAGGAGGCTCCAGCACCCCAGCCTGGGCATTTTTTGGGCTGAACGCGCTGTGGTCAGTGTGGGTGCTTTACAGACTCGCGCCAGGAAAGCGGCAGGTGACAAATGCCACCTAACGCGATCCCAGTCCTGGTACAAGCCGCGCCGCACCTGCTGGCTGCCTCACCTCCCTGGTGGGGCCTCACTGCCTGCACCATTATCGGCGGCTTAATCCTGGTTTTGTTGACAGAGTGGGCTAAGGCTCGCTTCGCTCGCCCTAAAACTGAAAGTGATCTCCAGGTTGCCCAAGCCGCAATCGCCGCAGGCAAGCGACACGATGAAAATGAATTACTCGCCCTGCTATCGAAGCAATATGCGACAGTAAGCGAACAGCAAGCAAAAACGAATGACCAGTGCGCAACGATCTTGAACGATTACAAAACGATCATTGTCCAAAACGCCGAAAACGCGGCCATCGTTAAAATCCAAGCCTCGGAGATCGAGCACCTGCGCAGCGATGTCAAAGAGCTTCAAGCCGAAAATGTCACTCTCAAAGTACGATTGGAAGCAGCATCAGCAGTCAGCAACGAGCTTGTCGTGATTAAAGCGCGAGTCTTGGTTCTGGAAAACCAGATCAGAGACAAAGACCGCGAAATCGCTCGCTTGGAAGCTCAAATTCATGTGGCCCAGGCACGAAAAATCGGTGAATGAAATGAAACTCACTCAAAAACAATGGGCAGCCATCGTCCGAGGGTTGCTGGCCGTGGCTGTGGCCGTTCTGACGAGTGTCATCGCGGGGCTATCAGGCGGCGTAGCCGCGCCCATTCTCAGCCTGACGGCCATTCTGCAGGGGTGCATTGCTTTCAGAGCTTTTTTGGACACCAGCAATGCAAAAGCGAGCGCGGAAGCAGCTTCCATTGCCGCCGAATCTCCTGAAGATGACAGCCAGGACACGCCCCATCGGCCCGCGAACATAATTACAGGACATATCACCCCGTCATGGCAGCAGAATTCCCTCCCCAACAAACCTTAAGCGCGCTCACGGTCGACGAGACTACAATCGTCAACACTGGCACCTCGGACTCGCCTGCCCTGTCCGTGGGGTCCATCGCAATTAGTCAGGTGAATGGGCTCACGGCCAGCCTCTCTACCAAGCTTGGCAGTGATCTGGTAGGCATGGCGAACGGGATCGCTCCGCTCGGCCCTGATGGCAAAATCGCAGCCGCTTATGTCGACACTATCGTTGGGCCACAGGGGCCACAGGGCATTCCTGGAGCCAATGGGAGCCAGGGCATCAACGGCAAAGACGGTGCGGCTGGAATTCAGGGTCCAATCGGGCCAATCGGGCCAATCGGGCCAATCGGGCTAACTGGAAGCGCTGGCGCGAAGGGCGACACAGGAAACGTCGGGCCAGTCGGCCCCACGGGATTAACAGGAACACAAGGCATTCAAGGGCCTGTCGGACCAAAAGGTGATACGGGAAGCCAGGGCCCGCAGGGCATCAAAGGTGATACGGGAGCTCAGGGCCCTGCGGGAGCCAGTGGAACGTCTGTTACAGGCACAGACACCCAGACACTGCGATTTTCTGGAACCACACTCAGCGCCTCTTCGGCCCTCCTGGACAACGGCACGCAACTTGGGATCGGCACTGCGCCCACCTCTTCCAGCCGAGTTGCCATCAGCCCAACAGGCACAAGCGAAAACGGCCTCACGATTTCCATGCCCACTGCGAGCACAGCACCCGCTTTGTCGGTCAGTTTGGCTGGTGTCAACTCTTTCACAGTCGACAAAAGCGGAAACGCGATGTTTCGCGGCTTCATACAGGCCCCTGACGCTGTGGGCGCAAATCAGTTCGGGTCTAATCTTATATTGGCATCAGGGAGGAGCACGGGCTACGCAGGGGCAGGCGGCTCTATCATCTTTCGTGCCCAGACAAGCCAGCAGAGTACCCAATCGTCTTCCACTCTTGGAAACTGGTCAGACGTGCTGACAATCCAACCTACTGGTAAAGTGGCACTCGGAAATGGAGTAAGCATAGAAGGGGGGCTGGGAGCAGCAAACAATGGCACAAAGTTTTCGCTTGAGACACGCTACAACATATTGTTTATCACTAATAGTGTGAGCGGCTTGGTAGCCCTCCACCTCGACGATACCACTGCTAATTTCCCAGGCAAGAAACTTGGGGTAGGCAACATCAGCGAAAACACAGCCCCAATCGGAACACTTTCAGTAGTTGCAAACAACTACTACACAGTTGGGCTTTCTATGAAACTTGCGTCTGGGGCATCGGCAAACGCAATAGAAATTAGCAGCGCATCGGGTTCTGGTGGTGACCTCTTCCGAGTTTCGCAGACAGGGGCCGTCAATTCTGCTTCTACTGTAAACGCGACTGGTTATAGCGCAGGCGGCACAGCAGGCATCACCCAGGACATCGTCATCGGCACAACGACCTTGCACGTCAAGGGTGGAATTATCACAGGTATTAATTAATGTCAATCTCAGTCTTAGCAATGGCAGCCGATTCCCCCGACGGCGCTTCCCACCCAAACGCGATTTGGATTCCCGCTCAGGTGATCATGGATCAAGTGGAGATGCAGGGCGGGGTTCAGTGGTACGCCTACCACGATGCAGCGGCGTTCATCGCCAAAAAGTCACCCATCGCGGGCGTGCAGCATCACACGTCGCTTGACCAGGCATTATATGCCCAGGTGCAGGCGCTGGATACTAAAACCACCATTTATGGCGCGGCCACGGCGTATGCCCTCGTCTACCTCGCCAAACACTACCCAGACACGCCCATGGGCGATACGGACCCTGATACTCACCAGCCGATTTTAGCGCCCTACTTTGCGGCAGCTCAGGTGGTCCAGATCGACATCCCCACGCCAGCTCCCGCATAAATCTTATGGTTTCCTTACTTTTCAGTCGAGGATCAGGGCCTGTCGCCTGGTGGATCAGGTGGTGGACAAAGTCGGCGTTTTCACACGTCGCACCCTGCATCGACGACGTTGTTTATGACGCCTTTTGGTCGACAGGGGTGACAAGGCGCGCGAAGCGCGCGCTGCATCCTAACGAAGTGGAAGTTGAGCTGCCAGGCGCAGACGCGGACTACTGGAAAGCGTGGCTCGACCAGCAAGTCGGAAAGCCCTACGACAAGGCATCGATCATCGTGATCGGCCTGACCAAGCGCTCCCCACATTGGCTGCATGTTTACGTGAGCAGGCAGGGTGAATGGATATGCTCGCGTCTCGCTGCCACTGTTGCAGGCATGGAAACCTATTCCTGGGGCCTGCAAGGCCCGCCGAGCCCCCAGGATGTGTACGCCTACACGCAGAAGTAATAAACATGCGAGAGATTTTTACCACAAACGTACCCGACTCCTCAAGCCTAGGCTACGTCCTCTATAAGGATGGAACTCCTGTAGGGTCGCGCGTCACCACTGGCATAACACCCGTCGGCGCGTCCACAGGAGTTTACAGGGCGCTGATCGACGCATCCATCTGCGACCTAGTCATCTGGGACTCAGGGGGAAGTGCGCCAGTGTACGCCGCCGAGCAGATCGCCGCTGGGCTGGAAGTCGTCACACCGACCATCGGCGCGTCGAATGTGGCCGTCACCATTGGTGTAGGCGCGGTCACGGTGATCACGCCTACGATTGGAGTCTAACAATTATGCCCGACATCACTATCAACCAGGGCGCGTCGCTGTCGTTTTCGATTCCACACGTCCAGGGCATTCTCTCAGCAGTCACGCTGGCGCTCACTGGCGCGGCCACATACCCTGTCACGCCTGGAACGCTCCAGACAGGCGGAGATGCTTCTGTGCAGCTTTACACCTGGCCTGACACGTCTTCGCTTTCCCTCGGCGCATACACCTACAGCTATGAATGGACGCTGAACGGAACGCCGCAGGCACCCATCACAGGCGCGCTGACCGTCGTTTCACCGTCTACGGTGCTCACCCCGTTCGATCTCCAGGTACAGGCGCTGGCGCTGGAAGTTGATGCAGCCACCGAACCCGTGCTGTCAAACGAGGACCTCGCTGCAATCCTGACGAAAAGCCAGGGCGCACAAACCTGGGCCCCGAACACGCCTTACAAAGTCGGCCAGCGCGTGCTCCCCACCCAGGGCAGCGGCTTTTGGTACATCGTCACAGGCACAGGCGTCAGCGGCCAAACAGAGCCTGCCTGGCCCGACCCTCGAACTTTGTACGGCCCATACTTCAACTTTTACGCACACCCTGGCTCGTTCGGAATGGTATTTGCCGTGACCGACGGCACCGTGCAGCTCTGGTGTGACGGCAGGGCAGGCAGTATGTACGATCTCAAGGTAGCAGCTCGTGCTGCATGGCTGCTAAAGGCCGCGCGAAGCGCGGCGCTGGTCGATACGACACTCGGTAGCGACAAGTTTGCCTGGAGCCAGGTTTACAAGAACTGTATGGACCAGGCTAAAGTCAACACGCCTTTTGCAATCTTTTAAGGATCAAAATGTCACTCATGCAGCGAATGGCCGCAGCTTACATCCTACTCAAAGGCTCTACGGTCACGCTGGCCGATGGAACAGAGGCCAGATGCGGATTTAATGACACGCCCTCCAAAATTCAGTCAGATGAAGTGGAAGACGGCTCAAAACCTTCTAAACAGAGTGTCACTTTCACGCTGGCAGATTCGGCGAATGTTGGGGCCTCGGACGTTCTCACCTACCAGGGCGCACGATACCGAGTTGACAGAGTGATTAGACACGGTGCTTCAGATGAAGTGACTACACAAGTAGCCGTCTGCGATTATATGTAAGCCATGCCTCTCAAAATTGACACTTCTCCCGTGGAAAAAGTCTTCCACGATGCCGCGAATGATATGGAGCGAGGCTTCAAACAGCCCTGGAGCGAAGTTAAAAAGACTGTCCAGCAGTTTGAGCGCAAACAATTTATGACATCAGGACAAGGCGCCTGGGCACCCGTGAAAGCAGCGACACTGCGAGGCCGCAAGATCAATACGGCAAACCAGCCTTTGATTGATTCGGGTGAGCTCATGCAGTCCCTGACGGAAACAGGTACTGCACATTCGATCCTCGAAGAAACTAATGACAGCCTAACCATTGGCACAGATCGTGTCGATGCCAAGCGCCATCAGTTTGGTTCTGCGGACAAAAAAGAGCCTGCGCGCCCATTCCTGTATATTTCAGACGACGAAGAGGCCGACATTCTGCGCCTCTTTGAGCACGACATGGATGAGCGTCTTTCCAGGGTGACCAAGAGGTGAAAAAATAGCACGTACATTAGACATCCAAGCACGGTTGATCGAGCTGCTCTCCGCCGATCCCGATCTCACTAATAAATTCAAGGGAACGATTCTTCCCGACGATCCTGGTGGAGTAAATGCCCAAGCTTCACCGCAAGTGAGCATTTCTCTGTCCGAGGACGACTTTTACGCAGAGTCCCTCGGCGGACGCGGCCAGGGCACGCACACGGTCACCACGACCTATCAAATCGACGTGTATGTGGCAAACCCCGCCGATGCAAACAGCGCCGAAAATCTTTTAGCGCTCAAAACGCAGCTCGTGGAACTGACAGACACCCTGCGCGAGTGCCTATGGAAATATCGCACCGATCCTGCAGAAGCTGGTATGCCCGAAGGCGCGAGGCTTTGGTACAACGCTAAATTCCGAGCCCCTGCAACCAAGTATCTCAATTCGCGCAACTTTCGCAAATCTTCTACTCAAATCGATTTTCTCTCCTGGACCCGCAATCGATAGTCTTACAAGGTGCAACGCTCCTCTCCCCAGAAAAAACCCCTATGAACAAAGAATTTATTGTGTACACGCGCGAGGATGCAGGCCGCGAACTTCCTGGAGTCGGCGCTTATCTCCTGCCTGGAAAGCCTGTGAAAGTGGGCGATCTGGGCCTTACCGCCGACCTTGCTGAAGCCCTTGTCGAGCGCGGCGACTGTGAATATGTGAAGACAAGAGATGTCGAGCCTGATCCTGAGCCTGAAGTCACTGCTGAGGTGGCTATCGTATCTACGCCTGATCATGAAGCTCATGCCGACTCGACGCCTGCGCCCGAGGCCGAAACGGTCTACGCCGCAGAATAAGGAGTGCACATGACCAGCCCTGCCACGCTTGTCAGCGTGCAGCGTGCGCTTGACAGCAATTTTACGCTGGGGCTGGTCAGTGCTCAAGTCGCGCCAGCCCAGTCCTACGTTGACAACACCGTACAGCCTCTCACCACGTACTACTACCGCTATCTCTACTCTAACCCTGCTGGAGTTTCAGCAGGCCCCTCTAGCAGCGTGACTACACCTGCTTACATTCCCCCACCCGCAACAGGAACAACTATGGCAGACAACTACATTGGAGCAAATTCGCTTTTAGGCATCGGTACGGAGGCAGTTGAAGGCCATCCTGTGCAGGTGCAGAATCTACTTGACTACACGGGTGGTACCATCACCCCAGACCTCAAAGTGCTTTACAGCAAAGTCCTTCGAGGCACCGCTGCAGGCAAGGTAAAGCGCGCGGCAGGCCGCGCGACCTATGCAGGGGACATCACTCTCGACGTGACCCCTGAAGGCATGTCTAAGGCCCTGGCTTCGGTGTTTGGACCGCCTGTGACCGTCGCTGGCACGGGTGCTGCCGTAGGCACTTTTACGCATACGTTCAGCAACACTTTTGCGCAGACTCCCGTCACCCTGGTGCAGAAAATTGGCGCGACGATCAAGGTCTGGCCTGGCTGCCGTGGGTCCAGCTTTAAGATCGGTGTCGACAAAGAGCAGGACAGCGTCATCAATGCCACCGTCGGTTATATGGCTCTGAACGAACTGATCTATGCCGCCGATGGCGATGTTGGTCTGACTGGTGCGGGCTATGATCCACTTCAGCCGTTCTCCCCTGTTGACGCGACCCTGTCTATCGCAGGCGCGGCATCTACCAGCGCCAAGACATTCGAAGTCACCTGCAACCGAAACCTTGGCGAGCGCAACGTGCTCAACGGATACCGAGGCGCTACGGGCCACTACAGCCAGGTGACAGACGTTTCGGCCACTGCAAGCCTGTACTTCGTCGACGAGTCGGCCATGAAGGTCTACTTCGGCCAGGCAGACGCGGTTGTGGCTCCGTACGGCGCGACTAAGACTGTCTTCACGCAAACCGTCACACTGCGGATTATGCAGTCGGCGAACTACGAACTCGATGTAGTTTTTCCCGCCTGCACCTACGAAAAATTGGGCCAGCCAGTTTCTGGTCCAGATGTCATCATGCAGGAAGTGTCTCTGACTCCAGTTTATGATCCTGCCACTGGCACAGATATGCAGATTGTTCTGCGAAACACCCAGGCGAACACGGTCATCACCACCGCAGGATCGCCGATTTCGGCAGTGCCTGCAAACGCAGTCAATCCGTTCGTTTCTCCCTGATGACTGATTGCCTCAACTGGCCCTGCGCACAAGGTGCGTAGGGCCTTTGTCTTGAAAGACTAAGTAGTTCAACACGAAAACTCAGGAGCCATCCCCATGCCTACCGCGAAACCCACCACTATCCCCGACAATGCCCAGTCTGATCGCCGACGCCAGCGCGAAGCCGCAACAGAGCCGCCGAAGGCGGCGACCGCTACCCATACAGCCCCTGAAGTTTCCCTTGACACCGTCTTTGGAGCAGGCGAAAACGTCACCATCAACGGCAAAGATTATCGTCTGGCACCTTTCGTTATGTCACGTCTTCAGCGCGCCCAGGAGCTCTTCTATGTGCTTCCATTCCTGCTTCAGATCGCAGTCCAAGTTGGCGAAGGTGCGGACGGAGAGCCCGACTACGAAGCGATGGCGCGCCTCATGACGCAGTTTAACGCGATGGCGAAAGACCAGGATGCAAAAGCAGACGATCTGGCTGAAACGATTTCCACTGTCACAGAGGAAGTCACTGCCGAAATGATGGAGGCAGTCTGGTTTGGCGTTTGCCAGTCGATCACCGAGGATGCCACCAATGCGATGGTTGACCTGATTGCAATTTCTCTTTCGCGCCGTCATCCAGAAATTACGCACGACGATGTGGCCGACGAGGTTGATCTGCCGAGTGCTATTCGCCTCATTCGCCGAATCATGTCGCTCAACGCTGGCATGAAGCGGCGTTTTACGACGCCGCTGTGAGGCGGCCAGGGTCCTCTCCTAAAGGCATCAGTGATTGGGGCTTCACTGCTGCCCTTCTGCACCGCGCCTACGGCATCAGCGCCGACGACCTGGCTAACCTAGACGAAAACCAGGTCGACAACTACCTCCAGAACATTTCACACGTCGAAACGCACCTCGCCCAGTTCTCCCTCAAACTTTAGTCCTCAAAATGTAGCACTCATGTCAAATACAGCCACATCTAATCTAGTCATCCAAATCACTGCCGACGCCCAAAAAGCTATCACTACGATGCGCAACATGGGGCAAAAAGTGGCTGGAATTGCGGCTGAAACTGCTAAAAATGCACAGGGGATTGAACTTTCTGCGGCTGAAAAGGCACTGGCAGCTAAAAAGCGGCTCCTTGTCAACCAAAAAGAGTGGGAGTACAGAAATAATCTTGCGACAGGCACTCAGCTTAAGGCCGCTTTGCAAGATCAGCAGGCTTCCTACCAGCAGTTTGGCACCCAGTGGACTACGATTTCCAGGCGAATTGCGCGCATCGATGCAGATATTCAGCGCCAGCGTGTAGCAGCTCAGAAACAAGCAGATCAGGCTATTCTGGCAGCTCAAAAGCAGGCGGCACAAGCACAGGCTGCGACGAATCAGCAGGCAGCACAGGCCGCTACGGCGCAAACACGCGCACAGGCAGCCTCAGCGCGAGCTGCTGCGAAGAATTCCGTCCAGGGGCAGCAAGCTGCTCAAAAGCGCGGCGCTGCTGTAAGTCAGATCGGGGATGGCCTGGCTTACGGCGGCGTCGCGGTGCTCGGGGGGCTTGGAGTTGCGACAAAAGAGGCCGTCGGTTACGACCAGGCCCTGCGAAACGTTGACTCCATCGCTCACCTGACCACCGCACAATTCGAGGATATGCGAAAGGCAGTCCTTGACATTTCTAAAGACCCGAGCATTCGACAGACGCCAGAAGACCTCGCGAAGGGCCTGTACGATGTTTACTCCTCGGGCTTCAGCGGTGCAAAAGCGCTCGACATCCTCAAGGTGAGCGCCGAAGGCGCCTCTGCTGGTATGTCGGACACATCCACTTCGAGCCGCGTGCTCATGGCAGTGCTTAATTCTGGCATCAGTGGCGTCACATCGACCAAACAGGCGATGGACGTTCTTTTCCAGACCGTGAACCTCGGTGTCGTCAATTTCAGCGAACTTGCGGATTCCATTGGCCCCATTCTTCCCATTGCCAAAACCGCTGGCGTTTCTTTGCAGGAAGTCGCGGCGGCGATGGCCGCGCTCACACTCCAGGGCATCAAAGCAGACGAGGCTGCCACCGAGATCAAGGGCGTCATCGAAAAGCTCATCCACCCTTCCGAGGGTGCAGCAAAGGCGATGGACAAGCTTGGTATCGTGCATGGCATCACCGCTGTGCGAGCCGAGGGCCTGAAAGGCGCGCTGCTTAACGTGGTAGAGGCCACTAAGAAGCACCAAGACGCCCTCCCCGCGCTGTTCCCTGAAATCCGCAGCTTCATCGGCCTCCAGGCCCTGGCCTCGGATGGTGCAAAGAAATACTCCGAAACACTCAATTCGATGACGCACGCCAGCGACGGAGCTGGTCAGATGCAGGAGGCTCTGGCACGCCAAAACCAAGGTGCTGGAGCACAAATGGAAGCGCTTCAGAAAGATGCTTCCAGAGTCGGAATTGAGATTGGAACAGTTCTTCTCCCAATTTTCAGAGATATGCTCAAAACAGTTGAAAGTGCTGTCAAGAGTTATGAGTCGATGAGCCATGCTGCCCAGTCGATGACAGTGCGCTTATTGGCGTTTGGCGCTGCAGGCACAGTCGCGCTCGTAGGCATCGTTAAATTAATTACAGGCATCAAAGAAGCCATTGCTCTTTTCGGCCTATTCCAGGGCGCGGCAGTGGCAGCAGGAGGCGCGCAGGCCGCAGCAGCAGCAGGAGGCGCAACAGCATTCGCGGTGGCTGCGCCCTGGGCCGTCGCAATCTTAGCGGCCATTGCGCTCATTGTTTTGCTGAAAGTCAAGTTTGACGAAGCTGCAGAAGCCCAAGACAAGCTGGCAAAAAAGAAACTGGCGCTCAAGAATTTCACCGACACTGGCGACACGACTAAAAACATTTCTAATCAGATCAGCCTAAACCAGACTGAGACTGCGCTTGAGAAAAAGCAACTGGCCGCGCTCAAAAAAGACCCGTTTAGCTATGTAGGCCCTGGAGGGGTTGTCAAGACAACCCAGATCGGCGGCAGGGGTGGCATGAATGTCGCCCAGGCAGAAGCACGAAACCAAGCAGACATCAAGGCCAGAGAAGACCATATCGCTGGCATGGAAGCCAGTACGCGCGCGCTGGCCTTAGACCGTGACACGACTTCCAGCCTTTCTAACACACGCCGAAACCTGGAAGGCTCAATCGGAAAGTCGAAGAAGTCTGAAGACGACATTGCAAAAGAACTGGTCGACTTAAAAAACCGCATCGCCACTACACGCCCAGGGCGCGGTGGTAGCGCCCTGCCTGCTGGAATGAACATGACCCAGGCGAATGCGCGCGTTGATAAGCTAACGAGTGACCTTGCAGCATTGCGTTCTGATCGTGCTAAAAACGAAAAGTCACTAATTAAAGCGAAGCACGAAGAAAATTTAGCAAACCAGGAAGGCACCGCCGACAGCGGAATTGGAATGCAGATTGCTAACGAAGCCCTTCGCCGCCAGAAAGTTGATTCTAAGAAATTCGTTCACCACTGCCAAGAACTGGCTCGCACGACTGTTCAGGATGTCACGCACGCTTTCGATGGCATCTGGGATCGTTCCAAAGACGCATCGGCTAAAACAAACCTAGCTCGCTTCCAGAAAGCAGGGCTTGCACGCCGATACACGCCTGGTCAGAAACTGGCTCCTGGCACGCTGCTTTACTCAACCACAATGGGCGGCGATTCGGGCCATGTGCAGACAATTGGCCCCCAGGGACAGCGATTGGACCAGTACGGATCGAATCACTTCGACGAAAAAAACTTCCAGTGGTTTGTGGCCCCTCCTGCAGGAGGCAGGGCAGTAGCCCCGCTTGCTGCAGATGCTGCTGGTGCGTCAGGTGGATCAAGCACCAGCGATAAAGCAGCCGAAAAAATCGCGGACCAGCGCGCCAATGCGCGCACGATCTACGCAAACGCGGCTGTAGCCGACGCTAAATCTGCCTTTGATGCGATGCTTGCCGCGCTAAAAGACAAGGGCGCTGGCATGACTCCTGCCGAGCGTGCGAAACTGGTAGCGAGCCTCAAAGTTCAAGCTGGCAAAATACGTTCTTTGTTGGATAAATCTGCAAACTCAAGCCTGGCTCAAGACCCTACCAACCCTGCCGCGATTGCACAAAACAGCGTCGATCACAAGCAAAACCAGCGCGATTATATCGACATGGTGAAAACTGCAGGCGACGCAGGCCAGGATGCTGCAGACAAGGCTGCGAAGGCCCACGAAGAGCTTGAGCGAAAGCGCCGTTCTTCCGAGCGTGCAAGGCTTGAAGCTGTCAAACGTGTTCAGGAGTTTGACTTGCGCGGGCTGGAGATTGGCAAAGACGCTGCTCAAACCGACCAGGAACGGGCAGACGCAAACGACAGGATCGCCGCACAAAAGGGTCTGATCGCACTCACAGACAAGCACATCGGCGCAAACTCCGACGATGAACAGGCGCGCACTGCTGCAGCTACCATTTATGCAGCGGCCCTGCGAGACATCAACGCTGCCCACACTCAGGAAGGCGTTGAGCTGACAAAGAATGGCAGGCAGCGTGAGATTGACCTGCTGCGTGCTCAGGCCGATGCCACTGGCGACCTTGTTGGAAAAGACGTTCTTCTATCCCGCGCAGAAGCTGCAGCCCTTGCTATCGCTTCTCCCGACGATCTTCCTATCTTAAACTCTCAGTTTGACGAATCCAGAAGGCAGCGCGGTATCGGGATCGGCGAAGACTCGGCACGGTCTGATCTTCACAATGCCGTCAATGGCAAGGCAGGCGCGTTCAACAGCTACCGCTCAACGAGTAACTCCACGGACAGCCTGCGTGATCCCAAAGACTTGGCATTTTCCGCTGCCTCCAAAATCAACGAAATCCTGGGCGCGGTTGACGAAGCGAAGGCTCGCAACCCGCGCAAGCCAGGCATCGCGCTGAGTGATGTCATGCCTTACATCAAGGAACTCTTGAAGAAGGCAGCTATCGACGGAGAAGCTGGAGACCAGGCGAACCAGTCTCTCAAAGACTACAAAAGCCAGCACGACGATTGGGGTAATTACCGTCGCCAGATGACAGATTCTCTGTCTCAAAGTGCCGATGCCGCAGGCAAAGACTTCATTTCTCGCCTGCTGGATGGCAAAAACTCAAAAGGTGCCTGGAAAGATTTCTGGGGATCGATGCAGCAGATGGGCAAGCAGGCCCTGGTCAACACGTTCTACGACAGGGTCGTGAAGAAGGCATTCGATTCGATCTTTGATTCAATCGGAGACCAGCTCGGGTCTGCGCTGAAGGGTGGTGGTTCTCAGCTTATTAAGGCTGGCTTGCAGTTCGCCCTGATCGTCGGCGCGGTGATGAACCTGAGCGGCAAGAATGGCAAGAAAAAGCAGCGAAACTCCATCTTTGGTGCTGTTCTTGGAGGCGTCGCAGGGAGCTTTTTTGGCTCTGCTGGTGTCGGCGCTGAAATCGGCGCGAATTTGGGTGGAATGTTTGCGGCAGGCGGACGACCTCCAGTTGGGAAGTGGAGCCTTGTAGGAGAATCTGGCCCAGAATTGGTCCGATTTGACAGCCCTGGAACGGTCATTCCTAACCACAAAATCGGCCCTATGATGTCTCCTGCGCCTTGGTCTGGAAGCGCAAGGCGCTCTTCTACGTCATCAGCGGCTGCAGGCGCGGGTGGAACGAATGTCAACGTCACCAGCCACCACTACGGCGACATCAAGAATGGCACCGACATCTCCATGATCAACGATAATCTGGTGGAAACTCTCGCTCGAAAAATCAGGCTCTAAACAATGGCAGAACTCAATTTCACCTACAGCTACGGCGGGTACGTTTTGGACGGAATCGAAACGATCAACAAACCTACCCGTTATAAAGAACGAATTGCTTCTACTCCAGGGAGGGATGGAGGCTACTCTGGTGGCGCGCTCATGGACACGCGCATTGTCACGATCAAGGGCACGCTCCTGGGCACAGACACGGGCGATCTTCGCGCGAAGCAGGATGCTTTTTACCAGGCACATCGGCCTTCAGTGGCTAACCAACTTATCATAAATGGTGACCGCTACTGCATGGCCGAGGTGCAAAGTATCACCGAGGCCGACTTTGAAGGCTTCTACCTTTGGGAATACACGGTAGCTTTTCGCGCGGATGATCCCTACCTCTACGATGTCGCTACCCAGTCAAAAGCGCTTCCCGCAGGCACAACGACATTTACCGTGGCTGGCACAGCTACAGCCCTTCCTGCAATGAGTATAACGCCCTCTGCTGCAGGTCAGAATGTCACCGTCACGAATACTACTACTGGGGACGTGTTTTCATTCACCGCTGCTGGGAGTGGCGTTTACATCGCCGACAGCAAGCTTGAGACGTTCCTCTCGCCTTCCAGCACTGATGCTTCCAGCCTTCTCACTGCGGCCAGTGTCTTCCTCGGGCTGGCAAACGGAACGAACACAATCACCGTGACGGGCGGAACAGCTTCCCTCACCTGGCAAAATCGCTACTTCTGATGACAAAAAACCTCAAAATCACACTTTTCGGAACTGACGGCAAGCGCAAGAACCTGCCTGCCAAAAATATTACTGCAGTGTCATGGACTGAAGAGAGATATGGTGGCTGGGCCGATTTCAACGTGGATACAGCCGCTCGGATTGACGAGCTTGCGAATGTAGTCACTGGCGACACAGTTGAATTCCGCCTCGGCGGAAAGCTTCTGTACCGTGGAGAAATCACATCCCGAAAACGCACACTATCCGACCCCGACAAGCTGGCTCTAAGTGGCTATGGCCGACTTTTGCGAGTGGGCAGGATTATCGCGCGCAAACGTTATGCGAGTGCCGAATATGGCGAAGATGTCGCCTTGCTGTTTCGAGACCTTGCCCGCGACTGGGTGCAACCAGATCAGCCGAGTCTTGTTATCGCCGCAGAACCTCTCGGCACGAATTTAACAGCCGTGGATGCCTGGGAGCGCAAACTCAAAGACGTTTTTGACGATCTAACGCAGGCCAGCGGAAACGCGGGTGTCTGGGGTGTGGATGCCGTCGACGATGCGGCTTCTGCCGACTTTGGCAAAGATCGTCTCTACGTTCACCCGATTTCGAGCACTGCCGATTACACGATCATGGTGCCTGGAAACAACGTCACAGAGGCAAGTGGTGGTCAAGACACTGCCGATGTGGTCAATGTCGTGCATATCCAGGGAGGCGCGCCAAAGTTTCCTAACTTATTGACCAATGGAAGTTTTGAAAAGCCCGTGTACGGCGGCGACCAGGGAGTCGGCAATCTGCTGCTTGACCCAGGGTTCGACACACAGGATCACTGGAACTTCTTCGGCACTGACCCATCCTACGTCAAGACCAACGACTTTGCGGGCCAAACATATAGCGGCGATTATATGCTGCTCACCGACCATTCTGGTGAAGGCGCTTCGCAGACGGTGACTACAGGTGTGGTGCAGGGGCGCGACTATGTGCTTTCAGCACACGCACGTCAGCAGAATGCGTCGTTTACGGCGCAAAGTACAGGCCGCGTGACGCTCAATTGGCTGGACTCTGGTGGCAACACCGTTTCCACTGTTACGATCAGCGAGAGCGTGATCGCGCCTCCGTCGAGTGCATGGGAATACTACGAGACCGTGGTGCGCCCGCCAGCGAATGCCGCTGGCGCGAAAGTTTCAGTGCAGTGTGTGGCCCTCGGCAGCAATGGCATCTGCTGGGATCAAGTTGGGCTGGTTGACACGACAATTATCAGCCAGGACGCCTGGGACACCGTCGCCTTCGGCGATGCTAAAATTGTCGCGCAAAACTGGGTGAGCCAGGATTCGCATGGTGGTGGATACTGCCTTGACCTTTCAGCACAGGCATCTGACGCCGACGGGCACGATCTGCACCTCGAAGCCAAAAACGAAGCTAAATTCACAGTTCTGGGTGGGCAGGATGTTGTTTTCCAGGCTTGGTTCAAGTCCCCTCCAGGCGTCACAAGCAACCCAAAGATGTTTCTGGAAGTGCATACAAACCGCACGGACGGCAGCGACAACCCGTTTTTTTTGACCAAGTACGTCATTCCCGCTGGGAGCGGCTGGGCAGACTGGACGCCGATCTCCTGCACGCATCATTTTGCGGGTGACTCTGGCTATGGCCGCGCCTACATCACGTTCCGAGGCTCAGGAGAAGTTCTGATCGACGATCTGTGTATGCGTGACGCGTCTGTTTACGACCCTGCAAACCCAGCGGCGTTCTTCATCGAGGATGGTAACTACGAAGTCGTTTTGCGCGCTTCGGACCTCTTTGCGGGCGATCCCGCGAACGTGTT
Source organism: uncultured Armatimonadales bacterium (assembly GCA_964251675.1). GTDB lineage: Bacteria > Armatimonadota > Armatimonadia > Armatimonadales > Capsulimonadaceae > JANXMY01. The sequence continues at coordinate 109,699 of CAXUKS010000008.1, forward strand.
GGTGCAGCAAAGTGAAGCAACTTATGGCGCTCGCGCAGAGATCGAAAGCCAGTCTGATTTAACAAATCTGATCGACGCTACCAACTGGGCGCGCGCTTACCTTCTCACGCACGCGCTCCCTCCAGTCATGCCCACGGTGACCCTGGCAGACGATCTGCGGCCCTTCAGGTGCGGACAGGTAGTCAGGCTTGCAGGCAGGGACGGAGCCGCTTTGTCGGGTGGAAACGACCTGGCTATCGCAAGAATTCGCCGCGACTTTTCAGACAACAAACTCTCGACCACGCTGGAACTTGAGCGCGAACAAAAAGACTTGGCATCCCAGGTGCTTGAGCTGGTCAAGCGGACAAATGCTAATTCTACACCAGGCAGCGCTTCTGGTGGTGGAGGTTCATCTTCGCAGGGAGGCAGCTCACCAGGAGGTGGTGGCCCAGCGTATTTTGGCACCATCGCTTATTCTGACACACTTCCCACGCTGCACGATGCCTACGCGCCTGCTAACGGGCCACATGTGCTCGCTGCTGAAAGAACTCTTTGGAACAGCGCCATCACGCCTGCCGCTCCTGTCGCACCCACTGCAATTTCGTTAGTCTCAACGCTGTATGTCGGGGCCAGGATGGATTTGGGGTTTGGGGTGCAGTTTTTTGGAGTTGATCCTGCCGCGTCTTTCCAAACGACCTACTGGCAAAAAAGCCTCGACGGCGGCACCACTTGGATTGGGCCTGATGGCACGTCTTCTACACGTTACCCTGGCGACATTTTCTACTTGTCTCAAAATTCAGGGGCGCTTCGTGTCCGCGCTCAAACGCAAAACCCACTGGGCGCTGTGTCTGCCTGGGTGAGCTACACCAGTGATGTTGCTTATGTTGCCCCTAACGCAGATGTCAGCGGAGAGGTAATCGCTTCTCGCACGGAACCAACAGCTTCACCACTGACAGCAGGCCAAACTTACGCAAGCCTGAAAGCGCGCCTCGATGGTCTTCTGACACGCATCGCAACCCTCTACACTCGCACGATTTCTGCAGGCACAGGGCTTTCAGGTGGTGGCGATCTTTCTGCCAATCGCACGATTTCTCTGGCTGCAGCAACAGCTTCAGTCATCGGCGGTGTGAAGCCAGGCACAGGGATTTCAGTGGCTGCCGACGGTACCTTGAGTTCATCTGGGCTTATCAAGCGCCGCGTATTGATGACATTTTACCCGAGTTCAACGACAGCGGATTCTGCGCCAAACACATCGCAAATGGCACGGCTTCCTCGCGGCACAGGTGGCAATGTTACCTCGTGGAAGGCTTCTGGCCCTGCTGTTTTGCATACAGAGGCAGGCACCACCACTGCCACAACGTTCCAGGCGTTCTATGCCAACTCCACGGCGGCGTTTGGGGCTGGCACTGCGATCCTTTCTTCCAATCTTTCGGTGTCTGGCACAGGCAGGCAGGAAGCTACAACGAGCACTTATAGCGCAGGCGCATCATCAATCGCCAGCGACTACGAAATCAGCCCCAAGTGGGCCGCGCAAACGGTGGCTGGCACCTACGCGACAATTCAGTTTGAAGAAGTTTAAGGACATTCGAAATGCCAAACACACAAGTATCCCAGGGCGGCGTGGCTGTTGCTATACAGCCCTATTCCGTTGCGCCAGGAAATCAGAGTCCTCGCCTAAAAATCCTTGACCCAAGCGGAAATTCAATTTATGACGACTACGGCAGCGCCAGTCTTGATGGCTACCAAAACGGAATCAGCGTCGCGCACCAAGCCGCTGAGATTGCTGTAGGTGGTGACAATTTCTACGTTTACAACTTAAGCGCCGCCGCTTCTGTGCCACTTGGAACAGGCTATAAGCTGACAACCAGAGGCGACTCTAGCAATTTTGTCGCCACGGCATTTTTTGATGTAGTTATACCATCTGACACCACAGCCCCTGTTCCTCTGTCGGCAACGGTGAACGGAAATCAGCTTACAATTATTTGGACAGAAACTGGCTCGTCACCCGTTCTACAAGTGCCGCTTGGACTGCCTGATACGGTGTCTGCGGCGGGAGCAGGCGTGTCCGTCGACAATGCGACATACACACGCTCCACTACTGTTGACTTTCTCGGAAACCTCTATTATAGAAATAGCACAACAGGGCGGGGTATCGATTTTGGCAGCATCATCGGCGGGACGAGTGGGTGGCGACTCTACAATGGCTTGAACGCGGACGGCTCAATTGCTGGAAGCCGCGATTACGAGAGCCCGACTTGCACATTTCCTAATTTTCCTCTGTCTGGTTGGTCAAACGCCGCTGGCGGCGCTGCGCCGCCACCCACTTTTACGCGAAGTTCTGGCGGTCAATACACTCCGAACCAGGGACTTTCCATCAGCGGCCTGTCTGGGGGCGCGGTCACTATTTCAAACGTTGTAACGAGTGGCACGACCACGACGGCGACGCTTTCAAGGGTCATCGCCGCTGGTGAAACGGGAGGTACGCTAAGTGGTGCTGCAGGCGCTTTCAGCGACTCAGCGTCTACGCCAAACTATACTGCCGCGTTTTCTCTCTCAATTACGGTTGCGACCCCTGCCACTGCACCGCGCAACTTAACCACAGTTGTCGTTTATTAAGGATACATCATGCCAAAACTCATCGATGACTGGCAGGCTCCAGCTTCTGGTCAGCCAGATTCGTACAATCTTTATAATTACGATTCGTCCACTGGAGATGAAACGCTTGTCGCCAATGTGCCTGGCAACGTAACTCACTATGAACAGAATGGCGTGGCCCCAGGTACTTACGATCATTATGTGAGTGCAGTCAAAGATGGCGTGCAATCTGTAGTAAGCAACGAGACTTTGACCACTGTACTCGCGCCACCTCCAGCCACAAGCGAATCACCCATCTATTCGCACGTACTGCCCTATTCTCTTGTGCTAGACAACGTGCCAGGGCTGGCATGATCCTCAACCCAAACGCCCCGCCGAGGATTTCCTCGGCGGGGCGTTTTTATCGATCAAGGTCAGGCAAAGTAGTCGCCCATCTTCGGGGCTGATCTGTCTCTCATTCCCAGCATGGCCCGCTGTAGGGCGTTATCCACAGACCTTTGATTGCGCCCACTCTGCTTCGCGATCTCCGCGTAGTCCATTCCCGTCAACCAAAGCAGAAAAACGGACGTTTCAAGCTTGGTGAGACGCGCTGCGGCCAGGGCTTCTTCCACGTTGTCCTGGTGGATAATCGAGCCCAGCGCCTGCATCTCAGTGTCTGCGCTCACGTCAGCCATATCTGCGAGCATATCCCCCATGGTCTGCTCGCCGCCGTCGCCGCCGTCCTCGCATGGAGCCTCAAGTGACAGCCATGCGACGTACTTGTCCGCCTCCGCAGCCTGCCTGCGATGTGCACCTGCGACTGATCTTACGCGAGTAATAACTTCCGCTCGGCCACAGAGCGCCGCAAAGTGTCTGAGCTTCAAGCCCCTGTCTGGCTTATATGTGTCAACAGCTTTAATTATGCCGTACAGGGCAAACATTTCAACGTCGTCAAGTTCAAGCCCTATCACTGCCAGCTTATTTCTATACGCTTTGCCAGCCAGAAGCCGCGCGACGGGGCGCAGGGCCTCGATCTTTTTCTCACGCGACCACCGTTTAGGCACATCGCCTGCGTCTCCTATGCGCCATTCACGTGCTGCTGCTGTACTGCCCATTCCCTGGGCCTCCCTTGACCCAGGGGAGCTTTATACAGGCGAACTGTTGGCACGTTTTATGCAAGGTGAAGGAAGCAAACAACCACGGAGGATACTCAAATGCTCGTTCTCACACGCCGCGTCGGCGACATCATCTGTTTCGGCGACCCTAAGTCGGAAGATGCGCCTATCGAAATTCAAGTCGCCCAAATTCGCAGAGACGGTGCGATTCGCATCGGGATTGTCGCGCCTCCTGAGACGGTTGTGGATCGTCTCGAAATCTGGGAAGAGAAAAAAGCGGAGCAGAAATAGCCCACGCTGGTGAAGGATTCTTGTAAGGCTTTAAACAATAAGGCCGTCATGCAAAAAAAAGATGTTTCTACAAAGCCAGTCGATATAGAGGCTTTGGAACTTGCTGCCGCAACACCTGTCCCCGTGTCTGATACAGGATTTAACCCTGAAGCGATTTTGCCTTATGGATTGGAAGTTTCCCATGTCCGTGATGCGATGAATTCTTTCGTTGAGTTCCTTGGCTTCCTGAACAGGGAGCTTAACACAAGGCAAATCGAGCGCCTTGAGACAATGCTTATGCCTGCAAATTACAGCAGCATTGTGGGCGAGTTTATGAGCTCGGGTATCCCTAAATACAGCCCGACAATCGTCAAAAACCGCTACCATAATGGTCACCCTGATATGCTCCCAAAGGGGAAATACAGAAATGACGAAGCACAACATGAAAGCGAAGGGATTGAGATCAAGGGGTCACGCTACCTGAAGGGGTGGCAAGGACACAACGCCGAAGACGTTTGGCTGATGGTATTCGTGTTTGACAGTAATCGACCTACAGACAGTCCAAACCCAACGAACCCTGGTCCAGACAAGAATGGTAAAGCGCGCCCGACGCCAAAAGCGGTCTTCCCCAAACCTTTCCGCTTCGTTAAAGTGGTCTGTGCCAAAATCGAGAAATCCGACTGGAAAGAAGCGGGCAGGAACGAGGGCAGCCGACGTACACCAACTGCTACGGTCATCGCATCGGGTGTAAAAAAGATGGAAGACAACTGGATTTACCGCGACCCCGATATAAAAACACTCAAACTGGCCGATGATGCCAATGACCCAGAGTCAGAACATCGGGAAAACTCAGAGGAAGCCAGTTTGTTTGAGGAAGCCGAATGAGAGATCATGGACCTTGAATCTTATGCCAAGTCAAGGTCCATGATCTCTTGATCTTGCTGCTGCTTTGGTGGTGCGATCTTAAGCTTCGATAATTGCGGAATCGCATTGGTCGCCATGTCATAATACTCCGTCACGCGCTCCACGCCGACTGCCTTCAGCCCCATGGCATTCGCCGCTGCAACGGTTGCACCAGAACCCATGAAAGGGTCTGCTATAACACCTTCGCCTAGTGGAAGTGCCGCATGAACGATCTGGCGCATGAACGACTGTGGCTTTATACTTGGGTGATTTGCTATTTCTCGCTCACGTTTTGGAGTTCTCTCCGACAAGATCACATCGGAGAATGGTTTGTCATCTGGGGTGCGCCGAAGCCCTCCTGTGCCAAACTCACGAAGGCAATCACTTACCGTCATCCCCTTGGGAAGAGGCTTTCTCAAGATGCCCCAAGGCTCGTAGCAACCGCTAGGGAGGGAACACACACCCGCGAATTCCTGTTCAGCCCCTTTGGGCCTATCCCCGCCACGAAGCGTTCTGACGAGGCGGACCATTTCCGTCCTAAACTCTAAACCTCCCTCGATTAGTGCGCTGAATACGAGCTGCGAAAGAAACGAGTTGCTCGCTAAAAAAACGTGAGCCCCAGGACGGAGGGCGCGTACACTAGACTCGGCAAACGCTATGAAATAATCACGTACGATCTCTCGCTCCTTTGAACTCAGAGCTGTGAAACGCGGCAGTGGGGCCCTCGCCACACCATTCAACACGGGAGGCAGCCTCCAAATACCTTTGGTGCCTTCTTTGCGCTTCTCAATCTGGTCCAGCTCGTATTCCTTAACGCCGTATGGAGGGTCTGTCACCAGCGCGTGAAGACTGTTTTCAGGAATTGCGTCCAGCCAGTCGAAGCTATTTGCATAAACAATAAAAGACCCGCTGGTATTTCCGATGGAGCGTGTTGGAAAGCCGCGCCGAAGAGGATCGCGCTCAACTGGTGATTGAGTGACTTTAGATAGCGTTGTGCTTGGGGCGGGAACCGTCATTGTCATAGTATACCTCTGATTTCTGTTTGAGTTTTGTCTTCAGAACGGCACTTCGTCTTCGGCCAAATCCACGGAGTCCAGACCCATACAAGATTCGCGGATGGGGCAAAATGTGCACGCTGGGCCTGGATCAGCGATGGGAACCTCCGCTTTGCGCTTCAAAAGGGCACTCGTCAGAATTTTGTGCTGGCTGCGGACCATGTCTTGAGTCACATAGTCAACAGAAACCTGACCATCTTCAAAATCGACCCAAATCAGCTCAAGAACGTATTTGTATCCAGGCCATTTACGTGCCGCTATCCAGATTAGCAAAAAGCATTCGGCAAGATTGATTGTTTGGCGAGTGGACTTAAAATCCTGAATCACAAGCACGCCTGGGTCTCTGATGAGAACGCGATCAATGGTCCCCGCGATTCTCACCAAAGGTTCGCCCATGTAATTGTAGTCAAATTCTGACTGAGTTTCGAGCGCGATTATGGCCTGCAAATCCTCGGGATCGGTGTTGTCCACCAAAAGTAGAGTCATCGCAGACACAATTGCGATTTCTGCCTCTCGATCCACGTCACGCTCATACCTGGCCGCATACACAGCCGACGCCGCGAACGCCTCAACATCCTTGATAGGAATTTGGCAAACACCGTCGGCGTCGGTCCAACGCGCTGCATGCAGGGCTCGAAGCGTCTCATGCCATGCGCTCCCCCTGGGCACCGTCACGGGCGGCGCAGGGCGGTTTTTAGGCCAGAGTTTGCGAACGCGGAGAGTATCGTACTTTTTTCCGCATAAAATTAGGTCACTGACACTCGACGGAGTGAGCAAGGGGAGTCCCGTCCAGCGTGAGTCTCGGCTGAGTGCTAGGTCACTACGGTTAGTAGTTTGGTTGGTAGTGTTGCTTTGTACTGGCATATTTCCCTCCATGTTGTGCGGCCAGACTTGCAACCGCGTTTACGTTAATCTTCTGCCTCCGCCTCGGGGGCAGAGTCCTCCATCAAAACATCTGGCACAGCGAGCGACATTTTAGCCTCGACCTGCTGGCACATCGCCAAAACCGCCGTGAGTGTGGCAGAGTTTGCCTCTTCAATGCCTTTTGAAAGATAGCGAGCAAAGACTGACTCGCCGCGCACCCTGGAAACCGCCGTTTGAACCACGTCTGGGCCAAAGGCTTGCACCTTTGCCAGTAGCGCCTGGCGGGCCAGGGCCAGCGCAGAGGGCTTCTCACTGTTATCCTGCGGCGCAGGCACAGGCGGCGGGGCTACTGGCAGGCCGTCGGGCTTCCCAGGGGCATCCATGCCCTTGGCGATGCCCCCCAGCATGCCTGCCACTTCAGGGGCTGGAGGGGCGTTATGGGCCTGCTTTTCGGCTTCCTCCGCTTGTTCAGCCGCCTCGGCGCGGCGGCGCTCCTCTGGGCTGGCATTGGCGCTGCGCATGCAGCCTAATCGGACAAGGACAGCTTCAGAAGACAGCAGGAGATTGTCAGTGATTACAGTGCGCATCCAGGCAGCAGGGGAGTCCAGGCCAATTTTCTTATCCTTGATCTGTGCCGACAACACAGCAATATCCCAGACCTCCTGCCTATCCTTGCATTTCGCAATTAAATTCTCAAAAGAAATCAGACTCCCCCTCTCACCAAACATCTTCCAAGCTTGGTGAGCATTTTCAAAAACAGGGGTCGAAGACTCCTGAGTCTTTGACTCTTTTAAATTCTTAGTATTAAGAGTCTTAAGAAGATGCCCATTTTCGGGTATCGGCTGATGCCCATTTTCGGGTATCGGCTGATGCCCATTTTCGGGTATCGGCTGATGCCC
>CAXUKS010000008.1:117457-134820 GCA_964251675.1 uncultured Armatimonadales bacterium
ATTTTCGGGTATCGATTCGGCTTTGTCACCAGATTCGGGTATCGATTCGGCTTTGTCACCAGATTCGGGCATCGGTCGATACCCATTTTCGGGCATCGGGTTTTCTTTGCTCCCCAGATACCGCGAAGGGACCACGATCTGCCGCTCGTTAGGTTTGGGGTTTGTGATCTGGATGTGACCGCGAGCCTCCAGTTCCCGAAGCTGCCGCTGAATTGTCGTAGCCCCTTTGCCTCGACGCGCCATGAAATGAGCATCGCCTGCTTCGCAGTTCCCATATTTTGCGAAGAGACCGAAAATCTCTCCGAACAGCAGGATCGCGCCATCACTGAGTTCGTGATCTTGAGCCACTTCGACAGGAATGCGATAATAGTTGACAATCTCGGTTTCTTTTGAGTATACTTCTGGCATAACGACGCGCACCTCCAGGGCGCGGCGGGGTAGAAAGCGCGTCCTGTGCAACCAGGTCGCGTTTTCGCTTTTTAAAATGTAGGTCGTTGATCTATGAAAGTGGCGAAAATTCCTTACTTCGCCTAGATGATACGTTCTGTGCTGCGCTTAGTCTCAAACTCGGACATATCGATCTGGCCTACAGCTTCCAGGGCCGCACGCGTGTGCTCGAAATCGTTGTGCAAATAGCCCTTCGTCGTCGCCAGGCTGGAATGCCCTGCGGCCTTGGAAGCAGCCAGGAGATTAACTTGAGCCATGGCAGTCAGACCGTAGTGCCTGAGTGCCCTCGGCGTGATGTCTGGCATTCCCGCTTCAGTCGCGTACTTTTTGAACAGGCGCGACCAGTCGCAAACTGTCATTTTGCTTCCACGATCACTCACAAACAAATAGTTGCTCGGCGAGTTTTTGGGCCTGACTTTGAGATAGGAATCAACCGCGTAAACAACATCGGCGTAGATAGGCGCATAGCGTGGTTCTCGGTCCTTTGCCGTGCGGATCACAATGCGCCCTGCCTCGGGCTGATAGTCGTCCAGTAGCAAGTTGAATGGTTCGCAGGGCCTGGTCCCAGTGCGTGCGGCCATCATGATGATCGCCGTATCTCGCCGCCAGAGGAAGCGATTCTTCTCGGGCGTGAGGAATGCGGCGTTTGGGTTTTTGGATACCAGCCGAATATCGTGGACAGTGTTCAGCAGCTTCTTCAGCTTCGTCGGAGTGGGGCAGGGGATGTGCGGCTTGATCTTCGGCGGCATTTTGTAGTCGGCCAAAGGGTTCGCCGCAACAAGCTTCGCTTTCACTGCGATCACAAACATCGAATTCGCGAGCATGATCTCGGCGCGAAGCGTATTGTTGTTGATCCCCGCCTGCTTGCGCCGCGCCATCCTCTCCTCCATGTGCAGATCGGAAAACTCCTGCGCCGTGACTCCCTGGGCTTCCATGTCTCGGATCAGCGGCAACAGGTACCAAGACACAGACTTCAAAGTCACAGCTTCACAACGCGCAGCTTTGTAGGTGTAAAAACGCTTATAAATGGGCGTCCAGGTGCTTGTCGATTTTGTCTCTAGGCTTTCCACTGTAACATCCCCCTTAAAATCGACCGTAAAAGGCCCGAATTTGAAACACAAAAAAGCGCCGACGATCCTTTTTGGATCGTCGGCGCTTGTGCAGCACCCTGAAATTACTCTAAAATTCTACACATCTTATGCCGAAGGCGAGACTCGAACTCGCATGCCCTTGCGAGCACTGCGACCTGAACACAGCGTGTATACCATTTCACCACTTCGGCGTGTCTCGGTCAGGTGTCGGTATTATACTCACTCGCTGACAGGATTGTCAAGAGGCAGAAAGCCGCCTGCAAAAAAAGTATTCAAACAAACTATTGTTTGTGCTTGACAAAGCGGCTCCTGTGCCTTATACTGGGAACCAAGAGGCAGCGGCATCCACGCCGGGCCGGCACTGACGCCGCTCCCAAGCCTCCCCGGTCCTGACTTCACAGCCTGAAGAAATGACCGGTTTTCACCGATAATTAAACCATCATTACAATTTTGTCTCTGCGTATTAACGCTGAATTGACTCCGAGAACCGTGAGGAGGATCGTGTTTTGCTTTTACGTCCCGCCGCGCCGCACTCATCCCGCCTGTGCCTATTTTTGCTGTCCGCGCTGACCTGTGCCACCGTGTCTGCCCCCGCCGTTCACGCGGAAAAACCGCCGGCCCTGACCACTCCCGTCGACAGCGAAGCCTCGGAAGCCGCGCCGACTCAGGAGGCTGCGCCTAAAACTGCCTACTTCCACCGCAAAACCACCCGCCGCGCACCCGCCCGCCGCTCTGCCCGCTCGCTGCCCTCGCGGGGCATCGTGTCCCCGGCCCAGCAGGCCGCAAGCGTCATCGGACGGCTGGCTCAGGTGACCAGCGACAAGGCCGCGATTGTCGGCGGACGCGAAACCGGAAGCCGCGTGCTGTCTGTCTGCCCCAAAGACCAGTACCTCGCCATCAGCGGCCAGACGACCACGCAGTACGCCGTGCTGATGATTGACCGCTCCATCGGCTTTGTCAACAAGTCCGATGTCAAGCTGCTCGATATTCCCGTGGCGACCACGACCCCCGATGCTCTCGGCGACGGCTCCGCGCCCTTGGTCGGTGGCGGCCCGCTCGGGCAGGCGCTGGTGCGAAGCGCCCAGGGCTACCTCGGCGTCCCCTATGTCTGGGGCGGCACGACGGCGGCGGGCATCGACTGCTCCGGCTTTGTCCGCGCCGTCTACAACGCGAACGGCCTGACCCTCCCCCGCGTGTCCGGCGATCAGGCGCAGGTCGGCTACGATGTCCCGAAAAGCGACTGGTCCCAGTGGCTCCCCGGCGACCGGATGTACTTTGCCTGCCACCACCCGCGCATCGACCACACGGCCATGTATATCGGCGGCGGCTACTTTATCCATGCCTCGATGGGCCACGGCCAGGCTGTCGCCATTGACCGCGTCGACGGCGCGTACTACGCCCAGCACCTCGTCTGCGTGCGCCGCTCCCCCCAGCTTGTCGCCGATGCCGCCGCCGCCCCCGGCCCCCGCACCGCGTCTTCTTCGGACTCGTATGCGAACGACCCCGAAGCCGACCAGCGGTAGCGTCAACGGTTCCCGGCCTGCGGGCTGGGAACCGCCCCGTAAAAGTATTTGTGCAAATCGCTTGACACTTTTTGTATAATTGGCTATACTGTGAGCGAGTGCAATCCGGCCTCCACGTTTCTTTCCTGAGAACGTTTCTTTCCTGAGAACGTTTCTTTCCTGAGAACGTCAAGCTGACTTTATGCGCTCGCGCTGTGTGATATTCCTCTCTTGTCTCCCCCTTGTTTTGAGTGTCTGGCTTGGAATGCTTTGCCTCTGCCCGGCCCGTGCGGAGGCCCCCGTCGCCTGGGACAAAAACACGCAGGGGCGTTTTGTCACTTGCGTGTGCCGCGACCTCAAGCACCGCCTCTGGGTCGGCACGGAAGACGGGCAGGGCCTCTGGGCTTACGACCCCGCTTCCAAAGCCTGGACCCACTTTCCTGCCTCCGCCGATCTGTCCGGCGATATTTACGCCCTCGCCTGTGACAAGGCCGGGCGCGTCTGGGCCGGGGGAACGTCCGGCGTGTCCGTCTACAACGGGCAGCAGTGGCGGCAGTATGGCCCCACCGACGGCCCGCTCGGAACCCGCCTGTTCGCCCTCGCGGTCAGCCCCAAAGACGGCGGCGTCTGGGGGGCCACCGAAGCCGGGCTGTTCCGCTATGCCCACTCCCGCTGGACCTACTTCACCCGTGCCGACGGTCTGCCCTCCGATCAGGCGCAGGCCCTCGCGTTTGCCCCTGATGGCACGCTCTATGTGGGGACTCAGTGCGACGGCATCGCGGTCGGCTCTCCCGAGGACAACTACAAAACGTGGCGCACGACGCCCGGCCCCAACGCTCTGCCGAATGCCCCCATCGGGCGCGGCCTGCCATCGGGGTTGATCAACTGCCTGCTGATCGCCAAAGACGGCACGGCCTATGCCGGGACAACCGGGGGGCTGGCAAAAAGCCGGGACGGGGGCGACACCTGGCGCTACACGCGGGGGCTGGACTGGAAGGACAAGCTGGCCGGGCTGTACCGGCCCGTCGCGCCTTCTTCGGTGGCCTACTCCGGCGACCTCATGCGCGAAGACAACGTGACGGCGCTGGCCGAAGACACGTCGGGCGGCCTCTGGATCGGGCACAGCCAGGGCAGCGTGGAAGTGTTTGATCCCGGAACCGGAAAAAGGGTGCAGTCCGGGGCCAATTCCGCCGTGCCGACCGACTACATTTCCAAGCTGTTTGTGGAAGGCCGCGCCGCGTGGGTGGCCCTCTATGGCGGCGGCCTCCTGACCCCGTTTGCCCAAAGCGTCCCCGTCTTTGCGCCGGTGGCTGAGAGGTCCATCCCGCCCTTGCCCATTCCCGCCGCCCCGCCGACACTGGCGGAGCTGAAAGCCATGACGGCGCGGGTGAAGGGGTTGACGGGCGAGATGCCCGTGGGGGGCGGGGCGTTTCTGGGGCAGGACTGGCGGACGCTGGGGGACTGGGTGGGCCGCTACGGGCGGCAGTACGCGGTGCTGTGCGCGGTGGCCTCGCCGATGGATCAGGTGCTGACCTGGGATTCCAACTATGCCGTGGACGGCCAGCTCGGGCCGCACCACAAAGCCGACGACGCCCTGCGCCACTGGATACAGCCGGATATGATCCGCACGTCGCGCCTCGGCACGCTCTACAGCCCGGTGGACGGCTTCCGCACACAGGCGGAGTGGGACGACCACGGTGAGGACTACGCGCCGTCGTTTGAAGGGCCGGACGTGTGGGTGAGCGTCACTGTGCCGGAAGGCGTCCACCGCCTGAGCCTGTATGACACCAACAAAGACGGCCACGCCGGGGGAATGCGCTACCGGGACTACGCGGTGAGCCTTCTGCCGTACCGGGCGCGTGTGGCGGATGCGGCAGCCCTGCCGCCGCTGGCCCAGGCGCGTATCCATGACTTCTGGAACGGGGTGTATACGAGTTTCGTGGTGCGGGGTCCGTCCAAGTATTATGTGCGTCTGGCCCGGAGCGGCAGCATGAACACGATCTTGGCCGGGGTCTTCCTCGACAAACTGACCGGGCCTGTCACTCGCTTTGACAAGCTGCCAATGGCCTTCATGGGAATTATTCACTTTGACCCGCCGGACATAACCAAGCAAAAAGTGACTGCTGCCGCTGCGTCGCCCGAACTGGCCTCCGCTCAATTTCTGTGGTCTGCTTTAGAGGCGGCGCAATCTCAGCAGAAAGCGGCGCTTCTGCTGACCCCGTACCGCAGCCTGGCCTTGCGAAGTGCCCAAGCCTCCGGCGGCTCCGCTGCCTTGCTTGAAAACTGGCGCTGGACGCTCAATTTCTGGGTGGACGACGACCACCAGACGTTTCTGAACTATATGCACGCCGCACATGGCACGCTCAACATTCCTCATGGCGGACCAATCGACCACTGAAAGTTCAATCGGAAAACAATATGAAAATCTCCATCTTTATCAAATCGCTTGCGTTTGCTCTGGCTCTCTGCTTTGGCCTGTTCCATGTGGGCTATGCAGATGCTCCCTCGTACTCCGTCTCAGTAACCACTCCTTCAGGACCCAATGACATCAAGGTTGGAAATGGGACGACATATTATCCTTACACCTCGACCGCAACGCTCATAAATAGCGGCAGTTTGGGGGAATTGATAAAAGGCAACTACCGCTACAAATGGGGAAGTGGTATCAAATCTTTCACTGGAAGAAGCTCCGATCCAAATGGTGGATTCAATCCAGCAAGCCAATCCGCAGTTGTGTCTACATTTCAGACTGCTGACGCTCCGCCCAAAGACCTCTCAACGAGCAGTCCTACTACGTTACGTGTAGATTACAAGAACCCCTCTTGGTATCAAATCACGCTTAACTGTACTATTACTTTTGATTTGCTGAACCAAGACGGAACTGTCAACACAGCCAATCTAACTGCGTCAGGCTCCGTTACTTGTCAGGTAAATGTTGAACAACGGGACTTTTCGCTGTCCGACAACGACCAGTTAGTTATTCCAATCGAGGGCAACGCTAACACAGCCGTCAAAGGTTACTCCATTAATGGATTTGAAGGAAATGTGGCTCTTAATCTGAATTCACAGTCAACCCCAAACCCTGCCGATCCGGTTGCAAATCCGGCTGGCGTGAGCGGTTTAAGCTCTGTTTACATTCCCAATGCAGGCTCCGCGACTGCACAGATGAACATAAAAGTCGGCTCTAATGCTACGCCTGGAAAGTATCCTCTGACAATCTACGGGGTTGGATCGACCCAAACTGGGCCAACGATTACTCACAACACAACAGCAGCTTTGACTATCCCGAAAAGATACGTCGAAATACATGGACCTTTAGATGGCTCATCTTCAGCATCCGGTCTCAACGTTCGCCGAGATGACGGTTTTGTTCGTATGGATACCGTGCTAGTTCATGATGGCGATGTCAAGGCTTGGCGTACAGGCGCACCCATGCTTTCAGACAATGGTCTAACAATAACTATCACAAACAAAGATGGATCAAACGGCTTTAAACCCAGCCCCAATTTTGGTTGGAAGAAAATTTCTGGGGCGGCAAACTTCGCTTTGGACACTGTAGGTTTCTTTGGTGATCCCACACAAAATCCTTCTTCTAGATGGAACATTTTCTGGGACGATATTAATGATGCTAAACCCAAAGAAATTTTGTTTGAAGGTTATGCCGTAAATCAAAACGGTACTTTACATACATCGAATATTGCTGATGTTTTTTTTCACTTTCCCTACGAAAATTGGCATCAAGACCCAACTTACACACCATTGCCGCACGATGTTCCTTTTTGGCCGGATAACGATGCGTCTGGAAAAACACCTACTACAAGGAAGGGTGGGGCGGCAGTAGCAACGTTCACTGTTACAAATAATTATTTGTCCGATGAGGCTCGAACTGAGTGGGAAATTACGCTGGGATTGTTGTCTAGTAGAACTTCCGACCCAAAGCTTTCTACTCTGTTTGCTGCTCTGCAACTATACAGTCAAACTTTCCATGAGAAGACTCAAACCCCTCAGCAATCTATTACTTTTGATCCTAAATGGAAAGATGCTGTGACTGCTTTTCAGACTGGCAAACACAACTCACTTGCCTACTTCTCAACTGGATCATCTAATCAACCTACCAGCTCAGACGTCAATGATTTGGGCAAATTTTATCAAATGGAGCCATTCTACCAAGCCCAATATTTAACTCAACATTGGGTGGCAGAAACATATGGTCCTAAAGGGTTTACAGGTATGCTCAATCCTGCCCAACCACGGACATACTATACAGGCGGTGCGGCGTATGGTGGTGTTTTCTCACGGGCAGCACCAGGCGGCAATCCAGGTCCTTAACTATGAAAGAGCTTTTTGGCAAGAGAAATCTGCTGACCAGAGTTAGGTCAGGCTTGGTAGCTGTCTTATTGCTGGCAGCTATTGGGGTGGGTTCTGACGCCCAAATTAGTCCTCGCAAGCACACAACCAAAAAATCAAGCACTGACCAAGCAAAGACACCTGCCCTCAACACAGATACAATTTCTTGGTTTAGTGTGCCATGGACAGGCAACGATAAGCCTTACCAAAAGATCAAAGCCGAGATTGACCAGCGGGTTGCCCAGGGTCAGGACTTAGAGCCTCTGATTAAACGATACAAGAATGAGGCTGAAAAAGGCAGTCAAAGCTCTTTTCCTGTGCGGCCAAACCCTATGGCAACTTATGGCTGGGCTTATGCTGCATGGAAAACCATTACGCCCAATTCGAGTAAGGCAGATCAAATGAAACACCTTGAAGGTGTTCGGGACGCTCTTAACACTGTCATTTTTCCTAAAACATACGAATATGCCCGGCTGAAATTCCTGTTTTCGGGCTATTATTATGATAGTATAGACCCGTTGCGTCCTGTGGCAAAAAAACTGCTGCTGCGTAATCCGTCAGATTATGATGTGAAATATGAGTTTGTTAGGTTATTAGGCCAGAGTGCTTCGGCTGCCGATATTCAAGAATCCATCTCATATGCTACTGATTTGGTCAAAGCCGATCCAAACAGATTCAGTGCGTATCTAGCACTGGGAGGGGCGTATTTGTTCTCTTATCACTACCTGAACAAGAGTGAGAATAAGACTAAAGCACTGGCAGCATATCAAAAATATCTTGATATTTCTCCGCCCACCAATGAAGCTCGTGAAGAAATTAAACGCCTGATGAGCGACCTTCAATCTCAACAGCTTTAGCGTTAAATTTGCGACAAAACTGCGGTGCATTTTTTCGTCTTGACAACCCCGCCCCACTTCCGGTATACTTTCTCCAAGATGAACCCTGCTGTGACCAATTTGTCACTGCGTCGCCGCGTGTGTGCTTTGGGAAGTGTGTCTACCTCGGACTCGTATGCCACCGACCCTGAAGCCGACCAGCGTTAGAGGGCAGGGCACTCCCCCCACTCTTCCGCACAGGCCGCCCCATTGGGGCGGCCTGTGGTGGTTCAGGCCGCAGCGTAAAGGCGCTGCCAATGCACACTTTTTTATCACCACGGCCCTTACTGTCTCTCACCTGCGCCACTCTACTGGGCGGTACGCTGGTCACTGCGAAGGCGCGAACACCTATGGGTCTGGGTTCGCAATATGTTTGCCAAGCCTCAACGCCCCCGGTACAATACCAATCAGTTGTTTCATTCGACTGGGTGAATGAGAAATGGACGGGGAATGATCAGCCGCAACCACTAGGTCAAGAACAGTACAAGGCATGGGTCCCTTTGTTGCTGGTCTGACTCAACAAGGTGATCTGCCAATTTTCTACAGAGATAAAGATGGCAAAAGCATAAACATGAAGGCAGTTTTTGGCATTGACAAGACCTCACCCTATGGAACGATACAAAACGTAGCGAACAGCTTCACTATGACTTCTATCAGCCTTTCAGTTCAATATCAGCAGACTTTTTATGTAGCTGATGAGTATGGGACGCAGGGTTACATAGGTTCGCACAGTGATTATGCTTACGTTTTCAATCCTGGAAATCCGGTTGTTGACTGTGCTGACTTTAAAATCAGCTTGCAGCAACCAGTTGGTCACTAATTGCTAACAGAGCATAATCTAGAAAGGAATAACCTTGATGGTGAACAAACAAAAGTTCTGCTTAAAGTGTCTTACAGTACTTGCTGCTTCCATTGTCTTGTTAAGCACTCATCATGCTTACACCCAAAACAATGTTGCTAGTGTGCCACAGTTGATTCTGCCCTCCCTGTCCTGGGCAAACCAGCCGTGGACTGGTGACAATCGGCCTTACCACGCCATACGTATTCAGGTTGATCATTTGGCGGAGCAAGGAAAATTGACACCTTCTATGTTACAAGCCAACTTCAAAGCATGGCAGCAGACTCCACGTGATCCTCTAAAGCTCTTCCAATGGGCTTATGCGGATAGTATGGCCGTCCGCTATTTACCTAATCTCCCACCGCGCCCTCAACCTGGCGATGGAGCTTTTGAGGCGTGCCCTGATCCGCACACCTACGATTATGAGCGTGTGCGATTTCTTCTTAATTGGGAGACACATGAAAACGCACTTTTGCCACTTGCAAAACGGTTACTTCAACACGATCCTAAAGATTACCCTGTGCAATACGCTTTGGCTGGAAGATATGGTGGAAGAGATACCCCCGCCGAGAAAGCCGCGTCTCTCGCCCGTGCACAGCGTCTGCTGGCACAATATCCACACAAGCCTGAAATTTATAGCCTAATTGCAGGTATTTATTGTGATCACTGGATATTCCAAAAAAATAAAGAGGATGCGCGGAAGGCTATTTTCTATTACCAAAAATATTTACAGATAGCCTCAGTAGACAATCCGTGGCGAAAGCAAGCTAGTTTTTGGGTAGCAACTTTGACACGTTCACTTGAGAAAAGTTGACAGCTAAAAACGTTTGCTAGTCGGATCAGGCTTGACAACCCTCTGCCCTGCCCGGTATACTGCCTCCAAGATGAAAACTGCCGCTGTGATAACTTTGTCACTGCGTCGCCGCGTGCGTGCTTTGGGAAGTGCGCCCGCGTCGCGCCGTGCGTGATGCAGACTTTTCTGATGTAACATTTAGAAAAGCCGTGGGCCGCTTCCCTCCCCTTCGGGGACCGGGCTTGCTGGCGTGCGGCTTTTTTCGTTTTGGACTTGCCTTCGGAGACCTCCAAACAAACGCCGCCCGCCGCTCTTGACCCTGCTAGGACAGCAGGCAGGAGAGGGGACGGCGTTTTTTAATGCGGTGGCCCCCCCGCCCCAATTCTGGGGAGCCAGAGACCTAACCCCCCGTCCCCCTTCCCTAAGAAGGAAGGGGGGGCAGAGTAAGAGCGGGCAAGGGCCTTTGGGTTCTCTCTTAACCCTTCCTTCTTAGGGAGGGGTGGTGAGGAACGAACCGGGGTAGGTTTTCCGGGGGGCTTCGACGCCGCTATCGCCGTAAACTTTGAGAAACATTATGACACAACTTAATCACACAGACACCACACAGCCTCTCCGGGTCGGCGTGGTCGGCGTCTCCGGCTACGGCGGCGGCGAGCTGGCCCGGCTGCTGCTCTCGCACCCGAACGTGCAGCTTACCTATGTCACGTCGGGGACCTATGCCGGGAAGCCGCTCCGTGCCGCCCTGCCGGGCATCGGCAAGTCCGAGTTAATCTGCGAGGCGTTCGACTTGGACACCTGCGCGGACAACTGCGACTTCCTTTTTCTGGCGGGCGAGGCGGGCCTGGCGATGCAGCTTGTGCCCGATTTGCTGGCGGCGGACAAGAAAATTGTCGATCTCAGTGCGGACTTCCGGCTGGAAGACCCCGATGTCTACAAGCAGTGGTACCGGGCCGAGCACACTGCCGCGCATCTCCTCGACGAAGCGGTCTACGGGATGCCGGAAATCAACCGCATGGCGATTGAAACTGCCCGGCTGGTCGCAAACCCCGGCTGCCATGTCACCGCCGCCGTGCTGGCCCTGGCCCCGCTTCTGAACGGCGAGGCCGTGGACCCGGACTCGCTGATTATCGACAGCCTCAGCGGCGTCTCCGGCGCGGGCCGGGCCAAGTTCGGCCTGGACTACCACTTTGCCGAGATCAATGAAAGCATGAAGCCTTACGGGGTCGGCGGCATTCACCGGCACACGCCGGAAATTGAGCAGGCCCTGAGCAGCGTTGCTGATGTGCCTGTGACCGTGACGTTCACCCCTCATCTGGTCCCCGTCACGCGGGGCATTCTGGCGACCTGCTACGGGACTTTGACCGGCCCTGCCGAAGATTTGCGCGAGCTGTACGCGATTTATTACAAAGACGCCCCGTTTGTTACCATTCTGGACAACGGCCAATTCCCGGCCACCAAGCCGGTTTCGGGGACTAATCACTGTCATTTAGGGCTGGCCGTAGATACCCGCACCAACCGTGTGATTGTGGTGTCCGCGATTGACAACCTCGGCAAAGGCGCGGCGGGGCAGGCCGTGCAGAACATGAACCTGATGTGCGGCTTCCCCGAAACAGCGGGCCTGACGCTGGCTTCGCTGTGGCCGTAAGAGGCCCCCTAGCCCCCAATAATGGGGGAACCGGATTTCGGAACGGACAGGAAGGGCAGGGACAAGCCCTGCCCCTACATTTCTGGCTCCCCCATTATTGGGGGCGGGGGGGCAGCTCCGGCTTTCCGCGAACTTTGAGAAACAACACCTATGGAACCAAGCGGCGCAATGGATAACACTGACGGCATGACGATCCTCGGCGGCGGCATCGTCGCCCCGCGTGGCTTCCGCACGGCGGGGGTCTACTGCGGCATCAAGCGCAAGCGCAATGACCTCGCCCTGATTGTCTCGGACACCGACGCCGTTGCGGCGGGCGTCTTTACGACCAACATCGTGCAGGCTCCCTGCGTCGTCAGCAATCAGACGCATCTCGCGGACGGTCTCGCCCGCGCCATCGTGGTCAACTCCGGCAATGCCAATGCCTGCAACGGCGAGCAGGGCTGGAGCGATGCCGTGGCAATGGTCAACCACGCCGCCGAGGCGCTGGGCGTCCCCCCCCGGCGCGTGCTGTCGGCGTCTACGGGCGTCATCGGAACCAAGCTGCCCTTAGAAAAGATCATTGCGGGCATTCAGGACGCCGCCGGGAAGTTGCACGCGGACACCTGCGACGACACCGCGCAGGCCATTATGACCACGGACACGTTTCTCAAGCAAGTCGCGGTGGAGATCACTTTGGAAGGCGGCAAGACCGCCCGGCTCGGCGCAATCGCCAAAGGCTCCGGCATGATCGCTCCCAACATGGCGACCATGCTGGGCTTCCTGACCACCGACATCGCCATCGAGCAGGCCGTCCTGCAAGAGATGCTCCGGCGCGTCTGCTGGTACACGTTCAACTCCATCACCGTCGACGGCGACACGTCCACCAACGACATGGTGCTGGTTCTCGCCAACGGACAGGCGGGCAACGCGCCCATCACCACGCTGGAAAGCGCCGACGCCCGTGCGTTTGAAAAAGCCCTCTATTCCGTCTGTCTCTTTCTCGCCAAAGAGATCGCCCGCGACGGCGAAGGGGCCACCAAGCTCGTCGAAGTCACCGTCCAGAACGTCGCCGTCCCCGAGCGGCTCGAGCAGGCCTACGCCGCCCAGGGCGCGACGCTCACCCCGGAACAGCGGGCGGGTTTCGCCCGGTCCGTCGCCAAGACCGTCGCCAATTCCAACCTCGTCAAGACCGCCCTCTTCGGCAACGACCCCAACTGGGGCCGCATTCTCGCCGCCACAGGCCGGGCGGGCATCGCGTTTGACCCCGAGCGCGTCGAAATCGCCCTCGCGGGCACGACCGTCTACCGCGCCGGAATGCCCACCGACTTCAACGGCTACGTCGTGTCTGAGGCCATGAAAGCCAAAGAAATCCAGATTTTGATTGACTTCCACCAGCCGAACGGCGAAAGCGCCACCGTCTGGACCTGCGATTTCTCTTATGACTACGTCAAGATCAACGCGGAGTACCACACATGAATTATCTGGATTACATCACGATTGAACCTGGTAAGCGCAGCGGCAAGCCCTGCATTCGCGGCCTGCGGATGACTGTGTATGACGTCTTGGAATACCTCGCCTCCGGCATGACCGAGGCTGAAATCTTACAGGATTTCCCGGACCTAACCGCCCAGGACATCCGCGCCTGCCTCGCCTTCGCCGCTGACCGCGAGCGCAAGTTTGTTGCCACAGCCTTATAACCATGATGCAATGTTTTATCTACTCGCATGAGGACTTGATAGGGAAGGCGGACTTTATCGCCTTTGACCCAGGAATGGGTTGCACACTTGCGCCATTCATCCCTAGTGAGAGCTATGAAAAAATCCGCTCGGCGGTTCGCGCATTTTCACTGCTCGGCTCCCTAGCTGACACCAACGCGACCGACGAAACAAAGGCCCACGCAGAAGAGGTTTTGCGGCGTTGTGCGTCTTTAGAATTGACGGCGCGGACTGTTTCAGGAGAGGTGTTGAAGCCAGCGGGTGGAGTGGCATTATTTGACTACTCAGAGGAACTAGGCGACACTGGTTATGAAGCGCATTTGTTTGGACTACCGCAAGACATCTCTGAGAAGTATTTCCGCGAGGCGATCCAAAGATACTAGGGAGAAAACGCGGAGGAGAAGTAAACCATATGCCAACCACACTTGAAAAACCCGTCAAGGCGCTGCCAACCCCGCCTGCTGCCCCGCGCCGGATGACTTACGAGGAGTTTTTGGAATGGGCGGATGAGGACACGTATGCCGAGTGGGTGGACGGAAAGGTGGAGCGAATGAGTCCGGCAAGCGTCAAGCATCAGGATATTTCTTTGTTCCTATCGCGGGTAATCGCAGAGTTTGTGGATGAAGCGGACGCGGGCAAGGTGCTGACCGCGCCGTTCCAGATGAAGCTGGAGGCCCTGCGGCGCGGGCGGGAGCCGGACCTGCTGTTTGTGGCTAAAGAGCGGCTTTCGCTGCTGAAGGGCAGCTTTCTGGATGGCCCTGCGGACCTCGCGGTGGAGATTATCTCGCCCGAAAGCGCCCTGCGGGACCGGGGCGCGAAGTACGCGGAGTATGAAGCCGGGGGCGTGCGCGAATACTGAATCATTGATACCGACGCCCGCTGGGCGGATTTCTTTGTGCGGAATGCCGAGGGCCGTTATCAGCGGGCGCGGGAAGACGCGGACGGTCGGTACGAAAGCGCAGCTTTGCCGGGGTTCTGGATTGACTTAAACTGGCTGTGGCAGACCCCGCTGCCGACGGTGCGGCAGGTGCTGCATGACTGGGAGGCGGTATGATGCAACCAACCGGTGACTTTCTGAGCCTGACGGAATGGGTAGACTTTGAGGACGCGGGCATACAGGCCTATCTCGCCGCGCACCCATCCAGGGCGCGTTCGGAGGAAGCCGTGGTCTGCGGCGATTTTGAGTTTGTGCGGGACCAGATCGCGCATTCGTGGGATATTGGGAGCAGTCGGGTGACGGGGCGGGCGTCGGAAGTGCTGCGGCATGGCGAGGGCATTTGCTATGCCAAGTCGCACCTGCTGGCGGCGCTGCTGCGCGGGCGGGGCATTCCGGCGGGGTTCTGCTATCACCGCCTCACGTTGGGGGATACGCCCGACACCGGGTACTGCCTCCACGCCCTGAACGCGGTCTGGGTAGCGTCCGTGCAGCGATGGGTGCGGCTGGATGCACGGGGCAACAAGCCGGGCGTAGACGCGCAGTTTTCGCTCGGCGCGGAGCGGCTGGCGTTTGCGGTGCGCCCGGAGCTGGGCGAGGTGGATGACGGCACGGTCTATGCCGCGCCGCTCCCGTGCATTACGCGGACGCTGGAGTCGCACACGGACTGCCGCGTGATGTATTCACAGGGTCTGCCGACAGAGTTTTGATTGGGAAAGAGGGTACGGGTATCGCACTGACAGCCGCCGCAGAAAGCAAATCGGAAGAAAGCAAGTCGGACCGATTCGGGATCGGGATGGCGCTGTTCGCCACCTATGTCGTCTGGGGGTCCACGTTCCTCGGAATGAAGGTCGCGCTGGAAGGGCTGCCGCCGTTCCTGATGGCCGGGGCGCGGTTCGTGCTGGCGGGTGGCAGCCTGCTGCTCCTGACGACCGGGCGCGGCGCGGCGTGGCCGACACAGGCGCAGTGGGGCGGGGCGGCTCTGGTGGGGGCGCTGCTGCTTGGCGGCGGCAACGGCGGGGTCGTGCTGGCGGAGTACTTCGGCGTCTCGTCGGGCTTGGCGGCACTCGGCACCGCCACCGTGCCATTATGGGCAATGCTGTTTGCGGGCCTCTGGGGGGAGTGGCCGACGGGCCGCGAATGGGCGGGGCTGGCGGTCGGGTTCGCGGGCGTCCTCTGCCTGAGCTTGGAAGGGGGCCTGCGGGCGTCTCCCTGGGGGGCGGTTTCGCTGCTGGTGTCGTCGGTCTGCTGGGCGTTCGGCTCCATCTGGAGCCGCCGCCTGCCGCTGCCGGGCGGGCTGTCCGCGCCGGGGGCACAGATGCTCTGCGGGGGAGTGCTGCTGCTGGCTGTAGGCGAATTGACTCATCAGCACCCGCCCGCCGCTGTTTCTCTGCGGGTAGGGGTGGCCTTTGTGTACCTCGTGATTGCGGCGGCGGTCGGCTACGGCGCGTATGCCTATCTGTTAGCGCGGGTCCGGCCCGCTCTGGCGACCTCCAATGCCTATGTCAACCCAGTGATCGCCGTGGGCCTGGGCGCGGCCTTCGCGGGGGAGCGCCTGACACTGGTGGGCGGCGTGGCCCTGCTGCTGATTCTGGCCGGCGTGGGACTGACGGCGTCCACGAAGGGGGCGGGGCAGAAGGAAAAAACGACATGAAAGATTTCGTCTTATTTGATTTGGGCAACACGCTGGTCCGCTATTATGACCTGCCGAACTATCCGCCAATTCTGCAGGCCGCTGTCGGCGAGGTCGCTTTACTGCTGGGGGCTGAAACGGACTGGGCGCGGGTGAAGGCGGAGGATTTTGAGGCGAAAGACTTCCAGGTGCGGCCTCTGGAAGATAGGCTTGGGCGCATTTCCCCCGAAGCCATATGGTCTGAGGAGGTAGCATTAGAAGCCTGCCGCCGCTTTATGAAGCCGATTTTTACACTCGCTCATGTTTATGATGATGTGCTTCCAACACTGGCTGCCCTGAGAGTGTAGGGCATTCAGACAGCCATCGTTTCCAACACGCCCTGGGGCAGTCCCGCCGTCCTATGGCGTGAGGAGATGGCGCGGCTGGGGCTGGCGGAGGCCGTGGACGTGCTGGTTTTCTGCCCGGACTGCGGCTGGCGCAAGCCCGCCCGGCCCATCTTTGATCTCACGCTTCAAAAATTGGGGGCGACATCGAGCCGGTGCCTTTTTGTTGGGGATGACCCGCGCTGGGACATTGCAGGGCCGAAGGCGCTGGACATGGATGCAACACTGATTGACCGCCGGACGCAAACGTTGCCGGACGTGCTGGAAGGGATTTTACGATGACACAAGCGGAAGTTTTAATTCAGGCGCTGCCGTATATCAAGCGGTACGCGGGGCAGACCGTCGTGGTCAAGTACGGCGGGGCGGCGATGCTTGACGACGCGCTCAAAGCCGCCGTCATGCAGGACATTGTGCTGATGCTGTCGGTGGGCATCACGCCCATTCTCGTGCATGGCGGCGGGCCGGAAATCAGCGACGCGATGCACCGGATGGGCAAGGAGCCGCAGTTTGTCGGCGGCCTGCGCGTCACCGATGCCGAGACGATGGAGATTGTCGAGATGGTGCTGGCGGGCAAAACCAACAAAGGCATTGTCGCGCTGCTCAATCAGCAGGGGGCGCTGGCCGTGGGGCTGTCCGGCAAAGACGGCAACTTGATTGTGGCCGAGCGCGAGACCACCAAAGGCGACATCGGCTTTGTCGGGCGGGTCACGCAGATCAACCCGGCGCTGATCCACACGCTCACCGGGGCAGGCTATGTGCCGGTGATTTCCACCGTCGCCGTCGGCAAGAACGGCGAAAGCTACAATATCAACGCCGACACTGTGGCCGGGGAGCTGGCCGCCGCCCTCGGCGCGGCGCGTCTCGTGATGATGACCGATGTGGCAGGCATTTATCAGGACTTCGCCGACCCGGACACGCTCATCCGCGAGATGAGCGCCACCGATGCCCGGCAGCTTATCACCGACGGCAGCGTGGACCGGGGCATGATCCCCAAAGTGGAAGCCTGCGTCATCGCCGTGCGCGGCGGCGTGGGCCGGGCCACCATTATTGATGGTCGTCAGCCCCATGCCCTGCTGATGGAGCTGTTCACCGACGAGGGGCAGGGGACGATGGTGCGGTAGGATCGCCCCCCGCCCCCAATTCTGGGGGAGCCAGAAAGTTAGGAAAGAGCCAGAAAGAAG
>CAXUKS010000009.1:0-39801 GCA_964251675.1 uncultured Armatimonadales bacterium
ACCCGCGCAGGCGGGTTCTAGGGCGTCCGCGCCCCCCAGCGAGGGGGTTCAGCCCCTCGGACATTCCTGCCTGATTCAGTTCAGCGTTTGTGGTATCATTAGCTCTCATCACCATTGAGGAGGAACTGTGCCATGTTCGCCCGTTCCCGCGTCGGCGTCGCCTTCTGGGAAGTCCTTATCGTCCTCGCCATCGTCTCTTTTTTGATCACCATTCTCTACCCAGTGTTCCAAAAGGTAAATCAGCCGCGCCCCCGTTTCAGTTGCCGGTTCAACGTAGGGCATCTTAGCGTCGCCTGTAACCAATACACACAGGATTTTGACGAAAATTTCCCGCCGGGCCTCACGCCCGCAGGCAACGGGTGGGCCGGGCAAATTCATCCGTATGTCAAAAGCACCGGCGTTTACCACTGCCCGGATGACCCGGCGACCGGGCGGTTTATTTCCTATAGTGCCAACCAGAACCTGCTCAAGCAGCCTTTAAGCAAGTTGACCAACCCCGCCGCCACCGTAGCACTGTACGAGACGACGACCCTCCACTGCGACCCGGCCACGGCAGAGACCGTCAGCGGCGTTGGCATCGTCGCCCCACAGAACAGCAACCGACATGACGCGCAGACCCACGCGCTGAACTTTCTTGCCGCCGACGGCCATGTTGCATATCTTCTGCCCGCGCAAGTATCTTCGGGGCCGAGCGCACAGGCAGCCCGGACAATTACGATCCCACGCACCGAGCCGGTGATTGAGACGTTTGCGGTGAAGTGAAGGGGGCAGGAACAGGAAATGAGGCGCATGGTCACAGGATTACAGCTCGCTGCTGCGTTCGGCATTGTCACAGTTTTAACCATATTGCTGATGTCAGCAGCCCGGCAGCATCAAGTCTCTGTCGTCAGCCGCATTGCCTGCCAAAGCAATTTAAAGCAGCTTGGCATGGCCTACATTCAGTATGAGCGTGACAATGACGGTAAGTTCCCGCCGGGAACAGCCTCGGAAGGCAGGGGATGGGCTGGGCAAATCTACCCATATCTTCGGTCTACCTATGCCTTCCAATGTCCCAGCGACAAGCATCAGGGCAGCTACATCTCATACACGCAGAACAAAAACCTCGCGGGGATTACGTTCAAAGGTCTGGCGGACGCTAGTGCAACCATTGAACTCTACGAGTCCGGCACACTGGGCTGTGACCCGTCTCTCCCGGAAACCATTAGCACGTCGGGATTGAACGCTCCACACGACAGCACACGACATGACATGGGAACTTACGCGCCGTATTCGCTTTCGCCCAACTATGTACTCAATTTCCTGTTCGCGGACGGGCACATTCAGACGCTCAAGCCCGACCGCATCTCGCCGGGACCGGGCTACGCGACATTCAGCCTGAAGTAAAAGTAAAAAAGAGGGGCGCGATAAATCGCGCCCTACGGGTCTTGCTCATGCCTAACTTTTGGCTCCCTCTCTGGAGGAGAGGGTGGGGAGAGGTTATCCCACAATCTCTGCCAGGCGGTCTACCATGCGGGACAGGACGCCGAAAGCCCGCTGAATGGGTTCCGGGGAGGCCATGTCAATCCCGGCCAGCTTCAGGGCATCCAGCGGGTACAGGGAGCCGCCGGATTTCAGGAAGCTGAGGTAACGCTCGGCGGCGGGCGCACCCTGCGTTCGCACGTCTTCGGCCAGGGCGTTGGCGGCGGAGATGCCGGTGGCGTACTGGTAGACATAAAACGGCGCGTACAGGTGGCTAAACTGTGCCCACGTAATGCCGACGCGGGCGTCGTCCACCTCCACGGCATCGCCAAAGCCTTCGCGGAACAGGGCGGCCAGGGTCGCGCTCATACCGTCGGCGGTCAGCGCCTCGCCGCGCTCGATCTTCTCGTGGCAGTCCAGCTCAAACCGGGCCAGCGTGGGCATGACGAACAGGTAGCGGAAGAAGTTGGACATGGCTTCTTCAATCACGGTTAGAATGACGTTCTTGTCCGTGGCCTCGTCCAAAAGCTGCCCGCGCACCATCGCCTGATTGAAGTTCGAGGCGACTTCAGCGACAAACAGCGAATAATCGGCGTAAACCGGCGGCTGGTTTTCCCATGTCAGGTACGAGTGCATGGAGTGGCCCAGCTCATGCGCCAGGGTGCTGACCGAGAACAGGTCGTCGCGGTAGTTCATCATAATAAACGGGTGCGTGCCCTGTACGCCCGACGAAAACGCGCCGCTACCCTTGCCCTGATTGGGCATTCTATCAACCCACCGCTCTTCGGTCATCCCGCGCCGCATCGCGGAAACATACTCCTCGCCGAGCGGAGCCATTCCCCGGCAGATCATCTCCACGGCGTCAGGGTAGGAGACAGCGCCTTCGGTCTTGGGCAGCGGGGCAGGCTGGGCATACAGCGGCAGGTCGGCGGGGTGCAGTTTCGAGACCCGCAGGCCCTTCGCCAATAAACCCCAGTACCGGTGCCAGATCGGCAGATTGGCCTGGAATGTGCTTGAAAGCGTATCAAAGACTTCGCGGGGAATAGCGTTCGGCGACAGAGCCGCTTCCAGCGAGTCGGCATAGTTGCGGGCGCGGGTCTCAAAGACGTTCTGTTTGACGCGCCCGCTCAGGCAGGCCGCCAGCGTATTTTTGACGCTGAGGTAGCCATCGGCATAGGACTCCCAGGCACGGCGGCGCAGGAGCGAATCTTCCAGCCGCACCAAATCCGAGATAGTTCCCTGCGCCACTTCCAGCGACGCGCCCGTGGGGTCCGTGATGGATGCAAACTTCAGGTCAGCATCTTCCAGCACGCTGGCTGCCGTGGACAGCGACCCCAGCGGCTCCGAGACTTCGGCCAGCAGGGCCTCCACTTCTTCCGACCGCACATGGGCCGTGCGCCGGGCCAGCGTGTCGAAGTAGTGCTTGTAAGCTGCCAGCTTCGGCTCCGCTTCCATCCACCCGGCCAGCGTTTCGGGCGACAGGGTCAGCAGCTCCGGCTCATAAAACGACACCGCCGATCCGAACCGTGCCGACAGCCCGCCTGCCCGACTCGCCAGCGCGGCGGCGGACTGATCGCCGAGGTCCGCATAGCGCCCCATCGACGCATACAGGTAGACGCGGGACAAGGCCGTGCCGACTTCCTGCTCCTGCTCCAACGCTTCGGCCAGCACGGCGGCGGATTCCCCCAGCCGCCCCTGATAGGCGGTCAGGCCCGGCAACAGCCTTTCGGTCCGCGCAAACTCTGATTCCCAGGCTTCCAGCGACGAAAAAACCGTCTCCACACTCCACTGATACTCATGCGCCACATCGGCCCGCTTCGGCAATTCCGGCATCGGTTCTGTCTCTTTTCTCGTGTTTGGTTCTGTTAGCCTGTCGCCTGCAAGGCGTACAGCACGCCGTTTGTGGCCGTGCAGATCACCCAGTCCCCGTACAGCGCCATCCCCGCTGACGCGAGGCGCGTGCCGGGCGTCGTCTCATAAGCCCGCAGGACGGCATAGTCTTTATCCAGCGAATACACGTTGCCGTCGTCCGCGCCCGCAAACACCGTCTGCCCCGCGCAGACCGGACCGCAGCGCAGGGGCGCGGCGCTCAAACGGCGCGAGCGGATTAGGTTCCCCGTTTCCGCCGCCACAATATGCAAATACCCATCATCGCCGCCCACCAGCAGCAGGCCGTCGGCAGACAGCGCGGGCGACGCGGAAATGGGCCGCGACGACACGCTGGTTTTCCACCGCACCGCGCCCGTGCCCGCATCGAGCGCATACACCGTCCCGGCCAGCGTCGCTGCGAACACCATCCCTGCGGCAAACAGTGGCGCGGCATCAAACGAGCCGTCGGTCTCCGCTTCCCAGAGCAGTTCCCCGGTGCTGAGGTCAAAGGCCAGAATGCGCTGATGGTCCCCGCAGACATACACCCGGCCCGCGTGAGCCGCCGGGGCCGTGTCCAGCACGCCCCCCACCGGCAGGGTCCGCAGCAGCCGCCCGTCGGCGCGGTCCAGCACGCACACCGCGTCGCCTGCTGGGACTAACAGCCAGTCATCCGAGACCACCACGCCGCCGTAGACCGTGCCCGGCACGCGAGACTCCCACCGGCGCGTGCCCCGGATCGCGTCCAGCGCCAGCACAAACCCGCCCAGCGTTGCCGCGTACAGCGTGCCGTCCTCCGCCAGCGCCATCGCGCCCCGATCCGGGTACAGACCGCGCCCGTCCGGCAGGTCAAAGTCCCACAGCGCCTCGCCGTTTGTCAGCGCGAATGCATGAACCGCCGCCCGGCCCGTCTGCGTCTCAATCGCCGACGCCACCACCAGCCCAAACGCCGCCAGCGGGGCGCTCCAATCCAGAGTGTCGGCAGCCCGCGTCGGCGCAAACGACGGCGACGACCACCGCCGGGCCAGCCGCGCCGCAAGGGGGATAGGGGAAGTCAGCGCGTGCGCCGCATTGCCGCCCGGAGCCATCCGCCAGTCGTTTTGAGGCCGAATGACATGGGCCGGGTTCAGGCGGCAGACTTTGGCGAGCCAGGAATTCGGCGTCCCGCACAGCGGGCACAGCCGGATGCGCTCCCCGCACCGGCGGCACTCCCGCGCCCCGTCCGGCAGGTCGGCGGCACAGTTCGGGCAGGTCGACAGCGGCGGAATGACCGCAAGCTCCAAATCAATATCCGGCGGCAAATTGGCGGCATCCCCCGCCCGGACGGCCAGATACTGCCCGAACACCGCCACCCGCGCCGGAGCCAGCGCCGCCTGCCCGGACCGCTCTGGCCTGAGCAGCGCCGTCACTGCCTGCGTCTCACGCGGGGCCAGCGCAAACTCCGTCGGGTAGATGTCCAGCCACGGCACCGGCGACTTGACGCCCATATGCAGCACGGCTTCCGCGCTCTCATTGCGGACCACGACCACCCGCCCGGCGACGTGTTCCGGCCCCAGCGCGTGCTCCCGCGAAAAATCCAGTTCAGTTGTGTCTAAAACAGGCAAAAAATCTTTCTCTCAGCCCCGCGAAGCGGTGCTTCTTGGCCGAAGGCCGAATAGCCGTGCCATTCATGGCATGGCGGCAAGGGTTATCGCTAATGGCAGGGCTGTATTAGCGCGTCCTTCGCCCCATAGCCTGCTAACTCGTTTTCAGCGCCGCCAGCGCCTTGTCCTGCGGGAACGCCTGCCGGCTGAGGGCCAGGAACGCCGCACTGTTAGCGGTTAAAAGTGCAACTGAAACTGGCCCTTCGGCCCGGTCTGTGGCGGCTGGGTAGGCGGCGTGTACACGGCGTAAGGCGGGGCAGGCTCGGTGATGCTGAGAGAAATCGTATTGGAAGTAATTTCAACAGCCCCAGTTCCCGCCGTGTTGCCCACCAATTTCCGCATAGTTATAGTGTACGTGCCGGGGCGGGACAAATCAAACATCCGGCTCAGGCAAAAGTGATACGTCGCGTGCGTTCCAAGCGGGAGGTAAATGCTCTTCCCGCCGCTATGATACAGGTTAGGCAGAAAGCCGGGCCGTGGCTCTGGCCTGGGGTAGTTTTCTTTGCCAAATGCCGTCAAAGGGACTTCTTCCTGGTCCGGGCCGTACCGGATGATGACGCGGCAGTTGGCTTCCGACAGAGGGTAGCCGTACTCGTCAAAGAAAAGCGTCTGAGGCCGATGGTTGAACAGCAACAAGTCAGCCATCACCGGCTCGGTCGCGCTGAAGTCCGTTTTCGGAAGCCGTAGAAACAGCGCCAGACCGTCCTTGAAAGACAGATCGGCAGGCAAGAGGGCCTCCCGGCTCATCGGCGATACTACAGGACTTTGCAGCGGATTTCGTGGAGCCGCCGCAAGAGGAATGGCCGTCAGCAAAGAACAGGCACAGGCGACGGACAGGCCGAGCGGAAGCAAAGGGTTCTTCATGGGTTTACTCCCGCCCAAAGACTTCGCGGCGCTGGTCGCGCTCGCGGTCGCGGTCGGCGATGCTTTCGCGCTTGTCCCAGAGCTTTTTGCCTTTGCCGAGGCCAAACTCCATTTTGGCGAAGCCGTTCTGGAAGAACACTTTGGTCGGAATCAGAGACAGGCCGCGCTCGTTGACCCGCGTGGTGATTTTGACGATCTGCCACTTATGCAGCAATAATTTTCGCTGACGGCGCGACTCGACGTTGGCGCGGTTGCCCTGCTCGTAGGGGGCGACATACATATTGTAGAGCCAGACTTCGCCGTTCTGCACCCGGCAGAAAGAGTCGGTCAGGTTTGCCAGGCCCAGCCGGATGGATTTGATCTCCGTGCCGGTCAGCACCATGCCCGCCACATAGGTTTCTTCCAGCGCGTATTCGTGCCGCGCCTTGCGGTTGAGGAGCGTCACATCACGCTTGACATCGGTTTTGCTTTTTGCGGTCGCCATAACCGCTATTATAGCAGAAAGCAGAGGCGTTGTTGCATAAATGCTGCCATGCCGAGTGCCGGGGGTTTTATACCCCCGGCACTCCGGCGGGCGAGGGCGGCTATAATTTATGCAACACCCCCAATAGCTGAAGAAAGAGAGGCCGGGAACATCGCCGCGCACTGTGGTATAATAACGCATTCGCCCATAATACAGTAGTACATAGAATACAGTTGTGGGCCGCGTGAAGGGCGGGAGTGTTGAGCATTTATCTGGTGACAGGCGGAGCGGGGTTTATTGGATCGCATCTGACGAAAAAGCTGGCCGGGGCAGGCCACGACGTGCGGATTCTGGACAGCCTGACCAGCAGTGCCTCGCGGGCACGGGTGGCAGAACTGACGGACCTGCCCCATGTGCAGTTTCTGGAGGGTGACATTCGGGACGCCGACACTTGCCGCAAGGCTCTGGCGGGAGCAGACTTTGTGCTGCACCATGCCGCCGAAGCCTCCGTGCCGCGCTCCATCGATGCCCCTGCGGAGTGCGTCGAAATCAATGTGGAAGGCACGGTCAATCTGCTGGACGCCGCGCACAAGGCCGGCACAGTGCAGCGGTTCGTGTTTGCGTCGTCGTGCGCGGTCTATGGCGACACGCCTGGCTCGTCCAAGCACGAAGCCTCGCAGACCGACCCGCTTTCGCCGTATGCATCGTCGAAATTATCGGGCGAGTATTTTTGCCGGAACTTCTTCCGGCTGCACGGCCTGCAAACCGTCTCGCTGCGGTACTTCAATGTCTACGGGCCGGGGCAGGACCCGAACGGAGCCTATGCCGCCGTCATCCCCAAGTTTCTGACCGCCGTGGCCCAGAATGGCAGCCCGACGATCTTTGGCGACGGCGAGCAGTCCCGCGATTTTGTCTTTGTGGAAGATATTGTGGAGGCAAATCTCAGAGCCGTGCAGGCCACGCGAGGCGTTGGCGGCAAGTCGTTTAATATCGGCAGCGGTCAGAGCGCCTCGCTGAAACAAATTGTGGAAAAACTGGAGAAGATACTGGGCCACCCCATCAAAATCGACTACCAGCCCTCTCGCGCCGGGGACATCAAGCACTCCCGCGCCGACATTTCCGCCGCTGCCGGACTGCTGCAATTCACACCTGCCGTGAGCCTCGACACCGGGTTGGCACGAACTTTGCATTGGTATCAAAGTAGTCTCTGATACAGAACCTAACATAGAAACACTTTTAGGGAGCTTCTCTTTTATGAACATTTGCGTTATCGGTACAGGATATGTCGGCCTCGTGACGGGCGTTGTCTTCGCGGACATGGGAAACGATGTCGTCTGCGTGGACAAGCTGCAGGCCAAGATTGACGGCCTGAACGCGGGCATCATGCCCATCTACGAGCCGGGTCTGGAAGAAATGGTCGCCCGCAATGTCGGCGATGGCCGGCTGTCGTTCACCACGGATTTAGACACCGCCGTGCAGAAGGCCGAAATCGTCTTTATCGCCGTCGGCACGCCGCCCAAAGAGGACGGCTCCACCAACCTGTCTTTCATTGAAGACGCCGCCAAAGGCGTTGCCCGCGCTCTGAACCGCTACAAAGTCATCGTCAACAAAAGCACCGTCCCCGTCGGCACCGGCGACTTTGTCCGCAACGTGATTGAAACCAACAAGCGCCGCGCCGTGGATTTTGACGTGGTCTCGAACCCCGAGTTCCTGCGCGAAGGCTCGGCCATCACCGACACGCTGGTCCCCGACCGCATCGTCATCGGCGCCCCGTCCAAGATCGTCGCCATGCGCCTGCTGGAGCTGTACGCCCCGCTGGAGCGACCGATGATCGTCACCGACGTGGCAAGCGCCGAGATGATCAAGTATGCGTCCAATGCGTTCCTCGCCACCAAAATCTCGTTTGCCAACGCCATCGCCAATGTCTGCGAAGCCGCCGGGGCGGATGTGACGCAGGTCGTCAAAGGCATGGGCCTCGACGCCCGCATCGGGCAGGCATTCCTGAACGCGGGCCTCGGCTACGGCGGCTCGTGCTTCCCCAAAGACACCCGCTCGCTGCTGCATACGTCGCAGGCGTTCGGCTGCGACTTCCCTCTGCTGGCCGCGACTATTGAAACCAATGAGCTTCAGCCCAAACGCTTCATCCAGAAAATCCACGATGCGCTGGGCGGCGACGACCTGAAGGGCAAAACTGTCGGCATTCTGGGATTGGCCTTCAAGGCCAACACCGACGACATGCGCGAAGCCAAGTCGCTGGACGTGATCGCCGACCTGCTGGCCTCCGGCGCGACCGTCAAAGCCTACGACCCGATTGCCATTGAAAACACCAAAGAAGTGTATCCGCAGATCACCTACGGCGCGAATGCCTACGAAGTCGCTACCGGCGCCGATGCGCTGGTGATTGTGACCGAGTGGAACGAGTTCAAGAACCTGAACTTCGAGCGCCTGTCGGCGCTGATGGCCCGCCCGCTGATCCTGGATGGCCGCAATCTCTACGACCCGGACCGCCTGCGCCGCCTCGGCTTCGAGTACCACAGCGTCGGCCGCGCCTCCGCCCTGCCCCTCTCCGGCCCGGCCTCCCAGCCAATTATCAAAGAGGTCGTGGCAGTTTAGGAAACTTGGAAGGCCCCCCGGAGACCTAACCCCCCGGCCCCCTTTCCTAAGAAGGAAGGACGAGGCAGATTAGGGCAAAACTGGACTAAAAACGGGCGGGGAACCACGCCCATC
Organism: uncultured Armatimonadales bacterium; assembly: GCA_964251675.1. Taxonomy (GTDB): domain Bacteria; phylum Armatimonadota; class Armatimonadia; order Armatimonadales; family Capsulimonadaceae; genus JANXMY01. The sequence goes on from CAXUKS010000009.1 coordinate 9,022, forward strand.
CATCTTTTCCGGTTCCTAACTTCTGCCGCCCCTTCCTTCTTAGGGAAGGGGGCCGGGGGGTTAGGTTATCGGGTTTCCCGCAAATTGGGGTACAATCCCCCAAATTATGATCGCACCTCCCCCACCACCCAAAACCGCTCCATTGGCCCGGCTCGCTCAGAAGCCGGGCGTGCGGCAGCTTGTCAAGTTCGGCATCGTCGGTATCAGCAGTTCGCTGATAAACTTCGGCTTGTCTAACCTATTCCACTACCAATTCGGCTGGCCTCTGGTTCCGGCACTGACTCTGGCCTTTTTTCTCTCTGTTCTAAACGGCTTCTTTTGGAACCGCCGCTGGACTTTCCACGCAGCTCGCGGCAAGCCCGCTCACACGCAATCTGTTCAATATCTGCTCGTCAACATCGTCGGCTGGCTCCTGAATACATCTATTGTTGTGCTGATCGTCGCGCACTTCAAAAGCTACGGCGCAGGTCTATTCGGCGATCCCGCTGAGTTTGGGCGCATCGTCTCCGCGATGATAACGAACACAGGCAAACACGAGTACGGCCCCCTGCTCTTCAATGGGGCACTGCTAATTGCTACCGGCATCGTCGTCTTTTGGAACTTCTTCGCCAACCGCTTCTGGACCTTCAAGCACTGAAGACCCCTCCCGCTCGTTCCTCGCTCCCTCTCCTATTAGGGGAGGAAGCGGGAGGGGTTGTATTTCCTGTCCCCTTTGGGTATAACTTACCCATCTTGCCTATTACCACTTCTGCTCCTTCTTCCGTCAAGCTCACCCGCGCTCAGGTCGCGCAGATGCTCCACATCACGACGAAAACGCTGGCCGTCTGGGAGAAGTCGGGACGCATCCCCGTTCCCGAACGGGACTGGCGCGGCTGGCGGCTCTATGATGAGGCCGCCGTCGCCGCCGTCCGCGCCGCACTGACCCCAGACGCCCCCGCGCAGGCCGCTCCGACTCCCCCAGAATTGGGGGCCGGGGGGCCGATGCAAATCAGCGCCCGGAATGCGCTCACGGGAGTGGTCAAAGAAATTACCGGCGACGGCGTTTTGTGTGAAGTAACGCTGGATTTAGGGAATGGGCACGAAATTGTGTCGGTCATCACCCGGTCGTCCGCCCAGCGGCTCGGCCTTGCGCCGGGGGTCACAGCCACGGCATTGATCAAGTCAACGGAGGTTCTTCTTGCGCGATAGTCAACTGAACAAAGCTCACGGATTGAAGTACCACGGGTTGAAACCCGTGGCTGAGAGGCGCGGACGCCGAACGTCCCTGCGGGACGCAAATGCTGTTGGCCGAACCCATCTTCTGTCCCGCAGGGACATTCAGCCGAAGGCTCCTCAGCCACGGATTTCTAATCCGTGGGCTTCCATCCGTGGCCCCCTGGCCCCCTGGCTTCTTGTCCTGCTGCTGACACTGCTGGCCCTGCCGGGGCACGCGGCGGCTCCCCTGCGGGTCGCGGCGGCGGCGAACTTGCAGCAGGTGTTCACCGAGGCGCTGCTCCCGGCGTTCACCAAGAAGACCGGCATCACGGTCACGCCCACCTACGGAGCCACCAAAGTGCTGGCCTTGCAGGTGGAAAACGGAGCGCCCATCGATGTCTTTGTCGGGGCGGACACCGAGACCGTGCAGAAGCTGGCAAGCGACAGGCTGGTGATCGCCAGCACAGTTCAGCCCTACGCCATCGGGCAATTGGTCGTCTGGTCCCGGCGCGATGCCGCCCGCCATCCGGCCACGCTGGCCGATCTGGCCTCCCCCGCCTATGCCTATATTGCCTATGCCAACCCCAAAACGGCCCCCTATGGACTCGCCGCCGAGCAGGCCTTCGCCCGCGCCGGGCTGACGGCCTCGGTGACGCCCCGGCTGGTGCAGGCAGGCAACATCGGAGAGGCACTGCAATTTGCCCAGAGCGGCAACGCCGATGTCGCGCTGACCGCCCTGTCGCTGGTCATTCAGGACAAAACTGACCCATACTTCATTGTCCCGGACAAGCTGCACGACCCGATCACGCAGAGTTTGGGATTGGTGCGGACGACGACGCAGACCACGCAGGCGCTGGATTTTATTCGCTTTATAACCGGCAAAGACGCCGCGAAAATCTGGAAGCGGTACGGCTACGCGCTGCCGAAGAAGCGGTAGCCGGGTGGACTGGTCCCCCCTCTGGCTTTCGCTGAAAGTCGCCTCCTGGGCCACGGCGGGCAGTGTGGTGCTGGGCTTGCCGCTGGCCTACGCGCTGGCCCGGACCCGGCTGGCGGGCCGGGGCTTTCTCGACGGCCTCGTCCTGCTCCCGCTGGTCCTGCCGCCCACCGTGCTGGGCTATCTGCTGCTGGTCGTGCTGGGGCGGCGCGGGCCGCTGGGAGAGTGGCTGGATCGCATCCATCACCCGCTGGTCTTCACCTGGCAGGGCGCCGCCGTCGCCGCCTGCCTTGTGTCCCTGCCTCTCTTTATCACCCAGGCCCGCGTGTCGCTCGCCGCGATCAGCCCCGAAGTCATCGGCGCAGCCCGTCTCGACGGCGCAGGCTTCCTCCCCCTGTGCCGCTACATCCTCCTGCCCCTGGCCCGCCCCGGCCTGATCGCGGGCCTCACCCTCGCCTTCGCCCGCGCCCTCGGCGACTTCGGCGCGACCCTGATGGTTGCCGGGGACACCCCCGGCATCACCCGCACCCTGCCGCTGGCCGTCTACGCCGCCCTGTCCGAAGGCGACACCCACACCGCTGGCGTCCTCGCCGCCGTCTCCGCCGCCCTCTGCCTCACCGTCTGCACCCTCGCCGCGAGGCTGGGGCAGAAGTAGAGGTTTGGAATGGACGAACGCAACAAAAAGAGACAGGAGCCTTTCGGTAGCCCACTATTAGAGAAGCTTGACAAAACACCATAATGGTGTTATAATCAAGAGTGAATGAGAAATAGACACCGACCTACGCCCTGACTTCCTTCAAGGCGGCGGTCTCCTCCAAGCAGGATCTGGCCCAGTGCCTCACGTTCTCTGCCGCCCGAACCGCGTTCGCGCTGGGCTTTGGGCCGGACGAGGTGCTGGCGACGCTAGCCGCTATGCAAAACGAGCATTTCTACAAGTCGATGCCGTCTCTGGGAAACAGCACGGTCTGGCAGGATGTCTACCATGTCCCCTACGCCGGGCTGGTGATCTACATCAAGTTTCGGGCCGATGTCATTACCGAGTTTCAACTGCTCTCGTTCAAAGAAAAGTGAATACGAGAAATAAACCCATGAACAAGACACAATCCACCCAGACGCCCTCCCCGTCCTGCCCGTCCTGCCCGGAATGCGGCAGCAGTGACATGGTGCAGGGGATGCGAACACAAACCGTCGAATACGGCGGACTGGTCTCCGCGCCCTACGAGCAGCCGGGCCTCTGGTGCCAAGCCTGCGGGGAGGGCCTGCTGTCGTTCAAGGAGATGGAAGTCGGCAGCCGCGAGATGCACAAGCTCAAAGCTCAGGTGGAGGGTCTGCTTGCCCCCAGCGAGGTGCGCCGGGTCCGCAAGAAGCTCTGCCTAACGCAGAAGGAAGCCGGGCTGCTCCTCGGCGGTGGCCGTAACGCCTTCCAGAAGTACGAAAGCGCGGAAGTGCTGACCTCCCAGGCCATTTCCAACCTGCTGCGCGTGCTGGAGAAGCACCCCTCGGCCCTCGAAGTCCTGCGCCCCCAACCCTGACCCTCTTTTGGCCGGGGGCTACCGCCGAAGTTGTGCCTCTAACAGCACCCACTCCTGTAGCGGCGGCGTATCCTCCGGCCCCCAAACCCTGCCGCTGGCCGTCTACGCCGCCCTGTCTGAAGGCGACACACGCACTGCCACCACCTTCGCCCTCCTCTCCACCGTAATATGTCTCACCGTCTGCACCCTCGCCGCCCGGCTGGGACAAAAATAAACCAGTTTGTTTCCCCCGGCTTTGCCAACAACGCACCCAATGCCGACCAGGATCAAGGCAGCAATGTGTTTGGGAACTCCAAGGGCCGCGCCGCAAGCACCGGCGCAATGGGCCAAAGCCCCAAGAACTTCGCCGCCACCTTCAGCCCCCTTTAGTTCAGACCCCTCTAATCCTGTCGCGCTCCCCCCACAAAAAGAACTCGCCCCACCGACAGAAACCTGTCCGCCGGGCGGGTTCTCAAGCCCACGCCTCCCATCGCCACATCTCCACGCCCAAATCCCGCCCGTCAACTTCCCCCTTTGCGTTTCCCGCTACCCTTTGCCTCACCAGCTGCACCCGCGCCGCGAGGCTGGCCCGAACGCCGAACATTTAGCCTCACATTTAATAAAAATTTAATCCTATGTTAACCTTCCCTTCACACAAGCCGCCCATACTAACCATTACCGCAGGCGATGCCACCTCATCAAATTTGTGCTTGCGTCGAAGGAACTTATTCATGGTCAAGCCTACACACTCCCTCGTCCGCACCGGGCGCGGCTTCACCCAGGCCTTTACGCTGATTGAGCTTCTCGTCGTCATCGCCATTATCGCCATTCTCGCGGCGATTTTGTTCCCCGTGTTCCAGAAGGTGCGCGAAAACGCCCGCCGCAGTTCCTGCCAGTCCAATCTCAAGCAGATCTCCCTGGCCGCCATCCAGTATATTCAGGACGCAGATGAAACTCTGCCGAGCGAAGTCGGGTACGGCGTGGCGGGGGACGCCGTCCTGGTCACACAGCCATATATCAAGAGCTGGGGCGTGTTTTACTGCCCGGACCGCAACGAGCCACTGAGTGCTGCGGATTTAAACGACTCGGTCAATGACCCCATTGGCAAGCATGTTTATATGGGCTACGGCTACAACTGGTCTTCCGGGTACGGCTCTAACAGCAGCCCCACCGCAAGCCCGCACAGCCTCTGGAACCAGGGCGACGGCTGTATTACCGGCCCGGACGCGGTCTTGGGCGAGCAAAAGATGCATGGCCGAGCGCTCTCCGAGTTTATCGCGCCTTCATTGTGCATCCTGTATGGCGACAGTGGGGACACCCCTCGGCAGACAATGGGCCATGACTACCAGGGGGCTTCTGGCTCCAATGACGGCAAGGATGTCAAACGCCACACGGACGGAAATAACTTCTCTTTTATTGACGGCCATGTGAAGTGGTACCGCTTCATCGGTGCCGCTTACGACCCTTACGGCACCGGAACGCCGACCACCCAGGTGCTGGCGGACCCATGCATGTACCGCTACGATTATGACGGTTCCAACAACCCCGGCGGCTGCAAGCCGCTGTAGCCATTGACGCCGCAGTGCCGAGATCAAGGCCGCTCTCGGCAGTCTGCATTTTCAGCTTTCAGGAGGCCATATGCCGCGTTTTTCATTTCCAGCCGTGTTTGTCCTGAGTGTAGCCCTCGCGGCCCTGGCTTGCGCTGGCTGCCAGAGTGCCGACACGCAGCCCCCAGCTTCCACTGCGTCCCCAGCCTCGGCTGGCTCCGACCGACTCGGGACCCCAGGGCACCGTCCTCCGAAATAGTGCCCTTCAAAATAATGCCGCAGTTAAGGAAAAGTGTATGCCGAAAGTATCGCTGAGATGGGGGCCTTTTGCTGCGGGAGGTGCCGCGTTTTTACTATGCCTCGCCGCCGCCGCCGCGCCAGTTTCGCCGCCGTATCTGCACGCACCTGCGGGGGACCGGTACGCCCGGTTCGATCCGGATGGGACTACGATTCTGCCGGACGGACGGCTGCTGCGGCCTGCAGGTCACTCGCTGCCTCTGGCACCGTGGCCGAACAGCCTGACGCTGACGGCGGACGGCCAAACGGCGTTTGTCGCCAGCGAAGGGATCGGCCAGATTATCACCGGCTGGAACACAACCACCCCGCAGGTCGTGCCGGTTCTGCCGCCGACCGGCGGCGGTAGGCGCGAGGCTAGTGGCGGCGGGGCGGCCTTTGCGCCGGACGGCAGAACGCTCTACTGGAGCAGCGGCGACAGCGGCGAAGTCTATGTCGTGGAGACGGCATCGCACACGGTGACGGGGCGGATTCGGCTCAACACCACAGTCGGCGGGCGGGCCTACGCCGACAGCGATGCCCTGGACCTAAAGGCCAGTGCCGATGGGCGGTATGTCTACTGCGCCGATGTCACCAACTTCCGGGTTGCCGTGATCGACACCGCCCAGGCCGCCGTTGTCGGGTCCGTGGACGTCGGCCGCTACCCCTATGCCCTGGCGGTCGCTGGCAAACGGGTCTTTGTCGCCAACATCGGCCTGTTCGAATACCGCGCCGTCCCGCCACCGACACCCGGCAGTGGGTTTGACAAACGCGGACTCAGCTTTCCGCCGTTTGCCGTTCCCAGCCAGGAAGCGATAGAAGGAACCCAATTTGAAGGCCGGCGGGTCCCCGGCCTCGGCCGAGCCGATACGCCGGAAGCGTTCTCCGTCTGGGGGGTGAATGTCACCAACCCGGCCGCGCCGCGAGTCGTCAGCCGGGCCAAAACGGGTATCCCCCTCGGCGGGGTAACCGAGGCCGGGCCAGCAGTCGGGGGCAGTGCGCCGAACTTTCTGGCGGTCCGAGGCGACGCCTTGTATGTCTGCGACGGCAACAACGACATGATCGAGCGTGTCAGCGTGGCCAGTGGCAAACTCATCTGGCGGACCCGCCTCCGCCCCTCGCCCCTGGTCGCCCGCCTGCGCGGCGTCAGCCCGACCGGGCTGGCCGTTTCACCCGATGGGACGCGGCTGTATGTCTGCGAACTCGGTCTCAATGCGGTCGGCGTGCTGGACACGCAAACGGGGCGGCTGCGCGGGCAGGTACCGACGGCCTGGTATCCGTACCGGGTCGCCGTATCGCCGGACGGGCGGACCCTCGGTGTGATCTGCTTTCGCGGCTTCGGCAATGGACCAAAAGGCGGCGCTGCCGTCCCAGACAGTGTCACCCGCAGTCCTTTTTTGGGCATGAAGGGCGCCCTCACTGCCCTGCCGGTGCCCACAGAGGCCGCGCTGGCGGGGATGACAGCCCAGGTGCTGGCCAACAACGGGCTGGTGGATCGCCGTGCTGACCGCCCCCAAATGGCCTCCCCGGTCGTGCCGACCGTGCCGGGATACGCCTCCGCGCAGATTAAATACGTCGTTTTCATTACCAAAGAAAATCATACGTATGATGCGATTTTTGACCCTCTGCCCGGTGCGGAATCCGATCCGAGCCTGCGCCGGTGGGGATCGCATCAGACAATCGCCGCCCAAGGCCAGCCGACTCTGACAGAAACTGCAGTGATGACAAACCACAATGCACTGGCAGCGCAGTTCACGGTCAGCGATAATTTTTATATGCAGCCCGAAGCCTCGGGAGTCGGACACCGCTGGCTGGTCGGCGTCCAGCCGAACAACTTCTGCCAGATGACCTATACGCTCGGCTGGGACTTCCGCATCGGCAGCACGGCACCGGGCCGGCGAGCGTCGTTTGGCTCCAACGGCTCGCTTGCCCCGGAGGATTATCCCGAAGCCGGCTCGATGTGGGAGCATCTGGCACGGCACGGCAAAAAGTTCCGCAACTACGGGGAGGGATTTGAGTTTGCTGGGGTAGGTGAAGACGAAAACGAGGGCAGGACCGGGGCACGCGAGGTCGTCAATATCCCGATGTCCAAAGTTCTATACGACAATACATCGCGCGATTTTCCGATCTTCAATATGAACATCCCAGACCAGTACCGGGCCAAATGGTTCAGGCAGGAATTCACCCGAATGTATCTGAAATCGGGCCAACCGATGCCGAATTTTATCAATCTTACCTATTGCAACGACCACGGGGCCGAGCCGAAGCCGGCCAAAGGCTACCCTTACGTGGCGTCCTGGATGGCCGACAACGATCTGGCCCTCGGCCGCACCATCGAGTTCCTGTCGCACACGCCCTATTGGAAACATATGGCGATCTTCGTCACCGAAGACGATGCCGGGGGCGAGGACGACCATATCGATGCCCAGCGCAGCGTGCAGCTAATTATCAGCCCCTGGGCCAAGCGCCGCTATGTCTCGCACCGGCACACTACTATCCTCAGCATGCACCGCACGCTCTACGAGATTTTGGGACTGCCACCGCTAAATATGTTCGATGCGCTCGCCAGCGACTTTTCGGACTGCTTCACTCAGACGCCGGATTTTCGGCCTTATACTGCAGTTGGCGTGGACCCGCGCATTTTTGATCCCGCCAAAGCGATTGACCCGAACGATCCCGACTACAAGCTGGCCCGCCGGGAGCGATCCCTTGTTCGCGATAGCGCTGCCGAGGAGGAGAATATACGCCGCGCCCAACAACCCTCCCGGCTCCCTTAGCCGTCACAGGTGTCGGCGCTGGTCGCGCCCGCCTTCGTGCAGCTTATCAGGTGGTTCTGGCTGTCCCAGGCGTTTGTTCTGCTGCTGGCCCGTTCAGGCCCAGATCGCAGGCATCCAGGCCGGAGCCAGCCCCGCCGCCTACGCCGCCGTCTTCGCCGCCCGCCGCAAGGACCTGGAAAACCAGCGCGGCGTAATCAGCCGCAAGATCGGCCAGAATCCCGACAAAAAAGCAGGGGCAGAAGGCTGACGAACACAGTCCTCCAAACTCTCTGCCCCTGCCCGCGACACCAATTTGGCTCAAACCGCCTTCGCCGACCCCGCCCGCATCCTCGCCTTCAAAGCCATCCCATGCCCCGACAAACGCGACCTCATCGCCCGGCTCATAGACCGCGTCATCTGCCAGCCCGGCAGCGCCGACATCTACTTCTTACCCGGCGTCTTCCCCGGTGCATCCGCAATTGCAAGCTCGACGCTCATAGACTATTCAGTTCAACCGCTCCAGCTCATCTGCCAAGTCCGCGCCGGTTTCTGCACCTGGACCGCCGCCCCGCTCTAACCCCCGTATTCCCACCTCCGCCCGGTGTTCCCCACACCGGGCCGCTTCCCTTTTGCCTCCGTATCGCACCCGCTGACAGAGTCCGCCCTCCCCTGACTATGAGAACTTCTCGCCGAAGATTTCTGCGTAGCATCCCCCCATTTGACAGAGTTTGGCACAGACAAAAGTGTCTCTTGACGAGCGAAGAAATCTGGATTATAGCACGTTCAAGTCACGACTTTGGAGAAGTCAAAAATGAAACAGAGCGCCCTCGGGTTAGCGTTCGTCAAAAAGCATCTGCCCAAGCATCTTCTTCCGGCTATAGATTTGCCAGCGTTGTTGTCGTGTCCCTGTTCTGGCGGCGCTTCCAGAGCAGCCCACTCTGTCGGTTGTGTTCGGCCACCAACAGAGAAAAGCGTTCTGACAAATCTGCTGTTCGTTTCGGTCTGCTGCTCGTTTCGGATGGACACCGCAGGCGCGGCGCACCAGCCCCGACTGGCGCTGTTGCCATTTGGTATTGAGGCTCTGCACAATGCTGGTCAAGCCACTTCCCTTGTCGCAGGGATGGTGCTGATCTTGGGCAACAGGCGAGCGTAAGCGCCCCAATAGTCGGTGAAAACTGGCCTGCTCTGGTAGTCAGGCGGCACTTTTGCCCATGCCTGCCCAAATGCCTCGTCGGTGCGCTCGCCCAGCACAAAACTGAGTACCTGGCGGCTCTTGCGCGAGATGCCAACCCATAGCCACAGGGACGGCGTTTGGCGCAGGCACAGCTCATCGAACTCGATCACGTCGCCTTCAGGGGCAGCTAGAGGCGGCTCGAATGCTGGCACAGGCACCAGAGCCGCGCAGAATGTCCGCCAGGGCAGGTCGCCTGCTAGTTTTCCACATCGACGGTGAACGCTTCCGAGGGGAAGGTCGTGTCTTTGCAAGGTGTCCTTACAGTGTTTGCGGAAATCGGTCTCAGTAAATTTACCCCGAAGCCTAAGCTGCTTTGGATGGTGAGACCATCGACGTAGCCAGCGTCTGCCAGATGCGTGTCCGGCAGCAACTTGCACGCTTGCAGCCGCTGCTGAATGGAAGCCACCGCCTGCGAGTTATGCACAGCCGCCGCAACGATGTCCAGATCTGTAATTAAGAGCGGCGCATCTTTCGTGGCGGTCCCCGTCAAATGCAGCTTGTAGCCGCCCCAGGCGTGGTCTTGTTTTGTGGCCCATCGGGCCTGTGGATCGTGCGGAGTGATGGTCACGCGCCCACGTTGGCCGTCAACCAGTGCCGGGGCTGGCCGCGTTTGCACGCTCGATCTAATCTTCACGTCCGCTTTAGTTTTAGTATCTGCTTCAGCATCCTTTTCAGCATCCTTGTCCGCTTCAGCTGACGAAGTGGTAGGGGTCGGCACTGGATGCGGGTCTGAACGCTGGTACTGCTGGGTCCAGACGGTCTGCAGAACTTCGACGGCGGCAAGGCCACGATGCTGCGCTGCCTCTTCCGAGTCCAAAGCATCCAGCAGGGCAAAACCCTCCTGCCCGGCACGCGAAAGTAAGCGCCGGGCCTCTGTCGAGGCCCGCAGGCCACTTTCGCGGATCAAGCGCTCGGTTTGTGTCCACGGCCCATAATTTTGGAGCCAGTCGTTCGGGATATGTGCTTTCTGCCAAACTGGATCGTGCTGGGTAATGGCTTCAAGAGCAAGCCGCAGCGTTTCCATGACAAGCTCCAGCAAATCCAGCTCCCGGACGGCAGCAATGATCGCCAAGCTGTCGGTGCGCTGCACTGCCCGTCTTTTCAGGAAACCACGCTCCTTCAGCCGGCGAAGGAACGCGTCAAAAACACGCCGCTCCGCGTGATGGGAGACAAGCCGCTGGCGGAACTCGCACAGGACGCTGGCATCGAAACCGGGATAATTCAGGGGCAGATGCAGTGCGTATTTCCAACCGACGCGAGAGCGAACCATCTCGGCAGCGATGCGGTCCGAGCAATGTTCGGTCGCTTGCAACACGGTGACCAGTGCGAGAAGTGCCAGCGAAAGGGCCGGTTGCCCGGCGGGGGAGTAGATGTCCGCAAAATCTTCATCGCAGAGAACATCTGCGTAGTCTTCGCCCAGACGCCTCAGCGGATAATTGAGCGGGTAGATCTGCTCGGCGACGGCGCGTGTGTCGTCGGGAATGGGCGGTAGTAATTGCGGCTTCAGGCACATGAGGACCTCCGGTTACAGAGTATCATGCTCGGCTTCACCAGCAGTAATTTACTTATTCTGTCGCAGCGGATCTGTCTGCCTGATCGGCGAATCGGTGGCGAGGAGCTGGGTATGCACGTCTACCAGCTCTCCGGAAAAGCAGTCCGGCGGCGTGGCGAAATCAGAACATGCAGCCCGTCGACAGCCACCGCATTATGGGGTAACGTCGAGCGCTCACGCTCTGCCGGACTGCGCGGCGTCCAACATGGCCCCGACTTCGGTTGTCTTTAAGCTTTACCCACACACAGCATGTTATAGTTTGATAGGATCGCTGAATCACCGAGCCTTCAGCGTTTCGCTAGTGCCGAACCTTCGCTTTGCCATTCGCCTTAATCGATAGGTTGATATCAGAGAAATCGCGTACCTCTACGTATTTGGCCAGACAGTCTGCCTGCCAATGATACGGGTAGTGCTGGATGTCTCATATCTGAGAGCACCGCTAATATGAATGGTAAGAGAAGAGTTTTCATCATTCATATTGGCGGCCGTGTTTTCGACTATGACAAGTTTTCATTCGGCCGGCGATCCGAGAGACGCCATACAGGAACCTAGGAGATACCAAAAATGGCTCTTGCCAAGCGAGCAACGATAGTCAATACACCCTCAGCAGCCGAACCCCGCCCCGTTCTGCGCCTCGAGTCGGGCGGCGATGTGATCAGCAGCCGCGATGCGGAAGTCCAGCGACGCAAAGCCCGCACGCTTGCCAAGAAGCAGCAGGCGTCCGAGCGCGTGGCGTCGGCTACCAATGAGCTGGCAAGCAGCATCGCGGAAGCGTCCACTGCGGCGGAAGAATTGCAGCGGACGATGGACCAGATTGCGGCAGGCGCACAGGAAGCCTCCAGCGCGTCTGCGGAGTCTCAGGCCGCAACCACTCTCGTTGGCGAGTCCCTGGCTCGCACAGAGAAGAATGCCGAGATCTCCCTCCAGAAAACCCAGGCCCTTCAAACGCTGATGCAGACGCTTGCCAGCGAAGTTGACAACACTATCAAGGCTGTGGGCGTTGCCGCCGACCGGCAGGCCGCTTCCGTCACCATGATGACGGAACTGGACCAGCAGGCGGCCAACATCGGAGACATCGTAAAAGCAGTAGGACGCATCGCCGATCAGACGAACCTGCTGGCCCTGAACGCCGCAATCGAAGCGGCCCGTGCCGGAAAGCACGGGAAAGGCTTTGCGGTCGTCGCCGATGAAGTCCGCACCCTGGCCGAAACTTCCGAGCGGAGCGCCCAGTCTATCCAGGAATTGGTCCGCCAGATCCAAAGCGATGTCAAGACCATTGCTGAAGCGATCAACCGCACCAGCGAAACGGCCAAGAGCGAAGTAGAAAAGGGCACTGTCATCACCGAACAGCTGGAGCAGTCCCGAGCGGACATGATCCTGATGTTCGAAGGCGCGCAGGAGATCCAGCGCATGGCGCGGGAAGCCAACATCGCCTGCCAGGAAGCCGAGAAGGGCGCTGAAATCATCGCGGCCGCCGCTGAAGAGCAAGCCTCCGGCAGCGAAGAGACGGTGCAAATGGTCAGGCAGCAGACAGCCGCTCTCGGTCTGGCGGAGCGCGCTGCGCAGGATCTGGCTGGCATCGCGGAAGATCTCAAGAACAGCACCAACATCGCCAAGAGCGCCGAGGAAGTGGCCTCCGCTGCCGAAGAACTGGCCAGTTCTACTCAGGAGATCAACACCGCAGCCACACAGATTCTGACGGCACTGGAACAGATCAGCCAGGGCGCCCAGCAGCAGGGCGCTGCGGCGCAGCAGTCGGCGGCAGCCAGCGCCCAGATCGAGAAGGCAGCCAAGGTTGCAGAAGAGAATGGAAACGCCTCTCTGGAGAAAGGGGAAGCGCTCACCAAGATCCTCACGGACTCACGGGCCAGAGCCGAAGCTCTGATCCACGGCGTCTCTTCCTCACTGGACGATAACATTAAGAGCCGTGATCAGATCAATAGTCTGGAGACCGTCAGTCGCCGCATTGATAAAATTGTGGACACGATCGCCACCGTCTCCATCCAGACCAACATGCTGGCCGTCAACGGCGCCATCGAAGCAGCCCGTGCTGGCGAATTCGGAAAAGGCTTTGTAGTCGTTGCGACCGACATCCGCAATCTCGCCCAGGAATCCGCAGAGAATGCCGACCGAATCAAGGATATGGTCAAGGCGGTGCAGGATCAGATCAGCATTGTCCGCCGCGACCTGGAAGAGATCGCCGCGACGGGCGCCTCCGAAGTCGAAAAGACTAAAAGCATCACTATTAATCTGGAACTTGTCGAGACTGACATTGTCGAGGTGCTGAAAGGCAGTAAAGAGATCGTGGGCGCGTCAGCACTCGTGAGTCAGGCGCTCGGCGACATCAAGATCGGCGTGGAGCAGATCGCGGCTGCCGCGACCCAGGCAGATCAGGCGGCGGCCCAGGCGACTGAAGCCGGGCGGCAGCAGCTGCAGGTCGCCGATACCATGAGCGCGGCGATTGAGGAGATTTCTTCCCTTGCCGATGAACTGCAAAGCAGTTAACGGACTGTTTGCACTCTCGCAAGCGCATTTTGCCCCCATTCGCCGGAAAGAGTCAGTGCCGCATTGGCTTCTTCTCGGCAGGGAGGCGGTACGGTGGACCAAAAGGGAAATCAATGGAATTGTCACAGAACGAACAGCAAAAACCGGAAGGACGCCGCCGAAGTCAGTCGCGTCGTGAAGGGGTGCCGGAGCCTTTGAGAGACGAGAGGATGTCGAAAACAGTAGACGCCGAAGGCATAGAGGCACAAAGCATTGTCGCGGAAGGTGGCGATCCGATGATGGGGTTGCCGGCAGAGGCAGACGCCGAAGAAGATAACACGCAGCAATTCGTCACGTTCCAGGTAGGGGATGAGGTCTTTGGACTTCCCATCGTCGAGGTACAGGAAATCATCCGCTTGCCCGAAGTGACCCGGATCCCGCTGAGTTCCTATAATCTGCAGGGATTATCAAACCTGCGCGGCAAGATGCTGCCGATCATCTCCCTGCGGCGGATCTTCGGCTTCCCGGACGGCGAACACGATGACGCCACACGGGTTCTGGTGATCCAGCACGAATCGCTGCTTGGGTTCATTGTGGACCAGGTTTCCAGCGTCATCAGCGTGGAAACCAGCCAGATCGAGGGGGTTGAAGGAATCAAAGCGACCGTCAATACTGAGTACCTGACTGGCATCATCAAAAATGCCAGCGGCAAAATGGTTATGATCGTGAACTTTGCACAATTGATGGAGGCGCATTTCCAGGTGGAACACGCGGACCAGAGCACACGAAATCTGGCGGCAGAGTCATCCGTCGAAAGCACGGAAGAGCTGGAAGATACCGACACGCTGCACTTCGTCAGCTTCACGGTGGAGAGCCAGGAATACGCCATTCCTATCGAGCACGTTCAGGAGATCGTCCAGGTGCCTGAAAATATTGCGCATGTGCCAAACTCCGCGTCCCATGTGCTCGGCGTCATCAGTCTTCGCGACAAATTGCTTCCGCTCGTCAGTCTGCGCCAACTGTTTGCCCTGCCCCTCCAGCCACTGAGCGAACAGAACCGGATCGTCGTCATTCATCTGCCGGATGAGAAGATACGCAACACACATGTGGCCGTCGGTATCGTCACCGATACCGTCAATGAGGTGCTGCGCGTAGACCGAAAACTCGTTGACGAACTGCCGCGCGTGCTGTCTCAGGACGATTCGCTGATGGAGATCACGGCGATCGGGCGGCTGGATGGCGGCAAACGATTGGTGTCGTTCCTGTCTGCCGAACACCTGCTGCAGCACAACGCCGTCCGGGAAGCGATCGAGATCGGCGGGCGGAACGAAGTGGACGAGAGTTCACAGGGATACCAAACTCAGGCGGAGACAGACGAAGACCGCGACGATGAAACGCAAGTCGTCATCTTCCGTCTGGGCCATGAAGAATACGGCGCTCCGATCGAGGCGATCAATGAGATCGTGCGTGTGCCGGAGAGCCTGACACGCATTCCGACGGCCCCTTCCTTCGTGGAAGGCTTGATTAATCTGCGTGGTTCGGTCCTGCCGGTGATAGACCAGCGGCGGCGCTTCGGCTTGGAAGAGATCGAGCGGTCAGATCGGCAGCGCATCATGGTGTTCAATACGCTTGGCACGCCCACTGGCTTTATCGTGGATTCGGTCTCCGAAGTCTACAAGATCGCTCACGCGGACATTGAACGGGCGCCGAGCGTCTCCTACGGCAGGGGCAGTCTCATTAGCGAGGTCGCCAATTTGGAGAAAGATAAGCGGATCGTCCTGCTGCTCGATGTCAATAAACTGCTCGACACAGATGAGTCGGAGCAGCTGACCCGTCTTGCCGCCTGATACGGTGGAGCTGCAACCGGGCAGTGGAACTGCAAACGCGCTGCAGCGTCAGCCGGGCATCGGAGAAACTCCATGCCTGGCCCGGAAACGAGAACCTTTCTTATGATTCGCTTACTAATTGTCGATGACTCCGCGCTCATGCGGAAATGTCTGGTCGGACTCTTTGAGAAAATAGGCGATTTCCAGGTGCGTGCGGCCCGCAATGGGGTCGAAGCGTTGACGGAGCTGCGGAGTTTCAAGCCGGATGTCATCACACTCGATATCAACATGCCGGAGATGGACGGACTGACCTGTCTGAGCCACATCATGCTGCAGAGTCCGTGCCCCGTGATCATGGTTTCCTCACTGACAACCAAAGGCGCACTGGCGACCTTCGAGGCGCTGGCCCTGGGCGCGGTAGATTTTGTCGCCAAGCCCGATGGGACGATGTCGCTGAATCTGGATACGGTGGCCTGTGAGCTGGAGATCAAAGTCAGGAGCGCGATTGGCAGCCGGGTCCGCCGCGCGACGGTCTTGCCGCAGGCCCTCAAGAATAACTTGCCGCAGGCCCTCAAGAATAACTTGCCGCAGGCCCTCAAGAATGACCGGGAGCCTGCGATCAAGCCCTCTCCGGCCCGCACCGCCGTCGCCGCGCCGGGTGTTGTTGTCATCGGGGTTTCGACGGGGGGGCCGCAGACGCTGGAAGCGATCCTGCCGCGATTGCCTGCCGATTTACCCTGGCCTGTCGTGCTGGCGCAGCACATGCCGGCAGCCTTCACGCGATCCTTTGCCGGACGACTGGATCGGATGTGCGCCGTGAATGTCGTCGAGGTCTCCCGTCCGACGGTCATCGTGCCGGGTACGGTTTATATTGCGCGTGGGGATGCGGACATGATCCTTGTGCGGCGCCCGGAGGGCATTACGGCGTCGCCTCGGCCCGCCTCTAACCGCTATACCTGGCACCCTTCGGTAGACGCCCTCGCGTCCAGCGCCCTGGAAGTCTTCCCGCCGACTTCGATTATCGGCGTGCTGCTTACCGGCATGGGCAGCGACGGCGCAGAAGCCATGACGGAGATCCGCAAGCGGGGCGGCAAAACTATCGCAGAAGCGGAAAAGAGCTGCATCGTGTTCGGGATGCCGAAGGAACTCATTCAGCGCGGCGGCGCGTCGCTTGTGATGGATGTTGATCGTATCGCAACTCAGATTATACAGTGGCTCCGCTGAGGGGCCAATCAAGGAGTAAAATGTGGCACTGATTAAACGAGAACAGCCGCCGAGGCAGGCCGACGAGCGAGAGGGTCTTCGTGACCGGGATGGTCTCCTCGCACAGCTGAATGCTCCAAGCGACTTCCAGCGGCGCATGGCCGCGCGTGATCTGACGGAATGCTCAGACGTTTCCAGCTCGCTCTGCCATCGTCTGGAAATCGAGGAAACGTCCTCCGTGCGTGCTGTCCTGTTCAGCTCGCTCACAGAGATCGGCGATCGGGAGGCCGTAGCCGGGCTGATCACCCTGCTGCGCTCCGAGGATGCAGAACTGCGTAACGGCAGCATTGCGGCGCTGAAGTGCCTGCCGGACCAGATCGGGACACATATCGAAACACTGCTGCGCGACGATGACCCGGATGTGCGTATCTTCACGATTAATATTCTGGAAGACCTCCCGCATCCAGATGTTCCGTATTGGCTACGCCAGGTGATCGAGGAAGAGGAGGAGGTCAACGTCTGTGCGGCCGCCGTAGACCTGCTGACCGCGCTGGGGACGCCGGACATGATTCCGGCGCTGCTGGTCCTGAAGGAACGCTTTGCTGGCACGCCCTATATCGCGTTTGCCGTGGAGCTGACTGTAGAGCGCATCAGCGCGGCAAGAGTCATCGAATATCCTGCCTGATCGTTACACCTGCCTGAACACAGAGGGAAGAGACTTGAAAAGTGAGCATACAGGTTCAAAATGGCGCCGGGACGCCCGTCCTATCGGACCAAGACTTCGAGACGTTTCGTGAATTCTTCTATCATCACACCGGAATGTTCTTCGAGGACTCGAAGCGTTACTTTGTGGACAAGCGCCTGCTCGCGCTGATGGAAGCGACGCACGCTCGGACGCTGCGCGATTATCTTGCCACCATCCGTCTCCAGCCCTCCGGCGCGGGCCTGCAGGCATTAATCAACGCGCTCACCGTCAATGAGACCTATTTCTTTCGAGACCTGGGGCAGATCGAATGCCTGACGTATCGCATAATCCCGGAGATCATCGCCACGAAGAAAGCCAATAAAACGATCAAAATCTGGTCATCGCCCTGTTCCTCTGGCGAGGAAGCATTCTCCATCGCTATTCACCTGCTGGAATTTTGGCCACAGGTAGATAACTACGAGATCGAGATTTTCGGGACGGACATTGACAGTCAGATCATTGAGCAGGCCAAGCGCGGGATCTTTTCGCCGCGCTCGGTGCAGAACCTGCCGAAGGATATTCTGGGCCGCTATTTTACGCTGATGCCAGGCGGGCACTACAAGATCAGTGATGAGCTGCGTGACTCCATCGCCTTTCAGCAGGTCAACATCGTGAGCGCTGCTCAGACACGCTGCTTCCGTGATTTCGACATCATCTTTTCGCGGAATATGCTGATCTATTTCGATAATAAGTCCCGGCGCATCGCCGCCGAAGCCTTTTATGATGCGCTCAGGCCCGGCGGATTTATCTGCCTGGCTCCGACGGAACCCATGAGCCATATCTCGTCGCAGTTCCGGCACCGCTCTTTTCCCGGCGTGACTGCCTATCAGAGACCTCTATGACTTCAGTGGCCCCTATGACTTCAGAGACCCTTATGAAAACACTCAGTAAGCGCATACTTGTCGTTGAGGATTCCAATACGACCCGCCTCTACCTGCGGAGGCTCCTAACCGAATGGGGCTATCAGGTAGTCGAGGCTGTGACTGGATACGAAGGTATGGAAAAAGCGCTCGATTCGACCTTCGATCTGATCCTGTCGGACATCAATATGCCCACGATGAGCGGTTATGCGATGGTCACGGCGCTGCGCCAAGAGGCCTCAGTGCTGGCTGTGCCGATCATCATCACCAGCACAGAGGCGAAAGATCAGGATGCGACGCGGGCTTACGCCGCTGGAGCGAACCTCTATCTGGTCAAGCCCGTCCAGCCGGACATCTTACGCCATTACTTGACGTTTACTATTGGAGAGGTCACATGAGTTCCCTTCTCGCCGATTTTATCCTTGAAGCCAGAGAACTGCTTGAGGACACCAACACCAACCTGCTGGCTCTGGAGAAAGACCCAGACAACGCAGAGATCGTCAATACGTCGTTTCGCGCGATGCACACGCTCAAGGGCGATTCGGGCCTGGTCGGTCTGCCCGAGATCACGCGCCTGCTCCATGCTGCGGAAGACGTGCTGGACCGGATCCGGCAGAATACCCTTGTGTTTCATGCGGACATTGTAGACGCTCTGCTGCAGGTGGCGGACTGCGTGGGCGGCTGGCTGAACCATCTGCAAGACAGTGGGCATTTGCCGGACGGGGCCAATGCGGAAGCCGCGCCGCTTATCGCACGCTTGCACGGCTTTCTCAACTCAGAAAAAGCGTTGGGGGACGAAAAGGCCGTCGCCGCAAGCGTGTCGTCTTCCTGCACATGGCTCGGCAAGGTCCCGCTGGAGACGCGAAGCAGCCTGCTGCGGGAGATAGCGGAGACGGGAAAAACGCTGATCGCCATCGCCTATCAGCCGGAAGAAGACTGTTTCTTCCGGGGTGAAGACCCATTCTTCCTGATGCAGCAGATCGAAGAGAGTCGCTGGCGGTTTGTTTCCCCGACCTGGGATATGCCCGATCTGAGCAGCCTCGATCCCTTCCGCTGCATGCTTGCCTTTCGGGCGCTGACGTTTGCCCCACGAGAGACAGTGGAAGACCTGTTTCGCTATGTGCTGTCGCAAGTGCAAATCACAGATCTGGATAGTGCGGCCCTGGCAGAGATGCCGAAGGCTGCCGGCGTTCCTCTCTCGTTCGGGCTGACGGCGGCGGCGCTGATCGAACGCGGACTAACGCTGGAGGACCAGGAAGATCTGGCGCGACTGCTGCGTCAGCTCGAAGTCAGCCTTCAAACGCCCGGCGCCCCGGAACTTCTGGTGGGGCGGCTCCGCTCTACTGCGGCGATTCTGCGTAACTGCGCGGCGCAAATGCGCGAAGCAGACCTGCTTCCCTCTATCGAAGAGGCACTCGAAAACGCGCTGCAATCCGGCGACTGCACCCCGCTGGGCGAGTTGGTTTCGGGTCTGATCACGGAACTTAGCCGCGATGAACCCCTGTATGTCAGCGACATTGCACCGGCGCTGCTGGCCAAAAAGGCGCCGCCGGAAGAGGATACCGCCGACCGGCAAAAGGGTGGGGGGATACGCGTTCTTAAAGTTGATCAGGCGCGTATTGACCAATTGATGAACTTAATCGCGGAGATGACTGTGGCCAAGAACAGCCTGCCGTATCTGTCGGAGCGAGCGGACGTTGTCTTTGGCGTGCGCGATCTGTCACGCGAAATCAAAGAGCATTACAGCGTCATCAACCGCATCACACAGGAGATGCAGGACGCAATTATGCAAGTCCGAATGCTTCCGATCTCACATGCCCTTCAGCGCTTTCCGCGTCTGGTGCGGGATACGGCGCGCAAGCTGAACAAGAACGTCGAACTTGTGCTGGAAGGCGAAGAGACCGAGGTAGACAAGAATATCGTCGAAGCGCTGGGCGATCCGCTGATGCACATCATCCGCAATAGCCTGGATCACGGCATCGAGACGCTTCCAGAGCGTCAGGCCGCCGGGAAGCCTGCACAGGGAACCATCCGCATTAGGGCCTCCCAGGACAATGGGCGGGCCCTCATCGAGATACGCGACGATGGGCGGGGCATAGATCCGGAACGGGTCAAACAAAAGGCGCTGGAGCGCGGCTTGATGGAGCAGGAGGCCCTGACGGCTCTGAGTGACCACGATGCGGTTCAGTTGGTCTTTCGGGCCGGTTTTTCCACCGTGGACGAGATTTCGGACCTTTCCGGCCGCGGGGTCGGCATGGATGTTGTGCGCTCAGCACTGGAACAGGTCGGAGGAGGCATACAATTGAACAGTGTGAAGGGGACGGGAACTCAAATTCTTCTCTCCCTGCCGATGACAATGACCTCGACGCGCGCGATGGTCGTCAAGGCAGACGGTCAATCGTTCGGCGTGCCTCTGGACATCGTCGTCGAGACATTCCGCGTTCCCCGTGAGTCAATCTTTCGCATTAAGCACAAAGAGGTACTGGTGCGTCGTGACCGCACGATGCCGGTCGTCCGCCTGCGAACGATGCTCAACCTGCCGCCTGCGCCGGAAATGGCGGCAGATGAAGAATATGCCGTTCTCATCGCCCATGTCTGCGGGGAGAACGTCGCGCTGCTTATGGACGATTTCGCCGACATCGTCGAGGTCATCTTGAAGCCGATGGAGGGTGTGATGTCCGGCTCGAAGGGATTGACCAGCACGGCGATCCTCGGTGATGGAACGATCCTCTTGATGCTCGACCTGGAAGGACTGCTCTGATGCCAGTTAACGGGAAGGACTACTCTGATGCCGATTAATGTGCGCAAGACAGGCGTGAACTTGACGGGCGTTTGTACCGTCGAAGACGCCGAACCGCTGCTTCAATGGATGATTGCTCATCCCGGTGGGAATGTTCAGATGAAGGACTGTGTCAACGTCCACTCAGCCGTCCTTCAGACACTGATCGCGGGGCAGGCGAAGTGCGT
This sequence comes from uncultured Armatimonadales bacterium, assembly GCA_964251675.1. GTDB lineage: Bacteria > Armatimonadota > Armatimonadia > Armatimonadales > Capsulimonadaceae > JANXMY01. The sequence continues at coordinate 30,108 of CAXUKS010000009.1, forward strand.
GGGCCGGCCCGCAGACCCCTCTCTGTGCGCCTGGCTGGATGCCGCCCTGCATTGCCCGAAAAATTCGACGGTCTCCTAGTAACGACTGACACGCAGGTCTCGCCCTGCTATAGAAAGTAAACCATGCCCACTGTTTTTATCGTAGACGATTCGCCCATCGTTCGCAGACTGCTGAAAGAAGGCATCATCAGTTCGAAACTGAGCTATGAGGAAGCCGCCAACGGCGAAGACGCTCTGATCAAACTCAAAGGCGGTTTCAAGCCTGACGTGATTGTGACGGATCTCAACATGCCGAAGATGGACGGTCTGACACTCATCAAAGAGATTCGCAAATTGCCGGCAACACGCTTTGTGCCGATCTTTGTGCTGACGACGGAGCAGACTCCCGAAAAGAAGAGCGAAGCGAAAGCGGCGGGAGCGACCGGATGGATGACCAAACCCATCGGCTGGGATTATCTCTATAAGGCGATCAAGCAGGTGATTCCCAGCCTCTGATCACGTGTCCGTAAAATCTAACGGAAAATCACCCAAGTTGGGGAAGAGCGAATGATAAGCGATCTCACTATGTCGGAATCCAATTGTACGCTGATGTCTGACTATTCTTCTATGGACGCCTCCGTTGTGGAACGTCTTCGTGCCACGGTGGAGGTTTCGCTGCAGTGGGCGGATCAGACCCTGGACGTTCTCATCCGTCTGGATGACGACCTGCAGGCCCTGGATGCGATGGTGGAGCAGCAGGCTCATCTTCCTGGCCTCGAGCAGATCGTTAATCAGGCGCAGCACCGCGTCCAGGGTCTGCGACGCGGCGTTCGCGATGTTATGATGTCCATGCAGCAGCAGGATGTTATTGGGCAGGCGATCGAGCGTGCCGCCGCCGCGCTTGAGAAACGTACTGCTGCGCTTGAAAAAGTCGTGGGGCAGTCGGACGGCGCCCATTTGCCCACGAATGAAGTTGCGGAAATCCATCGCGCCTATCGGGCCGAGGATAATCTGCACCGGGCATCCAGTGAGGAGCAGAAAAAATACAATGCTGAAGAATATAATGCTGAAGAATACAATGCTGCGGCATAAGCGAATTGAGGGCTTGTCCTGTGATAGATTTTAGCGGCCGCAAAGCGATGCGGCGGCAGGTTTCTATTTTTGGTATTTTCCCGGCAATAACGCTGCTGCTGGGCCTTTGGCTGGCGCATCGGACGACGATTTGGGTGCTCGCCATTGTCACAGTAATCGTCACGGCGCTTTCCTGGCAAGTCATGCGCTGGCTCCTGTCCGGGTTTGGGACTGCCGACCGTTCTAGCCTCCCGGTGCCCAAAGAAGCTGTTAGGCAAGAAACGGTAGCGGCGAATACAGGGGTGAGAATTCAGGCGGCTGCCGCCGATGCGGAGCAGGCTGCGGATGCAATCTGCGGGACTGTTACAAACATGGGAACTGCTGCCGAACAGATCATTGCCAGCTGTGACCGGATGTTTACCTCCATTGAGCAGCAGGCGCGATCCTCCATGGAGGCAGCCGATTCGACACGGCTTCTGCAGGATGTGGCCGCACGTGTTCGCAGTAGCGGTCAGCAGCAGCAGGGTGCGGTAGAACTCACGGACCAAAGCACGGATCAGGCTGTGCGCGAAGTCGCCGCCGTCGCACAGTCCGCTGAGAAATTGGCGTCGATGGCGGAACAGTCTGCGGAAGTCGCCCAGCAGGGGCGCCAGGCTGTGGATGCCACCGTTGCCAGCATGGCTCGCATTAGTGATCAAGTTACACGTTCCGTTGAAACGACTCGCGCCTTGGGTGAACAAGGGGATCAGATCGGCACATTTGTCGAAACCATCAAGCAGATCGCGGAGCAGACAAACTTGCTGGCACTGAACGCCGCCATTGAGGCCGCACGAGCGGGAGAAGCCGGGCGTAGTTTTGCCGTTGTCGCCACTGAAGTCCGCAAACTCGCGGAGCGGTCCGCGAGTGCATCCCAGGATATCACAATACGGGTGAGGAATGTTCAGGCGGGGGTCGATGCCGCCATCGCCGCCATGGAAGTAAGCCATACCGAAGTGAAGGCTGGGGAAAGCCGAAGTCAAGAGGCGGGAGACGCGCTCAGCCTCATCCTCGAGTCCTCCTTCAATGTTCGCTCAGAAGTTCAGAAAGTCTCTGCCACAGCGCAGGAGGTGCGTGCAGTGGTCGAGACGCTGCGAAACAAAGTCAGCGCAGTTCGTCTCACAACGATCGAGAACGAGCAGACCGTGACCGAGGCCGTGACAGAAATGATCACGATTTCGGAAAAAACGGCCGCCTCTATTTCCGGTGTTGCGCTGGCGAATGAACAAACCGCGATGGGCGCAGAAGAAGCCTCCAACTTTGCCTTGGAAATTACCACAGCGGCTCACAATGTTACTTCCACCTTGCAGGAACTCGCCATCAGTATGAAACAGGATCGCGGCATTACCGGAGGAGTTATGCAAGGGAACACTAATCAGTTGACCGACGAAGTTCTCCCAGCCCTGCGCCTCTGTGCCTAAAGTCTGCGACAGGAAAAGGTACATGTACTCATCGCACGCGCGGTTACCGGGCGAAATTACCGCACGAGGTGGAGCAAACGCAGGTCGCCTGAAATGGCAGTTTCTACTCTAGGGGGCGACAAACCGGCATTCCCTGAAAAGCCCCGGCTCAGAGTTAATAACTGAGAAAAAACAGACCTTAGGTTCTGGACTGAACCCTTCAGATGAGACAAGCAGTTAAGGTGTAGTGGTCTGGTTCTTGGACTGGACTGCCCCCCTGACGTGAGGCTATGAGTTGGGTTGGTATATTCCGAAAGAGCGCCCGTCGGCTCTGTTCGTCAAATGCCCCTTTGTAGGACACTTCCGGCGAACCGCCCCGCCTGGCCTCATCCTCTGCCTCTTTTTTCCCTGTACCCGTTCCAAAATCAACATCCACTTTGGCGAGGAATGAAGTAGGCAGTAGGATAGTGGCTCAGTATCGACAGTTCTTGCTGTTTCAATTTTGGAGTCGTGAATTATAGGGTGGCATTCAATGCTTGGGGAGCGTTCGCTATCGTACTCAACGGCCACAAAAAGTAGAGCATTCTGTCAAAATAAAAACGAGCGGGTTTTAACCCGCTCGTTTGCTCGACCGCCTATTAGCACAGTCTACTGAAAGCCTCACTACAATACCGCGAAAGTAGAGGGAGTTATCAAGCATTCTGAAAAGAATCTAAAATTTTCACCCCGCCAGCCCCGCCCGCGCCGGAAGCCCCAGATACTCCCGTATCCACGGCTCCTCCGGCGCAATCACATTCCCCGACACCAGCCCCGTGATCAGCGTCCCCGCCGCCACAAGCTGCCCGTCATCAATCGTCCCCAGCGTAAAACGCGGACACGCCACCCCCGGCCCGAAGTTGTACCCCACCAGACGACGCACCACCTGCTCCGTCATCACGCCCTCTTCCAAATCCCGCTGCAGCTTCCGCAAATAGAACCGCAAGATGTTCAGATGCACCGCCCCCAGCGCATACAACGCCTGCCCCCCCGTGTTATCCGACGTCAATGTCTGTCCCAAAATGCTCTTCGCCATCGCCCGGTCCAGATACTCCACCAGCTCCCCCAAATCCGCCTTTTTCCCCGCCCCGCGCATCCACTTTGGCAGCTTCACCACGCCCGCCCTCCTCTCACTGCGTTATCGCCTCTTGCAGTCCCCGATAGCCCCTCGCGTCTGTGTATTGTCCCATCCCGCCCCACAGCCCCCGATTCACACTCTTTCCAAAAGCCCTCCCTTAACAGGGGAGGGAGCGAGGCACGAGCGGGAGGGGATCCTACTCCTAATCACACAGCATCAGATAGACCAGCACCGTGCCCCCCTGCCGGAACGCCTGCACCTTACGCACCGTCCACAGTCGCCGGTCCCGCCCGAAGATGTCCCCGATCAGCGGCGCGTCCCCGGACCCTTCGAGCCACCCCATCAGCCCCGGCTTGATCAGCCCCACCGCCTCGTTGGCATCAAAGTACACGCTGGTCGTCCCGTTGTCCATCGGCGCAAAGAACCCCCGCCGCCCCGTGCTTTCTCCCGCCCTCTCCAGCGTGAACCCTTCCGCAGACCCCGCAAACAGCGTGCCCAGCCGCCGTCCATACGCCGCCGCCTTAGCATCGGCCATCTCCAAAGCCCTCCCCGAAGACAGACGCAATCACTGGCCCCGACGCCACACCCACCACGTTCGTGGACTCATCCGGCACATCTCCGACCGCATCCAGCCCGCCAATCACGCGTTGTCCACCGAAGCCGCCAGCACCGCCGGGTCCAAGCCGTATTCCCACACCGCCTGCTCCGCCGCCAGCACCGCGCCCAGTGCCGCATCCTGCGAGGTATCCCCGTCTGCGATCCCCAGCAGCCGCTTCAAGTCCGCCACCGCAATCGTAAGCACCAAGCGCGTCTCTCTTTCTGCTCCCCCTTCCTTCTTAGGGACCTAATTCTTAGGGAAGGGGGCGGGGGGTTAGGTCTCTTGATAAATACAGATAATATCTGTGTAATAGGGTATGGCAAACACAGACACCGAAGCGGGCGCAAAGGACGGACGGCGGCGCGGGCGCGTGCCGTCCGGAGCCGAGCGCATCAAAACCACGCTGCTGCTGGATTTGGACACAGTGGACTGGGGAAAGCGGGAGCCGGGCGGCCTGTCCGAAATCATCCGGCGTCTGCTCCGGCAGGAGTACGAGGCATAGGCAAACAAGGAGACATCGACATGACCACAGGGAAGATCAACCAGACTCAGAGAACCGGCGCGGTTCTCTACACCCGCGTCTCGACCGGAGACCAGGACAAGAACGGAACCAGCCCCGAAACCCAGCTTGATGCCTGCCGCAAGAAGGCGCTGGCGCTCGGCCTGCCCATCATTGCCGAACACCACGACGGCGGCGTGTCCGGCGGCTACCTGCTGTCCCGCCCCGGAATGCAGGCCGCGCTGGCCGAGATACTCACAGGCCGCGCCGACATGCTGATTTGTGCCAACATCAGCCGCTATTCTCGCGATGTCGAACACCAGCAGGCCATCAAAAAAGCCGTAAAATCCGCCGGGGGCCGATTGGTCTTCTGCGACATGGACTTTGACGACACCCCCGAAGGCGACCTGGCCTTTGGCATCATGGGCGGCTTTGCCCAGTACGAGAAAGCTGTCATCAAAGACCGCACCATGAAAGGCAAGCGCAAGCGGGCCGAAGAAGGCCAGCAGCCCCAGCGCAGCACCCCCGCCTACGGCTACCACATCGTCACCAATGCCCAGGCGGAATGCAGCCTGTACCCGCCCGAAATGCGCGGGCGCTATCTAATTGTGGAAAAAGAGGCTGAAGTCGTGCGGGAAGTGTTTCAACGCTATGCAGAGGGTGTCAGCACCTTACCATCGCTCATTCGGGACCTGAACGCCCGGCGCATTCCTGCCTCGCGGGGCGGCGTATGGCATCCGATGTGCCTGTCCACTATCCTGCGAAACCCCGTCTATAAAAGCCAGCCCGCCTATGGGCGCGTCTCCCGGACACTGGGAGAACACACCTCCGATGATCGACACACTCTGACCGGCAAGCCGCTTCTTCGGCCCAGGGCCGTGGAGAAGCCCGGCAAGCCGGCCTTGCTGACCGCTCCGCCAGTCGTGTCTGATGAGCTGTGGGAGAGGGTACAGAGGCGGCTCTTACAGAACCAGACGCTGCAAGGGGAGAACCCGCACCGGGCGCGGATGCTGTCGGGGCGCTCCCTCTGTCCCTGCGGGCACAATGCCGTCTTGGTAGGCCAGCCGAGCACAAATACTACCAGTGCTCCAAGATACATTCCAACAAAGTGCTGCACGGAAAAGAGGTTCCCCCGAAAAAAGCGACTTGTCCACGCACAATCTACTTGGTGGAGATGATTGAGCGGTGCGTTGTGGAAGCCCTGGCTTATGTCGCCGCCCATCCCGACGTAATCGCAGAGGCAATGGCGGTTTTTCAGCAGCAGCAAGCCAAAGCCTTGCCGGAAGGCCAGGCGGAACTGCGCCGGGAAAAGTCTGCCCTCGACGCTGCTCTCACGCAAATAGGCCAGGACGAAGCGGCGGTCATTCAAGCTCAGATTGCTGGCATCCGGGCCGGAGCAAGCCCAGATGCCTACGCCGCCGTCTTCGCTGACATTGCTGCTCAGCGCAAAGACATGAAGGACCGGCGCGGCTCCATCATGCGCCGTCTGACCGGGCCGAAGCCGGGCAAGAAGGCACTGCCCCTGGAGCCGCCCACATTTGAGCGCAAAGCCCTGGAAGAACCCTGCCTGGTCTTATCTTCGGCTGCTGTGACAGGACACGCAAAGCGCGATATTGTCGCCACCGTCATTGATCATGTAGTGTGCCAGCCGGACGGGGCCGAGGTCTTCTTTCTACCCGGCGTTGGCACGGAGCATCTTCCGGGCTATCGCCTTCAAGCTTCAGCGGGTGTGTCTGATACTTTCAACCCCACGCTTACCGAGTTGATACAATAACGCTGGCCGGTGGGGGCGGGGCCGTCCTCGAAGACGTGGCCGAGGTGGGAGCCGCAGCGGTGGCAGGTGACTTCGATGCGGCGCATGCCGTGGGTGCGGTCTTCGTGCAGGTCCACCGTGCCTGGCTCAGCGTCGTAGAAGCTCGGCCAGCCGCAGTGGGAGTCGAACTTGGTGTCGGAGGCAAAGAGTTCGAGGCCGCAGGCGGCGCAGACATACGTGCCGCCGGTTTTGGTGTTCACGTACTTGCCGGTGAAGGGACGCTCCGTGCCCTTTTCGCGCAGGACATGATACTGCTCCGGGGTCAGCAGCTCACGCCACTCGGCTTCGGTTTTGGTGATTTTGTCTGTGATCGGGTCGGTCATATCAGTCTCGCTTTCAGGATTTGTGGCTGGAGTTTAAACACGCGGGAAGGCGGAAAAGTTCGCAGGCGCGTCTCAAAAGGAGCGGCGGACACGGTGTCCCAGGGCAGCCAAGTTTGGGTACAATAGCAGTATGGATACCCTTCCCCCCGCTGACGCCCTGATTTTGTTTTCCCACGGCTCCCTGCTTTGCGGCGCAGGGGAAGCCCTCGAAAGCCACGCGGGACGCCTGCGGCACACGGGGCGGTGGCCAGTGGTAAAAGTCGGCTACATGAACTACTCCGAGCCGACCTTTGCCGAGGCCGTCGCCGACTGCGTCGAGGCGGGCGCGAAACATATTCTCGTGCTGCCGTTTTTTCTCATCCCAGGCTACTTTGTCACCAAAACGCTGCCGGGACATTTGGAGACCGCACAGGCAGCCCACCCCGAAGTCACATTCACCGTCGCTAAAGCGTTAGGCTACGATGCCAGTCTGGCAGACGCGCTCATCGCCAGCGCCCAGCAACCCCTCGGGCCGGACCAGTGGCGCGATGACCTGACCGCCGCCGCCCGAGGCTGCCGCGCCAGACCGGACTGCCCGCTATATGCGACGCCGAACTGCCCCCGTGTGCCCGCACCGAATACGCCCGCCCGGCCCTTTGTGGAGTAGACTTTATAAAGAGTGGATTTTAGAAGAGAGAATTCGATGAAAACTGCCCTGCTTGTCATGGTTCACGGCTCGCCGCGCCCCATCGCCAACACCGATATGTTCCGGGTCGTGGAAGATGTGAAGGCCAAAAACGTCTTCGACCATGTCGCCGTCGGCTTCATGGAATGCAACGAGCCGAGCATCGCTGACTCTGTGGACGCCTGCGCGGCGTCCGGGGCCGAGCGCATCATCGCCGTGCCGTACTTCCTGCACACCGGCACGCATGTCGCTGACGACCTGCCGACGCTTCTCGATGAAGCCCAGGCGCGTCACCCGCATATCCAGTTCCAGATGGGCCGCTACCTCGGCACATCGCCCGTCGTCACAGACCTGCTCGCCGCCCGTGCCGAAGCCGCATTGGCGTCCGTTTGAGAAAGATACTATCGCTTATGCTGTATCGCTTTCCCATGCTTGCCGCCACCGCGCTCTGCGGCCTGCTACTCGCCCTACCCACATTCGCACAGACGCCAGTTCCCGGTCACGGCGTGGACGTGTCCACCATTGACCCAAGTGTTCAGCCGTGTCAGGACTTTTACCAGTATGCCAACGGCAAATGGCTGGCCGACAATCCTATCCCCGCCGACAAGACCACCTGGGGCGGGTTTGCCGAGATTTCCGAGCGCAACATCGCCGTCCTGCACACCATTTTAGACAGCCTCGTGGCCGCGCCGCCCGCCGCGCCCGGCAGTGTCACCCGGAAAGTCACCGATTTCTATAAGTCCGGCATGGACACAGCGCGGATTGGAAAACAGGGGGCCGCACCGCTGGCCGCCGAGTTTGCCCGGATTGACGCCGTGAGGGACGTGCCGACGCTGGAAGCCGAGATCGCGCATCTGCACACGCAGGGAATCGGCGCGGGCTGGGGCTTCGGGGTGGGGGCGGACGAAAAGGACAGCACGAAAAACATCGCCCAGCTCGAGCAGGGCGGGCTGGGACTGCCGGACCGGGATTATTATCTTTTAACAGATGCCAAATCGCAGGCCACCCGCGCCGATTATGCCGCGCACGTCGCCCGGATGTTTGTCCTGCTCGGCGACACCCCCGCCAAAGCGGCCCGCGAGTCGGGCGTGGTCATGGGCATAGAAACGCGGCTGGCACGGGCCTCCATGACCCGCGTGGAGCGGCGAGACCCAAATGCGACCTACCACAAAATGACGCTGGCGGCGCTGGATAAAAGCACGCCGGGCGTCTCCTGGGAGCCGTACTTCGCCGCGCTCGGCGCCTCTAAACCCGGCTCGCTGCTGGTGGGGCAACCCGCGTTTTTTGCCGAAGCGGGCCAGATGCTCCGCTCCGTGCCGCTGGCCGACTGGAAAACGTACCTGCGCTGGGATTTAATCCACGGCACGGCATCGTATCTTTCGGACGATTTCGTGCAGGAGAGCTTCGTGTTTTACGGCACGACTCTCGGCGGAGCCAAAGAGCAGCGCCCCCGCTGGAAGCGGGTGCTGGGGGCCACCGATGGGGCACTCGGCGAGGGCCTGGGGCAGATTTATGTGGCCCGCGCCTTCTCACCCGAGGCCAAAGCCCGTGCTTTGACGCTGGTGGAGAATGTCAAAGCTGCCCTCCGGGACCGCCTGACGACGCTGGACTGGATCGGCCCGGACACCCGGCGGCAGGCGCTGAACAAGCTGGACCGCATGACCGTCAAAATCGGCTACCCGGACCACTGGCGCGATTATTCAGCCCTCAAAATCAGCAGCCCGGACTATGTGACCAACGCCCTGGCCGCGAACCGCTTTGAATTCAGGCGCGAACTGGGCCATCTGGGGCATCCCGTAGACCGGTCGGAATGGGGGATGACGCCGCCGACTGTCAATGCCTATTACCGGCCGTCGTTCAACGAAATCGTCTTCCCGGCGGGCATCTTGCAGCCACCGTTTTTTGATCCCGATGCCGACAACGCCTCAAACTACGGGGCGATTGGCGCGGTGATGGGCCACGAAATGACGCACGGCTTTGATGACAAGGGCCGCCAGTTTGATGCCCAGGGCAACCTGCGCGACTGGTGGACTGCCAGCGACCGCAAAAACTTTCAGGGCCGCGCCGATTTGATTGTCAAGCAGTTCGACGCCTACATCCCCGTGGACGACAAACATATCAACGGGCAGCTTACGCAGGGCGAGAACATCGCCGATCTGGGCGGCCTCAAAATCGCTTATCTGGCCTTCGAAAAAGC
>CAXUKS010000009.1:39811-129238 GCA_964251675.1 uncultured Armatimonadales bacterium
GAGAAAGCGGGCGAAACCCAGCGGCGGCGGCCTATCGACGGCTTCACACCCGAGCAGCGGTTTTTTCTGGCTTACGCCCAGGCGTGGCGGGCCAACATCCGCCCCGAGTCCCTACGCCTGCGCCTCGCCACCGACCCGCATTCGCCCAACAAGTACCGCGTCCTCGGCCCGCTCGCCAACCTGCCGGAGTTTGCCCAGGCGTTCCCCTGCCCACCCGGCAAAGAAGACAAAGCGGAAGCAGCGGCGCGGGTGAGCATCTGGTAGTGGTCTCCCTAATGCCCCTGCCGCTGCGTGCCGACAATAGAGACTGAGACCCGCCCGACCGCTCGGGCGACCTCAGCTATTTATTATGCGGACACTGCCGACCAATGCACAACTTCTCCTCATCGTGACCTGGTGCGCCGCCCTGCTTGCGGGGGCGTGGGCCGCACTCACGCCCCCCCCCGCTGTCGCCGCGCACGGGTGGGAGGTGGGCCTCTACCTCGGCCTGACAATTTTAGCCTACGACCGCAAGATACGGCTGGTCGGGGCGTCCGAGGGGCAGACCGGGTCGCTCTCGCTCGGCTTTGCCATCACGTTCGCCGCCCTGCTGCGCTTCGGGCCGCATGGGGCGCTGGTGGTCGGCACGCTCGGCTGCCTCGTCTCGTGCCTGAGGACCCGCCGCCAGACCGCCGTTCAGCTTGCCTTCAATGCCGCCGTGGCCGCGCTGTCTTCGTGGCTGGCCGGGGTGACGTTTGTTGCACTTAACGGCGGCGGGCTGGCGCTGGAGATCGAACGCTCGGCGCCCGCCGTCGCCGGGGCAAGCCTGATTTATTTCGGCCTGAACACGGGTGCGACAAGTGCCGTCATCGCGCTGTGTACGCGCCAGTCGGTCGGCGCGTTCTGGCGCGAAAATTTTTTGTGGACCGCGCCGTCCTACTTTGCCGGGGCCTGCGTCGGGACCGGGGCCGCGCTGCTGACCGGCAGCCGGTCGTGGCTGATGCCGCTGCTGGTCACACCGGTCGCCTGGCTGACCTACCAGGCCTATGCCGTCGCGGCAAACAAGGCGCGGGAGCGGCAGGAGGAAGTCGCCCGCCTCGCCGACCTGTATCTGGGAACGATTCGCGGGCTGGCCGTCGCCATTGATGCCAAAGACCAGCACTCCCACCGCCACGTCCTGCGCGTTCAGCGGCTGGCCGTCGCCACGGCCAGAAAGCTGGGACTGCCGCCGGACCTGTGCGAAGCCGTCAATACCGGGGCGCTGCTGCACGACATCGGCAAGCTGGGCGTGCCGGACTATGTCCTGCGAAAGCCCGGCAAGCTCACCGACGAGGAGTTTGCCAAGCTGCGTCAGCACCCCGAGATCGGCACGGCGATCTTAGAAGGTGTCCCGTTCCCCTGGCCCGTCCTGCCCGCCGTCCGCTCCCACCACGAGCGATGGGACGGGTCCGGCTACCCGGACGGACTGGCGGGCGAAGCTATTCCCCTGACCGCCCGCATTCTGGCCGTCGCCGACGTCTACGATGCCCTCACGTCCAGCCGTGCCTATCGGGGTGCCTGGACCGGGCCGTCGGCACTGGTTGAGCTGAAGTCTCAGGCCGGGACGCTCTTCGACCCCGCCGTGGTGGATGCCTTCGCGGCCATTCTGGAGGAGACGGAGCAGGCCGAGGCGGAAGAGGTGGCGCGTGCCGAGGCGGAAGAGGTGGCGCGTGCTGACGCAGGCAGGGGGGCTGAGGGACCGCAGGAGGGGCATGGGCTGGTCCGGGCAGGCGATGCGGTGCGTCAGATACAGCGAGCGTCGTCCGAGCTGTGGGCCTTGTATGAAGTGGCACAAACACTGTCGTCGTCGCTGGGGCTGGACGAAACGCTGGACATTCTGGGCCGCAAGCTGGCCGCCCTGCTGCCCGGCACAGCCTGTCTGTTCCTGCTGCGCGAAGGGGATGGGAACGTCCTCCGCGCCCGCACCTCGGTGGGCGTCGGCGCGGCTGCCTTTATGGACGCACACACGGCGGGGCCGCACAGCCGCTCGCTGCGCGTGGCCGCCGACAGGCACAGCCACCGGGGGGCCTTCGAACCTGATGATCTGCATGTGCCCGGCGAGGACGGGCAGGCCGCGACGCCGCACTCTGCCCTGATCGTGCCGATCATCCACAGCGGCGGCACGCTGGGGACGATTAATTTGTATCACCCCGAAGCGGACGCCTTCGGGCCGCACGACCAGCAGCTTTTGGAGACCATCGCCGAGCGGGCCGCGCTGGCGCTGCACAACGGGCTGCTATTCGACCAGACGCGCTCACACGCCAACACGGACCCGCTGACGGGCCTGTTCAACTTCCGCTGCTTTACTCAGAAGACCGATGCCCTGTGCGCCGGGCCGGGGGCCGAGCCTTTGGCCTTGCTTTGCCTGGATTTGGACCGCTTCAAGCCCATCAACGACACCTTTGGTCATCAGGCGGGCGACCGCGTCCTGTGCGAGCTGGCCGAGCTGTTTTGCGGCACTGTCCGCGACGCCGACATCGTGGCCCGCTACGGCGGCGACGAGTTCCTGATTATTCTGCGCGGGGCGGGGATGGCCGAAGCCGAAGCGATGGCGCGGCGGCTGACGGAGGCGGTCGATGCCTACAACCCTGATTTGGCCTCCCTTCCGCAGCCTCAGGCCGCTTTGGACCACCCCCGCCTGGACCATCCCCGCCTGGGCGTCTCTGTGGGCGCGGCCTGCTTCCCCGCCGACGGCGCGACGTGCGCCGCGCTGCTGGCGGTTGCCGATGCCCGGATGTACGGCGACAAAGAGGCCCGCAGGCGCAGCGCCCCCGACCAGAGGGACTACGCCGCGCCGCCGCTGCGCCGTGCGGCCTGACGCCGCCCCCATACGTTTACTTTCTTATCCCCCACGTCCCTGATCCCGTATTTTCCAGCAGTCTTGTCAGTGTGTTCTCACGCCTAGAACGGCATAATGAGAATAATCAACAATAACACTCACGAGGACAAATCTATGCTAAACGGCTTCTGTAATAACAGGCCCCCAAAGTTGGGAGCCGCGCTTGCTGCTTTGCCACTGCTCACCGCCCTGTCGCTGGCAGCACCCGCCGCCGCTGCGCCAGCGGGTCTTGCCAAAGCCGATGCTTTCCTGACCCCGCTCCTGGCCGCCCCGCACGCAGCGGGCTGGTCGTCCGTGGTGATCAGGCTGGACGGCGGCAGCCTCAGCCCGGCCCGTGCGGCGGCCCTGCGCGGGCTGGGCGCGGACGTCACCCGCCGCCTGCCGATTATCGGCGCGGCGGCGGTCCGGGTCCCAAACCGGCAGCTTCCCCGGCTGGCCGCCCTGCCATTCGTCACGCGCCTGTCGTGGGACGGCCCAGTTCGCAAGAGCGATGTGTTCACCGGTGCATCCAGCGGCGCGGCGACGGCTTACGCCCAGTACAGGCTGACCGGCCAGGGCATCAATGTCGCCGTTCTGGACAGCGGCGTGTGGCAGGGTGCGGACCTGATGACCCCCGGTGCGGCGTTTGTTTCCTCTCCCTCGTTCGTTCCCAACCAGTCCGCCACGACAGATACGTGCGGACACGGCACACACGTGGCGGCCATTATCGCGGGCAACGGAGCTTACTCCAGCATCTCGGGCTGTACGCGCACCTTCTACGGCATCGCCCGCCAGGCCGGGATCGTCAATGTCCGCGTGCTGGATGGACGCGGCCAGGGCAGCGTCTCTTCAGTCATCTCGGGCATCAACTGGGTGGTCGCCAATAAGTCCAGGAACAACATTCGCGTGATGAACCTCTCGCTCGGCCACCCGGTCGGCGAAAGCTACAAAACCGACCCCCTCTGCCAGGCCGTCGAGGCGGCTTATAAAGCGGGCATCGTCGTCGTCTGCGCCGCAGGCAACAGCGGCCGCGCTTCCGCCGTCACCACGCCCGGCGCGGCCAATGAGGGCTGGGGCATCAGCTACGGCTCCATCAACTCGCCCGGCAATGACCCTTCCGTCATCACGGTCGGCGCGACCAAAAGCGTGGACGGCATCCGCGCCCATGACCAGATCGCCACTTATTCAGGGCGCGGCCCGTCCCGCATGGACCTGATCTTGAAGCCGGACATTATCGCGCCGGGCAACAAAGTGATCTCGCTGGGCTACAGCAACAGCTACCTGATGTCTACGTATGCCGCGACCAATGCGATCCCGGCCACCGACTACAACCCGTATATGTCCGGGACTGCCCCGACCTACTTCCGAATGTCGGGAACGTCCATGGCGGCGCCGGTCGTGGCAGGGGCGGTGGCCCTGATGCTCCAGGCCGATCCCACGCTCTCGCCCGACACGGTGAAGCTTCGCCTGATGGCCTCCGCCAGCAAGTGGGCCGCGCCGGGCGGGGCCACCGACCCCTGCACTTACGGCGCGGGCTACCTGAATATCCCCGCCGCGCTGACCTGCTCCTATGTCGCTGCCCGGCCCGCCCTCAGTCCGGCTCTGGTTCAGAACGCCCAGGGCGGCGTCAGCCTGAACACCAGCCAGATTCTTTCCGGCAGTCACGTCATCTGGGGCACCGCCAGCCTGACCGATCTGCACGTCATCTGGGGGACAAGCGCCCTCGGGGCCGGAGCCGACACGTCTCTGTCCGGCTCGCACGTCATCTGGGGCAGCTCCGTCTGGGGCAGCGTCAACGATACCCATGTCATCTGGGGCACAGGCTCCGTGGACCTGTCATCGACCGCCATCAAGGGCGAATAGCCCCTGAGTCTCACATAAGTCTCGCACGCACAAAAGCCCGCCTCGGAATGGAGGCGGGCTTTTGTCACGTCCGCATTCCGGGTATAATCGAAATCGGAAACAATCAAAAGGCTTGGGCGGACTTCCGCCGAGGCCCTTTGGCACGTCACACGAACACAGAAGAAAGATTATCTATGGAACTGCGCGAACTGCCGGAACTCGCGGAAGATTACCCGGCCTATGCCGCCCTCAAAGCGGCGGTGGCGGGGGGCGGAGTCACTCAACTGGAAGGGCTGCCCGTGCCGGCGAAGGGCTGGCTGCTGGCACAGTTGGGGTCGGATTTGAAGCGGCCTCTCGTCATTGTCACTTACAACGACGAGCAGGCCAGTCGAATCGCGGCGGATTTGGGGCGCTACGGGGTGGCTGAGAGCGATCTGACACATCTGGTGTCGTCTACAGAGACGCTGATTTTTGCCGAAGGTGCCCCGGATTTAGCGCAGACCGGGCGGCGGGTCGCGGCACTGCAGGCGCTGGCGAGTGGACAGACGCGCATCGCCGTCGGCTCGGTCGGCGCGTGGCTTCAGCGGACGGTGCGGCCCGCGCTTCTGGCCGGACGAACGGCGGCGCTGGCTGTGGGCGAGACGGTAGACATCAGCGGCTTAGAGAAATCGCTGACCGAGTTCGGCTATGAGCGCGTGGAAGCCGTGGAGCAGGCCGGGCAGTGGACCCGGCGCGGCGGCATCCTGGACGTATTCCCCGCGACAGAGGCGCGGCCTTTGCGCGTAGACTTTTTTGGCGATGACATCGAAAGTATCCGGCCCTTTGATGTGGAAACGCAGCGGTCGGTGGGCACGTCGCAGGCGCTGACGCTTTCTCCCGTGCGCGAAATCCCTTATGAAGACGAGGCGGTGAAAGCAGCCACGGCGCGGCTGCTCCAAGAGCTGCCCGCCCGCGCCAATGCCCTGCGGAAAGCCAATGAAGAAAGCCGGGGCGGCGAGCACGCGGAGCATCTCGAAGAGCGCGTGGAAGGCGATGTGGCGCAGATGCGGGCCGGGGCCTACTTTGACGACATGGAGTATTACCTGCCGTATCTGTATCCCGACGCCATGTGCGCTCTGGATTACCTGGGCGACGGCAGCCTGCTGATTTTAGACGAGCCGAGCCAGGCTGCCGCCCGCTGGGAGCAGCGCGAAGGGGAGATCGCCGAAATCATGGCGGCGCGGGCGGCACGGGGGGCGTACCTGACCCCGGAGATGCCGCACGCCTGCGGCTTCGGCGTGGTGACGGCGCGGGCGAACAGCGGCGGGGCGCTTCTGCTGGCCCTGCTCGGGCGCGGGCTGGACGGAGTGAAGATCGGCACCGAGATTGCCACGCAGTCCGGGGCGATGGAAAGCTTTGCCGGGCGGATGCCCGCGTTCTTTGAGGCGCTGGAAAGCTGGCTGGCTCTAGGCTTCCGGTGCGTGCTGGTCTCCGAGCAGCCGGAGCGGATGCGGCAGGTGCTGTCCGAGCGCAAGATGCCCGTCTCCCCCTCGGACCGGCTGGACACCGGCGGCGAAGCGGGCGTGTTTGTGATCCCCGGCACGCTGACGAGCGGCTTCAAGCTGCCCGAAGCGCGGCTGATGCTGGCGACGGACACGGACATTTTCGGCCACCGGGTTCACACCAAGCCGCCGCGCCGGGCCTTCAAAGAGGGCCTGAAGATCACGTCTTATTTGGAATTGCGCGAAGGCGACTTCGTGGTGCATATCCACCACGGAATCGGGCGCTACGGGGGCATCTCGCGCCTGAAAGGCACGGACGGAGCCGAGCGCGATTACCTGCTCTTGGAGTACGACGGCGGTGATAAAGTCTATGTGCCCACCGATCAGGTAGACCGCGTTCAGAAGTATATCGGCTCCGCCGACTCGCCGCCGCAGGTGACCCGCCTGAACAGCGGCGACTGGGCGCGGGCCACGAAAAAGGCCAAAAAGCAGGTGCAGGAGATGGCCGGGGAGCTGATCAAGCTTTATGCCGCCCGCAAAACCGCGCAGGGCCATTCCATTGCCCCGGACACGCCCTGGCAGCAAGAAATGGAAGAGGCATTCCCCTATCAGGAGACGCCCGATCAGCTTGCCGCCATTGAAGACATCAAAAAGGACCTGGAAGATGACAAGCCGATGGACCGGCTGATCTGCGGCGATGTCGGCTACGGCAAAACCGAAGTCGCCATCCGCGCCGCGTTCAAAGTCGCCAGCGCGAACCGGCAGGTGGCTGTTCTCTGTCCGACGACTATTCTGGCCCAGCAGCATTTGAAGACGTTCCGGGAGCGGCTGGCCGCGTATCCCGTTCGGATTGAAATGCTGTCCCGGTTCGTCTCCAAAGCCGAGGCCGCGCAGACTTTGCGCGGGCTGGAAGAGGGCACGGTAGACATCGTCATCGGCACGCACAAGCTGCTCGGCGCAAGTGTCAAGTTCAACCGCCTCGGCCTGCTGGTCGTGGACGAAGAGCAGCGGTTCGGTGTCACGCACAAAGAGCGCATTAAGCAGATGAAGAAGACGGTGGATGTGCTGACCCTGACGGCCACGCCCATTCCCCGCACGCTGCATATGTCCCTGTCTGGCATCCGGGATATGTCGCTGATCGACGACCCGCCGGAGGGCCGGATGCCGATCAAAACCTATGTGAAAGAATACGACGACGAGCTGGTCCGCGAAGTCGTCCTGCGGGAGCTGGACCGGGGCGGCCAGATTTATTTCCTGCATAACCGCATTGAGAGCATCTCGCACGTCGCCGAGAAAATCCGGCGCTTAGTGCCCACGGCCCGCGTTCAAATTGCCCACGGCCAGATGCACGAGGACGACCTGGAAGACGTCATGCTCGGCTTCGCCGCCCGCGACTTTGACGTTCTGGTCTGCACCACCATCGTAGAAAGCGGCCTGGACATTTCTAACGTCAACACGATTATCGTAGACAACGCCGACCGCCTCGGGCTGGCCCAGTTGTATCAGCTCCGGGGCCGCGTGGGCCGCTCCCGCCGTCAGGGCTATGCGTACCTGCTGTACCGCAAAGACAAGCAGCTCACCGAAGTCGCCGAAAAGCGTCTGGGCGCCCTGCGCGAGTTCCAAGAGCTTGGCAGCGGCTACAAAGTCGCCCTCAGAGACTTGGAAATTCGCGGCGCGGGCAACATCTTAGGGGCCGCCCAATCGGGCACGGTGGCAACCGTCGGCTTCGATCTGTACACGCAGCTTCTTTCGCAGGCCATCAATGAGATGAAGGGCGAGCCGGTGGAGATGGAGTTCGAGCTGCCCACTGTCACCCTGCCACTCGACGCGCTCATCCCCACGGTCTATGTGCCGAGCGAGGCCGAGCGCATCTTGATGTACAAGAAGCTGACGGCGGTACGCAAATTAGAAGACGTGCAGCGCATTCAGGAGGAGTTTGAGGACCGCTACGGCGACCCGCCGCGCCCGGTCTGGAACCTGCTGTCCATTCTGCGCCTGCGCCTGCGCTGCAAAGAAGTCGGTATCAGCGCCGTGACCGCCGAAAAACGCCGCGTCGCCGTGCGCTTCACCGGCACGCACTTGACGCAGGAAGCGATTCGAAAACTGTCCCGCACCTATATGCAGCATCAGTTCCTGCCCGATGTGGCCTTCCTCGCCACGCCAGACACGCCCGCCCGAATGCTGACACAGGTGGAGGAAATGGTGGAAGTGCTGGCAAAAGCTCTGCCGCCGAAGCTCGAAGAGATCAAGCGCCCCGCCCCGCGCCCTCAAATCCGCGCCGAGCGCGAACAGGCCGCCGCCGCCCCACCGGACAAGCCCAAACCCGCACCGGCCAAGCCGAAGCCGCCAAGCGAGAGCGACGAAGCCCAGTCACGAAATCTGGTCACCAACCAGATTTCATCCCGCCGACGCGGGACCTACACACGCGGACGCAAATAACACGTGCCGGGGGTGTAAAAACCCCCGGCAGGAGAGCACCCTTCGGGTGAGGAATAAAACCCATAAAGTTTGGTGACCTCTCTGTGTCCGAAGGACATCTCATTGCCGGGGGTTTTTACACCCCCGGCAGAGGTGACAGAAAGGCCGCAAATAACACAAAAAGCCCTCCCGGCTCCGGGAGGGCTTTGTTCTGTCTGCGAGCTGCCGACGACATTGTCAGTGCAGGACGGATGAAATCAGCGTCACTGCGCCGGTCGCACCGCACATCAGCAGCAGAGTGAGCAGAGCGTAGTTGAACCACTTTCCTGCCGGGTCGGCGTAAACGCTCCTTCGGGCCGCCCGAAAGACAGGCAAAGGTGCCTCGGATGCTTGCGGGGCGGGAGACGCGAAGCGGAGCGGCCTGCCGTCAACCATTGGCAGAGCGGGCGGGGCGGACGGCTGCATGAGCAGGGCGGGCATGACGGCTTCCTCGGAAGCAATCTTTTCTTCAGGGCTGAGGGTCTCGTTCAGTGTGAGTGCCATTACGATCTCCATAGGTAGTAGTCTGGCACCGCAGGAGTTGGAAAAAACCTCGGGCGGCACAACGCTGTGTCTTGCGCTATGGAGTATGACACGCCACACCAGAAAAAGTTGCCTGCCCCACAAATTATTTTATCAGCATCCTCCATGATGCAGTTTGGACGCCCGCCAGCGCCCACATAAATCAGCCGCCGCCTCCGGCCACTCCGGGTGGGAAAACGTAAACCCGGCGTCCAGCAGACGGCCCGGCACAACGCGGCGGCTTTTCAGCACCAGCTCCGTCTCGGTCTGCATGGCCCACGCGCCGAGTTCCAGCATTTCGCGGGTCGCAGGCAGGCCAAATCGGACGCCCCAGGCTCCGCGCAGGCCACGCATGAAGTCGGCATAAGGCAGAGGGTGGGGGGCACACAGGTTGACCGGCCCTGCAAAGCGGTCGTCCGCCATCAGCAGGCGCACCGCACTCACAAAGTCCTCCCCGTGTATCCAGGAAACGTACTGCCGTCCCCCCGCCACCGGGCCACCGAGGCCGTGCCGGACCAGTCCGAGAAGCACATCAAAAATGCCGCCGTCGCCGAGGCTCATCGTCATCGCCGAGCGCAGAATCACCTGGCGCGTGTCCGGCGTTTGGGCTGCGTTCAGCGTCTCTTCCCAGGCTTTCGCCACGCCGATGCTGAAGCGCCACGTATCCGGCGCATTCGGCTCCTGCCCGCCGATGATGCCCGTCGCCTCGTCATTGCCCGCGTCGAAGCGATGCGCGTAAATCGTCGCCGTGCCCGCCTGAAGCCACACCGGCGGCGGGCGCTTCGCCCGCCCGATGGCCTCGCCCACCACCCGCGTCGAGTCCACCCGCGAGTCCAGAATTGCCTTGCGGTTTTCCGGCGTGTACCGGCAGTTGACAGAGCGCCCGGCCAGATTGATGACGGCGTCCGCGCCGTCTATTTCAGACGCCCATGCGCCGAGGGTTTTGCCGTCCCAGCCAACGACGCGCCACGCAGCCTCCGTGATCGTCCGGCTGAGGACGACGACGTTGTGCCCGTCCGCATGAAACGCCTGTGCCAGCAGCGTTCCCACCTGCCCGCTGCCGCCGGGGATGATAATTTTCATCGCAGGTACTCTTTCCATTCTTCCGACTCCGCGAGGCGCTTGAGTTCGCAGGCGCGGGCCTCGTCCACAAACTTCATGCGCCCGCGCAGGACTACCCGGTCTACAAACGCACCGAGCAGGCCGCACGGACTTTGGAACGAGAACGTATCCGTGAAGCGCGTCTGCCCGCCGCCCAAGTCTTCCAGTGTATAGACATGGCCGAAGTGCGTAAATAGCCCCGACCGCAGGGTGTCCGAGAAGCTATTTGGGACGTCAAACGCGCTAATCTCGGTGGTCAGCCGAAAGCGCATCCCGAAGAAACGCGCTGACCATGTCGTCCAGTCCCCTAACTCAGACAGACCAGACACGCGCCCGGCGACGGCTTTGCCGCCGATTGTCCGGGCCGTCAGCGTGTGGACATCCACGCTGCGGGCGAGGTCAAAGCACCGCTGTTTCGGCGCGTGGATGATGATTTGTGTGTGCAGCCTGACCATGCAGCCGCCCTCCTGTATTGATGTCCCGCAGGCCGTGATACGTCCATTCGTAGCACCCGCCGCTTGTGCGAAAGGCGCTGTCCAGAACTGCCCCGCCCGCCTGCCACTCGGCGAGAAGCGGGCTTTCAAAAGCCAGCACGTCCAGCGGCGTATAGCCGTGGTCTTCTTTATGCAAATCTACACTCGTGAGCTGGCCGGGATAACGCGATGGGCCGTAGCTGGCAATGCCTTCGGCGATAAACGCACCAAACTCGGCACACGAGTCAAACAGCGCGGAAGATGTGTCTTCGGCGTCCCGGACCGTCGCGCCGAACTGATAGTTTCGGTCCTCGCCTGTGACCGAGATTTGCGTCTGCGACTTGCCATGCGTGATTTGTGCGTCGGCATACGGATGGCGGCAGGAAAAGCCGAGGCTCGTGAACCACGCCCCGAGCGGCGAGCTGGTCTGCCGGGTTTTCACAAACACCGCCGGGCGGGGCGTGCCGCCCGAGTGGTCCAGCACCGCAAAGCGCGGGGCACAACTGATGCTGTTGACGCCAGCCACGGTCGGCAGCGGCGCAGCAGTGATATGCCGCAGGTCCAGCAGGCAGAAGGACGCCACGCCCCAGCCGCGCACCGGCAGTGGGGTCAGCCAGGGCGCAGGCAGCATTCCGGCCATTGCCCCCAGCGGCATTCGGAAATTGAAGATAAACCGCTCGGCCAGTTCGGCCCGCACGGGAGGGATCAGGTTCATGGGATTGCTCCTAAACTCTATTGAAACGGCGTGTAGCCGGGGCCGGGAGCCTCGCCGATAGGCTGCGGGCGGCGGCTTGCCAGCGCCGAATGGCGGATGCGGGCGAAGACGAGCAGGTTCAGAAAGTGCATCCCGCCCAGCACCAGAAGTACCAGGCCCATTTTGCCCGCCAGCACTTCAATCGCCTGCCGGGTGTCGGTCACCGGGGCAGTGGTTTTCAGCGCGAGGCTGACAAAGCCCAAAATAATCAGATAAAAGCCGACCACCAGCAAGTGGTTGACCGATTTGGCAAGGGTCTCGTCACCCGCGAAAACGTCAATCAGAAAGACATTCCCGTTCTGGAACAGCGTCCGGGCCACCCAGATCGTGAGGCCAAGGCTCAAAATCAGATACGCAGCATAGGTAGCGACAATCTCGGTTTGCATAACAGTTTTCTCCTGTGTTGGGGTATAATGAACGTGTTCATTAAATTGTTACTTGCACTATACCCGCAAACTTTGGGAAAACACACGTTTTTATGAACGTGTTCATAAATTATTTTTTGGAGGCGCTTGTGGCCGCAGAGACCGAAGAAAAAATCACTAAAGCACAAAAGACACGCGAGCATATTCTGGGCACGGCGCTGACCCTGTTTGCCCGTGACGGCTACGACCAGACCACCATGCGCGACATTGCCCGCGAAGCGGACTGCTCGCTGGGGCTGGCCTATCGCTATTTTGCGCGGAAAGAAGAAATGGTGCTGGCACTCTACGAGCGATGCACGGTGGAGCTGGAAGAAGAAGTGAGGCGGCTGCCGCCCGGCCCGCTGGCGAAGCGATTCAGTGCCGCGATGGAGGCAGATTTGCAGCGGATGACGCCGCATCGGCAGACGATGGGGGCGCTGTTCTCGGCGGGTCTGGCCCCGGACTCAGAGGTCGCCGTGCTGGGGGAGGGTGTCGCAGGCATTCGGGACCGCGTGTGGGGGATTTTTCGGCAGGTGGCTGTCGGAGCCTCCGACGCCCCGAAGCCCAGACAAATCGATGATCTGACGACGCTCTTTTACGCCGCGCACCTCTTGATGGTACTGTTCTGGCTGCAGGACCGCAGCCCCGGTCAGGCCAAAACCCGCGAGCTGCTGGCCTTCGCCGAGGAGATGATTGGCCGCCTGCGCCCGGTGCTGGGGTTAGGGCCGGTGGCGAAGCCACTGGCGCGGCTGGCAGGGATTGTCGGCCCCATGTTTGGGCCGTCGGCGGAGACCTACCACCTTGCTTCGCAGGGTCCTTCCTAAAGGAAGGATACAGACAAATCCCAGAAGGGCAGAGGCAAGCCCTGCCCCTACGAGTTTGGCCCCTCGTTTCCATCATAATCCTTCCTTTAGGAAGGACCCTGCGAAGCGAAGAATGAGCGAAGCAAGGAAGGTAGGTCTACACCTGCCAGTGATGCGGGAAGTGCGCCAGATGCGGAAAATGGGCGCGGTGCAGATGCAGGCTCAGGTGCGGGTAGTGCTTTGCCGCGTGCGCTAAAGGCTTCCCAAACGGCGTCAGCCCCAGCACGAGCAGCGCGGCGGCGGCGGCGAACACCTGCCGCCCACGAGGCGTCAGCAGGCCCAGCGGACGTGGCCCTGTGCCGGGCGGCGGGGGCATCGTCAGGTGCGCCTGCAAAACCGCCGCCGAGGCCGCCGCGAGGCCGACACCGGGACGATGCACCAGATAACGCGGCTCCCAATCGGTGGCAAATTTGGATTTAAATGTGTGCAGGCCAGCGAAGTTGTAAACCCGGCCCATGCGCGAATACAGAAACCGGCGGGTCAGCGCCGCCGCCCGCGCTTCGCCCGGCTCCTCCGCTCCGGCCAGCGGGGACAGGCCGAGGCTCAGAATTTGTGCCCCTTCCACCGCAAACTGCCGGGCGGCAGAGATAATCAGAAAATCCATGACCCCATGCAAAGCATCCGCCCGGCGGCGCATCAGGTCCAGCGTCCAGTTCTGCGTGCCATCCGTGCCGAATGCGGGCACGAATGTGGTAAATGCCAGCATCCGGCCTGTTTCGGTATCGCGGGCGACGAAGTACCGGCTTTCGGCGAACAGGGCGCTTGACGGGTCGAACGCCCCCATCGCAAATGCGCCTTCTTTGGCATGAGAGGCTTTGCGCCACGCGGCAGAGATCGCATCCATGTCTGCGGTCACACTGTCCGGCGGCGGGGCGTCCGGCCCGTAGACTTCCAGCACGACCCCGGCTTTTTCAATGCGCCGCAGGTCGTTGCGGACGTTCTTGAACCGCTTCCCGGCCAGATCGTAGCCGTTCAAATCAATCTGTGCGTCTTCACCGACTTTGACCGTCCGAAAGCCAGCGGCTTTGTAGCTTCCTAGCTGCTCTGGCGTCACCTGATAAAATGCAGGCACGCGGCCTTTGCTTCGGCAGAAGGCGCCGAACGCGGCAATCGCCTCCGGCGCGGCATCGGGATCGCCCAGCGGGTCGCCGAGCGCCAGCGCGTGCCGTCCGACCAGCCGGTAGGCGACGGCCCAGCGGGGCGTTTTGGCACTGTCCACAAGATAGCGTTTGTCCGGGAGCAGGCTGAAAAACAGCAGCGGGGCCGCGCCGTAGTCTTCCAGCAGCCGCCGCGTAATTTCGCGTCCATCTTTCGCTTCTAAACTTGCAATCCTCTTTGATGCGCTGTTCATAGCGAGAGTGTACCACGGTTTTGGGGATTTCGGGCGGGGGCAAAGGCTGCCCCTACTTGGTGGAAGCCGATTGGGCGGGGGCCGTATCGCCGCACATCTGCTTGTAAAGCTTCTGAACTCGCGCAATGTAACGCTGCGTCTCGCGGTACGGCGGGACGCCGTGATACTTTCGCACTGCGCCCGGTCCGGCATTGTACGCGGCCATCGTCAGCGCGATCTGGTTCAGAGGAATGACGCCCCCGGCGGCGGGAGCGCCGCCGTATTTGTCCAGATGCCCGCGCAGAAGATGTACGGCGGCTCCGATATTTTGGACAGGGTCGTAGGCGTTGGTGACGCCGAGGCTGTGAGCTGAATCGGGCATGAGCTGCGCCAGACCCATCGCCCCGGCATGGGACGTGGAGCGAATATCAAAGTCCGACTCGGCAATGATGGTGGCGACCACCAGACGCGGGTCCACATTGTTTTTGTCGCTGAAATACAGAATGCTGGTGGTGATCTTGTCCACATCGTTCTCGGACAGCCGCCGGTTCCAGCGGCGGACCAGAGCGCGGTAGGGGCCATAAATCGACAGCGCCCGCGCCGACAGAGCGCCCACCGGATGTCCGCCGGACACGGCGGGGGCGGACGCACCGCCAAAGCGGACGGTGGCCGCGCCGCGCTGAGTGGAAGTGGGGCGCGAGATGGCGCCCACGCGGGCGGCCAGACGCGCCCGCGCCCGGTCGACATTAACGGCCTGCCCTTCCGGCACGGCAGCCAGAAGCGCAACGCCCGACGGCAGGGACGGGTCCGCCGGGGCGACCCGGAGCAGAACGCGCACCTGCGCCCCGCCGTTCAGCCACTCCGCACCGCGCAGGGCCGGGGGAACGGGAACCGTCACTGTGGCTCCGTTCACCGACAGAAGGGCGGTTTTGTCGTCACCCGCCGCAATGATGCCGCTGACCAGAGCCGCCGCTTCCAGGGTGCGCCCGGTGTAGGCATCGGGGCGTTGCAGAATGTCGCCCGCCGACGATGCACCGAGCAGGGGCGTCTTGACGGCCTGACGGGCGCTCAGAAAGTCCGCCAGCGGGTCCGCCTGCGTGCGCGTCGCCGCCAGCAGGAGCAGGCCGCAGAAGAAGAGCCAAAGGGTAGTCTTCGAAATCGCGTAGGTTTGCTTTTTCACAGTGTCTATGGTAACACAGCCTTTGGTATCTGTCAAGTTATTTTCAGCGTTTGTTGACAATGGCTGGCAATTAAGATATACTGAGGCATATTACGCCCTCCGCGTCCCTGAAACCGCCTCCCGGCGGCCCCGGCACGCGGCGCGATGAGAGAGAGAACACGCAACGGATGGAGTCCGAATCCCGAGATTTGCTGACCGTCGAACAAGCAGCGGCCTACTTGCAGCTCAGTCAGTCCAGCATTCGCTCCTACATTCGGCAGGGCAAGCTGAACGCCTTTCGGATTGCCGGCAAGCGCAAAGTGCTGATCCCACGCACCGAGCTGCTCAAGCTGCTGGAACCCGCCCGCGCCCAGGATGTAGAGGCCGATGCCAGTGCCACCGACGAAGACCTGGCCGAAAGCACAGGCGCGTAGCCAGGGGAACTGCCGCCCATGACCGTCATTGAGGCTCGCACCGGCAGCCCCGGCCTCTTCGCCGAGGTGCGCGAGCTGTGGCGCTACCGGCATTTGATACGCATTCTGGCCGAGCGTGACCTGCGCGTCCGCTACAAAAACTCCGTCATCGGTATTGGCTGGACACTCGTGAATCCTCTGATTCAAGTGTTCGTGCTGACCGTTGCCCTGGGGTACATTCTCGGAACCGGCCCCAAAAACCTCAGTGCGTATATCTTCTGCGCGACTATTCCCTGGACTTTTTTTCAGACCTCGGTGCTGGACGCCTCCACTTCGGTGCTGGTCAAGATGCCGCTGCTGAAGAAAGTCTATTTCCCGCGTGAAATCCCCCTGATTGCCACCGTCTGCCAGAACTTTGTGCAGTTTTTGATCTCCCTGGCTCTCTTTGCCGTGTACCGCTGGGGCATCACGTCGCTGCTGTTTCACTGGCCCGGCCTGCCTCCCCGCGAGCTGTGGCTGCTGCCCTGGCTGATTCTGATTTTGTTTCTGCTGACCCTCGGTACGTCATTTTTCGTCGCCGCCGCCAATGTCTTTTATGAAGACATCAAGTTTATTCTGAGCCTCGGGATGGGCTTTTTGTTTTACTTGATGCCGATTATCTACTTTGCCGAAAACATCATCTACTCCACGCGCATTCACAGCGAGACCGCCCGCTGGTGGGCCTACCATCTGTACCTGGCGAACCCGATGGCATGGCTGCTGACGGCGTTTAAACAAGTCTTTTTTGGCCGGGCGATTATCTCCAATGTCGGTGCGACACCTATCCTGTACAGCGCCCCGTTTGACTGGCGTTTTTTGCTTATCACAACGGCCACGTCCCTGCTGGTCTGCTGGGGCGGGTACACGTTCTTTAACTCCTGCAAATGGAAGTTCACGGAGCGGCCATGAGCAGCGAGACCCCCCCCGCCCCCAATAATGGGGGAGCCAGAACAGGACAGGAAGAGCACTTCTCAGAGACTCTATCTCCCCCATTATTGGGGGCCGGGGGGCCTTCTGCTGCCCCCGCGCTGGAAGTCAGCGGCATTACCAAAGAGTTCCGGGTGTATCACCGCACCTATGCGTCGCTGAAAAGCCATGCCGCCGCGCTGGCAAAGACCCTCGTGCGGCGCGGGCCGGCGGCGGGCTACGAGACGCGGCGGGCGCTGTCGGGCGTCTCGTTCACCGTGCCGACCGGTGAGGCGGTCGCGCTGATCGGGCGCAACGGCTCCGGCAAGAGCACGCTGCTGTCTATTCTGAGCCGTATCTACCTGCCGACCTCCGGCACGGCGCGGCTGCAGGGGCGCATGGTCAGCCTGCTGGAGCTGGGCGCGGGCTTTGACCCGGAGCTGACGGGGGCGCAGAACGTCTTTTTCAGCGGGACCATTCTGGGCCTGACCGAAGATCAGGTGGCGCACCGCTACGATGCCATTTTAGACTTCGCCGAGCTGGACCGGCAGGCGATGGACCTGCCAGTGCGGATGTTTTCGTCGGGAATGCAGCTTCGTTTGGGCTTTGCCATCGCCGTGCATCTCGACGCCGAGCTGCTCTTAGTGGACGAAGGGCTGGCCGTGGGCGACGAAGGCTTTCAGGAGAAATGCTTCCGCAAGATGGAAGACTTCAAAGTCGAAGGCCGCACGATACTTATGGTCACACACGAACTGGACCATGTGGAGCGCCTGGCCGACCGCGTCCTGTGGCTTGATAAAGGAGTCATCCGCCGCGACGGCCCCGTGGCCGATGTACTGGCTGAATACCGGGCATCGTTTGAGGCGGGCGAGCATGGCCCCTGACATCACTGTTGCCGTGGTCTCCTATAACACCCGCGATTTGCTGCGTCAGTGCCTGCGCTCGCTTGAAGCGCGGCAAGCCGCAGGCGAGGCGCGGCTGAAAATCGTGGTCGCCGACAATAGCTCTGGCGACGGCAGCACGGCGATGGTTCGCGCCGAGTTTCCCGGCGTGCGCGTCCTGGAAATGGGCGAAAATGTGGGCTTTGGGCGAGCCAACAACGCCGCCCTGGCAGACGCCCAAAGCCGATGCGTCTGCCTCGTCAACTCTGATGCCGAAGTACTGCCCGGTGCGCTCCGGGACGTTTTGGCGTTTCTGGACGCGTGCCCCAAAGTCGGCGCAGTTGGCGGACAATTGCTGTGGCCTGACGGGCGCGAGCAGCCATCTTGGAACCGCGACCCGACGCCGGGCAGCGTCCTGGCCGAGCAGCTCTTCCTGCCCTCACGCCGCCTGCCGCCCCTGCCCGCCGCAGGCGGCGACGTGCCGCAGGTGTGCGGGGCGTTTATGGTCATTCGCCGCACTGCCTGGCAGGAAGTGGGCGGCTTCGATCCGTCGTATTTCATGTATAATGAAGATGTCGATTTATGCTGGCGCCTGCGCCGCGCAGGCTGGCGCGTCGTGTTTCTGCCGCAAATTCGCATCACGCATCATCTGGGAGCCAGCAGCCGGGCAAACTGGCGAACCCGCGCTCGCATGGTGTCTGCCTACAACGCCAGCCGCGTCTATTATTTCGCCCGGCACAGCGGCCCCGCTGACGCCCGGCGCGTGAAACTCTACTGTCTGCTCGGTACGGCCCTGCGTCTGACGAGTTGGAGCCTGATTGCGCTTTTTCGGCCTGCGGCACAAGACAAAGTGCGGCTGTTTCAGGAAGTGTGGCGGCAGACGCGGGCCATTGGGAAATCAGTATAAGGATCAAAATATCAAAATGAGCAGCGATGCAGCGCACAGCCCCATTAAACGCGTGTACAAATGGTTCGCTCCCACCGGCAGCCGGCGGCAGGAAATTGCGATTTTCGTCGTTCTGGTCTTTCGATACGTCCGCAGAAACGGCAAGCGTGGTCTGGGAGGATACCTGAAGCGTGAAATACGCCACCGCTACCACAACGGTCCTAAAATTTATCATCATTGGAGAAGCCGAAACGATCCGACTGCTGAAGAACTTGAAGCCCAGCGGGCGCAGGCCACATCTGTTGAATCAAGTCCGCTTGTCAGTATTCTGACCCCAGTGTATAACCCGCCGCCCGCCGTGCTGCGCGAAACTATCCTTTCGGTGCTGGCGCAAACCTACCCTCACTGGCAGCTCTGCCTGGCGGACGGCGCTTCGACGGACTCGGGCGTGCGTGCAGTGCTGGAAGAATTTGCGGCGCTGGACAGCCGCATTCATGTCCTTTTTTTGCCCGAAAACCGGGGAATTTCTGGCAACTCCAATGCCGCGCTGGCCGCCGCCGAGGGCGAATTTGTCGCCCTGCTGGACCATGACGACCTGCTGGCCCCAAACCATCTGTACGAAGTCACCCAAACCCTTCGCGCTCACCCAGAAGCGGACTTGATTTATTTTGACGAGGATAAAATCTCCGCCGACGGCACCCGCCTTCAGCCAAACTTTAAACCGGTCCAGCTTGATGCATTCTTCCTGCAAATGAACAACTACCTGATGCACAGCGTTCTGCGCCGGGCACAGGTAGAAGAAGTCGGTGGATTTGACCCGCGCATGGACGGCGCCCAGGATTGGGATTTATTTTATCGTATCATTGAGCGCACTAACCACATTTATCACATTCCAAAGGTCTTGTACCACTGGCGTCAGATTGCCGGTTCCACCTCGATGGAACTCACCAAAAAACCTTATGCTATTCAGGCCCAGAAGCAGTCTCTGCAAAACCACTTGCAGCGCACAGGAGCGTCCCCGCATCGGCTAAACTTCCTCGCTCCCATTGTCACCGGTCTGCTGATCTTTGCCGGCTATCTGGCACTCATTGGGAAAAGAAAACGCGATAAGCGGGGGGGCAGTGAAATAGAAAAGGTTTCATGTATGATTCCAGTAAAACACCCTCTCAGAACCACCCTTGCCAAAATTTTTCCTCTGCGTGCCCTTATTTTCTATTATCGCAGCCACAAAGCACAGATCGCCGCCCGCACAGAGCCATCTCTGTCCTGGCGACTGCCGGAGGGTAGTTTACCTCTGGATGGCCGTTCTGCCGGCAACGATCTGGAACGGTATTTTGCTGGCAACACAGGCAGACTTTTGAACAAGTGGGGCCATTATTTTGAGGTGTATGATCGGCATCTCTCACGATATCGGGGCACCAATGTTTGTATTCTGGAGTTCGGCGTCTCGCATGGCGGCTCTCTCCAGATGTGGCGGGACTATTTCGGCCCCCAGGCTAAAATTTACGGTGTGGATAACAACCCAGCCTGCGCCCGCCTGAGCGAGCCGGGCACGGAAATTTTCATCGGCGACCAAGCAGACCGCGCCTTTCTGCGCTCGCTGGCAGACCGGCTGCCACACATAGATATCTTGATTGACGACGGCGGACATGAAATGCATCAGCAGATCGCCACGTTTGAAGAACTGTTTCCACGTCTCGACGCCAATGGCGTTTATCTGTGCGAAGACCTTCACACAAGTTACTGGAAACGATTTGGAGGTGGATACCGGCGTCATGCAAGTTTTATCGAGTACAGCAAGCGACTGATTGACCAGATCAACGCCTGGCACTCCGAACAGCCGGAGCGTCTGAGTGTCTCCGCGTTCACCCGGTCGGCGCACTCGCTGCACTTTTACGACAGTATACTCGTGATCGAAAAAAAGGTAATCGGTCGCCCTTATCACCAGCAGACCGGTGGAGCTGAGGCAGGAATTGAATAGGCTATGGCAATAAGACAAACGGGTTTGGGCCGCTTCCTGCCCCCAGCACTGCGGCGCGTGATTGATACTCGTCGCCGGGCAGACGCGAGTCGGCAGGGGAATGACCTCTACAGCGAACGTGCCCAACTGGCAGCGCCTTACCTGCGTGGTCAAGGGATTGAAATTGGGGCGCTCAATGCGCCCCTCACAGTTCCCAAATCCGCTCAAGTGCGTTATGTCGACGTCATGACGGCTGAGGAAGCACTGGGCTTTTATACTGCGGAAGATGGCAGCCCTATCTCCAGCATTGGGGAAGCTCCCACGTCCTACGCTCCGGTGGACATCGTGGACAACGGAGAAACCCTGGCGACGTTCACGGAATCCAGTCAAAACTTCATCATCGCCAATCATTTTATTGAACACTGTCAGGACCCCATCGGCACAATCCTGCGGCATTTTCAGGTGCTTCGGCCCGGCGGCATCCTTTACATGGCGGTTCCTGACAAGCGTTATACTTTTGATCTGCCCCGCCCGGTCACGACCCTCGCGCATCACCTGCGCGACTATGAGGAGGGACCAGGCTGGTCCCGGCGTGAGCATTATGAGGAGTATTTTCGACTGGTGGAAGGCAGGGACGGAGAAGACCTGGAAAAAGTCGTCGCAGAGCAAATGGCACTGCCGGGAGGTCATACCCACTACCATGTCTGGACGCAGCGCGAGTTTCTGGCTCTTCTGCTCCATATCCGCAGCCTTGTTGGGTTCGATATTCTTGCTGCTTTGTCACATGCAAACGAGTTTGTGTGCGTTCTCCGCAAACTATGAAAATCGGCAGTTATGAAAATCGGCAGTTATGAAAATCGGCAGCCATGAAAATCGGCATTGATGCGCGGGCGCTGTCGGGGCGCATGACCGGGGATCGGACCTACTGGCGCGGCCTGCTCGGCGGCCTGTCCGCCGTAGACACCGAGAACGAGTATGTTCTCTACACGCGCCGCCCGGTGGATGGCGAGCCGCCCTCACTCGGGCCTAATTTCCGCTGGCGCACCCTGCCGTCGCCCAAGCAAGATGCCCTGTGGATGCTGGGCACGTTCCCGCTGGCCCTGAAGTCGGACAAAATCGATGTGGCGCACACGCAGTACAACATCCCGCTGCTGGGCTGTCCCTGCCCGGTGGTGACCACGGTGCATGACGTGTCGTTTCGGGTGCATCCCGAGTTTTTCCTGCCCCGCGACCGCTGGATATTAAATACGCTGGTTCCGCGCTCTATGCAGAAAGCCGCCTGCGTCATCACTGACTCAGACAGCACCCGCCGGGACATCGGGCGGCTCGTGCCCGGCGTCCCCAAAGACCGGGTGCAGGTGATTTTACTGGCTGCCGACGCCCAGTTTGCGCCGCCCGAAGGCGGGCAGGAAACGGCACGGCTCGCGGTGAATAACACGCTGACACTAGACAATCGGCCCTATGTGTGCGCTGTGGGCGTTTTGCAGCCGCGTAAAAACCTGGCTCTGCTGCTGGATGCGTTTGCTCTGCTGAAACTTGGCCCGCACCCGCCGCCGCACCGGCTCTTGATTGTGGGTAAAACAGGCTGGATGGACGAGACGCAGGCGCAGATCGCCGCCCTGCCGCCGGAAGCGGCGCGGGACATCGTGCTGACCGGCTACCTGGCCGATGACTTTTTGCCGACCCTCTACGGCGGCGCGGACGCCCTGTGCTACCCGTCGCGCTACGAAGGCTTCGGCCTGCCGCCGCTGGAAGCGATGGCCTGCGCGTGCCCGGTTCTGGTCAGCCGGTCGTCATCCCTGCCAGAAGTCGTTGGCGATGCGGGTATTCTATTGCCGCCGGACAACTCCCACGCCTGGGCGCACGCGCTGGAAACGCTGCTCGGCTCGCCCGTCGTTCAAGCACGATGGCGTGAGCGCGGCCCGGCCCGCGCCGCCCTGTTTTCCTGGGAGCGCACCGCCCGCGAAACGCTGGAAGTTTACAAGGAGTGCCTGTAATGACAATGTTTATCGCTCAGAAGGATGCCGTCGTGGAAGCGGCACTGAAGATGGCGGCGGCGAATGTCGAGGCCGCCCCGGAGACGGAAGCGATTTACCTGTTCCCGGACGAGAAAGAAATCCGGCTGATCGAAACTGATCCAACGACCCTGCCAAGCACCAAAATCGTTCCTTATTACTTCGGGGCGGCTCCCCAGATCGGCGTTCCTTACCGCTCCTCGGTTGCCTTGATTCGGCCCGATGAAGCGTTCAGCCTCGCCCCACCGCCGGGGTGGGGAACCTGGAAAGACGCCGTTCAGCTCTGGCCGGAGGGATAGAGGCATGGCGCAGGATTGGCGGATGGCCTGTTTTCGTCAGGCACGATCAGATTATGAGACGCTTCAGCTTTTGGAGGAAGTCAGTGCGCCTTTTTGTCAGCGGCTGCATTACCTGCAAATGGCGACGGAGAAGCTGGCAAAACGCAAACAACGGCCCCAACCCAGAGTATCCCTGGCAAGGGCAGGACGAAGTGATTGCCCCGGCGGATTACGCCTTTGCCAATCTGGAGTTCAACGTTCGCGGAATGCTCAATATGCTGAAGTTTCTGGAACGCTGTTTCCAAATCATCATCTGAAAGAACTGTTATGCCCCTAGACCCAAAGTTTCTGGCCGTGCTGGCCTGCCCCGCCGATGACAACCGCCCGCCGCTGCGGCAGGTAGGCGAAACCCTCGTCTGCGACCAATGCGGGCGCATCTATCCTATTCAGGACGGCATCCCCATCCTGCTGCCGGAAGAAGCCCTCGTTTCTCATTCTTAGAAAGACCAATCTTAACCCGGAGACCCCCTCGTGCAGCTCACCCGAACCGGCCCGATTCGCATTTCGCTCATCCACGGCCCCAACCTCAATATGCTCGGCATCCGCGACCCCGATACCTACGGCAAAGACACGTTTCAATCGGTCAACCGCAAAATTGAAGCCCACGCCAAGTATCTGGGGATTGAAGTGCAAATCCAGCAGTCCAACTCGGAAGGCGCACTGGTCGACTTCGTGCAGGATGCGATGGGCTGGGCCAATGCCATTGTCATCAACCCCGGCGCGTACACGCACTATTCGTATGCCATCCGCGACGCCATTGCCGACTCGCGTCTGCCCACCGTGGAAGTGCATCTGTCCAATGTGCAGGCCCGCGAAGAGTTCCGCCGCCACTCGGTTATCTCCCCGGTCTCTACCGGCCAGATCGTCGGCTTCGGCCCCTACGGCTACTTGATGGCTCTGAGCGCCGCCAAGAACCTGATTGAAGAAAGCCACCGGTAGTTTGGTCCCGGCCTTAACAGGCCGGGTTCCTCTCCGCCCCCTCATCAAAAATCTCCGTCCCATCCCGCGCCGGGCGCGGGAATGCCGCCCCGCAATGCGGGCACAGGTCCCGGTCCACGTCGCGGGGCCGCCCGCAGTTCGGGCACGACACGCGCCCCGGCCACGGGCGCAGCGCCAGCAGCATCAGCGCCCCGAACACCCCCAGCGGCAGGCCCGCCACGGCCCAGAACAGTTGGACGCGGCGCGTGTCCCCGCAGCGTCGGCTGATGAGCGCCATCAGCCCCGCGCTGAGTATTCCTGACAGCAGAGACATTGCCAAAAACAGATGCCACAGGGGTAGATTGGCCGCGTCTTCATAAATATCTTTGTGGTAGATGCTATTGATAGGCAGCGACGCCAGAAGCGGCGCAAGCAGACCGAAAAAGCCAAAGCGAACGTCAGGCGGCGAGTTGGTCAGCACGGGTAGCGGCGGCAGGGTGTAGCGGTGTGTCACGGCCCCGGTTGCAGTCGTTTCAGTGATGTATTGAGGCAGTTTTCCATTCGCCGATTTCTGGGCTTTGTCTGAAGGGCCGTACCAGAAAAAGTATTTCTGACCATTTTCGGTTGCCGTAAAATCCACGCTGTTGTAGCGAATCTGGTCATATTCGCGGGGCACGGAGAAAAGGGATTGTCCGTCCGGCATATAGACAAAGAACCGCCCAGCGGCGGCGACAGCGGCTACCGAGGCGTTGGAGGTCGGCCTGCCGCGTGGGTCCAGCACGCCGCGAACCCGGCAGACCCCGGCAATCTCGCTGGGAGATATGGCCGTATACAAAGTGTGAATAGTCGGAACAGGGTCGGCGGCAATGTTCAGCCAGTAAACGGTATTGGGATACCGGAGCAGAGGCGGGACGTTTTCGTAGTCCTGGCTCGGCGCGGGATAGGGGACTTCAAAGCGCAGCGCATCGGGCTGAGACACAGGCGAAAAGCCAGTCGGCCCGACATAGCCAAATAATCGCCGCGTTTTCTGCACATAACCCACGATCCGCCGCTGTGGGTAGACAGAGTACCAGAGAGTAACGCGCCCATCACTCGTAGTCACTCCTCCATAACCGCCGAGCGAATTGAGTATGCGGGAAAAATCTGTATAAGACGTTTCTGCTCGGAGGCCGCCATACAAGTATCTTCGATCCGGCGAAATTAGCGGCGAAGGAGTGAGGCGGCGGTCGGTAGTGCCTGTTGCAGATGATTTTACGAGCGGTACAAGGTGTCCTGCCAAGTCAGTCGTGCTGATTTTGCCGCCTACCGCACGGGTGTCGCGCAGCACCCGGCCTGTGCTGTCGATGGCATAAGACGTGCTAGGCGACTCCTGATACGGCTTGGATGTCAGGCTAGATACAACCGCTACAGTCAGCCCTACCAGCGTCAGCACGGCGACGCCAGCCCCGGCGTAAAGCGAGGCACCGAGGCCAGCGCGGGCCGGGCGGGGCAGGTGGGCGTACTCGCCTTTGGTTGCAAAGCAGCCCCAGGCGGCGAGGCACAGGATGGCCCCGAACACCAGCGCGGCCACCGCCGCCATCCAGAACTCCGGCAGGCTGCGGGTCAAAATCGATGCGAGGACGGCGGCGGCCAGCGGCAGGGCGCGGCTGCCCTGCCAGCGGGCGGGGCGCAGGGCCAGCAGCATTCCGGCGAAGTAGAAGGGAACGATAGTTAAAAGGGCGGCGACGCCCGGCAGGAGCAGGTGAATGTCAAACGGCGCGGCGACGTCTCCGGGCAGCGCCGCCCACAGGCCGAGCAGGCCCAGCGGCAGGGCGGTCGCGCCCAGAGCCAGCAACAGGCCCGTCACCGCTTTGCCCCAAAAGAGTGTCGTGCGCGGCACGGGCCGATGCACCAGATAAGCCCACTGGTCGCGCCGCAGCTCCGGCATGACTTGCGCGAACCCCAGCGCGGCCCCCAGCAGCGGGCAGCCGAACAAAAACACCGGCGCAATGCCGTTCCACAGCCCCCCCGCCGGGTCCGATGACGTAGTTAGATTGGCGGCATAGAGCTGATAGCCCAGCGCCAGCGCCAGCACAATCAGAGCCAGCACGGCCCAGCGGGCGTTTTCGCGCCATTCCTTCCAGATCATTGGCCTCAAAGGTGTTTTCATCGCACTGCCTCCGCTTTGCCCGCTTCTTCGCCCAGGTCTTCCAAAAAGCCCCTCGTCTCGCCCCGGTCGCTCAGATACGACACAAACGCATCTTCCAGCCCCAGCGGCACGGGGTCTACGCGCAAAGCCCCCAGCGACGCCAGACGGCGTTCGGTGTCGTCCGCCGTCACCAGTGTCAGGGTCAGCTCCCGGCCCGCACGGAACGTCTGCAGCAGCCCCGGCCAGGACGGCAGGGTGGGGGCGGGGCCGGGAAACGTCAGCACATACTGCCGGACGCGGGCGCGGAAGGTTTCCAGGGAGCAGTCCGCCCGCAGCAGGGAGCCGTCCAGCACGGCAATCCAGTCGGCGACACGCTCCACATCGGACAGCAGGTGCGAGGAGAAAAAGACGGTCTGGTCGGCATTGCGGGTCAGATACACCAGCGACTGCAGCAGGCCCCGCCGGGCGACCGGGTCCAGGCCCAGCGCCGGGTCATCCAGAATCAAAAGCTCCGGCTGCGGGGCCAGAGTCAGCGCGAGGCACAGGCCCGCCCGCTCGCCGCGTGACAAATCCCCGGCTCTGGCGCTTGCTTTCAGGCCAAAATGCGACAGCACAGACTTAAAAATGCGCTCGTTCCAGCGCGGGAAGAAGGCCGACTGGAACCGCCCGCACTCGGCCACACTCATCCAGCCGTAGACATGATGCCCCTCGGCCAGATAGCCGATCCGGGCGCGAACCTCCGGCGGCAGGGCGCGGCAGTCGTAGCCCAGCACACGGGCCGTGCCGCGTGTCGGGTCCACCAGCCCCAGCAGCATCCGAATAGTCGTGCTTTTCCCGGCCCCGTTGCGGCCCAGAAATCCGAACACCGAGCCGCGTGGCACTCTCAAATCCAGAGCGTCCACCACGCACCGCCGCCCATAAAAGCGCGTCAGCCCCTGCGTCTCAATCACTATCTCACTTGCCATGCCCTGCCTCCTCTGGATGCGCTTTTGCCGAAAGAACTGCCAGCTTGTCACTTAAGCGGCGCACAATTTCCTCGCGTTCATAGTCTAAAAACAGCACCGCCCGGACGGCTTCCTCCAAAGCAGCTTCCAGTTGCCGCTCCCGCTCGTCGCCCGACAGCCTCTGACGGCGCGGGGCCACGGTCAGCCCTTTGCCCGGCTGCGTCTCGGCGTGGCCTTCGCGCACGAGGTCCGCATAGGCCCGCGCCACCGTGTTCGGGTTGACCACCAGCCGCTCGGCCACAGCCCGGACGCTCGGCAGCAGGTCCCCCGGCGACAGGTCGCCGCGCAGGACTGCCAGACCAATCTGATCGACAATCTGCCGGTAAATCGGCACGCTGCTTCCAGGGGTAATTTGGAGTTCTAAAGGCATAGATTTTTACTGTACTAGTTAAGTTAGTACAGTTTAACACAGGTTTTGCACGCTGTCAAGGGGCGGAAAGCTAAAGGCGCGGTATAATATGCCTATTCTGCCCGCCGGAAAGGCCCCCGTCCATGCCAGACCCCACTCAGACACGCCTCGAAAATCTGCGCCGCGCCCTCGCCGCCCTGCCGGAGCCGCCTGATGCGCTGCTCCTCACGGATATTCCCAACCTGGGCTATGTCACGGGTTTCACCGGTTCCACGGCGCAGGCGGTGGTGACGCCTACCGAGGCGGTACTGATCACCGACTCGCGCTACACCCTGCGGGCGCAGGCGGAGTGCAAAACGTTCAAGATTGTCGAAACCCCGCAGGGCAGCGGCGGCTACGGGGAAGCGTTGCAGAATGTTCTCAAAGAGATGCCCGGCGTCAAGCGACTCGGCTTTGAAGCGGGAAATGTCACCGTGGCCGCGTGGGAAAAGCTCAAGGCGCTGCTGCCCGAAGTGATATGGGTGGGGACGACGGAGCTGGTGGAGACCCTGCGGCTGGTCAAAGATGCGGGCGAGATTGCGGCCATCAAAAACGCGATCAGCGTCGCTGAAGAGGCGTTCCTGTCGGTTAAGCACCTGCTGAAACCCGGCACGCGGGAACAGGATTTTGCCCTGGAGTTGGAGTTTGCCATGCGGCGCGGCGGGGCCTCCGGCACGGCGTTTGACACCATCGTGGCGTCGGGCGGCATGGGCGCACACCCGCATCATCAGGCCGGCCCGCGCCCGCTGGCTGCGGGCGACTTTGTGACGATTGACTGGGGCGCGACGGTGGGCGGCTACAATTCGGACATCACGCGCACTTATGCCATTGGGGCCGCGACCGACCGGCAGCGGGACGTCTACGCCGTGGTGCTGGAAGCCCAGCAGCGGGCCATCGCCGCCATCCGTCCGGGCCGCACGGGCCAGGAGATTGATGCCGTCGCCCGCGACTACATCACCGCGCATGGCTTCGGCGACGCCTTCGGGCATTCCCTGGGGCATTCCCTGGGGCGCGATGTTCATGACGGGCCAGGCTTTTCCGTCCGCTCCGAGGCGCTGGTGCTGACGCCGGGCATGGTGATGACGGTGGAGCCGGGGGTGTACCTGGAAAGCTGGGGGGGCCTGCGCGTAGAGGAAGACATTCTCGTCACCGAAACCGGCTGCGAGGTCCTGACGCACCTGCCGAACGGGCTGGAAGTGCTGTAAAAAAGCGCGGCAAGC
This sequence comes from uncultured Armatimonadales bacterium, assembly GCA_964251675.1. GTDB lineage: Bacteria > Armatimonadota > Armatimonadia > Armatimonadales > Capsulimonadaceae > JANXMY01. The sequence continues at coordinate 68,130 of CAXUKS010000009.1, forward strand.
TAATGGGTTGAAAGCCTCAGCCCATTAGCAAGATCGTTTTTGCCCAGCAAATGGAAGAGACAATTCCCACTACTCCTTGCGGCCCACAAATCCCCTATTTTCTGTTTTTCTTTCGTATCATCATTTGTTATTAAATGTTCTCCTTTGTATTCAAGAGCTAGAATCCGGCCATCGTTTAACAAAGCCATGAAGTCAGGATAAAACTTGTCAGAGGGTGTCTGAAGCCAGAATGATGACTCTGGACGGCGTTCTAAGTTACGCACCCAATACTTGATATCTGGATGCTTTTCTAAGACACGAGCACATTCAACTTCTTCATGGTTCATTTCTCCGACAACAGGATAATAATGCTTCTGAAATTGGTACGCTCCTTCATACAAAGCATTGGCGGGATACTGATCAGGGACATAGGTAAAGACACACGCGGCACTGGCCTGTAGCTCTTGGGGTGGGGCATCGAATAAAAGTTGCTGGCTCGCTTTGCTGACGGCTTCTTTACGATAGTTGTTGATTTTTTTTGCCGCAGCGTCCAAGAGGCGCAAGCGTTCCCGTGAAAGCTGTTCCAAAGTCAGACCGCGCTCAGTCAAAAGATTGTTCACAAGCCCAGTGAGGAACAGGGATGCCTGGCTTTGTGTAATATCGGGGTGTGGAATATGTCGGTCGAGCCAGACAGCTAGTTCCGCTGGTGTCGCAATATCGTTGGCCGTCAGCAGGGCAAGCTGTCTTTGCAAGTCGCTGACAAAGACAGTGTCATTGTGCTGGGCGCTTACACTGCCTGCTTTATTGACATCCACAATGTACTCTTCGGCATTTATTTTTGAGGCGAACTCTGTTTCGGTCAGACGGGCAGCATAATCCGTCAGTTTCCACCCTGAATACAAAAACGTCGTTTCGTCTACCGGCTCCCAATCCCCATCAAAACATAAAGCCAGTTGAGGAACGCTAAATGTTTCGCCCCTTTGCGACGGACTCGATTCGGGCTTGTCAGCATGAAACAAGCCACCTAAATCCAGTTCGCCTTGTTCAATTTCTTTTGCCGCTTCATATCGGGTGAAGCCGTTTCGTGTCAGTGCTGTACCGACTGCCTCAGCGACATCTCGGAAGTTCTTGGACGTGACATAAGCATAGGCACTGTTCAAATCATCGTTCACTCTGCGCTCGGCGTTTGGCATTCGTAGGACGCGCCCTAAAATTTGTTCAATGGGTGTTTTTGCGTTCATCTCCCGCACAGAACAGAGAATATAGGCAAAAGAGCAGTCCCATCCTTCCCGTAGTTTATCTACAGTGATAATATACCGAACAGGACAATTCGGAGAGAACAAATCTTTGCCCTCTAACTCGTGGATTGAACCCGTTTCAATAGCAATCTGTTCGTTGGGTACGCCACTAACCAACAGGCGATCTTTGACGGCCTCTATTGTCAAAGGCTGATTCTTCGGCTGGGCTTGCAGCAACACTATAGGGCGCAGATAACGTCCTCCTTGCTCCTGCTCTTTCCATGCAATAGCTTCAAGCTCCTGTTGCCTAGCAACAGCGGCGGCAACGGCTTCGGTCCAATCACCGGAAAGCTGCAAGCGAATCGGCAGTTTGACCATCGCTTCCGCTTTCAGTTCGGCGGCAGAAACCTGGTACAGTACATTGCTGGGACTATCGCCGGTGTGTGGCGTGGCTGTGAATTCCAAGATACAAGACGGGCTGAATCGCGCCAGTGTCTCAAACGACAATTCGGTGCGTAAATGATGCGCCTCATCCACAATAACCACAGGCCGACGCATTTTCAAAACGTTCGCCAGGGAGTACAATGGCCTGTTCATGCCATCTACTCTATCCAAATCCGTCAGCACTTCAGCAGGCAGCCCGCTGAAGTGCGACATGAGCGCCCCGGACTCTTCGTATACTTTTCGCCCTTCCGTATTCTCCACGCGGAGTGCGGCCATTGTAGAGACAACAATGACTGTCTCGCCTTCCAAAGTGGACCGAGAGACGGCCAATGCTTCGGCCAAGTCTAGTGCCGCTACCTTGCCTTCCAGTGTTGCATCCAGCACCTGCCGGTAGGGATGCTGACGGTCCCGCAAGGCCTTCAAGGTTTGGTCTTTGATGGTGTTGGTTGGTACGAGCCATAGCACGACGCCCCGTTCCTGCTGTAAGAAATCTCGTAGAGCCACAGATACCGAATGGCAGGCCAAAACCGTCTTGCCGCCGCCCGTAGGGACGCGCAGACAAACGTAAGGCAGTCCAGGTAGTTGCGGCACGGACCTATAAGGCCGTTTAGTTTGTTTGTAAAAGGCCATATCTGCACCTATATTATGTGCCAATACCAAATACTCTGACATTGCTGCTAAGGTGCGTTGCTGGTACTCTTTGTAGCCGTATAAAATCAACTAATCTGAACCTTGTATGGAACCTGCTTAAAAACAACACCTGCTGCTTTTAGATGTGCATTGCCAATATGGCAACAATCCGCGTAAACAACTTTGGGTCCATCATGTGGCGGCAATGTACGCAAGACAGCATTGGTTAGTACACTTTCCGTTCCGTGACCTGTCCACAACAGATAATAAGCGATCCCATTCATCCGGCCAATTAATGGCCCTTTACCTAGACACTCTGGTGAAGATGATTGATGCTGACTAAAATAAATGTGGTTTGCCAAATCGCTGTATGTGACATTTTCGCCAATTCGACCGAACGCGTCAAATAATGGTTCTCCGAGTGTAGCGTAACGAAAACCGCCCCCCAGTCCAGGTATATCTCTGTATCCACAGATAACACGCCGCAGGCGCTCAATGGTTATATTCTGAGCTATGTATGGGTCTATCTCTATCAAAATGGAACGCCGAGTACCATTATCTTCTTTATTCATCTGCATGACCGCATGACCAGTCGTGCCGGAACCAGCGAAGGAGTCCAAAACAAGAGAGTCACCATCAGTAGCAATCTGAAGAATACGCTTGATAAGCCGCGTTGGCTTAGGCGTAGCGAACCCCCCTTCTGGAAATAACGATAAAAACTCGCTCATTGCTTCCTGAGTGTGCCCAACATCGTCGTAGGACCAAATTGAGCGGGGAACTATATTTCCTGCATCAGACAAAAACTTTTTGTATCTGGGGGCTTTTGCGGTGCCTTCAGCCCCCCAATACAATAAATTGTCCTTGCGGTGTTGTTCGTATACTTCTTTTGAATAAGCCCACACTGCTGTCTCTTTGGGCCATACTTCTTGTCCCGTCAAAGGATGAATAAGTGAATAATATAAGTTCGGGCGTTCATTCTTTGATTTGTTACAAGTATAGGCTACCGAATTCCAATCGCCTCGAGGATCACCATCGGGGTTTCGATAATAGCCTCTTTGCTTTTCATTCCTAGCAAGGCGATGCGGACGCCAAACACTTTTGCGTTTGGCGTATATTAATACATGCTCATGGTCTCCACTAAACCATTTTGCATCATTCGCAGGGGAAACTTTTTTCTGCCAAGTGACGCACTCAACAAAGTTACTCTCAGAAAAAATGTCATCCATGATAGCCCTGAGATGAGATAGTTCATTGTCATCTATACTGATGAAAATAGCCCCATCTTCGCGCAGGAACTGATGTAATAATTTTAGACGGGGATACATCATGCACAGCCACTTGTCGTGACGAGACAAATCTCCTGCCTCATCACCAACAACCTGACCCAACCAGCGGCGTATCTCCGGCGAGTTCACGTTATCGTTGTATATCCAGTTCTCATTTCCCGTGTTGTAAGGCGGGTCAATATAGATACATTTGACTTGTCCTGCATAATAAGGCAACAACGCTCTCAGTGACTCAAGATTGTCGCCCTGAACCAATAAGTTGCCTGTATCCAGGGAGCCAGCCGACAGAGCAGGGTTGTCGTTGAGCAAGCGGTAAGGAACGTCCTGATGATGGTTGACGACAGCAGATTTGCCGATCCAATCTAGTGTTGGCATGGAAATATAATTTCTTCAAGTGAGCAACAGAGGCGAGTCAGATTTTGCCTATCATAGCCTTACGATTTCAATGGGGAAAAGGACGCCTAACGTGCCGCCTGTTTGTTCAGCACCACCTCGCAGGGAGCGCGTTCCAGCACGGTGCGCGAGACTCGGGACATGAACGTGTCCGAGGGGTCATCAGAGGGCAGGTACATCAGCACGATCAGCGAGGCGTTCAGCACTTCGGCTTGATTGACGATCTCTTCCCCGGCATCACGGGCGCGGGTCACGATCTGTTCAGCGGTGATTCCCTCGCCTCGTGCGGCGGCGGCGGCGGCGCTCAGAGTCCGCGCCGCCTCGGCTTCTTCTTCGGGCAGCGGGGCTGTCAGGGGCAGATGCCGGGGGACTTCCAGCACATAGGCCAGATGCAGGCGAGACTTCTGGCCCGGCTCGGCCTTGGCCAGACGCGAGGCCAGCGCCCCTACCGCCTCGGGCCGGTCCGTCCGAAGCAGCGGCACCAGCACAGCGCGAGGCTGCGTCCCCGCCGTCGCCCGCGCCCCGCCCGCCCCGCAGAGGCGCAGGGACGCACGGGCGTCGTCCAGCGTGTCCGCCACCGGCAGCCGCGAGCGCACCCCCGGCACGGCCCGCAGAACTTCTAAAATGTCCTGGGGCAGTGCGGAGACCACAATCCGGGCGCGGTACCGCTCGATATAGTCCATCGCATCCCGGAACGTCTTGGCCCCTTCGGGCGTGCAGCGGTTGATCCCCGCCGCATCGATGATAATGCCCTGCGGGTGATGCCGCAGCAGCAGGTTCACCGCCGCCTGAATGGTCGGCCACAGGTTCTTGTCCAGCCCACCTTCGAGGTGCACCACATCTTCACGCGCTTCAATGATCATCGTTGATTTGTTCTATTCTATAGTTTCGCTTCGGACAGCAGCACCACGCTGAAATCGTCCTGCATTCGGCCCCCATTGGAAGCCAGTGCCACCCGGCGCAGGGCATCAATCGCTTCGTGACCTTCATACCGGGCCGCAATCCGAGCCATCTGCTCCCAGCCTACTTCTTTCCAGACACCGTCTGAGACGATCAGCAGCTTCCAGCCGGGCTGGAGACGGGCCGAGAATGCCACGGGACGGGCCGCGCTTGACCCCACCGGCGGGTTCTTGCGCTGCTGCTCCGTCAGCTCGATGGCACTGCCGCCCGACAGCAGAAGCGCGGCACTGTCCCCGCAGGACGCCCCGCACACCTGCCCGGCAGAGATACACAGGCTGACCAGCGAACAAAATCCTGCCGCGTCGTCCTCGCAGACCACTTCATCCGCCGCGCCTGTGACGGTATACCAGGGCGAAGCCTCAAAAAGAGCAGCGGCAGGAAAGGAAGACGCGGCCCGCAAACTTTCTTCAGCGGCCAACCGCGCCGCCTCCGCTCCCCCGGCTTGACCACCTTGCCCATCGGCCAGCGCACACAGCAGCACGCTTGTATCGGCAGGATGCGGGCGCACAAGCGCGACATCTTGACGTGACCGTCGCCAGCTTCCGAATGAACTAGGCAAACAATTTCGGCGCTCATTGTGTCAGCTTTCACCCCGTGCCACGCGGCGGATGGCGGCGGCAAGGTCGGTGACGCTTTCCACAGTGGCATCGGCGGTCAGGGCGGGGTCAGTAGGGTTGTAGTGGATATATTGGAGGCCGCGCTTGAAGCGGACGGTTTTCATGCCTATCACTTTGGCGGGGCCGACATCGTTATCGGCGCGGTCGCCGACGAAAATGGCTTCCTCGGGCCGGATGCCTGCCTGATCAAAGGCATAGTGGAAGATGGCGGGATCGGGCTTGTAGAGATGCACGACCTCGCTGATGACGATCACTTCAAACAAATCGGCGATGCCGTAGTCAGCCAGCGCCTGCGCCACCGGCGGGTGCTGGTTGGCAAGGACGCTCAATTTAAAATCCTGCTTCAAGTCGCGCAGCACGGGCGTGATGCCGTCGAGGAGCTGCCCGTAGGGGCGCGGCTTTCGCATGCGCTGGTACTGCTCCCGCGCTTCCTGCCACAGCACTTCGGTTTCCGACTGGTTGACACAGTAAGACGCGAGGGTCTCTTTGATCGCCGCTTCGGGGTTCGGGCCAAGCGCGGCCAGCGCCTTGCGTTTGGCATTGAAGTCGTCCCAGAAGACGTTTTTGCCGTGCGTCCGCAGGGTCAGCAGCAGCTGATGGAACAGCCATTGGTGCTGCGCGTTCTCGTCAAAGAGCACGTCGCCAACATCAAAGAAGACAAAGGAAATGGACATGATAGGCTCAGTATACCACGCCAATGCACCGCATGAGAAACGGGGTATACTGAATGCTGGAACTTATCAAGGAGACACACACAGATGGCGACACAATCCCCCGAGCGCCCCGGCGCAATCACATTTAAAGGCGAGCCGATGACGCTCGTTGGCGAGCCGCTCCAAGTCGGCGACACCGTGCCCGGATTTGAAGTGCAGACCGCCAGCAAGCTGGAGCCTGCAGGCTGGAACGCTCTCAGCGAAAACGGAACTAAAGCGGTTCTGATGATCCTCGTGCCGAGCATCGACACGAGCGTCTGTTCACTGGAAACCAGCAAGTTCAACAAGCACGTTGCGGGCCTGCCTGCGGACAAAATCAAGACCGTCACCATCAGCGCGGACACGCCGTTTGCCCAGGCCCGCTGGGCCAAAGCCGAAGGCATCGACAACATTGAAATGCTGTCCGACCACAAAGACCGCACCTTTGGCGAAGCATTCGGCGTCCAGATCAAAGAACTCGGAATGCTGGCCCGTGCCATCTATCTGGTGGACAAAGACGGCGTCGTGCAGTATATCCAGACCGTCGGCGAAGTCGCCAGCGAGCCGGATTACGACGAAGTCCTCGCCGCCGCGCATAAGCTGGTCGGCTGAGCGAAAAAGAGTCTGCACAATCACCTTGCCCCGGCGGGGTGATATGCGGTATACTAGACGGCGTTGAGGCGGCGATTTCAGCACTGAAATAGCCGCCTCCTTGCATTGTCAGCCTCGTCCGATGCTGCCTTGCCGTCAGGAAACCCGTGTCCAGCCACCCCAACCCCAGCGATGACGCCCGCGACCAACAATTGGAGCTGGGCGAGGAGGAAAGCCGCACCGCCCTGCGCCGGGCCTGGGAGCGGACTTTGCGGGCGCTGGCCGGGTCGCTGAACAAGCAGACCATTGACAACTGGCTGCGTCCGCTGCGTCCGCTGTCGCTGAACGGCCAAATTGTGGTGCTGGGCGCTCCCTCGTCGTTTGCCCGCGAGTTTGCCGAAAAGAAGTATGCCCGAACGCTGGCCCAGCATCTCGCCCAGTATCTGGACCTGCCCGAAGTGCAGGTGCGGTTCGTCATCTCCACACCCGCAGTGCAGCCGCTCCTCGGCGAAGCGCCGCTTCCCCTGCAGCAGGCCGCCGCCGCCCCCTCGACGGCACTGGTTCCGTCGGACCCAGCTCTGCCCCTCGAGTTGGACGGCGGCGGCGGGGCCGTGGTCAGCACCGGGCCGGGCCGGGGCACGCGCAATCCGTTCGCGCTGGAGCTTGCCGCGACGCCGCTCAACCCCCGCTACACGTTCGAAGATTTTGTCGTCGGCAAATCCAACCGTCTGGCCCAGGCAGGCGCTCAGGCCGTCGCCAACGCCCCCGGCGCGATGTACAACCCGCTCTTTTTATACGGCAATCCTGGACTCGGGAAATGCGTTGCCGCTTCCGAGTTTCTGCACCTTGCGGGAGGCGAGCGTGTTAGGGCGGGCGAGCTGATTGAAACAGAGTTTTCCCTGCTGACAATGGTGAATGGACAAATACAGGCCGTTCCGGCGCGGGCGGCGTTCAATGCTGTGGAGCCTGTCTTTGCGATCACGACTGAAAGCGGGCGGCGTATTGTCCGCAACGCACAGCATCCCCTGTGGGCAGCAAAGGGTGTCCGTTACGCTGGCAAGAACTACGGCAGGATTGCCGTTTGCGGCTGGACGGCGCTGCAAGAAGTCACAGCGGGCGATCTGGTGGCCGTCCCGGAAAGTCTGCCCACCTTCGGCAGCCCGGTGGCCCTGCCGGAGCATGAAATCAAGCTGCTGGCCTATCTTATTGGTGACAGCGGATTTACACAGGCCACTCCCCGTTTCAGTCAGCAGGACAATGCACAGCTTGCCGAGTTCAAAGACTGTATTGCCCAGACAAATTGCCGCATGATCCAGCACAGCAAGTATGACTGGCGGATTGTCGGCAGGCGGGGGCGCGTCGCTGCCGGTTCCGAGAGCCGCAGCGATGTCTTGAACCTGCTCCGCCGACATGGCTTGAGCCTGACTCACTCACGCGACAAGCACATTCCGGCGGCCATTTTCCAGCTTCCTCGGGAGCAGCTTTGCCTGTTTCTGTCGCGCCTGTTTTCCACGGACGGCTGGGCCTGCTGCGGGCCGGAACGACCGGGGAACCGGATGCCGCGCACGGAGATCGGGTTTTGCTCGGCTTCGGAGGGCCTGATTGGCGACATTCAGGAGCTGCTATTAAAGCTGGGCATTCTTGTCCGCATTTCGCACAAAGCAAAGGTCAATGCCTGGACTCTCACGCTTCACGTTGCCTCGGAGCAGATCAAATTTGCTGAGACAGTAGGCATTTTTGGCAAGGAAGATGCTGTGGAGTATGTGCGGCGCGTGGCCGAGCGTGTTCTCAGTTCACGGCCTAGCCGGGGAGAATGGCGGCATCGGAACGCGCCGCCGGGAATGCGCTGGGAAAAAGTGGTGTCCGTGGAGCCTGCGGGGACGGAAGCGACGGTCGCCGTGGAAGTGCCGGGGCATCACACATTTCTGTCAACCTTCTGGGAACATAATACGCACCTAATGCATGCGATTGGTCATCAAATACGCTTAATGCTCCCGCAGGCGCGGGTGGCGTATGTCAATGGCGAAACGTTTACGAACCATTACGTGGCGGCGATTCGGGACAAAAAGACCGAGGACTTCCGGCGGGCGTACCGCAATGTAGATGTGTGGCTGGTGGACGACATTCAAATGCTGGCGTCCAAAGAGCAGACCAAAGAAGAGTTTTTTCACACGTTCAATGCCCTGCACCAGATGAACAAGCAGATTGTCTTGACCTCAGACCGCTCGCCGCGTGAGCTGAAGGCGATGGACGAGCGCCTGTGGTCGCGCTTTGAGTGCGGCCTGGTCGCCGATATTGCGCCGCCGGAGCTGGAGATGCGCGAGGCCATCCTGCAAAAGAAGGCCATTTTGGAAAACATGGCAATCCCCGACGAGGTGATTGCGTTCATGGCGAATTTGATCCAGAGCAACATTCGGGCGCTGGAAGGGGCGCTGATCAAGCTCATGGCCTACGCCTCGCTCGCTCGCAGCCCGGTCACCAAGCAGCTTGCCTCGGATGTGCTGAGTTCTTATTTTGTGGAACGCCTGCCGCCCCGCGAAGCACCCGCCAGGGAGATTGTCTCGGCGCACCCCGGCGATCATGCTCAGGCGGCCTTGCCTGCCCCCGCTGCCCTCGGCCCGGAAATGAGTGCAGGTGGCCCGACGGTGGACCGCATTATTGACGCCGTGGCGTCGCAGATGGGCGTGGAGCGGGAGCAGATTCTCACTGGCGGCGGCCGGTCCAACCGGGCGACGCGCCTGCACGGCGACGCGGGCTTTGCGCGGCAGGTGGCGATGTATTTCACTAAAGAGATGGGCGGTGTCCCGCTTTCCATGCTGGCGCAGACGTTCGGCCTTAAAAGTCACACGGCCATTGTCCACGCCCATGCCCGGCTTGCCAAAGAGCTGGAAACTGAGCCGCAGTTACTCTCACTGGTCGGCAAAGTGCGTCAAGAATTAGAGCGCGGCGGCTAGTGTCACACGCTGTGACAGAAGATGTGACACTGTGACAGAGGGCCAAAATGGACACTAAAGTCTTAGCCAAAAAAGCAAAATCGCGGGGCATCGCTGTAGACGGCACGGGCGGCTACGAGCGGCACGTCATTCTCTGTGCCGGGCCAAACTGCTGCGAGAGCGCGGCGGGAAAGATCACCTGGAAGTATCTGACAAAGCGGTTGCGGGAGCTGAAAAACGACGGGCATTCCATCTATTACACCGAAGCCAACTGCCTGTTTTTCTGCAAAGGCGGCCCGCTCATGGTGGTCTACCCGGAAGGGGTCTGGTACGGCTTTGTGACGCCAGACGCTTGCGAGCGCATTGTTCAGGAGCATCTTCTGGGAGGCCTCCCGGTAGCGGACTTGCAATTTGCTCGCAATCCGTTAGAGTCACAGAGTCACAAAGAGAGTCACATTTTGTGTGACTCAATGTGACTCAACGGACCCTAATTGTGACTCAAGCGAAAAAGAGAGTCACAGAGTCACACGTTGTGTCACAGTTTATGGCCTTGAGTCACAGTTGAGTCACACTTGAGTCACATAAAGTGTGACTCTGTGAAACGGCGGTTTTTGAGACACATTTGCGCCTCGGCTACTGACGTAACGGGCATAGCCGCTGCAAAATGCCTGACTTTGGCGGTTTCGCACTTCTTGAGTCACACTGAGTCACAGTTGAGTCACACACCTACTACTATTACTATAAGAATTAGACTCTTATATAACTATTAAAGAGTCACAAAGAGCAAAGCAGAAAAAAGCAGAAAATGCACGTCAAGTCGCTGAAGCTGGAAAACTTTCGGAATTATGAGACTCTGCACATTGAACCGGGAGACGGCCTGAATATCTTTGTGGGCCGCAATGCCCAGGGCAAAAGCAACCTGCTGGAAAGCCTGTATATCCTGGCAACCAGCAAATCGTCCCGTGCGGGCAAAGACACCGAGCTGATCCGCTTCGGCGCCGGACGGGCGACCATCGGCGCGGACGTGCGGCGCGACAAAAACAGCGACATTGATTTGGACCTGTCGCTGTCGCTCACCGAAAAGAAAGCGGCCCGAATCAACGGCGTCAAGCACACGCGGCTCTCGGAAGTGATCGGGCAGCTCAACGCCGTCCTGTTTGACAGCGGCGACCTGGAAATCATTCGCGGCGAACCGGCCATTCGCCGCCGATTTTTAGATTTGGAGATCGCGCAGACCTCCCCGCGCTACGTTCTGGCGCTGGGGTCCTACCGCAAGACGCTGGAGCAGCGCAACCGGCTCCTGCGGGACCTGCGCGACGGCCGCGTCCCCGGCTCCGCCCGCGCCAGCCTGCCTGCGTGGGATCAGGGGCTGGCCCATCACGGGGCGCGGCTTTTGGAGCGCCGCCGCTTGTTTCTGGACCGTCTGGCGTCGCTGGCCCGCGAGACGCACCGGGTCCTCAGCGACGAGCGGGACGCTCTGGAGGTGACCTACCTGCCGTCATTTGCCCTGGGAGACTTGACCAACGCCGAGGCGATTGAAGCACGCTTTCTGGAAGAGCTGGGCCGGGTGGCCGGCGAGGAAGCCGCACGCGGCAGCACGGCGCTGGGGCCGCAGCGCGATGACATCGCGTTCCTGGTCAACGGTCAGGACTGCCGCCTGTTCGGCTCGCAGGGCCAGCAGCGGACGGTGGCTCTGTCCCTGAAGCTGGCCGAGCGGCAATTGATCGAAGAGCTGGTCGGTGAGCCGCCGCTGCTGCTGCTGGACGACGTTTTATCAGACCTCGACGACGCCCGCCGCCGCCTCCTGTTTGATTTGACGGCGCAGGCCGGATCGCAGACATTTTTAAGCTGTACCAACCTGCGGGCCTTCTCCCCGGACGTTCTGGCGCGGGCGACTGTTTACGCCGTGAGCGGCGGCACGCTGACACAAGAGCCAACGAAAGAAACCACTCATGCGTAGAAGTCGGGGCATGGCAAACGCCTTTGGCGCGGTCAATGCGCTCCTGCGAAGCGAAGATCTCGCCCGTGCCTTGCAGCCGCACATGGCAAAGGTCCACTGGGCGGAAATCGTCGGCCCGCAGGTGTCCGGGGTGACACAGATCGAGGCTGTGCGCGGCGGGGTGCTGTTTGTGCGCGTCAAAAACAGCGTCTGGGCCAACGAGCTGATCCTCTTAAAAGAAGATATGCTGCGCCGCCTCAATGCCAAGCTGGGCGGGCGCGTTCTGACCGACATCCACTTCAAAGCGAGTGGCCTGTCCCGGCCTAAAAAGGGCAGCGACAAAAAAATGACTGCTTTTAGTGCAAACATACCAACAGACGTAGAGTTGGCACGGATTGTGCTCTCAGAAGAATCGCAGGCCCGCGTGGAAAAATCACTCATTGGCATTACGGAAGAAGCCCTGCGCGGACGGATTCGCCAGGTTATGCTCCACGCGGCGCGTGCCGAGGAATGGAAACGGCAGCAGGGCTGGATTCCCTGCGTCCGCTGCGGTTCGCTTGCGGCCCCATCCCTCGACGCCCCCGATGCGGCTGTCTACTGCCCCCTTTGCCGCATCGGGGGCTAATTTTCTATTCGGTTTGTGATTTTTGTTTTGTCTGCCACGGAGGGCGTATGCGGCATCGACCGCTTCTGGTTTGGACGGCGGCGTTTGCGGCGGGCATCGGGCTGGGCGCTCTGTGTTCCCTGCCGCCGCTGCTGCTCTTGCTGATGTTTGCTGTCGGTGCGGGGCTTCTGCTTGCGGGTGGTCGCTTCCCAGTACTGCTGGTCCTCAGCCTGCTGCCGCTGGGGGTGTGCGCGGGGGCGGTGCGCCTCGCTGCGTTTCAGGGGGTTCCCCCGACGGATATTTCCCACCGCGCCGACCGGCCTGCGCCGCTGACACTGCTTGGAACTGTGCAAAGCGACCCGGAGCCGCGCCGGGGCGGGCGGGAAACATTTTATTTTCGCACGGAGCAGGCCCATCAGCGCGGGCGCGACGCGGCGGTGACGGGCGATGTGTATGTCACGCTGGGGCCGGAGGCCGTCAAGACGTGCCGCCCCGAGGGCGGCGATCGGCTAAGGCTGACGGGGACGCTGCAAACGCCGGAAGCGGCGACCAACCCCGGCGCGTTTTCTTGGCACGACTATCTGGCGCGGCGGGCGGTCTATGCCGAGATGCGTGTGACCCGTCCCGGCGCGGCGCAGAAGCTGGACGGCGGCGGGGGTGGGCCATTTTTGCGGGCGGCGTGGCGCGTCAAGGCATATGTCGTGGCGGCGCTTGCCCGCGCCCTGCCGGGGCCGCCGGGGGCGGTGCTGGGCGGCATCCTGATTGGCCGCCGCTCGGAGCTGGCCCCGGACCTGATGGCCGACTTTGTGCGAACCGGCACGGTGCATATTCTGGCCTCGGCAGGGCTGCACGTCGGCATTGTGGCGTTCTGGCTGGAGCGCCTCCTGCGCCGCCTCGCCCTGCCGCGTGGAGGGCGGGCGCTGGTGCTGATCGCTGTGCTGGTGCTGTATGCGCTGGTCTGCGGGGGACGGCCCGCCGTGGTGCGGGCGGTAGTGGTGGCCGCTGTCTGGTTTGGCGGCCTGCTGTGGGAGCGGACGCCGGACCCGCCGACTTCGGTAGCCGCCGCCGCGCTGCTGATTTTGCTGCTTCAGCCGACCGCGCTTTTGGAAGCCGGGTTCCAGATGTCGTTTCTGACGGTCCTGACCCTGGCCGTGGCGATGCCCGTGTGGGACGGTTTCTGGCGGCCCCGCATCCGCACCCGCATTTCGGCCCCGCGCCCCGCACGGGCGGTTCTGTGGGCGGTGGAGGGCATCGGGCTGTCGCTGCTGGCGCAGGTGGGCAGCCTGCCGGTCGTGGCGGCGTCCTATAACGAGTTTTCGCTGTCGGGGTGGCTGGCGAACTGCCTGGTCGTGCCGCTCCTCTTTGTGCTGATCCCGCTGGGCTGGCTGGGTATTGGCGCGGCCTGCGTGTGGCACGCAGGCGGGGCCATCATTCTCAGCGCGGCGGGGTGGGGGATTGCGCTGATCGTGAGGATTGTCCGCGTCTTCGGCGAAGCGTCGTGGGCGTCGCTGGCCGTGCCGACCCCGCCCCCGGCCCTGATGCTGGCCTTCTACGCCGCTGTGTTCGCCGCCTGCGCCCGCCTCGGGGAGCGCCTGCCGCCTGCCCCTGCATTCACGGAGGAATTCCCATGCCCGATGACAGGTCCCAGCCCCTTGACCCATCCCGACGACGACTGCTGAGATACGCGCCGCTTCTGCCTCTGCCGCCGCTGCTGTGGTGGGCGGCCACCCGCCGCCCGGACCCGGATGCCGGAAAGCTCAAAGTGACAGCTATTGATGTCGGCCAGGGCGATTCTACGCTTATTCAGACCCCCTCGGGCCGCACGATTTTGATGGACGGCGGCGGCTCGTCGGATGAGACGTCGGCGGATGCCAGCGATGTCGGCCTCAAAATCGTCGTCCCGTTTCTGCAATACCTGGGCCTGAGCCATCTGGACGTGCTAATCTTGACCCACCCCCACGGCGACCATGTCGGCGGTCTCGCCGCCGTCCTGCGGGCGCTGCCCATCGGCACGATTTTAGACGGGACCACCCTGCCGTACCCGTCCCCTGCCTACTTGGGCTTCCACGCCCTCGTCGCCGCCCGCCAGATTCCCTGCACCCGCGCCGTGCGCGGGCAGACCTTAGACATGGGCGACGGCGTCGTGCTGACCGTCCTGAACCCGCCCCCGGACCCCGTGTTCGGGGTGTCCGCCGCCTACGGGGCGGACACCGACGACGCCACGATCAACAACTATTCGCTGTCCGTGCGCCTCGCCTATGGCCGCACCCGCTTTGTCTTGACCGGCGACGCCGAAACCGACGCCGAGGGTTCCATGCTGGCCTCCGGCCTGGAGTTATCCTGCGATGTCCTCCACGCGGGCCACCACGGCGCGAAAAACGCCACCGGCGACGACTGGCTTTCCCGCCTCGCGCCCCCGATGGCCGTCATTTCCTGTGGCCGCCACAACCACTTTGGGCATCCGGCCCCGTCCACCCTGGCCCGCTTAGAGTCTCACGGCGTCCAGACCTTCCGCACCGACCATCAGGGGGCCATCACCTTCGTCAGCGACGGCAAAGCCGTCACCGCCCGGCCCTATTTGAAGTAGCAATTCTGTGGTATGATAGGGGAAATGTCTGAACAGCCTGCCTCCCAATCTCCGATGTCCGAAAGCCACAAAAGCGCCCTTGTGGTGGCCTACTTCCTGTCCCGGTGCGACAAAAAAGGCGTGCAGGCACTCGGCTACCAAACATGGGAAGAGGCTTACGCGCAAATCGGGCAAAAACTGAACGTCTTGCCCATGACAATCAAGCAGATGCGCGACTCGTTTGACCCGTACTGCTCGCCCGTGCGGAAGGGCTGGCATCAGCGTTCCCCCTTGCGCTCCCGCGTTCTGGTCATGGAAGCCTACTCCGAAGTCAGCAGTGAGGCGCTCTTTCAGATTGCCCACGAGATTGTTCATGGGACCGGCAATACCCTTGCCGTTTACACGGCTCCACTGGCCTCAGTCGCCGCCAGTGACAAAAGCGCCGACATTCTGGCCGATAATCTGGCCTTCGCCGCCCGCCTTCGCACCGGGGAAGCCGCCGAAGACTACTTCAAACTGCAGTATCCGACCCTGCCGCAGTTTGCCGGGCTGGAACTGGAAGACACGCGCAAACTCGGCACCGGCTTTGATTTTCGCCTGCACGGCCCCGGCATCCTCCGAGCCGTGGAAGTCAAAGGACTGATTGGCCCGTCCGGGTCGGTGGCGTTCACTGACAAAGAGTGGTCCGTCGCGCACTCTCTGAAGCACAACTACATTCTTGCGCTCGTCCGCTCCCTGCAAACCACACCGACACTGGAACTCATGGCTGACCCGGCGGCCCATATCCCGGCGGTGAAACGAACCATCGAAACCGTGTCTGTTTATTGGAGTGCCCAATTATGAGCGTTATCCCTGGCCCCCGCCCGGAACAAAACAAATACGGTGAAGATTTGGATTATTCCGGAGGCTTTATCCTGAACTTCCAGTACTGGGATTGCTCCTGCCAAGATGAGAACTACATTCACTCGGTGCTTAATCCCCACTGCTGGCGATGCGGGGCATCCTGGCCGGAAATGCCAAACTCCCGCGAACCGGAAGTTCAAGCTCTGCGCGAGCGTATGAACTTCTAATGAGCGATTGGGCGGTGGAGGCAGTCTGAGACGGAAGAATAGGGTATTCTGTTTTTAGAAATCACCATGAGTAAATTGATCGCCTTCGGCTGGTACGGAGGAAAATATAGCCATCTGGACTGGCTGCTGCCGCTGCTGCCTCCGGCGACCCACTTCTGCGATGTCTTCGGCGGCTCGGCGGCCGTTCTGCTGAACCGCGTCCCCTCGCCCGTCGAGACGTACAACGATCTGGACAGCGAAGTGGTCAACTTCTTCCGGGTTCTGCGCGGCGACAAAGACCGTCTGGCCGAAGCTATCGGCCTGACCCCGTTTTCGCGGGAAGAGCTGGCCCTCGCCAGCCGCCGGGAAGACGGCTTGACCGATCTGGAGCGTGCCCGCCGCTTCTTTGTCTGTGTCCGGCAGGTGCGAACCGGGCTGGCCCAGAAAGCAAGTGCGGGCCGCTGGGCACACTGCCTCCTCACCAGCCGCGCAGGCATGGCGGGGGCGGTGTCGCGCTGGCTCGGCAGTGTGGAAGACCTGTCCGAAATCGCCCAGCGGCTTCTCCGGGTTCAGATTGAAAACGCGCCTGCGCTGGAAGTCATCCGCCGCTATGACTCGGCAGACACGCTTTTGTACTGCGACCCTCCGTACCCGCACGGCTCACGCGGCGACAGCCAGGCTTACCGCCATGAGATGTCCGATGACGACCACCGCCGCCTGGCGGGCGCTCTGCACGGCGTCAAAGCCAAAGTCGCCCTCTCCGGCTACCACGGCCCACTGATGCGCGAACTGTACGACGACTGGCACTGCGTGGAAGCCCCCGAAAAGCTCTGTCACTCAGTCAAAACTCTGAGAACGGAAGTCCTCTGGGTCAACTACGAACTCTCGAAAGAAACTTCATGGCCGCGCCCCCAGAAATCCTCGCCGTTGCTTTTCGACGCAGGGACGCGACCAACCCGATTACGTTCTAAATGTACTTAGAGACCGCTCCGCAAAGGCTTTGGCTAGAATGCAAGGCCAAACAGAGACGGTGAATGGCAATATCCCAATCTGGCCGAAAGCCAGAACGAATATCTTCGGAAACGACATCCGAAAGCGTCAAAATCCCTCGACAGGCAAATGCAACGTCATCGAAATTGTCAATTTTTTCCTGTGTTTGTTCTGCCATGTGGCAGTCAGTACAGAGGCAATTCAGCAGCTCGTTCTCCGTGACAAGAGGTGCGCCACAGAAAACACAGTCAATATCGGGTAAAGTGTTTTCAGAGTTCATTGGAAATTGGGCTCCTTCTGATGGGCGGGGTGTGCAATACCTCGCCCATCAATTATCTTTGTGGTTATTCTATTTCTAGTTTGGGATGTTCTCCTTTGTCCTCCGTTGCTGTTTCGAGGCCAATAGCCTGTTTGACGGCAGCCACAGCCATTTTGACTGGGGTATTATTGGTTTTCAGTTTCTCTCCCTCAATGATGTTTCCTTGCCACAAGGGAGCAGTGCGCTTGAAGTCAAGTTGTGCAAGTTTCTGAACCATCTCCTCACGGTCAGATCGATCTGTCCACATGATAGAATAGCCGACACGACTAATAACTTGTAAGCCTGTTGCCGTCAAGTCCACATACTCGGCACGATGAGAAGGAATGTCAACCTTCTGGCGGCTGGGATCACCTCCTGATAAAGCAATTTGGTTCCAAACGTCGTTGTACTGAGAGAATGTCTGATAAAACCAAACAATGCCATCTTCGTACATTCTTTTGTGCTCACTCGTCAGGCGTTCGCTTGCTGATCGGCTCAACTCGTCAGCGGTCACAATCGAATTGCCCAACAGCAACTCTGCCACACAAAACCGCATCTGGTTGAGCGTAAACAAGTTCAGAGAGGTTTTTCCTATACTTTTGGATGTTTTATCCACTCGTCCTTTGAGTGCTGGGATTTCTTCTGTAACCCTTTTGAGCAGGCTAAACAGAGGACTGCGCGAGTTGAAAGCTGCAAGCAACGAACTAGGAATGGGCTTGGTCTGAGCGCAATCCGCGAAGTCTTGATGAATTTGATCCATATCGTCTTCGATGACCAAATTCACCGCAACTGCGCTCTTCTCCAAGTCAGCCCGACGCTCTACGGCGTCTATTATAGCTGCAATCCGGTGTTGTCCATCTGTGACATAGAACTGCATACCAGGAGGTAATAACGCAACGACATTCCGAGTTGGTGCTTCTGTCCGTGTCGTAAAGCAACGGAGTTCGTTGCTAACATTCAATGTGATAGGAGGTAAGATGAAATCTTCTTCGTTTTGCAAGTAATTACTAATCACTTTGACATGGTCAGGCATCAGAGGGCGGTTACGCCGAATCTGGGGGTCTTCGCCTTTTTTAACGGAATCTAATCGGACCCTTTCAATCAGAATTCGCAGAGGGAGGCTTGTGGAAATCATGTATCGGTTTGACTGCCGATAAAGGACCCCGTTGATTGGGGTACACATAATTGCAGCCCCCTCTTTGAGGGCCTGGTTTTGGGCCTCATCAAAGGTGTCAAGTTCACGAATGTTTGTTTCCGGTAGCGTAGACATAGTGTTTCTCCTGTTTGGGATTTGATGTGATTAAATTATAACACTATTTAATTCAAAAGTAAACGTAAAACGTTCATTTTTGGAAGTTGTTTTATAAATAAGAACATTTTTATCAGAAGAATTTGCTCGTCAGGCATAGAAAATTAACTGATGAGTATCAAGCCAATCAAATCTGACCCAGACTATGATGCCACACTGGAAGAGATCGAGCGCCTTTTTGCTTCGGAGCCGGGCAGCGAGGAAGCCAACCGGCTGAAAGTGCTGACAGTTCTCGCGCAGTACTATCAGCGCACGCACTTTCCTGTCGGCCCGCCCGATTTGCGGTCGGCGATTGAGTTTGAATTGGACAGACGCGGCCTGACCTCTCAAGCCTGGTCTGCATCTTGAAAGCGCCCATCAAAATTGCCCCGTTGCGTTTGAAGAAAGCGCCCGCCAGAGACTCCGCCGTCTCCGGCGGGCGCGTTTTGCTGTCTGCCGCAACCCCCGTATTCTTCAATCCTCGTATTCTTCCCGTGAGACCTCTTGGGGCCGATGCCGACAATCGGTGTATCACCGACTTGCTGACCACTGATTGCCCTCTGCCGTCGACGGCGTAACCATAAGAACCCGAGTAAGAGACCCCACTATGAAGAATGCGTACCTAGAGAGCCTGCTGTCCCGCATTGCCGACGTGCCGACGCTGCCGACGAGCGTTCTGCGCGTCATGCAGATGATTGAAGACCCATTTTGCTCGTCGTCGGACCTGGCGAAAGTCATTCAGGCGGACCCGGCGATGGCCGCGAAAGTCCTGAAGCTGGCGAACTCTTCCTATTACGGCTTTCGGCAGAAGATCGGCAATGTCCCGCAGGCGGTCACGCTGCTGGGGTTTGCCACTCTCAAAAACACCCTGCTGGCTGCTGCCGTCTTTGATATGTTCCGCGTTGCGGGCACGGGCTTTGACCTGAACGCCCTGTGGAAGCATTCGGTCACGACCGCCACGGCGGCCAAGCTGATTGCCAAGCGCGTGCGCTATCCGCAGAGCGAGAAGGCGTTCACGGCGGCGCTGCTGCATGATGTCGGCAAGATCATTCTGGCGCGGTTTCTCCCGCAGGCCCTGTCCGAGATTGTGGACACCGTACTGGGCGAGCAGATGGCGATGTATGACGCCGAAAAGAAGGTGCTGGGGCTGTCGCACCCCGCCCTCGGGGCGTGGACTCTGGGCCGCTGGGGCCTGCCGTCGCCGATTGTGGAGGCTGTGGAGTTTCACCACCACCCGACCCGTGCCCAGACCTCATTTGACCTGGCCGCGATTGTGTACCTCGCCAACATTCTGGCCCACCGCTCCGGCATCGGCAGCGGCGGAGACACGATGATGCGTGAGATGGACCCGATGGTTCTGGAGTATTTCAGCCTCACCGAATCCGATATGCGCGACCTCGGCGAGAGTTTAGCCTTCAAGCGGCTGGAAATCGAGTCGTATGCCGCCTCGGCGGCGTAATCGAGGTGTTTCCAGCCCATTTGGAGACCTACCACCTTGTTCCTTCGTCACAGGGTCCTCCCTCAAGGGAGGATCAAGATAATCCCGGAGGGCAGGGACAAGCCCTGCTCCTACAGGTTTGGCCCTGTAGAGAACAAGATGGTAGGTCTCCAGCTCTTCAAGTCCCCGTAACTCCCTATGCAAGACCTCACCTCCACCATCCCGGAACCTACCCTCTACCGACTGGGCAAAAGAAGCCCCTTCTGGGCGGCGCTGACACCCACTCAGGGCGGCCTGCGACCAGGCTGGTGGCTGGGCATCGCGGCTCGTGGGCGCGGCGGCAAGCTGCTGGCCCCGCTGGTGGACACCGGCGGGCAGCGGGTGCTGGCAAGTGTCACCGTGAAAGGCGAAGTTTACGCGCTGCCAATAGACTGGCACGAGGCGCGGCGCGGCGGGGGGCTGACCCTGGGCGGGACGCGCAAATTAGGTAGAGAGGGGGAGGTCTTAGGCTGGGAAATGCGCTGGGTGCCCCTGCCGGGCGAAGAGGGGGCGTTCACCGTGGAAATGCGCCTGCGGGCGACGCCAAAGCGCACGGGAACACTGCACATTCACCTGCGGACGCCGCTGTTTCAGCCCGAAGGCTGGCAAAGCGGAGCCGCCCAGCTCAGCGGGCAGCGGGCGGCGTGCCTGTGGTCGGCCCATCACGGGCATTTTCTAAGCGCGGCGGCGGAAGTGGCCGTCGAAGAGTCGGAAAAGGGCGGGCTGATGCTGGACTGGCCTGCGTTTGCCTTCGGCGGCGGCAAATTAGTCAAGTTCTCCGTGCGCTTCGGCGCGGCGGGGACTCTGGCTGAAGCCCGTGCCGCCACGGTCACGCAGCACGCGGCGCTTTTCGCCGACACGCAGCACCCGCTGGCTGCCGTGACGCGGCTGGACCCGGCAGAGACCGCCGCCCGGCTGACCGCCCCCGAGGCTTACGCCGTGCAGGGCACGGAGCGGATTTATTTGAAGCCGCCGGGGGACGGCGAAGACGGCAGCTTTTATGCAGGTCTGCCGCACGACCCGGCCGGGGCGCTGGCGGCGTTTCATCAGTGGAACCGCCTGCACCCCGCCGACGGTGTGGAAACCCTGGTGCGCTACGGCACACGCGGCCTGTGCGCGGACTTTCAGGTGATGGGCCGGGACTCCGGCCCGGAGCCGAACAAAGGGGCCTTCTGGGACAAGATGACGTTTGGGGTGGGGACCGACGCCCACGACGGCCCGACCCACGGCATTGCCTCCAATGCCCGCCTGGCCCGGCATCTGTTCATGCTGGCCGAAGCCACCGGCGACCCGCTGGCCTGGCAGTCCGGTCTGAATATCGGGCAGTGGCTTTTGCTGAAGCAGAACGAAGCGGGCTTCTACGACGGCGCTCGGGTCCACGCCACACGCGGCCTGTCCACCGACGGCCGGGTCATCCCGCAGCCCTGCGCTCTGGACGGGGCCGAGGCGATCCAGGCGTTTATTGCTGCCTACCACGCCACGAAAAGCGAGGTCTGGATACGGGCCGCCAACCGCGTCGCCCACGCGCTGTTAGAAAGCCGGGGCCGCGACTTTGACTGCCTCGCGCCGTCTCAGATCGCCTCGGTCATCCTGTCCTTGATAGCTTTAGATTCCGAGTCCCCGCAGCCGCGCCTGCGGATGGCCCTGCACGAATGGGGAAGCTGGCTCCGCGCCCTGCCGCTGTCCGCTGATCTGCCTTCGCTGAACGCGGACGGCCTCCACGCGGGTCTGTATGAGTGCGCCGAAGCGGGCCTGAGCCTCTGGGCCTTGACCCGCGACTTCGCGTACCTGCGCCATGCGTTTGCCGCGCTGGATTTGGTCCCCAAAGCCTCCCGCGAACGCTCCTGGCGGGCCATCGCGCTCCATCAATCCGCGCTTTTGTCCCTGGCCGCCCTGCTGCCCGAGGCCAAAGTCAACTTCGCCGCCCCGTCCGTCACGCTGGACTGGCGCGTCTTCGCTCCCGACCCCGCCGCCGCGCCGTCTTTGACCGTTTCGCCTGTCAACGACCCTGCCTGGGCCGACTGGCTGCCGCTCGTCTGCCGCGCCACCGACCAGCTTCTCCTGCTCGTCCTCGCCCCGCCCGGCGTCCCTGCCGTCACCGTCACCAAGAGCGGTCGGCAGCCCCTCCTGTGCGACCTCCGCACAGGCCGCATTGACGCCGAAGCGCCGCTTGGTTTGATCGGCAAAGAGAAATGGGGCCGTGCGGGCCTGTTTGTCGTGGACCCGTGAGGGTAGGCATTGCGGCAGAGTTCGAGCAGAGCAGTGTTCGAGGGGTTGAAAACCCCTCGCTCGGTGAGGCGTCCTTCGGACGGAGGAGATTAGCAGATTGGAATGGCTGGCTTTTCTCTTCTACCCGGAGGGTGCTTCTCCTAGCGAGGGGTTTTCAACCCCTCGAATTCTGGCCGCATCCCCTTGACAAACCCTGTGCCCACAAGCGATAATCCGTCCACAGGAGAATCGCACCATGTCTGATGTCACTTTAATTTTGCACGGGTGGGGCGGCAACAAGCCGGAACACTGGCAGGAGCATCTGTTTCGGAGGCTGACCGAGGCGGGCGCGGATGTCCGCTACCCCAAGATGCCGGACCCGATGGCTCCCAGTCCCAATGCCTGGATGGGGGCGCTCCATCAGGCCCTGAGCGAAATTTCTGCCGACGCCACGCTGACCGTGCTGGCGCATTCGCTGGGCGCGATTAACTGGATGCACCATGCGGCGATGGCGATGGACGTCGGCTTCAATCGCGCTGGCCCCCGCGCCGACCGGGTGCTGCTGGTGGCTCCGCCCTATGTCATCCGTGAAATCCCGCCCCTGGATGCCCCGCCCGGAGCCGCTGACTTCTTTCCGCCGCCCCTGTCCCCGGCGGGCATCACTGCCCTGTCTAACCAGACAATTCTAGTTGCTGCGGACACAGACGACTACGCGACGTTTGATCAATCTTCGGCCTATGCCGCCGGGCTGGGCATCGATATTCAGAAGCTGCCCGGTGGCGGGCACATCTCCCCGTACTATGGCTACGGCGAATGGCCCTGGGTGCTGGACTGGACCCTGCGCCGCGCCGACCTGCCGCCGCTGCCAAATAAGTGATGAGCGAACAGCGAGAGCCGGGGGTGTAGAAACCCCCGGCAAAGAAATGTCCTTCGGACAAGGATAGCAAAATTCAAAGAAGCCAGTCTTCATTCTCACCCGAAGGGTGTTTCCCTGCCGGGGGTTTCTACACCCCCGGCGGCGTACCCGAAAAATTACTTGGGAATAGTGGCTTCCTTGTGGAACAATGCCTGCGACTGGAAAACGCGCCTTGCGCGTTTTTAGTCCAGCACTACCCAACGGGAGGCTCTTCTTTGTTCCCTTCTTTCTTTCGCATCCTGACCCCTCTGTTGGCCGCGCCGCTTCTGCTGGCCGGATGCAGCGGCGTCGTCAAAAATCTCAACTCTACCCAGGTCAAAGCCCCCACTATCACTGTGGACAATGCCCTCGGCCTCAGCGGGCAGACCGTTACCAAAGTCCCCGCCACCGGGACGACGCCTGCCGTGCAGACCTACCCGTTCCCGAACCAGCAGCCCATCAATCAGGCCGATGTGCAGAGCGCGACGCTGGCTCTGACGCTGGACCCGGCAGTCATCGTCGCCGCGCCCGCTGGCACGACGCTTCCTGCCACGTTTACGCTTTCCTCCCTGTCGGTGACACCGCAGGCGAATAAACTGGGCACGGGTGGAGCTATCACTGGCACAGTCACCCTCACGCCGCTCACACTCGCTGCCCCGATCACGTTCACCCAGACTGCTTCTGGCACCTACACCGCTTCCGCACCCGTCGCGCTGTCTCAGGCCACACCGACGGCGGGGGCAGATGTGCAAACGCTGGTCGGCTTGATTACATCCGGCGCGGACAGCAACCAGGCGGTGCTGACCATCAGCGCGGCGAGTGCCGGCCTGCCGGGTGGCAGCACGCTGGATTTCACCGTCGGCAGCAGCCAGATTGTCGTCCGCACGGGCAGCTAACAGCCTCCCTCTTTTCCAAGAAAGCACTGTACTTCCTATGACTCCTCGCTCTCTTTTTTCGCTGGGCCTGGCCGCCTTCGCTGCTGCCGCGCTGACACCCGCCGCGCAGGCGCAGACGCCTGTGCCTGCCCCGATTGCGCCGTCGTCTTTGGACCGCACGCAGTTCCGGTCCAATGCGCGGGCGCTCGGCATGGGCGGCACGGACTTGATCATGTTTGACGATTCTTCCGGGGCCGCGTTTAACCCGGCGTCGCTGGCCTATTCCGGCAAATTCAATGAAGCCAACACCGCCGTCGGGCGCACCAACAACGTCCATGTGGATAAAATCAACGACCTGTCACGCGGCCTCAAAGACCTCGGCAACCAGTTCAATGACAGCAGCAGCTCCCTGGCAGGTGTCCGGGATGCCTTCCAGAAAATCTACAATTTTGCCACCGATGCCGGGGCCAATGAAAGCGGCTCCCCGGCGTCGCTCAGCGCCAATCTGGCCCCTCTGGTCGGCCTCGGGTTCGCCGTCGGCGACGGCAAAAAGAACCGCCCGGATGTCCACGTCGGCATCGTCGGCTTCGGCAGCCTGACCGCCAAAGCGGAACTCAAAGCGTACAGTCAGGCCACGCTGGGGACCAACTTCCCCGGCCTCGGCAGTCCGTCGGGAGCCGAAACAGCGGCCTACGGCGTTCTGGGGCTGACCAGCATCGCGGTTCCCATCGCCATCCGCACGCCAGCGGGCGCGTTCGGCATTTCGCCGCGCTACGTGCAGGCGTCGTATGCCGGGGCAGCCTTCATGGCCGATGAGACTTCCACGCTGAACGGCTTTGAGAGCGCGGGCGTCCCCAACGGCGACATTGCGGGCGCGACCTACCGGGAAGTGCATCAGTCCAAGTTCGACATCGACGCCGGGTACATCTCGCCGGTGGACCCCGTCACCCACATTCGTGGGGCCATCGCCATTCACAACTTGTTATCGCCGACGTTTCACCTGCCCCGGCAGATCAACAGCAGCCTCGGCGCCCTGCCGCCCGGCGGCGACTTTTCGTTTAGCATGAAGCCGCAGATCGACCTCGGAGGCCGCAAAGACGACGGCCAGATCACCTACGCCGCCGAGCTGCACAACATCGGCAATGTCAACGGCGGCAAGCGCACCGTGCATCTGGGCGTCGATTACGCCGTCTCCCGCGCTTTTAGCCTGCGCGGCGGCTACGACCGCTCCCGCTTCGTCGCGGGCGTTGGCTTCGCCTTCGGCGGCACGCGCCTGGATCTTGCCACCAGCACAAACCCGCAGGAAGAAGTCGCCCTGAGCCTGACCTTCGGCGGTCGCTAACGATTTCCGTTCGCTCCCTCTGAATCTCACAAGGCCGCAAGAGGTTCTCTTGCGGCCTTGCGGCTTGACATCCCGCCTGCCTGCCTCCATAATGTCAGTATGCGAAAACTACTGCTGCTCGCCGAAGTGGCCTGCGTCCTCTGCGGCTCCCTGCTGGCAGTTCTGCTCATCGGCCAATGGCTGAACCTCTCGCACTTAACAGCGCGGGTGAGTGCCAATTCAACGACAGACTGTGCCAAAAATCTGCGTCTACTCAGCCAGGCGGTCAGTGCCTACACGCAGGACTATGATGAAACCCTACCGCCGATGCAGAACGCGCAGGTCTTTCAGGCGGCGGTGCGCCCTTTTGCCGTCAGTGCTGCTGTGTTCTACTGCCCGGAAACGGGCCTGCCCTATACGCCCAATGCGGCTCTCAGCGGAAGGGCTTTGAACTCGCTTTCCGGCGATTATAATACGATAGAAGAGGCGCGGGATTCGCAGCCGCATGCCGATGGATTGTACACCGTTCTGCACTTGGATGGCACAGTGCAGCATGGCACCCAGATCGTTGGCGACCCAAACGATATTGTGGTTGGCCGTGCTAAGCAGCTTGGACTTGCCGTGCAGCAATACGCGCAGGACTCTGATGAAACTCTGCCGCCGATGCACACGCTGGAGGAGTTTCAAACCGCGCTTGCTCCCTATACACGCAGTCATGCAGTTTTTTATTCGCCCAATGGAAAACCATTCGTTCCCAATGCCGCGCTGAGCGGAGTCCGCCTGGTCTCTATTGACGACCCATCCACCACTCTTCTGCTGATGGATCAGCCGCCGTATGTAGGGGGTGCGCCGACTTTGCTTTATGTGGACGGTCATGTCGAACACAAGACGCTGTTTTATCAGCATATTCTCTGGACCAATACGAGCGGGCGGATGGCGCTGTGGACCTACAGCGACGGGACGGGGGCGTACACCAATCTTCAGTACGGCCCGTACCCTGGCTGGTCCGCCCGCGCCATTGCCGACGGAACCGACGGCAGCCCGCGCATCCTGTGGACCAACACCAATGGGCAGGCGACTGTCTGGACCGTCAACACCGCCACAGGAGGGGAAACGCAGTTCGACTACGGCCCCTATCCCGGCTGGTCGGCCAAATCCGTGGCGGTCGGCTCTGACAACGTGACGCACCTGCTGTGGGGAAATGTCAGCGGGGAAGCGGCGCTGTGGACCCTCGACAGCGCGGGCAGGATCAGCGACTCCCACGCCGGGCCGTACCCCGGCTGGTCGCCCACGGCCATTGCAATCGGCCCGGACAATAAAGAGCGTCTGCTTTGGAACAGTACGAGTGGGCGGGCGGCTTTGTGGACGCTGCCTACGGCCAACACCTCCTCGTTCATCGACATAGAGTATGGCCCGTATGCGGGCTGGTCGGCCAAGTCGGTAGCGGTCGGCGCGGACAATGTGGCCCATCTGCAATGGGGCAATGTGAGCGGGGAGGTTGCCTTGTGGACGCTGGACAGTGTGGGAGCCATCAGCGACTCGCACGCGGGGCCGTATCCCGGCTGGTCGGGAACGGCAATCGCGTTCGGCTCGGACAACCAGGAGCGCCTGCTTTGGAACAACATCAACGGCCAGGTGTCGCTGTGGATGCTTCCAACTGCCAGCACGTCTTCGTTCACCCAGCTTGATTATGGCCCGTACCCCGGCTGGTCGGCAGTCGGTGTCAGCGCGTCGCGCTGACGTAAAAAACAGCCCTCGCCCGGAAGGGCGAGGGCTGTTTTTTGTGTCACGCCTCGGTCACTTCCACACTCAGATATTTGGTTTCGCCATAGCCGTAGAACGTCGCCCAGGCGCAGTCGGCGGCGTCGCGGCCAACGGCGATCTGGACGAGGGCCGGGCGGGGCTGGCGCTCGGTGGCGTCGAACGAGACCCAGCGGCCATCTAAGTAGGCTTGGAAGTAGGCGTGGAAGTCCGGCGGGTCGAGGCCGAGGCAGTAGCCGGAGACATAGCGGGCGGGGATGTTCAGGGCGCGGCAGAAGGCAATGGCGAGGTGCGCGAAGTCCCGGCAGACGCCAATGCGCTGGGTCGCGGTGTCGTAGGCGGAGGTGCCCGCGTCGGATGTGCCGTACTGGTAGGTGATATGCGCGTTGATCCAGGAGCAGATGGTCTGCACCCGCGCAAAGCCAGGCGCGACTTCGCCGAACATATCCGTCGCCATTGCTACCAGGCGGTCAGACTGGCAGTAGCGGGAGGGCAGGGTGTACAGCAGCGTGTCGGTGGGCAGGTGCAGGGCATCGGCCTCGTAGGGCTTCAGGAGCGGAAAGCGCGTGTCCGGCAGAGTCACCGTGGCCGTGTACTCCAGGCGCACGTCACCCGCCGGCATCAAAAGCCGCCGGCAGGGGTTGCCGTAGAAGTCCGCGAACGGCTCGGCGGCGGCGAACGGGGTCAGTGTCAGCTTGGAAGCTTCGACGGTCTGCGCCCCGTCCAGAGGGGCCGCTTCCACTTGAAGCGTGGTCGGGGTTGGCGCGGGCAGAGCAAGGTCGGCGGCCACAGAAATAGACAGTCTCATGCTGCTGATTGTACCCGGTCAAAGGCTCGGCGAAAAACTCGCACAAATGCGCGTGAAAATTTCATGTGCCTGCCCGTTAAAATCATCTTTTCCGTGTTACAATGAGTGGATGGCCCAAGAAGTACCCTCGGGCCTGCCACATATTCTTCTCTTCGTATTCAAGGAGTTTTCATGCGTTTTTCTTCTTTGTCGCTGACGACAGCCTTTCTGGTCGGCGCCGCGCTGCCCGCCGCCGCCGCCACGCTCTCCGTTCCCTCAAAAGCCTATCCTACGATCCAGAAGGCCGTCAGCGCGGCCAAGCCCGGCGACACCGTGCTGGTGTCCGCCAAGCCCAAAGGCGGCGTCTACAACGAGGCCGTGACCATCACCACGCCCGGTATTATTTTGCAGGGCAGCAATAATCCTATTATTGACGGCACCGGCCTCGGCATCACCGTCCCGCAGCCACCGCCGTTTCAGCCGCTCACCACCTACCCCAATGGCATTGAGATCCGCGCCGACCATGTGGCCGTGCGCGGCCTGACGGTGCAGAACACCGGCGGCTCTCCCTTCAGCACATCCAGCGGCATCAATGTGGGGTACACCACACCCAACGGCCAAACCAATGTGAGCTACAGCGACATTGAAATCAGCAGCGTGACCGCCCGCAACAACTACACCGGCATCACCATCCAGGGCTACGCGGGCCTGAGCGGCTTTTACGGCGGTACGCCCGTCTCGCTGAAAGGCTACCGCCTGCTCGGCGATGTGGTCACCGGCAGCACCAATGACGGCGTAGACATCCTCGGGGCGTCAAGCGTACTTGTCAGCGGCAGCCGCTTTGCAAATAACGGAAGCGCTGGGCTGGTAGTCGGCGGCAATATCTACGGCACGCCTATCACGGAAAACGCGCTGATTGCCGGCAACGTCTTCTCGGGCAATGATTATGACGGGCTGGATGCTTACGGCGACGGCCTGACCGTCACCGCCAATGAAGCCGCCAGCAATGGGTATGCCGGGATCACCGTGACCACTCCCACCTACAACCCCGCTGTCAAGGACCCGTCATCTCCAAACCCGCCTGCCAGCGCCGTCGCGCTCAACATCATCCATGACAACGAGTACAATGGCCTTGTCATCAGTGGCACGCAGACGGTTTCGAGCAACCTGATCGCCAAAAACTTTGGCTACGGCCTGTACCTGAATGCCGCCGATTACTCCGCTGTGTCCTACAACCTGATTACCGGCACCCAGCTTTCAGGCTACGACACAGACGACGGCACGGGGCTGTATGCCGAGGCGGGCTACAACTACTCCACCGGCGGCTACGGGGGCTATCTGACGCTCACCGGTAACGTCATCACCGGCAGCGCGGGCGACGGACTGTTTCTGTACCAGGCGACCAAATCTACCGTCTCGCGCAACACGGTCTCGGGCAATGCCGGTGTCGGCATTCATCTGGACGACACCCCAAGCCTCAGCCTCTACTTCTCCGCCTCCCTGAGCGCGGCGGATGTGCAGAACACCGTGACGCAAAACACCGCCCTCCACAACGGGCTGTTTGATGCCCGCGACGATGCCAGCGCCCCGGATGACCTGACCTACCCGAACGGCGAAACCTCTTACGGCGATAACGGCTACTACGGTCCCTCGGTGAACATCTGGACCAAGAACACGTTCGGCACGACCGACCCGGTCGGCCTGAGCAAGTAAGGTAAGACCCCTCCCGCTCGTTCCTCGCTCCCTCCCCTGTTAAGGGAGGGTTAGGATTAAGCCCCGGAAGGCGCGGGATCGATCTTCTCCGGTTCTTCTCATTGCCCTCCCCTAGCAGGGGAGGGAGCGAGGAACGAGCGGGAGGGGTCTACCCAAACGTCTGCCGCAGCAGGTCATCCACCTGCTTGACCTGCGGAACGCCGTAAAAGCCAAACTGTGTCACGCGGGTGCGCGTCCGGCTGAAGCCGTTCGTGCTGTCCGTGTCCTGGTACGTTGAGAGGGTTGCCGCACGCGGAAAGATCAAATCCCCCGAGCCGTCGCCTGCCTCCGTCCGCGCCCGGTCCCCAAGCTGCACCGGCGACAGGGACCGCACCGTGACACTGCCGAAGACGCCCCCGGTCCACACAATCACGCGCTGGCTGGTGACCGCATACAGCGTCCGCTTCGCCCCCAGAGACAGCCACAGCGGCGACAGCAGCAGCCCCAGGCCCACCGCCACAAAAATCAGCCCGAACAGCGGAAACAGCAGAAACGGCGCGGCAAACGCGCCACTGCCCCCCGCTGACCGGGCCACCCCATTAAACAAAAACGCGAACCCGCCCGCCATCGCCGTCCAGAACAGCGCAAACGCCGTAAAGGGAATGCCAAACAGCATCGGCACAATCCCCTGCCGCGCCATCCGCCCCGGCGACGGCTGCCCCGCCCACAGCAGGGTCTCGCCCGGCGACAGCTCGCCGTCAATGCGCCTCTGCGCGTCCATCGGCAGTGTGGGACTGGATAACATGGCAGGGAGTCTTCCTTTAGCTCATCCGCGTCAGCGTGGTGTCATGGCGCTCGCTTTCCCGCGTTTCCGGGTAGTCGGTCGTGTAGTGCAGGCCGCGTGACTCTTTGCGCTTCTTGGCACAGGCGATGATGAGCTGCGCGACTTCAATCATGTTGCGAAGTTCCAGAACATCATCGGCCAGCACGCCGTCGTCAAAGAGGGGCCGGGCCTCATCGCGCAGAGCGGACACGGCGGCGGTGGCTTTGGCGAGGCGGCTATCCGAGCGGACGATGCCGACATACTTCTGCATGACGATCTGCAGGCGGTTTCGCAGAGCCGCGACCTGCTCGTGGTCCAGAGCACCTACCCGGCGGGCGATGTCGGGGTAGTCCGGCACGGACAGCGGGGCCGCGCCGAGGTCCGTGCGGGCCAGCGCATCGTCAGCAGCCCGCTTGCCAAAGACCAACGCTTCCAGCAGGGAGTTCGAGGCCAGGCGGTTCGCGCCGTGAACGCCCGTCGAAGCCGCCTCGCCGCAGGCATACAGGCCCGGCAAAGTGGTCCGCCCGTGCAGGTCGGTCACGACGCCGCCGCAGGAGTAGTGCGCGGCGGGGACGACGGGGATCCAATCGGTGGTCATATCAATGCCAAACGACAGGCAGCGGGCATAGATGGTCGGGAAATGCGCTTTGATCTCTTCGGGCGACAAGTGCGTCACATCTAAGTAAACGCACGCATCACCGGTCTTTTTGATCTCGCTGTCAATGGCCCGCGCCACAATATCACGCGGGGCCAGGTCTTTGCGCTCGGCGTCGTACTCGCCCATGAACGCCGTGCCGTCTCGGCGCCGCAGGATGCCGCCTTCGCCCCGAACGGCTTCCGAGATCAGAAAGCTCTTGGCATCGGGGTGATAGAGCGACGTCGGGTGGAACTGGATAAACTCCATGTCGGCGACTTCCGCCCCGGCCCGCCACGCCATCGCCACGCCGTCGCCGGTGGCAATCGGGGGGTTCGTGGTGAATTGGTACACCTGCCCGGCCCCGCCCGTCGCAAGAAGCGTAGACGGCGCGACATACGCCTGCACTTCCCCCGTGGCCTCATCCAGCACATACGCCCCGCAGCAGCGCCCGCCGTCCATGATCAAATCCACGGCAAAATGGTGTTCCAGCACCGTGATACTTGGGTGCTTTCGCGCCGCTTCCACGAGTGTCCGCTCCACTTCCTTGCCGGTTAAATCCGCCGTGTGGATAATCCGCCGCCGGGAGTGCCCGCCTTCGCGCCCCAGCGAGAGCGTCCCATCCGGGTCCCGGTTGAACTCCGCGCCGAACGTCATCAGCTCCCGGATTTGGTCCGGGCCTTCGTTGACCAGCACGCGCACGGCGTCCTCGTGGCACAGCCCCGCCCCGGCAATCAGCGTGTCCTGGACGTGCAGCTCCGGGTCATCGTCCGCGCCCATGACCCCCGCGATGCCGCCCTGCGCCCAGTTGGTGTTGCTGTCCGTGCGGTCCTTTTTGGTGATCAGCGCCACGCGCCCCTGCTCGCACACCCGCAGCGCAAACGACAGTCCCGCGCTGCCGCTGCCCAGAACCAGATAGTCATACGTCTGCATTGCTTCAAGTACCTGTTCTAAAGTGCCTGTCTCTAACTTGCCCGTCTCTACTTCGGTAACACGGAAGGCGCACAAAAAGTTGCCGCTGTTGCTTTTGTCAAAAGCTTGGGTCAAATCCAATACAAGCCGGGGCGATACGGCTGGGGGACGCGAGCAAGGCTATCGCTTAACCGCTGCCAGTGGTCCGGGCCAAATTCGTTGGCACTTAGCCGCCGCATTGCCTCGCGCACCATATCAGCGTCCCCTGTGAGACAGGCGATTGCCACCGGGGAGAAATCGTCCCAATGCGGGCTGTTCACCCTCTGTTCATACAGTGAAACCATTGGCAGGCGATCACCAATCTGTGGGGCTTTTCCCCACGCTCGCGCCAATGGCTGCGGCAGGATTTTGATGACGGGCCAGGTATCTCCAGCATTCTTGCTCATATCCGTACTGACGGCAACCAAGCATGGTTGAGTTGACACGACGATGGCAGGATTGACGTCACCCTGAGCGCATTTCTGCCAAAAAGTATTTAATCTTGCTGCCGCTCCCAAGCCACTCAAAGCCGCTAGACCCCAGATGCCACTACTGGCTCCAGACTTGAAAAATGCCAACGCCAGCAGGCCCATAAAAAACACCGCAGGCAGCACGGTGAAAGCGGCTTGACCCGGACAGCAGCGTACCCAGACGAAAAAGTTTGGCCGGAATTGCCCCGGTGTTGATGCACGACCCTTCATAGTTTACCTTTCGGAAGACTCTCCTGAGACCTCTTCCAAGAGCTTGGCAATCTGCTCCGGCGTGGGCAACTGCCCTTCATATTCCGCAGGCAGGGCGGACACCATACGGTAGGAGCCGACCCCGATGGGCTTGTTGGACTCGCGCAGGGCGTACTCTACAATCGTTCGGTCTTTGGACTTGCACAGGATGATACCCAGCGAGGGGGCTTCGTCCGGCATCCGAACTTTGTCATCCAGCACGGCGAGATAAAACTGCATCTTGCCGACATATTCCGGCAGGAACGCCCCGATTTTCAGTTCCAGTGCCACCAGGCACTTCAAGCGGCGATGGTAAAGCAGCAGGTCAATAAAATACTCCTGGTCGCTGACTTGCAGCCGGTACTGACTGCCCACAAACGCGAACACGCCGCCCATCTGTTTTAAAAACGGCTCGACACGGGCTAGAATGGTCGTCTCTAGCTGCCGTTCGCTGAACTCGTCGCCCAGTTCCAGAAAGTCAAACAGGTATTCGTCTTTGATTGCTAGCGTCGCCAGTGCCCGGCTTTCAGCGGGCAGGGTTGTGGCAAAGTTGGTCTGACCGAGCAGCGTCTTTTCGTAAGTCTGGTTTTCGATTTGGTGGATCAAAACGTTCTTAGTCCACCCGTGCGCTTTGGTCATGCGAATGTAAAATTCGCGCTCCAAATCGTCTTTGCACTTCTCGAAAACAATGACGTTATGCGTCCATCCTATTTCTCGCACCATTGGTGCGAGTTTTTGACTACCACTGTAATTCTCATAAAAAAGCTTCATGCGCCACATATTCGCTGCTGAGAAGCCAGCGACGCCGGGGAACTCGCCGCGCACGTCTGCGGCCAATTTTTCGACCACCGAGTGGCCCCAGCTTTGGCCATGCTGCCGCTCCACGATCAGCTTGCCGATGTTCCAGTAGAGGTCAATCAGCTCTTTGTTGACGGCTCGCAGGGCGTTATACTGCGCCGTGCGAATGCGGGTTTTGACTTCGCCGACCAGTGCGGCGTAATCGGTTGTTTCTAACTCGTCCATGACAGTTTCCTTGTGATGTGTGCTATTGACTTGCCAAAAGTCCCGCCGCACCCTGTGCCCGGAGGGCGTCCGCGAGATGTGCGCCGAGGTCGGCTGCCGGGTCTGCCGAGACGGCCTGCTGCCGGAGGATAGTCGTGCCGTCCGGGGCGGCGACCATGCCCGTGAGTGTCAGCGTGCCGCTGTCCAGCACTGCCAACGCGCCGACCGGCGTTTTGCAACTTCCGCCGATGTGCCGCAGGAAGGCCCGTTCGGCCTGGGTCGTGCGCTGCGCCGCCGGGTCTGTAAGGGCCTGTGCCAGCGCGTAGGCGGGGCTGTCCTGCCGGGTTTCAATCGCCAGCGCCCCCTGGCCGGGGTCGGGGGTGAACCAGTCGGGGTCTAAAATCTCGGCGATGTTTTCCTGCAAGCCGAGGCGGTTCAGGCCAGCGACGGCGAGGCAGATGGCGTCGTACTGGCCTTCGCGCCACTTGCGGAGGCGGGAGTCGATGTTGCCGCGTATCTCCAAGAGCATCAAATCGGGGCGGCGGGAGAGCAGCAGGGCGCGGCGGCGAACGCTGCCTGTGCCGACCCGTGCGCCGGGCGGCAGGGCGTCGAGCGTCGCGCCAATCAGGGCGTCGCGGGGGTCTTCGCGGGCGGGCACAGCGGCGATGACGAGGCCCGTGGGCAGAGTGTGTTCCAAATCTTTCATGGAATGCACGGCGAGATCAATCTCGCCCGTGAGCAGCGCCGTCTCTAACTCTTTGGCGAAGATGCCCTTTTCGCCAAACGACGACAGCGGGATGTTGGCCGCCTGCGTGGCATCCCCGCGTGTGCCGATGATTTGAAGAGTGATGTCCAGATCAGGGTGAGCGAGGCGCAGGGTGTTGGCGACGCCGTGAGACTGCGCCAGCGCCAGCTTGGAGCCGCGTGTGCCGAGGGTGAGATGCTGTGGCATGGTGGTTTCTAGGAAGTCCCCCCCGCCCCCAATTCTGGGGGAGCCAGAATTGGGCAAGAGGGGCCATCCCAACTTTCCGGTTCCCCCATTATTGGGGGCGAGGGGGTCCTACTTCTTTGCCCCCAGCAGTTTCCAGCCGAGCGGCAGCAGGCCCGCCGCCAGCAGGGCTTTCAGAACGTCTCCCGGCAGGTAGGGCAGGACGCCCAGCGCCAGCGCGTGCGACGTGCCCACGAAATGCGCCAGCCAGCCCGCGCCGCCGGTGTAGATGACTAGAGACCCCAGTGCCATTGCCAGCAGCATGGTCACTGGGCGGCGGTCCCAGCCGCGTGCGGCCAGCCAGCCCACCAGCGCGGCGGCCAGCGGGAACGCCGCGAGGTAGCCCATTGTAAACAGCCCTGCTCCGGTCGGTGCGAAGACCGGCAGGCCGCAGGCGCCTTCGACCAGATAGAGCAAGAGCGCCGCCGCCCCGAGACGGGGACCCAGCAGGGCGCCGGTCAGCAGCACGCCGAACGTCTGCCCTGTGACGGGGACGGGCGTGCCGGGCAGCGGAAACGCAATCTGGGCGCACAGAGCGTTCAGCAGGCTGAAGGCGACGACCAGAACGATGTCGCGTGTCCATGCCTGTGCGGGCGCATGAGCGGGCCGGGGCCAAAGGGCCAGTGAAAGTGTCAAAGCGTATCCTCCAAAGTGTGTGAGTAAAAGTGGGGTTAGTATACCCGGCGCAGAGGCGCGGGACGCATCGGGGAGGTGCCGGGGGGGTAGAAACCCCCGGCAGGGAAGCACCCTTCGGGTGAAGTGCAAGAGTCACGCCTGCGGGGCTTATCTTGTGTCTTTGTCCGAAGGACATTTCCTTGCCGGGGGTTTTCACACCCCCGGCACAGGGAAAGAAGAAGGAGCGCACCCTAGAAAGAACCCTTCCCCATGCCTGAAGAAATTACCACCGAGACCGTCACCCTGTCCGCGTCTGACGGAACCACGCTGCCCGCCTATGTTGCCAAGCCCGCGTCCGATGGCCCGCACCCTGCGATTTTGGTATTTCAGGAAGCGTTCGGCGTCAATGCCCATATCCGCGATGTCACCGAGCGGTTTGCCCGCGCCGGGTACACCGCGATTGCCCCCGCGCTGTATCATCGCACGGACGCGCAGTTTGAAGGGTCCTACACGGACATTGGCCCGGCGATGTCCCATCTGTCGGCCCTGACCGATGCCGGACAGACGGCGGACGTTCAGGCTGCTTACGACTGGCTGATCTCCCCAGGCGGCGGCGCGGCGACTGCCGTGGCCTCCACCGGCTACTGCATGGGCGGGCGCACGTCGTTTCTGGCCGACACGCTTCTGCCGCTGCGGGCCTCCGTGTCCTATTACGGCGGCGGCATCGCGCCGAGCGAAGGCAGCCCATTTCCGGGACTGCTGGACCAGGCCGCCGCCCTGCACGCCCCGATCCTGCTGTTCTGGGGCGGCAAAGACGAACACATCGGCATCGACGGCCCCCGCGCCGTGGAAGACGCCCTCCAGGCAGCCCAAAAGCCGTACACGCAGGTGATATTCTCGGAAGCCGACCACGGCTTCTTCTGCGACGTCCGTGCCAGCTACAACCCCAAAGCGGCCCGGCAGGCATGGGCCTTGACGCTGGATTTTCTGGCGACGTATGTGAAGTAGGAACCTCCCCCGGCCCCTCCTTCAGTGGGGAGTCAGAGTAAGACCGCCATCCGGCTCCCTCTCTGAGGGAGAGGGCGGGGGAGAAATCTCCTAAAGGTGGGGGCCTATCCCTTGCGCCGGAACAAATCCGTCTTGGCGTTCGCCACCCGGTCCAGAAACAGCAGGCCGTCTAAGTGATCAATCTCATGCTGCAAGACCACTGACTCGAAGCCTTCGGCATCAATCGTCACCGTCTCGCCCTCTAAACTCAGGGCGCGGACGGTGATATTCTTGTGGCGGCGGATATTCGCGGTGTAGTCCGGGAGGCTCAGGCAGCCTTCGCGGCCCGTCTGTTCGCCGTCATGGGCCACAATCGTTGGGTTGACTAAAATTAACAGCCCGTGCGCGGCGGGGTGCTTGGGGTTGCGGGAGGTATCCACGATCGCAAGGCGGGACAGGACACCGATCTGCGGCGCGGCGATGCCGACCGTGCGCGGTGGTCCGGCGTCCATTGTGTCCAGCAAATCCTGCGCGGCAGCCCGGAGGGCATCGTCAATGTCCGAAACAGGGTCACAAAGGGCTTTGAGGCGCGGGTCGGGGTACAGCACGACGGGGCGGGCAGGCATCGCTTACAACGCCTCCGTGTCCAGAGTGCTCACCGTGATGTCCACGCCGAGCGAGCGTTTCAGGGCGTCTAAATCCGCCGCCAGGTCAGTGCCCCCGGCCACCACTTCCAGAAGCATCACATAGACCGGCGACTCGGGCGTGCCCGCGACCCGCGTGTCCATGTCTGTGATATTCACGCCCCGCGCCGCCAGCGCCTCGGTGATGTGTGTCACAATGCCCGGCTTGTCGGCCCCGTAGACCGTCAGCAGCGTGTCTGGCGCGGCCTCGGCGGGCACGTCCGAGACCGTCTGTACCATCACCGTCAGCCCCCGGTCCCGCGCCACCGGAGCCAGCGCCGCCCGCACCGCGTCCTCGCCCACGCCGTCCGGCATCCGCGCCGCCACCATCGCCGCAAACGCCCCATGCAGCCGCGTCATCGTCGCATCATCGAGGTTGCCGCCCAGATCATACACCGCGCGGGCCAGCGCCGCAATCACCCCCGGCCCATCCTGCCCCACGGCAGTGACCACCACAATAGGACTTGTTGAAGTTTCCATAGCGCCGATTATACCCCAGCCTGATTCGCCGCCGAGGTTGATAAATCAATCAATTTGAGGTAAATTGACAGTGACATGAGCAAAGTTATTGTGATTGGAACCGATCCTGCCCTGCGTGACCTCATCGGCGATGCCTCCCGTCGGTCCCACTTCGCCGGGGGGCACGTCGAGGTGGAATATCTGACGACGACCGACATTGCCCGTTTTGCCAGGAAGCGCCCCCAAGCTGTTGTCATGGATGTCCGCGTTTCCAGTCCAATCGCCATTGAGGTCATCTCCCGGCTCAAGGCACGGGCACAGCCGCCCGCGCTGATGCTTCAAGTTACATCTCTGCAAAAACAAGATGCTGCCTGGACTCAGCTTCTGCCTGCCGCTCGCACGGTGCTTTTCACGAGCGGAACCAGCAAAAGCGAGGCGAGGGAGCTGCTGCAAAGCCTCTTGTCTGCCCCGGTCCGTCCGACCGAGCCGACAGCAC
Source organism: uncultured Armatimonadales bacterium (assembly GCA_964251675.1). GTDB lineage: Bacteria > Armatimonadota > Armatimonadia > Armatimonadales > Capsulimonadaceae > JANXMY01. The sequence goes on from CAXUKS010000009.1 coordinate 106,000, forward strand.
TGCCGCTCGCGCCGCCGCCAAAAAGCCCTAAAGCAGACTGGCGTGAGCAAAATGACCGGCGTATTGATCTCATTTTCAGAGAGCTGGAAACCCCGCTGACTGGCTCGGAACAGGCAGAACTGGCCCAGCTTCAGCAGGAAGCAGACGCGCATGTAAATCGCACCCGGACATTGGACTTCGATGCGTTAAATGATTTCAACGCGCAGGCACGGAAGCTTTTGGAACATGGCTAGTCTTTCCGAGAAGCTGTTTGAGTATCCAGCCACGCCGCACTTTCGCCAGCATGGCCCACAAGGCTACAAGAACCACGAAGATTACAAACCCTGGCTGCGTGACGAGTTCACATTTACCTGCGCTTATTGCCTTGTTCGGGAGCGGTGGCAGCGCGGCGGACATCGCCATTTTAGCGTGGAACATATCGCCCCGCAGAGTATCTCCCCCCACCGCATAACTGACTACACTAACCTGCTCTACTCCTGTGTTGACTGCAATTCGCTGCGACAGGACCGCCCCGTGCTCGATCCTTGTTCCGTCGCTTTTGCGGCGCACATTCGTGTCACTGCCGGGGGAGAAATCGAGGGGATCACTTCTGCTGGCAAAGTGCATATTGCTGTGCTGAGACTGGACTCGGACGAGCTGACTCGATACCGAAGGCAGATTATCGAAACCATAGCAATGATAGAACACAGAACTGATGCTGCCGCGCTGACCCTGTTGCGCCGATGGATCGGCTTTCCCGACGACCTGCCAAACCTCGCCGCCAAACGACCACCAGGAGGCAATACTTTTTCGCAGGCCGCGCAAACCTGTTATTATCAGCAGCGGCAGTCTGGCGATTTGCTGGATTTCTACTGAACCACTTCCGCTCGCTTGAATTCAAAGCGAGTATGCTGTATGATAACAGTGGCAGGCAGCCTTGCGAGAGCGAAAGGGAACACGAATGAACGTTTGGAGATTGATGACGCACCACGAACACCCAGAAGAAGAAGCGAAATGGAGCCAGCGCGAAGGGGTCCTTGCAGTCGGCTGGGGAAACACAGGCAACTTAAGCCAGCAGCCTTTCCAGAATGAGGCAGACCTGAAACGACTTGTCGCTGAGGCATACCCTACTATCAGAAATTGGGCCACTGGCGGGCGCTCTCTGTGGCGGTTTTACACGGACATGAAACCGGGTGATCTCGTGATTATCAGCGCACGCGGGCGGCGGGCGGCAACCCTGCGCGTAACGGGGGACTATTATTTTGTGCCGGATGCCTCGCCGGAACACTATGAACATCGGCGCAAAGCAGAAGTTGTCCGCATCGATCCAAACCAACTTTGGCAGAGATCAGGCAAAGGAGCAGACGGTGAAGGCATTTATAGCACATTGATACGCTGTGCTAATCCTATCACGGAAGCGGAGTTCGCTGCGCTTGTCGGCTGAGGAAGGCCACGGATTAAAATCCGAAGCTCAAAAGTGCCCGCCGTGCAGGGCACGTAAGACCGCTTGCGCGAGGCTGCACTGTTATTCTCTTGTATTCTCTTGCGCCCCCTGGACGTTGGGCTTATGACAGCCTCGGATTTTAATCCGTGGCCTGGGAAAGCAGCCTCATGTTCTGCGCCTGCCGGGTCTCGTTGACATTGCTTTCAAAGCGTCCCCAGAGCTGCTGCTCTGCCTCCGCCGCCTCGGCAGTCATAGCCGCATCTTCGGCATCCCACTGAGCAAACAGGGCCAGTGTCGGGTCGTTCTCACCGGTATCAACTGGCGGCAGGTGTTCGGCCAGGACGGAGTGGGCGGCTTCGGCGCGGGGCAGGCCGGTCAGGCGGACGGCTTCAGCCAGCCGCGCTTCTTCGGCGGGGGTCAGTTCCAGAGTGACAGTCATTCGGCAGGTCTCCGTTCGCAGTGCATGGATTGCCAAAATTACACCACGGGCAGGAAACGCGCCGCTCGCCGCCGAACTGCGGTTTATGAGCAACACCTTTGAATACCCCGCCGCCCCGCTGTCCGATCAGACCGACAATTACCACGGCACAACCGTGGCCGATCCGTACCGCACGCTGGAAGACCCCGATGCGCCGGAAACCCGCGCCTGGGTGGAGGCCGAGAATGCGCTGACGTTCGGCTTTTTGGAGCAAATCCCCGCGCGTACTGTGCTGCGGGACCGGCTCACGGAGCTGTGGAACTATGAGCGGTACGGGATGCCGCACCGCAAAGGCGGGCGGTACTTCTACGGGCGCAACGACGGCCTGCAAAACCAGAGCGTGCTGTATGTCTCGGAGGGCCTCGACGGGACGCCGCGCGTACTGCTGGACCCGAACACGCTGTCCGGTGACGGCACGGTGGCGCTGGCCGGGTACTCGATCAGCGAAGACGGTACGCGGATGGCTTACGGGCTGTCTCAGGCGGGGTCGGACTGGACCGAGTGGCACGTCAAAAATGTAGACACTGGCGAAGATTTGGCGGACCATTTGAAATGGGTCAAGTTCTCCGGGGCGTCGTGGGCTAAAGACGGCTCCGGGTTCTATTACGCCCGCTACGATGCCCCGCCGCCGGGCGAGGAATTGCAGCAGGCGAACTATTTCCAGAAGCTGTTTTTCCACGCGGTTGGCACAGGTCAAGACGAAGACACACTGGTCTACGAACGGCCCGACGAGAAAGAATGGGGCTTCGGCGGCTATGTCACCGAGGACGGCGACTATCTGATTATCCCCGTTCGGCAGGGGACCGAGAGCAAAAACCGCGTCTTTTACAAGGCGCTGGCCGACCCCGAGGCCCCCGTGGTCGAGCTGCTCAGCGACTTCGATGCCCAGTACGGCTTTATGGGCAACGACGGCCCGCTGTTCTGGTTCCGCACCGACCTGGACGCCCCGCGTGGGCGCGTCATTGCTGTAGACACCCGCGACCCGGCCCCGTCGCACTGGCGCACGCTCATTCCCGAGGCTGAGGAAACCCTGAACGGCGTCGGCGTGGTCGGCGAGCAGTTTGTCGCCAATTATCTGAAAGACGCGGCCACGCTCATCAAGTTCTACACGCTGAAGGGCGAATTCGTGCGCGACCTGGCCCTGCCCGGCCTCGGCTCGGCGGGCGGCTTCGGCGGCAGGCGCACCGATACCGAGACGTTCTACTCGTACACCTCCTACACCGTCCCTGGAACCATCTACCGCTACGACATCCCCACGGGGGTCAGCACCGTCTATCGTCAGTCCCAAGTCGCTTTCGACCCCGATGCCTACAAGACCACGCAGGTCTTCTGCCCGAGCCGCGACAGCACACCCATTCCGCTCTTTCTGACCCATCGCAAGGGCCTGACCCTCGACGGCACAAACCCCACCTACCTGTACGGCTACGGCGGCTTTGACGTGTCCCTGACCCCGTCGTTCAGCCCCGGCCAGGTGGTCTGGCTGGAGCGCGGCGGCGTCCTCGCAGTCGCCAACCTGCGCGGCGGCGGCGAGTACGGCCAGGCGTGGCACGACGCCGGGAAGAAAGCCAACAAACAAAACGTCTTCGACGACTTCATCGGCTGTGCCGAGTGGCTGATTGCCAACAAGTACACGTCCACCCCCAAGCTCGCCATCTCCGGCGGCTCCAACGGCGGTTTGCTGGTGGGCGCGTGTCTGACCCAGCGCCCGGACCTCTTCGGGGCCTGCCTGCCTGCTGTCGGCGTCCTCGATATGCTGCGCTTCCAGCGATTCACCATCGGCTGGGCCTGGACCTCCGACTACGGCTCCTCCGACAACCCCGAAGACTTCGCCTACCTCTATGCCTACTCGCCCCTGCACAACATCAAACCCGGCACGTCCTACCCGCCGACACTGATCACCACCGGCGACCACGACGACCGCGTGGTTCCCGCCCACTCCTTCAAGTTCGCCGCCGCCCTGCAAGCCGCCCAGGGGGGCGATGCCCCGACCCTCATCCGCATCGAAACCCGCGCCGGCCACGGCGCCGGCAAGCCCATCGCCAAAGTCATCGAAGAAACCGCCGACCGCTGGGCCTTCCTGGTCAAGGTGCTGGGGATGGAGTGATGGACTGGAACGAGTTCCTAAGTGAAGCCATTGCCGAGAAAGACATTGACGTTGTGCGGCAGGCATTGGCGCAGGGGGCAGACCCAAACCATTCGGACAAGGACTGGTCGGACCCTCTTTCCGGCCACACACCGCTGTTCTGGGCAGTTTTCGGTGGCAGTCTGGAAATCGCTCGGCTCCTGCTTAACGCCGGGGCGCGGGTGGCGGCGGAGGCGGAAACAGAGGATTCTTCTTTGCACGCAGCGGTGGAAGATGCCAACCTGCCCTCGGTCAATCTGCTGCTGGACTACGATGGCGCGGCGGCGCTGGACTGGTTTGATTACGTCAGCCGGACGCCGCTGATGATTGCGGTGGAAATGGAAAACATTCCCATCGCCCGGCGCTTGATTGAAGCTGGGGCGGACGTCAACGCCCATGAAGACGCGGCGGGCGGGGACACGGCCCTGCACGTTGCGGCGCGAAACGGCACACTTCGTATGGCAGAACTGCTTGTCAGCGCCGGAGCAAACCCGCTTATCCGCCCTGGTCTGGCGGGGACGCCGCTCGGCCACGCCCGAAAGCGCGGCGACGGGCCGCGCATTTATGAGCTGCTGCAACAGGCGGCACGGCGGTTCTGAGGTACTATAGCCCTATGGCACTCACTTTGACCAAACAGCAGACCGGGGATTTGGAGGCAGGCATGGCGGACAGCCGGAGCAACTGGGAGCGGCACACGGCGCAGCTTGCGGAGGAGGTGCAGACTTGGGCCGCGCAGGAAGCGGGGGCGCGAGGCTGGCGCGTGGAGCGCGAAGAAATAGAACACGCGGAGGAAGTGGTCGGCGGAACCTACCATGTCCCGGTGCTGACAATTCATGCGCCGCAGGGACGGCTTGTGTTAGAGCCGATTGCGCGTGGAGTCATGGGAGCGCAGGGCCGGGTGGATTTGTATGCCTGGCCGAGCCTGTTCCGGGTCATGCTGTTGCACAAGCCGCGTGGCAAAGATGCTGGTTTGGAATGGGTGGTGCGGACAGAGTCTGGGGTAGACTGGCCGCTGCCGTGGGGCCGGGAGACGTTCCTGACACTGGCGGAAGGGCTGCTGAACGCTTAGTGGGCTATCTGGAAGTGCAGCGTCTGGCAGTCATTGCGGAGGATTACCGGGCCGTGCGCGGGGCGGTGGTTCAAGCTCTTCAGGACACGAGCCAGCCCGGCTCTGCTGTGTTGGACTGTGCAGAAGGAGGGTTGGAAACCGCTTATATCGCCCGGCTGTTCTCCGAGTTTGAGGCCATTTTGAGAGGCTATCTCAGCGCGAACGATCCCCACCTTCGCCCCGTTCCTCGAAGCATTTTCAGCGTGATTAACCGGGCGGCTTCTGTGTGGCGTATTCCGAATAGTCTGCGCGATGATGTTCAACAAGCCCGCGAATACCGCAACTCGGTTGTCCATGCCGATACCACCACCCGTGCCGCAATCCCCTTTTCGGATGCCCTGAGCATCCTGAACAAATTCCTTGCTCGCCTTCCCTGAAACGAACTCAAAACAAAAGCCGCCGGTGGGTGAGGAGTGCCCAGAGCTGTTCGGCGAAGACGGCGGCCCAGAAGAGAGTCACCCACGGGGGCTTGGCCCAGCAGTGCCAGTCTTTGACGCCTTTGAGGGCGGCCAGCACGTAGAAGACGGTGGCGAGGCCGGACAGGGCCAGCAGGGCGTAATGGCCCAGCAGCAGCACTAGAAAGGCGGCTTTGCAGAAGGTGAAGGCCCAGCCTTCGTAGGCGCGGCCCTGCCGCTGACGGTCGTATTCGCTCATAGGAACCTCGGTGTGGCCGGGGCGAATGCCGGGGATTAGGCCGGGGGTATAAAACCCCCGGCATGAAAATCAGACGCCCTCCGGGCTAAAGAACAAGAAGACCAAATATCTTTGTCTTCCGCCAGGAGGGCGGCTGAACTGAATGCCGGGGGTTTTACACCCCCGGCCACACTCTGGCTTCAAAGCATCCGCAGCGGCAGCACGGTCTCTCGGCTCTTTCGGCCCCGGTGGAAGACGTTGTACTCGCAGAACGAGACCGCCTGGCCCCGATGGTCCAAAATCTGGGTGCAGCACTGGTCCACGCGCCGCTGGTCGTAGGTGCAGGCGTCCATGAAGGGCTTGACGACGATGCGGAAGACGCGCCGCCCGAAGGCGTCGGAGTCGCGCATCAGCGGCAGAACGTCCCGCAGGCCGCCCCGCGCAAATAAAACTCCCAGATCGCGCAGGGTCTGGCCGCCCCGCACATGGGCGACATCGGACCAGACGCGCCGGGCCGCGCCGCCCACCAATCCCGAAAACGAAATCCGGTCAGTGAAAAGGTCTAAATACCGGGATACGTCGAGGTGGCGCGGCAGGGGCGTGATTTTGGTGCGCTTGGCATCTAAGAAGCCGTAGGTCAGGGCGCAGCAGTCCGGGTGCGAGCAGGGCAGGCCCACGAAGTCCGAGCGCCGCAGCTCGCCGCCGGTCTGCTGTTCGAGTTCCGCCAGCACATCGGTCAGCGTCAGCCGCTCCGCGCCGGAATAGTCACTGAGAAGCCGCCCGTTGTCCATCACCGGCTGGAACGTGATCCCGTTGACCGTGGGCTGAGACAGGCCGAAGCGGAAGAGTTCGCCGATTTCGCTGTCATTGATGCCGCGTGTCAGGGTCGGCACGAGCGTGACAAACAGCCCTGCGTTGCCTGCCGCGTCTAACGCCTTCTGCTTGACCCGACGCAGGTCCGCGCCGTAAAAGTGCTGGTGGGCGTCGCGCTGGAAGCTGGAAAACGACAGGTAAATCTCCACGCGGTCTCGGTGCGCGGCCAGCTTTGCTACCAAGCCTGCGTCTGACGCCAGCTTTAGGCCGTTGGTGTTGACCAGCACGCGCCCGATGGGGTAGGACAGGGCCATGTCCAAAAAATCGGCAAACTGGGGGTGAACCGTCGGCTCGCCGCCGGACAGCATCAGCACATCGAGCGTCGGCTGTGCCTGAAAGAACAGGTCCAGACGCCGCCGCGCTTCGGTCAGCGTCATAAAATCATGGGGCGCGACCGTGCCGGGGGCGCTAGCATCGGCATAGCAGGTGGGGCAGCGCAGGTTGCACGCCTGGGTGATTTCGAGCAGCAGCACACACACGGGCGGGCCAGTTTGGCCGTCTGGGCCGCACACCTCGCCCGGCCCGCAGCAGCAGTTGGCCCCGGTGCGGTCGGGGACATACTGCCGCAGGCGCAGGTATTCGCGGCTGTCTGAGGCCAGCAATGCCCGCGCCTCGCCGTGACGCGGGCACGTCTGCCGTATCCAGATTTGCCCGTGTTCTTCGGTGAGTGTCGCCGGAACGGAGCGCAGGCAGGTGGGGCACAGGCCGCGTGTGTCTTCGGACCAGGGGTTTTCCATAGAACTTCACTTCACCCAATAGGAAAACACGGGGCTGAACCCCGTGCTTCGAAGTGCAAATCCCCACCTTCGCGGGCACAATGCCAACTCTGAATTCCTCGCCCGCGAAGGCGGGGGCTTGCTCTTTTAAAGCACGGGGGTTCAGCCCCGTGCCCCCTCGTGCCCTCTACTTCACGCCCACCAGCTCAATGTCGAAGACCAGCGTGGCGTTTGGCGGGATGGCCGGGGTGGGCGAGTTCGCGCCGTAAGCCAGAGCGCCAGGGATGACCAGGCGGCGCTTGCCGCCGACTTTCATGCTGGGGACGCCTTCGTCCCAGCCCTTGATGACGCTGCCGACGCCGATGGGGAAGTCAATCGGCTGGCCGCCGTGGTCGTAGGAGGAATCAAACTTGGTTCCGTCGAGCAGGGTGCCGGTGTACTGCACGGACACGGTCTGGCCGATTTTGGGACTAACGCCGGTGCCGACTTTCATGTCGTAGTATTTGACACCTGACGGCAGAGTTTTGAGCGTCACATCCTTGCCGTCAATCTTTGTCGTGGTCGGCACGGAGGATACGTCTGCCGCCGGGGCTGCCGGAGCGGGCGTCGGGCCTTGCGCGTCGGGGGCCAGAGCCGGAGAAGACGTTGTTGGCGGGGGCGTGGACGAGGCGCTGTCTTCTTTCGAGGCACAGCCGGACACGGCCAGCAGGGCTAGTGCCGTCAGGGCCAGCGCGGGCGAGGTGAATTTCATGAGGGACAGTATCTCCTGAGACGGTTGATGGCTTATTGTACCTGATTGGCCGTCACAGCTTTAAATTGCCGCCAAAGATGGTGGCGAAACACCAGGCAATCGCGCCTAAAATCAGCGCCAGCATGCCCAGCAGGCCGTAGCCGATGCCACGGGCGAAGACAGGAAAACCGGGCCGGAGCACAAAGTAGAGAATGGGCATCGCAAAGAGGCCCAGCCCGCCGAGAACGCTGGACAGCAGCGTGGCGACTATGCCCAGTGTCAGGTCGGACCAGGCCCGGCCCGTCAGCAGCCGACCCTGCGGGGGTGGGGGCGGCTGAACAAAGCCCCCGGTCGGCGCGGGCGGCCAGGCGGCATCGGGCCGCTGCCACCCGCAGTGCGGGCAGCCAGCGGCCCCAGGAGTCCAGGGCGTGCCGCAGTTCGGGCAGTGAGACATCTCAGCCATGAAGTTCCCCTGCCACGGCGGCGCGAACCGGGCGCATGCCGACGGGCCGGAGCAGGCGGGTCAGCTTGACGGCGAAAAAGACGAACCCGGCGGCGCACGCCCACTGCGCCAGGGTCAGCCCGACGACCGGCGGCGGCCCGGCGCGGAAGAACTCGATAATGAAGCGAGCCACACAAAATAGCGTGCCTTGCAGGTAAAACAGCGTGTTCTCCGGCGGGCGCGTCTTTTCGACGCCCAGCAGCACGGCCAGAATGAGGGCGCTCGCCGCTGACGAGTAAATCTGCGCCGGGTGGCGCATCTCGCCGTGCTCGGACACGGCCCACGGCGCTGTGGTGACTGTGCCGTAGCAGCAGCCGCCGAAAAAGCAGCCCCAGCGGCCCACCGCCTCGCCTGCCGTCAGCGCCACGGCGAATAAATCCCCGGTCGGGCGCTGAATGCCCAGATGGCGCTTATAAAGCACCACCGCTAGATAGCCGCCCGCGAGGCCCCCCAGCACGCTTTTCCCCGCCGCGACCTCATGAAGCACGCGGGCACACACCCACTGCCCCAGATTTGCGCCCAGCAGGCCGCCCACCAGCCCCGCCCCCGCGACCGCCATAATGCCCGACGTCGCCAGCCCGCGCCGCCGGGCCAGCAGCACAAACGCCGCCAGCCCGGTCAGGTAGCCCAGCAGGTAGCAGAAAGAAGAGAGTGTCATAGGCGTCTTGTCCGTCTGCGTCTTACTTGGTCGTCTTGAGCCGCTTGACGCCTTCGAGGTCGGCCAGGGCCAGAATGCGCGGCTTGAGCAGGGACGTCCAGACTTTGTAGCCTTCGGCGTTGAAGTGCAGGCCGTCGGGCCGCTCCAGGTTCTCGGGAGGCTGACCGCCGGTGGTCAGCAGGGCCGAGTGGGCATCCAGAAAGCTCAGTTTTTGCGCGGGCGAGTTGGTTTCAATAATATACCGCTGGATCAAGTAATTCGCTTCCAGCACCGCCCCTTCCTGGTTCCAGCGGGCGCGGGTGGGGCTGATGGAGATGTAGGCGATCCGGGTGTCCGGCAGGATCGTGTGGATTTTAGCCACGAAGTCTTTGAACTCCTGAAACACCTGCTGGGCGTTCTTGTTGCCATAAGCCAGGTCATTGGTTCCGGCAAACAGCACAATCAATTTGGGCTTGTAGGGAGCGGCAATGCGGTCGGCATACAGCGTGCTCTCAAAAATCTGGGAGCCGCCAAAGCCTCGGTTGATCACGGGGATTTCAGGGAAATCCGACGCCAGCGTGGTCCACATTCGGATGCTGGAGCTGCCCATAAACAGCACGGCCCCGGTGGGCGGCATCTGCTTCTGGTCGGCGGTCAGAAAAGCGTTAATTTCCGGGGCGGCCCCGTCGCTTGCGGGCAGGGGCTGCACATTCGCCATCGGGTTCTGCGCCTGCGCCGCAGAGACGCCGCCGGGGCCGACGGAGAGCGTCCCGAGCAGCAAAGCGCCGATCAGCAGGCGCGGCAGTGTTGTTTTCATGGGTTTCATAGTAGGTTCTCTTAGGAACTGAGGCTGTAAACTGGGGACAGCATACACCATACAGCACGTTCCGTCAACACCCTTTACGCTTCAAACAAAAGCCAAACAGGCGGCGGCAGCCCACCGGGCTGCCGCCGCTTTCTCTGTTCTTCTCTTTTGGCTAACTGCCTGCCGTGCAGATTGCCAGGCAATAGGCCAGCGAGTTGCCTTCGTCAATGGTGCAGTAGGACAGACACCCGCTGAAGTCTTTGGTCGTGATCGCGTTCGGGTCCGGCACGTCTTCGGCGACAAGCCGGAAGCGGCCAAAGTCCGCGCCTGCCGCGCCGCTGATCTGGGCGATCTGGTTGTCATCAAAGGTCAGCACGGCTTCTTTGCCGTCCCCTTCGCGGCGGATATGCAGGGTTACGGTGTACGTGTTGGGTTCCATCACGGTCTCCATTCTGAGCTTTTATTCGGGTAGGTCTTGCCGGTCATTCTGTGTGTAGCAACTGGTTCTTTGACTTGCCATTGCCGACTGAATGTACTTTCTGGCCCTCTTTTCCCGTTCGTACTGGTCTCGCGTTCAGTGCATATGTTCAATATCCACGCAAGTCTGTCAGGCCGCAACGCTCCTGCTTTTTAACAGCCGTCTCAGCGCCTCGTTGACCGCTTGCTCCGTCGGAAATGCAGCGGCCACGTCGGGGGCCAACTTCACCAGATTGGTTCCCTGCCGATACCGCTCTGCATATTTGCCGCGCACCCCAGTTTTCAGCAAACTTGTCAAAATCGCCTCATCGTATTCCGGGCGCAGTTCATCTAGCTCCTCTAATTCTTTATTATCTGGCATTTTCGTACACCCTTCTTTCCTGCCGCGTCACAACTCGCGCACTAATAATGCGTGTTTGATTTTCCTGGTCTGTATGTGAGACGAAAAGCAAGCGCCCTTGGTCGGAATGCCCCACGATAATCCACCGCTCTTCTGCGGCGGAATGGTCGGGGTCAGGAAATGTGATCGAGAAATCGTCTTCGAACACAGACGCGGCTTCCAAAAACGAAACACCATGCTTAGTCAAGTTGGTTTCCGCTTTAGGCTCATCCCAATCAAAATTCATAGCTCAGGCCCAAGAAATGTAACTATTGGCTATCAATATATACCTGCCACCGGCTCCATCGGGTTTTGGTACTGAAAGGGAGTGCCTCGCAGCGGATAGCGGTCTTGCGGCAGGGGCGCGTCGGTGGGTCCCTCTTCCAAAATCGTCACCAGAGCGCGGCGGGGCGCGGGCAGAGCAATGGGTTCTTGCAGAAGAACGCTGCCCTGCTCATCAATCACCGCCTCAATCGTGCGTATCATGGTTGTCTCCGTTTGGTTGTCTTCGTAGTGACTTTGACTTGGAAGCTTTCCCGCTGTCTCCCGCATACTGTCAGGTCAGGGCCGGTGTGCTTCGGCGTACAGACGCAGCGCTGCCCGCATCCGTGCCGGGTAGTCCTGCCCCTGAGACTGGAACCACGCCAGCACATCCGGGTCCACGACTACCTCTACCACAAGCGGCGGCGCAGAATTGCCTTTCTGAAAGTTTGCGGGCAGACGCCACTCGGAGTTTGCCATCTCTTCCTCGGTCAGCGTCGGAATGTCGGACGTGTCAATGCCCGCGTCTCCGAGGGCATCCATCCGGTCCCAGTGTGTCCGCGACGCGGTATGCTGTTCTTCTGAATGATCATTCATAATTGAGCCGCCAGAAGAAATATGATTGGAAGCATCAATACCAACCAGCGGAATGCGCTGCTTCGGTGAGGCGTTGGATAACTTCGGCACTTGGAATACGGGCTTGCCCTCGTGCGGCCTGCAATGTTCCGTTGGGCCGCCGCCAGATAAATCGGAATCCCTTTTCGCTGGTGCTGTCGTCATAGTGGTAGGTACACCGCTGAAAACACAAGCACCAGTGGCCTTCTCCAATCGTGCCATCGGCGACTTCATTGTGGACTTTTACACTTGCCATCTTTTTCCTTTGCGAAGAAACATAATATAATTGGCACGGCTACCGAGCAAAGACGCCGAAAACTATTGTCTCGCGTCATTCGGACTTGCTCATTCCAAGCAGACTTTAATAAGAACGTGTTACAGGGCGGTCATACGCCCTACGGACAATTTGGTCATAGGTGAATATAGTTACAATCTTGCTTTCTTGACGATTTAGAAAAACAAGCCGTTTTCGCTCTTCTTCAGACATTTTTGACCAACGACCGATAATAATTGCGTATTTGACAATCGTATCATCAAAGCCACCAAAACTGCGCCAAGAATTTTCAATATGCTCACTTTCCCAAATCTTGAAGCTGTTGTTAGTAGATTTATCTGGATGTTTTAACGCCTTTTTTGCAATGTCTACTGTGTCTCGGACAAATGTTTGCTTGTTTAGATTGATCCATTGAGACCAATCTTGCACCTGACCTATTGCCCCTTGCAGTCGGTGGGCAGGCGTTAATTTTTGAGTAAACAGTTGCTTTTGCACTGGCTCCAGCTCAACCAAAGTAATCTTACAGCCACCTTGACTTACGTTTAAAATTGCAAAATCCGCGTTATATGAATTACCTATCGGTGGCTTAGTCAAAAATGCTTGGTCTGAATCACCTCCTTCTCCAAATAAGCCGAAGAGCATCTGAGGATGTTCAGAAAGGAATTGCTGAAGTACCTCCTCACTCGGATCATTTGCTATCATTTGGGCGAAAGACGTAATGTCTGGAAAACCCGGACACATCTTGCCAGGGCGTTCTTCGCCCCCGCTCCACCCTGAATACATACCAAATATTTCCGTGAGAACGACTTCAGTTTTTTCATCAATCATGTGTAACAACCTGAATAGAAATGAATAAGATCAAAAAAATAAGTGAGATCAAATTGAAGACACGACCCAAAACTGACATACCCTTCAGTCATCTGGCTAATTGTGGGCTTCATCAGCATTATACCAAAAATACCAATTATCTCGGCTTTTGGGCAGAGACAGCAAAATCGGAGGCTCTACGCAGGAAAGCCGCGCCCCTGCCCCGAATAGGCAGGCATGGCGAATACAGAGATTTTAGAGGCGGAGCGGCGGCGATTAGAAGACGTGCGGCAGGGACGGGACGGGGCAAACTGGCGGCACTGGGGGCCGTATGTCTCCGAACGGGCGTGGGGGACGGTGCGGGAGGATTATTCGGCGAACGGCAGCGCGTGGGCCTATCTGCCGCATGACAACGCCCGCTCCAAAGCCTACCGCTGGAACGAGGACGGGCTGGCAGGCATCTGTGACAGCAGCCAGGAGCTGTGCTTTGCGCTGGCGCTGTGGAACGGGAAGGATGCCATTCTCAAAGAGAGGCCGTTTGGGCTGTCCGGGCCGGAAGGCAACCACGGGGAGGATGTCAAAGAATACTATTTTTTTACGGACAACCTGCCGTCCCATGCGTCCATGAAGATGGTGTATAAATACCCGCAGGCGGCGTTTCCCTATGAGGATTTAGTGGCAACCAACGCGGCGCGGGGCAGGACTGAGCCGGAGTATGAGCTGCTGGACACGGGGGTGTTCGCAGAAAACAAATACTGGGACGTGACCGTGGAGTACGCCAAAGCGTCGCCGGAAGATATACTCATCGAGATCACGCTGGCGAACCGGGGGCCGGAGGCGGCGACGGTGGACGTCCTGCCGACCCTGTGGTTTCGCAATGTGTGGGCGTGGGGATGGGACAATCCGAAGCCGCACCTGTCGGCAGGGCGCGGGGGCACGGGCTACGCGGCCATTCAGGCGACGCACCCGACGCTGGGGCCGCGCACGCTGCTCTGCGAGGGCAGCCCGGCCCTGCTGTTCACGGAGAACGAGACCAACGCGAAGCGGCTCTACGGGGCGGCACATAACCCGGCGCCGTATGTCAAAGACGGTTTCCACGAGTGTGTGGTGAATGGCATTAAAGGCGCGGTCAACCCCGACCAGACCGGAACGAAAGCCTGCGCCCGGTACACAGTCACGGTGGAGGCCGGGCAGGAGACGACCCTGCGCCTGCGGCTCACCGATCAGGTCGAAGTAAATCAGGCCGAAGGCAGTCTGGAAAAACCGTTCGGGCCTGGCTCTCGGCAGGTGATGGAGACGCGCCGGGCCGAAGCGGATGCGTTCTACGGGGCCATCGGGTCGCCGGAGCTGTCCACCGACGCCCGCTCGGTCATGCGGCAGGCATTCGCCGGGCTGCTCTGGTCCAAGCAGTTCTACAAGTATGACGTGCTGCACTGGCTGGAAGGCGATCCCGCGTCGCCCAAGCCCCCCGCCGCTCGCCTGTCGGGCCGCAACCATGACTGGATGCATTTGAATGCCAAAGATATTATCTCCATGCCGGATACGTGGGAATACCCGTGGTTTGCGGCCTGGGATTTGGCCTTTCACTGCATCCCGCTGGCGACGATTGACCCGCAGTTTGCCAAAGAGCAGCTTTTGCTGCTGGGCCACGAGTGGTATCAGCACCCGAACGGGCAGATGCCCGCCTATGAATGGGCCTTCGGGGATGTCAACCCGCCCGTGCAGGCGTGGGCGGCCCTGCGGGTGTACCAGATCGAGGGGCGGGTTTTGGACAAAGACGGCGACTTCCTCTTTCTGGAAAAGATGTTCCACAAGCTGCTGATGAACTTTACGTGGTGGGTCAACCGCAAGGACGCCGCCGGGCGCAATGTCTTTCAGGGCGGCTTTTTAGGGCTGGACAACATCGGCCTGTTCGACCGCTCCCAGCCGCTGCCGACGGGGGGATATTTAGAGCAGTCCGACGGAACTTCGTGGATGGCGATGTTCTGCCTGAATATGCTGGCTATCGCGCTGGAGCTGACCCGCCGGGACCCATCGTATGAGGACATGGCAACCAAGTTCTTTGAGCATTTTGTCTATATCGCCCATGCCATGAACGCGATGGGAGACAAGGATGTGGACCTGTACGACGACGACGACGGGTTCTATTACGACGTTCTGCACCGGCCCGACGGCACGGCGGAGTTTCTGCGTGTCCGTTCGATGGTCGGCCTCATCCCCCTGCTGGCCGTGGACACCCTGGACGCCGATGCTTACGCCGGGCTGGACGATTTCCAGACGCGCATCGACTGGTTCCTCCAGAACCGCCCGGCGCTGGTCAAGAACGTCGCTGACCTGTCCAAGCCCGGCACGCAGGGCCGCCGCCTGATGTCCATTGTCAGCCCCGACCGGCTCCGTATGATCCTGACTAAGATGCTGGACGAAACCGAGTTTCTGTCCCCCCACGGCCTGCGCTCGGTGTCTCGCTTTCACAAAGACCACCCGGTCGTCATGGAAGTGAACGGTGTCGAATACCGCGTGGATTATGAGCCTGCCGAGTCCACTACGGGCCTGTTCGGCGGCAATTCCAACTGGCGCGGCCCGGTCTGGTTCCCGCTGAACTACCTGCTGATTGAAGCCCTGCAAAAGTTCGACTACTACCTGGGACCGGAGTTCACCGTGCCGTTCCCCACCGGCTCCGGCCAGGAGCTGACGCTCTCTCAGGTCGCCGCCGAGCTGTCCCGCCGCCTGACCCGGACCTTCCTGCCGGACAGCAACGGCCGCCGCCCGGTCTACGGCAGCACAGGAACGTTCCAGACCGACCCGCACTGGCGTGATTATGTGCTGTTCTTCGAATACTTCCACGGCGACAACGGCGCGGGGCTGGGGGCCAGCCACCAAACCGGCTGGACGGGGCTGGTCGCCAAGCTGATTGAGCAGAGCGGGGAGTGAGCAGAGCGAGAAAGAGCCATGCCCTGAAGGGCACGGCTAGTCGGTCTTCGGCCAGGAAGTACCGCTTCGCGGCACTGGGGACGATTTCTCTTAGCCCCGCGAAGCCGGGCTTTTCAGCGTCCGCGCTGATTAGCCGTGCGTTTCAACGCATGGCTTTCTAGGTCATGGCCTCCAAGTTGGTCAGCGATGAACCCGGCGGTCGGACCAGCCGACGATCATGGAGCGCATGGTGTCCCAGCCGTCTAACGCCACCAGGACAATATGGGGGATGGCAAACGCCACGAAGTACCACGACAGCCAGAAGTGCCACACGCGGGCGGAATCGTAGCCGCCGAACAGGGCCTGTAGCCACCAGAGCTGCATCGGCTTGTGAATGGCCCAGCCGGACAGCGAAATCAAAATGGCGGCAGGCGTGACTGACCCGTAGGCCAGCCGCTGCAAGGCATTGTACTTGGTCGTCACTTCCGGGTGATGCCACGGGCGGCGAAACATCTTGGCGAAGGGCAGGCCCACATAATACACCTGCATCTGAAATGCCTGCTTCAGATCACCCCGGCGCGGCAGCAGTGCCTTGTAGCCCTTGCCGCGCACCAGGCCGATGATATACAGCAGGCCCAGCAGCACAAACGGGTAGGCCAGCAGCCAGTGCAGGCGCAGAGAGGTGGCCAGAATGCCCGTGCCGAGGCTGAAATGGTCGTACACCCAGGTCGTGCTGTAAGGGATGTCCGGCGACACCCAGTTCCCCTCCGTGCCGTAGGAATGCCGCCAGGGTTCATGCCGGACGATCCACAGGCCGAGCGTCGCCAGGTAATCTTCAATGCCGTTGGCATCGGCGGGGTGCTTCAGGACCGGCGCGGCCCAGTAAATCGACAGGCCGCTCAAAAACAGCCCCAGCAAAAAAGGGAGCGTGGACCAGTGCGCCACCCGTACCAGCCAGTGATGCTTGCGGACCACTGTTTTTGTCTCGCCCGCCGCCGCCTCGTGTTTGCGTGTGATTGTCGCCATAGTGTTTTCCTATACAAGCCTCCTGCCGTGGAAGTTCCACCCGTGTCTTAGGCAGGGCCATTGAGTTTTCTCGGGGCAAAAGCCACGCATTCAGATACCACGGATTGAAATCCGTGGCTGAGGAGCCTGCGGCTGAATGTCCCTGCGGGACAAAAGATTCAAGGTCCACGAAGTGGGCGTCCCGCAGGGACGTTCGGCGTCTGCGCCCCTCAGCCATGCATTTCAATGCGTGGCTTCTGTGTGCGTGGCTTTTGCCCCGAGAAAACTCAATGGCCCTGCACACTGGAACTCTGAGGCAGGATAATCGGCAGGCGATGGCGCAATGATAATACAAGTCTGAACAGGAGAACAAGATGCTGGATTTTACACTCAATTTTGACCTGCTGCGCCGCCTGTGCGAAGCGACCGGCGTGTCTGGGCGCGAAAGCCAGGTGCGGGAGCTGGTGCGGGCCGAGATGGAGCCGCTGGTGGACGAAATCACGACCGATGCGCTGGGCAATCTGATTGGCACGAAAAAAGGATCCGGCGGGCCGCGTGTCATGCTGGCCGCGCACATGGATGAAATCGGGTTTCTGGTGCGCTATATCGATGACCGGGGCTTTCTGCGGCTTCAGGCGGTCGGCGGCTGGGACCCGCGCACTTTGGTTGCCCAGCGGGTCCATGTGCATGGCTACGGCGGCCAAACGCTGCTCGGAGCCGTCATGCCCGCCGCCAAGCCTATTCACCTGCTGACGCCTGAAGATTTGGGCAAGACGCTGAAGCTGGAAGAGATGTTCGTGGACCTCGGAATGTCCGGCGAGGAAGTCAAAGCGCAGGTGGAAATTGGGGACATGGTGACGATGGCCCGCACCGCCGAGCGGATGGGGGACTGCATCGTCAGCAAGTCGCTCGACGACCGCATCAGCGTTTTCATCCTGCTGGAAGCCCTGCGGGCGCTGGGGCCGTGCCAGTCGGAAATTATCGCCGTCGCCACCACCCAGGAAGAAGTCGGCCTGCGCGGGGCAGGCACGGCGGCTTACGCGATTGCGCCGGATATTGCTGTGGCGCTGGATGTGACTCTCGCCAACGACTACCCCGGCTCGCCCGACACCGAGCAGGTCTCGAAGCTTGGCGAAGGCTGCGCGATTTCCATTATGGACGGCGCCACCATCAGCCCGCCGTCTCTGGTGCGTCATTTCCGGGATGTCGCCGAAGCGCATTCCATCCCCCATCAGTTGTCCATTCTGTCTCGCGGCGGCACGGACGCCGGGGCGATGCAGCGGGCACGCACCGGCGCCCCGGCATTCACCCTGTCCACCCCGACCCGCTACCTGCACACGGTCAACGAGACGGCTCATCTCGGCGACGTGCAGGCGGCTGTGACCCTGCTGGCCCGCTACCTGGAAGACTCGCACACGCGGCAGTACCGGTGAGGACCCCCTAGCCCCCAATAATGGGGGAACCAGATAATTAGGAAGAGATCTCTGTCGTCTTACTCTGGCTCCCCATTATTGGGGCGGGGGGGCCTCCTACTCTTTCACCCGCGTCAGCGTCATGGACTGGTCGGACTGCGGGTTGGTCAGTGTCAGCGTGTCACCGTTCAGCTTGAACGGCGCGGTGTGCGGCTTGACGCTGCCTGCTGGCAGGTTGAACGTCCGTGTGCCCATCGTCATAGACGTAATGGTCTGGGTCAGATTGGCCCCGTCCACTTTATAGGTCCCCGCACCGTTCACGGTGAACGACACCGGGCCGCCCTGCGTCTGGGTGCCGATGGTCTCCTTGCCGTCTTCCGCGAAATTGTATGTCATGGCAACGGATGCGCCGCCCGGTCCGGGGGCCGTGCCCGACCACTTGCCGACCACCGTGTCTTTGTGGCAGCCACTCAGCAGAAGCAGGAAAATCGGGGCAAGCATCAAGGCGGGGATAAGTACGGGGCGCTTCATGGAGGGGTTCCTTTTCTTTCTGGCGTCGCCCTGTGTTGTTCACCAGACGCCCGCCTGCTTCCTGCTTCCGCACAAACTCTTATGATCATCACACTTACCAAAAGAGCCGTAAGGCTCCTGCCTGCCTGTCCTAGCCGACCCTGGTGCATCGCACGCCATTGACCCGCCTACGCCCGCCGCCGGGGGGAAGGCTTTCCCGGCCCGAGATAGCCAAAGCGCAGCAGGAGAGGCCAGGTCAGTGCGGTCAAAAGCGCCCGCTGCGCCGGGCGCATCTGGCCTTGCCAGGCTAGATCAGGCCGGATTTTGACTTCCGCGTGGAACCGATCCGGGTTGCCCGCGACGGTGTGGTTGGTTCGCAGGGAAAACGGCGCGTCCAGAGACAGGAAATCCAGGGCCGGAACCGGCTCCTCCGCCAGTTGCCAGAGCCGCCGCAGTGCCGCTTTGGGGTTGATGGCACTGTCTTCATAGCGCATTCGTAAAGAGCAATGCCCCGGCGTTCGTGTCAGCAGCAGCAGATTGGTGATGTTCCAAACCAGGGCGGAACGCACCGGAGAAGCAGTCGGCAGGGTCGCGGCGGTCTGCGCCCCGCGTGACGGGTCCCGCTTTTGGCGCTGCTGAGAATAGGCCACGGCGCGGCTGTCACGCACCAGATGCACCCCGCGCACGTCCAGCCCCGGCACACCGCCCAGAACATAGCCGTAAGTCTCGCTTTTGGAGCCGTCCACAATCAGCCTTGCCCCCGACACTTCCGCAATCGCCCGGTAAAGCGCGGCGAGAACCTGCTGATATTCTTCCAGCCGCTTTCGGTCCGCCGCAGACTTCCAGGGAGACAGCAGGCGCGGCAGAACCCGCGTTTTTTCCAGGCGGCGCTTGGTCGCCAAAATCGCTTCCACGTCCAGCCCGTCAAAGCCGCCAAACGCCCGCTCAAAAACCTCGCTCCAGAACGGGCACTCGCGGAATGGCCGCCCGCAGCCGCAGACATTTTTCTCCTGAAGCGAACGCTGCCAGATGTACACCATCTCGCCCACATGGACCGCCTCGGTCGGCTCGCCCATCAGGCGGCCCAGCAGTGTGCTTCCGCTCCGCGCCACTCCGGCCAGATAAAGCACCTTTGTTTGTTTTGTCATTTATTTTTGCGCTGCTTGAACGTTCGCTGCTGCCAGATAAAGGCTCTGATACCCAGCAGCCTGCGTGCGCTTAAACTGAGCCAGACATTCCAGACGGTCATAGCCAGTGCCGACGCCAGCGCCGCGCCCACCAGGCCCAGCGCCGCCGTCAGCAGCAGACTGGCGGCCACCCCGCCTGCCGCCGTCCAGCCGCTGACACGCGCCACGACGTCTTGGTGCCCGGTCATGTTCATCAGAACCAGGGATGGACCGGCGGCAGCGTTGATCAGAAACCCCAGGCTCAGAATACACAGCGCGGGATAAGCGCCCGGGAAACCCGCCCCGTACAGCCCCAGCAGCGGCTGGCCGAAGACGCACAGCCCGGCCACAGCCAGGGCGGACGGCCAGAACGTCCACTGCACCGCTGCCGTCACGGCCCGCTGCACGGTGGGCAGGTCGCCTCGCACAAAGGCCGCCGCCACCAGCGGCCCGAGAGCCAGAGAGACCGCCGGAGCGGTCAGCAGTATCAGGCGGGATAGCCGTGCCGCCGCGCCATACACAGCGACTTCCCGCTCGGGCCGCAGCACCGACATCGTCAAAATATCCATTTGCGCCAGAAGCATCTGAAACCCTGCCGTCAGCAGCAGGGGCACCGCGACAGTCAGCCAACGCCGCGTCTCATACTCCGGTGTTTCCTCTTCCAGCGTCAAAAGGGCCGCCGGGCCGACAATCTCGCGCAGCCGCCGCCGCGCCAGCCCGTGATGCAGCCCCAGAGCCGCCACTGTGGAAAAAAGCAGCAGGCCGACCGCGTCGCGGCTGCTGAGAGTTAGCCCGGCATGAACCAGCGCCACTAATCCGGCCAGCATCAGCACGGGCTGAAGAAGCGCCGGGGGCCACACGGCCTGCGCGACCCGGTCCGCCGCCCGCAGCATCTGCACCAGCAGGCTGGAAAAGGCCAGCGCCGGAACCAGCGCCAGCCCCAGCAGCAGCGCCAGGCGGGCCTCCAGAGGGCGCTCCGCAGACAGCAGCCAGAGCAGCGGGGCTGCCAGCGCCGTCAGCGCCAGGCTGGCGCCCAGCACCAGAGCCTCGCTTTGGTGTACCAGGCCCCGGTAGCGCCGCCAGTCCCTGCGTTCCTGATACTCCGGCAGAAAGCGTACCAGCGCCACCGGCAGGCCCAGCGCCGCCGGGACGGCCAGCGTCGCCGTCAGCGCCGAAACTGTCACAAACACGCCAAAATCGGAGCGCGGCAGCATCCGCGCCAGCGCGACCTGTATGCCCCAGGCCAGCAGCAGACCCAGGCTCTGCATCACAAACGCCGCCGCTGCGCTCCCTGCGAAGCGCCTGTGCGCGGCTGGATGACCCGGCTGCGTCACTTCCTGCCTCCACAGAGCTTCGCGCCCTCCACGAAATACCGCTGCATTGAGAGAAACACCAGCCGCGCCCCGCCGGTCAGGCCAGCGGCTCCCAAGGCGGCGGTTTTCAGCAGGTTCTGCCGGCTGCCGCGCCAGGGACTTTCAAGCGAGTCGTTCATAAAACCAAGCAAGGATACTATTGACTTTAGGCAACAGAGGAATTGCTTCCTTGCTGCCGCAGGCTCCTTATTCCTTTCGTGTTAAATTGCCCCGTTTCAGAGTAAAATCACTCGTTTTCGGGTATAATCTTTGTGGCTGTAAGGCACTCGCTAAATAGTGAGCCAACGGTTACAAAACAGCCCCCTTCACAAGCAAACATATCAGGTTGCGGGCTACTCAAACGATTACCCGCGTAAAATGTTTGGTCGTTTCTGGTTTGGCCTTCGGACCTTGCAGAACTGGTCTAATCTCGCTTGCGAGATATGGACACGGGCTTGAATTGTAAGCAAGCCTAAAGTCGGCACGGGCTAAGGAGAGCACTAGAGGCGCAAGCCTTCCGTGACTGGCAAAGCTGTCTCCTTTAGGAGACAGCTACTTACGGGACAGCTCTAATAAATTGTCTGCTGCGTAATAGGGTCGAAAAGGTGCGTCTTCTCCAGGTCCACCACTACGTCCAGCGCCTGCCCGTCTTTGACCGCCGTTTCCGCATCCAGCGTCGCCACCAGAGAATGCACGCCTGCCGTCAGGTACAGCGTCACAATATCGCCCATCGGCTCGGACACATCCACTACCGTCCGCACCACGTTCCCATCCACCACCGCTGGCGCACCCCGCAGGCCCCTGTCAAACATATCCGAGGGGCGCAGCCCCAGAATAACGGCTTTTTCAGTCCACGCTTCCAGCAGAGCCGCCCGTGACACCGGCGCGGCCAGAGTGAACGAGCCGCAGTCAATCGCATAGCCTGATGCCGCCTTTTTGACTGTACCCTTGACGAAGTTCATCGACGGCGTGCCGATAAAGCCTGCCACAAATAGATTGGCCGGATGATTGTAAATTTCTAAGGGGGCCGCCACCTGCTGCAGGACGCCGCCGGACATGACGGCAATCCGGTCCCCCATCGTCATCGCTTCCACCTGGTCATGGGTGACATAGACCGTCGTGATCCCCAGTCTGCGGTGCATCTTAATCAGCTCGGCGCGTGTCTGCACCCGAAGCTGGGCGTCGAGGTTTGACAGCGGCTCGTCCATCAAAAACACCTGCGGCTCGCGCACGATGGCCCGCCCGAGAGCGACGCGCTGGCGCTGCCCGCCCGAAAGCTGGGCCGGGCGGCGGGCCAGCAGCGGCTCCAGACCAAGCTGGGAAGCGGCATCCTGTACGCGGCGCTGGATTTCTTCAGCGGGGACTTTGCGGAGCTTGAGGCCAAAGGCCATATTTTCACGGACGCTCATGTGCGGATAAAGGGCGTAGTTCTGAAAAACCATGGCGATATCTCGGTCTTTGGGCGGCACGCTGTTGACGCGCCGCTCCCCGATTTTAATGTCGCCGTCGGAAACTTCTTCGAGACCGGCAATCATGCGAAGTGCAGTGGTTTTGCCGCAGCCGGAAGGGCCGACCAGGACCATAAACTCGCGGTCCCGAATCTCCAGGGACAGGTCGTTGACGGCGGTGGTCTTCATGCTGCCCTTGCCGGGGGCGACAAAGCGCTTGAATACATGGGATAATGTCACAGATGCCATAGATGCTCCGAACTCAGGGCTGCCAGTAATTTGTGAAACTATTCGCTAAAGTTGTTGTGTATTCCTGCCGTGTGTCAGGGTCATCAGTTCCGTTCCACTCCCCCCCAGCGAAAAGCCACGGAGAAATACCACAGGTTTCAACCCGTGGCCCTTTAACGCCTGGCCTGTGGCGTGGAGACAGGGCAGGCAAAACTCCTGACTCTGTGCCGTGTGTCCTGTAAAAGACAAGAAACAAGCCGCCAGACAAATTTTGTCTGGCGGCCCTGTATTTCGATGAGCTGCTGCTTACTGTCCGTCTTTACTGTCCGGCGCTGAGTGCGGTGACACTCCACCCCGCATACGGACCG
>CAXUKS010000010.1:0-116647 GCA_964251675.1 uncultured Armatimonadales bacterium
CCTTGCCCTTTCCTGCTCCCCCTTCCTTCTTAGGGAAGGGGGTTGGGGGGTTAGGTTAATCCGTTCCCTGCGCCGTCGTCTGCCCGGTCTCTTCGGCGACCTCATGGGCGACTTCGGCGGGCGTCGTCATCGCTTCCGCACCGGGCGAAGCATTCATGCGGGAAATGCCGCTGCTGCTGCCCTCTGCGGTCATGCCGCTGGCGCCGAGGCTCGGGTCCAGAACGCCCGCCGGGACCTGAGCGCCGCCGGTGACACGCTTCTCGAGCGCTTCCCACTGCGCGGCCACCACGGCGGCGTCCATGTCGTCGCCCATCTTCTGGGCGTCGGCTTCGGACTCCACCAGAGTCGCGTCGTCTTCCTGCCACTCGCCCTGGCGGATTTCAATGATCGCGTCGGCAATTTTGTTCGAAATCAGCTTGATGGCGCGGATGGCATCGTCGTTGCCGGGGATGACGTAATCCACTTCATCGGGATCGCAGTTGGTGTCCACAATCGCCACGATGGGAATGCCCAGCTTGCGGGCTTCCTGCACGGCGATTTTCTCTTTTTTGAGGTCCACGATAAAGATGGCATCGGGCATCCCGTTCATGTCCTTCATGCCGCCCAGGTAATTTTCCAGCCGGTCGCGCTCTTCGCGCAGGTCGGCGGCTTCCTTCTTGGGCAGGGAGTCCAGAATGCCTTCGGCATCGAGCCGGTCCAGCTCGCGCAGGCGGGCGATGCGGGTCAAAATCGTGCGGTAGTTGGTCAGCATACCGCCGAGCCAGCGGGAGTTGACGTAATAGGAATGAGACCGCTTGGCGGCTTCGGCCACGGCGTCCTGGGCCTGCTTTTTGGTTCCGACAAAGAGAATTTTGCCTTTGTTGGAAGCGACTTCCTGAATATAGGCATATGCCTCATCGAACAGCTTCAAGGTCTGGTGCAGGTCAATGATGTAGATGCCGTTGCGTCCGCCGTAGATGTAGCGCTTCATCTTCGGGTTCCAGCGGCGCGTCTGGTGGCCGAAGTGGACCCCGGCTTCGAGCAGGTCCTTCATCGCAAGAATAGACAAATCGTAACTCCTTCGTCGTGTTGGGTGCGTCCCCGCCGTTCATCCGCCTCTCACGACCCTATCTTTGCCTATCTTTGATGGCAAAAACAGAGGCACACGCGGAGGCGTCCGGGCAGGTGTGGATTGTGTATTTTCCGCCGGATAGTATACCACAAAGAGGCAGGCGGTTTCAAGGGGCGCATGCGGCGAGTTTCGAGTTTCTATTGGGGTTTGAGGCGAGCCATGAGCGGAAAAGAGGGCATGGTTCGCTCTGTGTGGGGAAGGCGAACTATGGGTATTGAGCCAGCCACTCAGCCCTGCCGACTCGATGTGCCTCTTTTTCCATCCTGGAACGATAGTCCTGATATTCCTCATCACGCCCCAAATATTTCGCAAAGTAAGCAGCGCGGGAGAACTTATCGAAGCATTCATGCTCTCTCTCAATCTCAGTGTAGACGGCATGGATGTCCGTCATGCGCTCGAACCAGAATAGCCCCTGGGCCAAAAACTGGTGTGTGATGTCTTCCATAACCTCTTCCAGATTGCCGCCGTCAGGCTCGACCCACCAAATGTCGGTGCGTGCCTTTTCAGCGGGATTGTTGAGCTGCTGTCTGTATCGCCGCTGGTCAAGGCCGATGTCCAAGTGCGAACGCTGCGGGCAATCCCACTCTCGTGGCAACGGTTTTGCCTCGGGGCTGAGTTCGAACACGACTGGAACGTCTCGTGGCACAAAATCATAAAATACGCCAATCCACACCCCTATGGACATAGGAGGCCAACCTGTCACCGCTCCAAAATGCGCCCCGACAGCGCGAAGTTCTAGCACCCATGTACACGGGCCGCGCCAGCCCCAATTGCGGCGGGTTTGCACTCGGGTAAAGCCATTCTGCTTGAGTTGGGGGGACAGACTGCGGCGGATTGCCTTATTGATTTCTGGAGAGCTAATCACCTGAGATACCTCTTTATCAGTTCATTTACTCTGCGGTTCGCTTTTCGGTCAACAGGCGAACTAAACACACGATTTTTCCGTGTCGTAAGTGTACCCATCAGAAGACGGCCCGAACGTGCTTTTTGACGATGTTCGGGCTGGTTTGTTTGGCACTTTGGCTGTTCGTTCGGCCTGTTCGACAGGGTCTTAGCCCAATCTATACCGCATACATCTTCGGCAAATCTATCAGGAACAGGCGCGGCGGCTCCTGGGCTGCCGCCAGACGCTGGAGGCGGTCTGTAAAACCGGAGCGTGAAAATAGAAAGAGGAATGGGTCCGTGTTGCCGAAGGACGCCTTTGCCAGATCACTTTGCAGAGTCGCGTAGTCGCTGACATCCATCGCCCCATTGGTCCACTTGCAGGAGCCGGCAGCCATCACCGTGCCCTGCTCATCGACGGCCACTACGTCAATCTCCACGTCCCCCGCGCCCCACCAGGTCCCCACATCCGCGAAATGCAGGCCCTCCGGCAATGTGTCTGCCCGCAGGCTGCGCCAGAGAAAGTCCCGGCAGGCCCGCTCAAAGGCGGGCCGTGACACATACTCCTGCAGCACCGGTCCAATGCGACGCTCCCACACCTGTACCCCCCGCTCCTGCGCTATCAGGCTCCGGGCGGGGTCCACAAACCGATACCAGAAGTCTAAATAATGGTCGGATAAAAAGTAGAGCGAGTTGCGAGACCGTGCCTGCCGCTTCTCGGTGATTGGCACTTCCCGCACCAGCAGCCCCAGGTCCTGCAAGGTGGAAAGCTGAGGCCCAATCTCCTGCGCCGAGTCCTTGCCGATGGCGCGGGCGATGTCCGACGGCTTCCGAGCGCCCTGCGCGACCGCCCGCAGCAGAGAGCCATGCACAACGTCGCGCCGCAAGTCTTCCAGCAGCAGCCAGTCCGGCTCCTGAGCAAGATAGGTGTTCGGACGCAGGATGGTCGCTTTGGCGTTGTCTTCCACGGAAAGTGCCGAGTCGAACTGTTCCAAATACGACGGCATTCCCCCCAGAACAGCATAGGCGGTCATCTTTTCCTGCGGGGTGTAGCCGGGAAAGAACAGGGCAGCCTCGGCGTAGTCCAGCGGCTCCAGCTTCATGGCCCCGGTGCGGCGATTGTACAGAGGCGCACTTTCATCCAGCACCTGTCGCTCCATAAACGACAGGTAAGAGCCGCACAGAAACAGTTTGAGGTTGGGTCGCCGCTTGGTGTCGTCCCAGAAGTGCTGCAAGACCGTCAGCAGGCCGGGGTCTACGTCGGCCAGATAGGGCAGTTCGTCAATCACCACGCAGACCGGCTCTTTGTCCCCGCGTGCCGCCCGTGCGTCGGCTTCATAGACCAGCGCCTCCAAAAACACCGAAGTCGAAGAAAACGGCTGCGGAAGGAACACGGTGGGAAACGCCGCACGAAAGGCGTCCGTGAGCGCGGCAAGCTGAAGTGGCAATGTTCGTCGCACACCCCGGTAGTAGAGAAACGGAAATCCCTGCGCGTCCAGCACCGCCCGCAGCAACGCGCTTTTCCCGACGCCGCGCCGTCCGTACAGAATAAACAGTTCAGACCGAGTAGAGCGTAATACCTCTGTCAGTGAGCGCCGCTCCCGGTTCCGGTTGTAAAAATGAAACGGTATCTGCATTTTGGTTCCTCATGATTAGTATAATCGTAATTATACTAATTACGATTATACTAATTACGATTATACTATTCGAGGGCTGCGTCGAAATGTCATTTCACAACACGAAGTGGAAGAAGTAGAACAGGCGGGGTTTCTTGAAGTCGCCGCCGTGGAGGAGGGGGAACTCGAAGCCGAGGGAGTTGCTTTCGTCGAGCCGCAGGGACGGGGCCAGCGCGAGGCCGCGTGTGGTGAGTTGGGTGTCCAACGACAGGCGATGTTCGGGGCCGAAGGTGACGGCTTGATAAGCCAGCATGGGGCTGACGGTTTCGTGGCCGCCGAACAGCAGGCCGATTTTGATGGTCGGCGCGGCAAGCTGCGAGGGCGGAGAGTAGGGCGCGGCGTCCAGCCCAAAGCGGGAGCGCAGAAAGGCGACGCCGACGGACTCGATCTGCGTTTCAGCCAGCACCGAGCCGTAGTGGCCGGTCGGTATCCAGACAATCTTTGCCCCCCCCAGGTCTTTGGCGAGGTGCCGGGCGGATTTGGGGTTCACGAACACGTCGTAGCGGCCATTGAACAGCAGGGCGTTCGCGGGGTTGAACCCGGCCAGGCGGTTGGACGGCTCGATCTCGGCCATGCCGCGCTTGACTGAGTCGTAAGTCTCGCCGTGGTACAGCAGGCTCGGGCGCAGGCCGTAGGTGATAAAGCTGTCGTAAACGATGTCGGACACGTCCACGCCGCCGACAATGGTGACCAGCACTTTGACGCGCTTGTCGACGCCTGCAATCAGCGGGGCGAGCAGGCCGCCGAGACTGATGCCGGAGACGCCAAAGCGGGTGGGGTCCACATCGGGCCGCCGGGTCAGATAATCCAGTGCCCGCCGGTTGTCCAGAACGGCCTGGTGGAACGCGCTGACCATCTGCGGCACGTCGCCCGACAGCAGCTCCACATCCTCCACACGCGGGGTCAGGCGGCGCGTGAAGCTGTACGGCTGCACCACCAGAAACGCGATCATGCCGCCCTGCGCGATGCCTGCCGCCGTCTTGTACTCGTTGTTCAGGTTAAGCGGCAGCCACTCATGCTCGACCAAAACGGCAGGGTGCGGGCCGGGGGTGTCCGGCAGAAACAGGTAGCCGGTGACGAGGTTGTTGACAGGGTAGGGGGTCTGCACGGGGCTGGGGAACGTCACGCGCACGATGCGGACGCCCCGAAACGGCTTTTCCGGGGTCTCGGTGGCGGTAAAGGGGATGGTGCTGTCGTAGTCAAAGAAATGCGGGTCTACAGGGACGGCGCGAGGGTCGGGCGCAGACAGCGTCGTCTGGGCGAACGAAGAAGCACACAGCGGCCCGGCAAGGAGGGCAAGCGCGGCCAGCAGCGGCGCGGCGCGGCGCATAAAGAAGGTATTAATGGTCGGAGCCTCGAAATTTAGCAGTGCTTTAGTATACCCGCCGCCCGGTATGTTTCGTTCCTGCCGCTGCTCTGTCAGGCAGGGGGCCTGGACAGCCGAAGCAGCCTCGGGTTTTAATCCGTGGCTCCCTGCTGTCCTTTGCCCGGATATAATCGCGCTGGGTGGGGTATAATTGGGTAGACAGATTTCCCCAGGTATGCCCCAAACTTATGCTTGACATCAACACGATTGACGCCCGCCTGACTCTGCTCGTGGGCCTGCCTATCATCGCTCTGCTGGCAGCCATGGCCGTGCGCCGCTCCCGCGCCGTCGCCCGCCGCATCCGTGAAGTCAGGGAAGACATGGCCCGGAACCCGCAGAACCCGTATCAGGCACTCTCCGAGCTGATGGCCGAAAAAGAAGCAACCACCAAAAACGCTCAGGGAGGAACACATGGCGAAAGGGCTGACTGACCGGCAGCAGGAAGTCTTCAACTTCATTGTCACCTACATTGAAGAGAAGGGCTACCCGCCCACAATCCGCGAGATGCAGGTGGGCCTCGGCATCGGGTCCCTGCGCGGCGTCACGATCCATCTGGATGCGCTGACAAAAAAAGGCTTTATCGCCCGGCTGTCCTCCAAAGACGGCCCGCGCACCTCACGCGGCATCCGCATTCTGGCCCACCTCGAGCCTCGCGCCCGCGACGAAGACGTGGGCCTGCGCCGCCTGCCGCTGATTGGAACCATCGCCGCCGGAACGCCTCTGCTGGCAAACCAGAACATTGAAGATATTGTCGCCGTGCCCTTGCAGCTTTTAAAGGCCAGCGCCAAAGATTGCTTTCTGCTTCGGGTGCAGGGCGAGTCCATGACCGGTGCTCACATTCTGCCCGGTGACCTGGTCCTGATTCATCCGCAGGCGACCGCCGAACACGGCGACATTGTGGCTGTCCGTCTCGGCGAGGAAGCGACCGTCAAAAAGTTCACCCGCCACGGCAACCGAATCCAACTCGAGGCGCAGAACCCCAATTATGCGCCCATTCCCCTGCGTAAGTCCGACAACGCCGCCATCATCGGCAAAGTCGTCGGCCTCCTGCGCGGATACACGGGGTAAGCCAATGCTGAAACAATCCCTAGCCGCCACCCTCGCGCTGCTTGCTGCTGGCTGCTCGCATCCCGCCGCACCGCCTGCGCCGCCGCCCACCGTGACTAACGGCAGCGTGTCGGTGACGCTGACTTCCACGCTGACCCCGCACACAGGCGACAACACGCTGACCGTGCGCGTCATGGACGCCAAAACTCACACTCCGGTGGGCAATGCCAACCTGACGGTCTCGCCGCAGATGCTGGCCCCGCGCACGCCCGGCGCGGTCACCAGTGGCCGGGCGCAGGGCGACGGCGTGTACACCATCCCCGTTCGGCTGGCAATCGCGTCCCGCTATGACATTGACCTGAAAATCCAGCGTCCCGGTCTGCCCCCGTCAGAGGTGACGTTTCCCGTAGAAGCATCTGAATAAAACTGTCTGAATAGGAGAAAAAAGTGGTAGAAATTGAGGCCCGGTACGACGGCGCGAAGAAGTGTACGATGACCCATCAGGAAGGCGCAATGCTGAAAACGGATGCCCCCAAAGACATTGGCGGGGAGGCGTCCGCGTTCAGCCCCACGGATTTAGTGGCTGGCGCTCTGGCCTCCTGCGTCCTGACGACGGTGGCGATGTACGCCGAGCGAAACGGCCTGGAGCTGACGGGCATCACGGCGCACGTCGGCAAAGAGATGACGCCCGCGCCTCGGAAAATCGGTCATCTGCCGCTCGTGGTCCACCTGCCCGCCTCCGTGACGGACGAGATGCGCCCGAGGCTGGAACACGCGGCGCATACCTGCCCCGTCCATGCCAGCCTGCACCCGGACGTGGATGCGCCGATCACGTTTTATTACGATTTGTGAGCTGATTTGTGAGAGGGGGGGTCTGCTCTTCCACACGCCCGTCGGGGTGGCCGATAATCAGGCGCTGGCAGAGGCCCACGAACAGGCCCGACTCGACCACGCCGACGATGGTTTTGAGCCGCGCTTCCAAAGTGTCGGGAGAGGGCAGGGGAGCGCCGAAGGCCATGTCTAAAATATACAGGCCGTCGTCGCTGAGGAACGGCGTGCCGTCCGGCAGGCAGCGGCGGGGGGCGGGGACGCCGAACGCTTCTTGCAGCCGCGCCTGAGTCCAGTCCCACGCAAACGGCAAAATGGCGACGGGCAGGGGGCGTGCGCCCAGAGCAAGCTGCACTTTACTGGGGTCCACAATGATGATTTCCAAGCGCGTCGCCTGGGCCACGATTTTCTCACGCAACAATGCCCCACCGCCGCCTTTAATGAGCCGAAACTCGGGGTCTACTTCATCCGCGCCGTCGATGGTGACATCAAAGCCTGCGACTTCTGAGAGCGAAACAAAGGGAATGCCGTAGGTGCGGGCGAGGTCTTCAGATGCTTGCGACGTAGCAACGCAGCGCAGGGCGAACGGCTCCGCCTGGAAGCGCCGACCGAGGGCATGGATGGCGAAGGCCGCCGTGCTGCCCGTGCCGAGGCCGACCGTCATGCCGTCCTGCAAATAAGACACGGCGCGTTCGGCGGCGCACTGCTTCGGGTTCACGGGATACCTGCCTGAAATTAAGAGTAGTAAGAGTAAGGGGATAAAAAGAAGACTGCCGGGGAAGAGACTCGAACTCTCACAGGGTTGCCCCCATAACGACCTCAACGTTACGCGTATACCATTTCGCCACCCCGGCCTGCTCGGGACTATTATACAGACTTTGGGCGTAGTTTGTCAAGCCGTTATGGACAACCCGCCCAAACAGGAGGCTTTATGCCCAAATTTTCTTTCCGCAAGCCCTCGCTGAAAGCCGTTCCCACGCAGGTCAGCGGAGCCTGGCGGCTGTGGAGCTTCTTTAAAACGCTGTCCGTCAAAGACATCGCCGCCGACTCTGAGCGCCCCTTCCATCTGGCGCTGATCGGCGGCGCGGACCAAACGGCCCATTTGCTGGCCCGGCTGGCCCACGAAACGCCTGTGCCCCGTGAAGCGCCCCCCGCCGCGCCCGTCGATGTCCGCGCCGTCACCGACACATACTCCCGCGCCGAAGACGCTCCGCCCGGCAGCCTGATGCTGCACGCCCATTTAGACGAAGCCGGGCTGGCGGAAGCACTGGCGGGCATTGTCACCGCACACCCCGACCTGCGAATTGCGCTGGCCCGCCGCGTGCCCGCGTTTCGGCCCGCGTCGGTGAGTGCGTTGATTGCGGAGTCGGCCAGAGAGAACGCCAAAATCGCCCTGCTGTCCGCCCTGCCGGGCGTTGTCCCGGCGACGGCCTTTCTGCTGCCCGCGACGGCGCTGGGGGATATGCTTGTCCTGACCAAAAATCAGGCGCTGCTGCTGCTCCAGATCGCGGCGGCGTATGGCAAAGAGGTAGACCTGCGGGCCAGAACCCGCGAGCTTCTGCCCGTGGTCGGCAGCGCGTTCGGCTGGCGGGCGGCAGCACGGGAGCTGATTGGCCTCGTGCCCGGCGGCATTGGCTTGGTCGTCAAAGGCTCGATTGCTTACGCCGGGACCTACACCGTGGGCCGGGCGGCGGCGATTTATTACAGCACCGGCCACACCTTGACGGCCCCGCGCCTGCGTCAGCTCTACACGGACGCCTACAAAGAAGCCGGAAGCCGTGTGCGTCCGCTGATTGCTGCTCGCCGGTCGTTCAATGTCCCGTTGCTGGCACGGCTGCGGAAGAAAGGCAAGGCCGAGGAGCCTGCCCGTTGACAAATCGCCCCAAGTGCGGGTATACTGCCGCGCAAACTTTCACCGCCCCCCGCGAAGGAGACCGAGCGACTTGTCTGACATTGAAGAGATCGTCCTGACACCGGCGGGCTACAAAGAAATCGCCGATGAGCTGGAATCCCTCCGCACCACTGAGCGGCGCGAAGTCGCCGAGCGTATCCGCGATGCCATCACTTATGGTGAGCTGACCGAGAACTCTGAGTACGAAGACGCCAAAAACGCACAGGCATTTCTTGAGGGCCGCATCGAGGACCTCAAGCATATTATGCAGATTGCCCGGCCCATCGACCCCGCCGAAATCCCCACCGACGTGGTAGGTCTCGGCTCCGTGGTCACGGTCAACGACGAAGACGAAGACTGGGAG
The DNA here is from genome assembly GCA_964251675.1 of uncultured Armatimonadales bacterium. Lineage (GTDB taxonomy): Bacteria > Armatimonadota > Armatimonadia > Armatimonadales > Capsulimonadaceae > JANXMY01. The sequence goes on from CAXUKS010000010.1 coordinate 9,166, forward strand.
TTCACCATTGTCTCGCCCGTGGAGGCCAATCCCAACCGCGATAAAATCAGTGATGAATCGCCGGTGGGCGAGTCTCTGATGGGCAAAAAAGTCGGTGACAGTGTCTCTGTCCTGACACCTGCCGGACGCACCCGCTACACCGTGGTTGCTATTCGGAAGTAGGGTCCTGGCCGTACAAGTCTCTAGCAAGCATAGTGTCGTTTGAAGGGGTAGGGCTTGTCCTTACCCTCTAATTTTTGTTGCATCCTTCATTTTTGTTCTCGTGGAGTAAACAGCATGAGCTTGACACAGTTGTACATTGCCGCTTCAATCGACGGAAGGATTGCCCGCAGTGACGGCAGTACCAACTTCCTGGAAAATTATCAAGAAGCCGACTATGGCTACTATAGCTACGATAATTTCTACAAGTCTACTGGCTCGGTAGTCATGGGTAGAAAATCCTATGAGACGGTACTCGATTTCGACTGCGACTATCCGTATGTCGGCAAACGCTCAATTGTTTTGACTATGAGAGCGGCCCTTGATAGAGCGCTTCCAGGCGTTGAGACCTACTGTGGCGGACTGTCAGAGCTGGTGCAGAGGCTCAAAGCCGAAACGAAGGGCAATATTTGGATTATGGGCGGTGGTGATGTCATCAGCCAGTTTGTGGACTCAGATTTGGTTGACGAAATCTATCTGTTCACCCTGCCTATCATTCTTGGGGAAGGCATACGGCTTTGGCCAGAAAATATCCGTGAACATAAGTACGAGTTAGTTGATCACACTGCCTACACAAATGGAGTCACGTTGTCTCATTTTAAGCGCTCCGATCATTAAAATCCCGTTCACAATTTTTAATTTAGAAGGACCACCCCCTTGTCCGAAGAGATACCCGCCTCATCACCCGCCGCCGATGCCCTCACCGCTGAAGGCGTCGACCCGTACCGCCTCGAAAAGCTCCGCGCTTTGCGCGAAGCGGGCCGGGACCCGTTCACGCACGAGCGGTTTGATGTCACCCACCACGCCGCGCCCATTGTCGCCGACTTTGACACATTGGACGGCCACACGGTCTTTATTGCCGGGCGCATCACGGCTGTCCGCGTGCAGGGCAAAGTCTCGTTCATGGACCTGACCGACGCCACGGGCCGCATTCAGTTGTACATCCGCAAAGATGAAGTCGGCGAGGCGCTCTTTGACGACCTCAAGCACCACACCGACATTGGCGACATCGCGGGCGTCTCCGGCTTCGTCTTCCGCACGCAGCGGGGGGAAATCTCCGTCCATGTCCGGGAATGGACTCTGCTGGCAAAATCCCTGCGCGTCCTGCCTATCGGCAAAGAATACGAGGGCGAGGACGGCGAAGAAAAGCACTCGGGCAATCTGAAAGACCCCGAAATGCGCTACCGGCAGCGGTCGGTGGACCTCCTGGTCAACAAAGAGTCGCGGGCGCGTCTGCTGGGCCGCATGACAGTCGTGCGGGCCATGCGCGCGTTTTTAGATTCCCACCAGTATCTGGAAGTGGAAACGCCGGTCTTGCAGGCCGTCGCGGGCGGCGCGGCGGCGCGGCCTTTCTTGACCCATCACAATGCTTTAGACACCGAGCTGCACCTGCGTATCTCGTTAGAGTTATATTTAAAGCGCCTGATTATCGGCGGCATCGACCGGGTCTATGAGATTGGCCGTGTCTTCCGCAACGAAGGCATCTCGACGCGCCACAATCCTGAGTTCACACTCATGGAAGTCTACGCGGCCTATGCCGATTTGGACGACATGATGCTCCTGGTCGAGGGAATGTACCGGCACATCTGCCGCGCCCTGCACGGCTCCGAGCAGTTCACCTATCAGGGCCATGCGATTGACCTGGCCCCGAACTTCGCCCGCCTGCCCATCTTAGAGGGCATCCGGCAGAACGCCGGGGTCGCTCCCGAAGAACTCGAAACACTCGAATCCGCGCATGCCGTCCTGACCCGTCTGGGCCTGCCGACCGAGAACGAGCCGACCGTCGGCGGCATTATCGAGAAACTGCACGAAAAGTACACGCAGCCGACGCTCATTCAGCCGACGTTCATCACCGACTTCCCCACCGAGACCTCACCGCTCGCCAAAAAGAAGCCGGGCGACCCGGCGCTCACCCGCCGCTTTGAGGTCTACATGGCCGGGGCGGAGCTTGGCAATGCGTTCAGCGAGATCAACGACCCGTTAGATCAGCGCGAGCGGTTCCAGGCCCAGTCCGCCCTGCGGGCCAGTGGCGACGCCGAAGCGCACCCGATGGACGAGGACTTCCTGCGGGCGATGGAATACGGAATGCCCCCCACCGGCGGCTTCGGCGGCGGCGTAGACCGCCTGGCAATCATCCTGACCGACGCCCCCTCCATCCGCGACGTGATTTTATTCCCGCTGCTGCGACCTGAGAAGTAGGGGCGTTGCTTGCCGCGCCCTCCTGTCCGTTTTGTTCCGGCCCCCTCTCCTTTCTGAAGGAGAGGGTTGGGGTGAGGTTGCCGTGTGCCCCCAGAATGAATTCTGGGGCTGCCTATTGTGATTGTCCGCCTTCGCGGACATAAGAGATGCATGCGGAATCTATCCTATGTCCACGAAGGTGGACAATCGCACTTTGCAGCCCCGGATTTCAATCCGGGGGCACAGGGCCAACCCGCCATGAGTAAAGCATCACGAAGTCTGCGCCATATGAGCAAGCAAACAATCCGTAAGATTATGTCTGACATACGCCGCGTGCTTTGGGAGCAGTGGGACCCCATTGGCGTTAATGATAACCCGAGGGCGTTTGGGGAATACGACGGCTATTCGAACAGCCTTTATAATTTGCTCATGGGCGGCGCGTCGGATGATGAATTGGCGCAACGTCTCCAGCAGCACGAAACTGTTGACATGGGCCTGCCCCGGCGTACTAATGAGCAGCGGATGACTGCTGTCAGAGCCTTGCGGGCCATTGATCTAGACCCGCCGGATGCACCATGACACCCACACCCACACAGCCAAACACGCAGTCTCTCAAAACGCGCCTCTACTGGGGGTGGCGCAAGTGGCGGGCGCTGGTGGGGATGTTTGTGCAGGACGGGCTGGCCTACAAAGCCAACCTCATCATCTGGATACTCACCGATGCGGTGACGGCGATGGTCATGCCGCTGATCTGGCTGGCGTCGTACAACGGGCGCGGCACGATTGGCGGCTTTTCGCCGTCGGAGATGGTGCTGTATTACCTCGTCCTGCTGGGGCTGACCGGGTTTATTCAGTCGCACGTCATGTGGGATATGGCGGGGGATGTGAAGTCAGGCAAGTTCAACATCTATCTGATCCGGCCCCTGTCATTTTTGATGTATATGCTGGCGTCCAACCTCGGCTGGCGGGTGATGCGAACGCTTCTCACTGTGCCGCTGCTGGCGTTGGTGGCCTTCGGGTTCCGGCACTACCTGCCGGATTTAGGGGCGGGGCACTATCATATCGGGCCGGTGTTCTGGCTGTCCGTGGTGCTGGGGCATCTGGTGTCGTTCACCCTGAGCTATGCGCTGGGGCTGCTGGCGCTGTGGCTGTATGAAGTGCGGTCGCTGTTCAACTTCTACTACCTGCCGCTCCTTATTCTCTCGGGACAGCTTGCGCCGCTGGCGCTTTTGCCGTCTGCACTGACCCGATTTGCGCTCTGGACGCCGTTTCCGTACACGCTTGCGTTTCCAACCGACATTTTCTTGGGTAAAATCAGCACAGAAAGAATCGAAATAGGACTGCTCGCGCAGGCTCTGTGGATTACCATAAGTCTGCTCACCGCATCCGCACTCTGGCGGGGCGGGGTGCGCCGCTTTGCGGCCTTTGGGATTTAGTCTGTTCCGTTCCAGTTCTTATGAAACACTTGGTGCAAAAAAACAAAGACACATCGGCAGGGCTGGCGGTCACAGTAGGGGCAGTTCTGCTGACGCTTATTATCCTGGGTCTGTTCACTTGGGGCGAAATGGCTCTGCAGGAAGCCACCGGGGTCGAGCGGCCTTACACCATCTTTTATCTGGTTCCGGTGGCCCTCGGCGCGGCCCTGCTCGGGGTGCGCGGAGGCATTATGACGGCGCTGGTCGCCGTGCTGCTGGCCCGCGTGTATTTGTTCAGTGATAACAAACACGGATTGGATTTGATCTCCACGCCGAATATTGGGGAAATCGTCGAGTTTATTGCGCTTCTGGTCGGAACGCTGACAATCGCGGTGATCACGGGCAGCCTGCGGACCGCATCCGGCGAGCTGGCGCGGACCAACGACAACTTGCGGCAGTCAAATGACAAATTGATGGAAAGCGAGAAGCAGCGGCGCATCTTCAACCGGGATGTTCTCCTGGCTGTCACGGGCGGCAAGCTGCGTCTGCTGGACCACAGCGAGATGCCCCCTGCGGCGCTGGCTGAGTGTGTACCCTACCTCACACTGCCTTTGCATCATCCGGAGGACGCTTCCAGGCTGCGCCATGCGCTGACCCGCCTGTCCGTTGAAAGCGGTCTAAATGCGGAGCGTGTCGCCGACCTCTGCACAGCCACGACCGAGGCGGCCACCAATGCCATTAAGCATGGCAACGGTGGTCTGGCGACGGTTTGGGCGGAACACGGGGAAATTACCGTGCAGATTGAAGACAGCGGCACCGGAATTGCCCCCGCGCACCTGGCACGGGCAACTCTGGAGCAGGGCTTTTCCACCCGTGTTTCGCTCGGCATGGGCTTTCACCTTATGCTGCAGTCTACCGACACGCTGGCGCTCTGCACCGACGCGCACGGCACGACCATCTTTCTTCAAGTCTCCAACCGGCCCCGCGCTACAACCGAAGAAGCCGTGCTGGCCCGCTACGCCAGCTTGTAGCACCGCTGCCTGTCATGGTGCGGGTATACTGTCGCTATGATTGACCTTGTCATCGTCGGCGGCGGGCTGCTGGGGGCGGGGATTGCGCGGGACGCCGCCGGGCGCGGCCTGTCGGTCTGCCTGCTGGAAAAAGAAGACTTCGGCGCAGGGGCGACGGGCCGCACACACGGGTTGGTCGCGGGTGGCCTGAGCGCCCTGGAAACGCTGGATTTTGCCCGTGTCCGCGAACAGATTTCCGAGCGGGAGATTTTGCTTCGCACCGCCTCTGATCTTGTGTCCCCCCGGCGCTGCCTCATTCCCTTTTACGGGCACGGCCTGCTCGCACAGGCCCGCGTGCGCTCCAGCCTCGCCCTCGCCGATGCGCTCGGCTTCGACCACTCCTTTTCTGTCCACCATCTTTTATCTGCCGCCGAAGTGCAGGAACGCGCCCCGGCGCTGTCCGCTGAGAGCCTGAGCGGCGGCGCACTGGTCTGGGAAGCGGCAATGGCTTCCCCGGCACGGCTGGCACTGGCGCTGGCGCTGGATGCCCGGACGGCGGGCGCGGACGTGCGTACCCGCGTGCGGGTGGATGCTTTGCGCTGGGGCTGGGACAGTCAGGGGCGGCAGCGATGCCTGGGCGTGCGCTGGACTGACACACTTTCCGGCGAAACCGGCGAAACCGCTGCCGCGCTGACGATCCTGGCCGCCGGGGCATGGCTGACCAGCCTCGGCCCTGCACCGGACGCCCTGCCGCCGCCGGTACAGCGGGTGTCCCTGCTGGCCCCGCCGCTTGGCGGGGAGGGCGATGTGGTGGTGTTTGCGCGGGAGGACGGCGCAAAGCCGCTGCTGGCGGTTCCCGGTCCTGCAGGGACCTGGCTGGGGGAAGAAGAGCTGCCGCTGACGCCGGAAAAAGACCCCGACGCACTGCTGGCCGGGCGGGAGGCGGTGGAGCCGCTATTGGGGGCCTTCGGGGAGCTTCTGCCGGGCATCACAATGGACACGCTCCGCGCCGCCTGGGCCGCACCGGTGGCCCCGCCGCCGCACCCGGAGTTTTCGTTCGGCGCGGCGGTCCCGCTGCACGGGCTGGCCGACCATGCGGGAAGTGCTCCGGTTCAGCAGGGTCTGCTGTCGGTCTGGGGCGGCGGGCCGACTTCGTACCGGGCGATTGCGGAAGAGGCCGTCGATCTGGCCTGCCGCAAGCTGGGCCGCGCCCTGTCCGCGCCCTCCTGCCACACGGCCACGCAGCCGCTGCCCGCGCCGCCGCTGTTCTCAGAAGGCGGCCTGGCGGAAGACATTGCTCAAGTCGCCGCCGCGACTGCCTGCCGCACGCTGGTCGATTTTCTCCTGCGCCGCCTGAGCGGCCCCCCGCCAGCCCCCAATGCCCCATGTGTTTCCCAGGCACTGGCCGTGCTGGCCGCGCAGGGCGGCTGGGACGCCGCCCGGCAGGGCCGGGAGCGCAAGGCGTATACTACCGAGGTGGCGCTGACGCAGGCATTCCGGGTGATGTGAGCTTGCCCATCTCCACAGGCCGGAAGCCGGTGTGGTCCACTTCGACGTTGGCAAACCGGGTCTGTCCGCGCAGATAGAGCGTAGTTCCGAGCGGGGCCGACTGAAGATGCAGGGCAGACAGCGGCAGGGCAGCTTCAAGAAGGCTGCCATGCCAGGCGTAATAGCCGCCGGGCAGACCTGGCATGGGAAGTCGCGTATTGGCGGGGCCGGGAGCAATCAAGAGAGTGCGCGACGGCAGCGGATCCTGTCCCTGGGCGGCGGGGGTAATCGGGCGCAGCACAAACGCATACGTCACCTGCGAAGACAAAGGGCGCTGCATATCCTGACGCAGATACAGCAGGGTATCGTCCCGGCAGGCATACAGGCGCACGATGTCGGCGGACGACTGAAAGGCTCGCAGGACGCTGTCCCTGCTTGGGTCCAGCGCCACCGGGGTCTGTCCCGCCCAGTCTCCGGCGCGGCCATCCATGTGGAACCGGCCCTCGGGAATGACAGCCAGCGTCGGGGCGGTATTATCGCCGAGCGTGCCGAACAGCTCATTGCGCCGGACGAACGAATACAGGAACCGGCCTGCGGAGTCCACCTGACTCCCATACCGCTTGATGGCGGCGTACTTGCGCTGCACATCGCGGTGCGACAGCGGCAGGGAAGACCAGTCGGTGTCCAGCCCGACGAGCTGACTTGGCGGAACCAGCGGAGCGTCTTCGTTTAGCCCCTGCGGCACGGGCCAGTCGCCCCGGTGAACAATGAAATAGTGCAGCCGGGCCGTCTGCGCCCAGGAAACGCCCTCCCGCTTCAGCTCATGCAGGGCGGTACGGACAAACACGGACCCGGCGGCATGGTCCGGGTGGTCGTCGTTCGGGTGCGTGATGTAGATGTCGGTAGGCTGTTCCAGCAGCATCTGCTTTCGGATGTCCGCCAGCAAAGACTCTCCGCAGTAGGGGGCATGAGGTGTCGGCGAGTCGTCGTAGGGCGAGCTGCTGACGCGGGTATAGGCGGACTCGACGGGATTGCCGGGGTTCCAGTGGTCGATCCACATGGGCATCAGCCCCCGGTCGGGATAGCCCAGGAAATGGATGTCTTCCGGGGGAACGCCCAGCACTTCCAGCGCCGTGCGCGACTCGCCCTGCCGCAGATAGGCATAGCGCACAAAGTCTTTGGGGGGCACCGTGATCTCATGGAACTCACGGGCCGCGCTGATGCTGAACCCGTCGCCGTTGGTCAGGAACACGACCCGCACATCGTCGCCGCGCAGCCTGGCCTGCCGGATCAGCCCTGCCGCGCCCAGCGTTTCATCGTCAGGATGCGGGGAAAACACCAAAAGCCGCTGGCCCACGCGGGGCGGCGCAAGCGCCGGCAGTTGTTCTGAGGCTTTGTTGCCTACATAAATTTTGTAGGCAACTTGCAGGCAGAAAAAGCCCATCAGGATTGGGGGAGTCAGCAAAGCGGCACACAAAAAACGCGCCCACAGTGGCAGACGGCGGCGTGGTGGGCGCTGACGTAGGAATTGGAGCATAAGGGACTACTTGCTCCGCAGATACGGGCGGATTTCTGTGTAAGCAGCGGCGATGCGCGGCTCCCAGTGCAGCACCCAGGACAGCGGGTCGCGCTTGAGCCGCCGGGTCAGAGTTTCCAAATCCGGCCACTCGGTCAGGGCGCGGGAGGCGCGGGTCAGCCCTTCGGCTTCCAGAATGACCGAGGCACGGCTGATGTCCGTGGGGCGTTCCTGGCGCAGGAGCCAGCAGAAATCCAGGGTCGCGTACTTGAAGCTTTTCAGGTTCCACCACGACTGCACCGCCCAGTCGTCGCCGATGGCCCATTCCCGCCGCTTGAGCTGCTGCCGCAGTGTCCGCAGCGTGTCCGTGTAGCCATGCGTGATGGAGTCTACCGCATATTGGCGTGTGGGGGGCGGCAGTGTCAGGTCGCCGCTCAGGGGCCGGGCAAACGCAAACTGAAACTGGAAAAAGCCGGGCAGGGCGGCAAACTCCTCAGCGGACAGCACGAAAAACTGCACCTGGGGGAACAGCTCGCGGCAGGCGCGGGTGGCGTGCGTGACACAGTTTTCTACGGCGTCGACAACCAGCAGGAAATCTAAATCGTGAGCCGCTTCGGGGCGGTCGGCGGCAGAGCCGTAGAGGGCGAGGAGGCGCAGGTTGCCACCGAGCCGTTTGGCGGCAACGGCGGCGAGCTGGGAGATTAAGGCTTCGCTGGGCATGGCAGGAAAAGTGCTCCAAGACAGGCAACAGGGAGGCCGCATGGCGGAACGGGTGGGATTCGAACCCACGAATGGAGGGGTCCCCATTACACGATTTCCAATCGTGCTCCTTCGACCAACTCGGACACCGTTCCTTGCGCCTGGGCCGTAGTTTATCACAAAAGGGCTTCGTCTGTCAAGCCTTATCACCAGTATGGAAGGAGCTGACGGTTTTTGTCAATCACCAGAGCCTTGACACGCTTAAAGAAGCGTGTTAGGATGACTATACCTCTTGGCCCCGTTCGTATTTGAGGCGTCAACCCAAGTATTGACACGTTCTACCTCTTCGCTAAGCGCGGCAATGTGCCCAACTGTATCTGCCTGAGCGAAAAAAACCCATGAGCACAGAAAGTACGCGCTCCGAAAGCGACGCTGAAGAGGTTTGGCCCCCGCCGCCAAACCTCCCGCCGCCCAATATCCCACATCCAGATCGTGCGACAAGGTTCAGGAATGTGATGGCGATAATATCGCTTGTGTTGTCTCTTCTCAGCCTGATACTGTTCCTGCCATTCCTCTGGGTGCCTGGCTTGTCCGAGCGTTTTGGGCCGTTTTACCTTCTCGCAAGCGACATAAGTTTTCCTGCAGGAATAGCAGGCTTTGTTCTTGGTGTGATTACCAGGCGCTTTTGGCAGGGTAAGGCTGCTGCTGGCCTTCAATTACTATGTCTGGTTCATGTCATTCTTATTGGGATGAACGATTGAGTGAGCAGAAAAAGAAGCACCCTGAAATAATGTTCTCCGGCGACGGGAGAGACCCGCGCCAGCGGCACGCCGTCATACGCTTACGACGGCGGAACCAGCATCGACCCCGGCAATCCGACCTCGTTCAAGGAGCAGAGCCGCACCTTTAACGCCAACAACCAGCAAACGGGCATGGGCTATGGCTATGACGGCAACCCTATCTTGACATTTGGGCCGCAGTTTGCTATGCTAACGCCATGTCACAGACGCTTTCTCCCAAACTCTCTACCATCAACGCTCGCTTTGCCGAAGCCGCGCAGCGCCACGCGGGCCGCCCGGCCCTCACGCCCAAGCCGCCCGGCAGCAAAACGTGGGAAAGAAGCGGTGCAAACAGCAAAAAGGCAGATACAGTTGATTTCTGTATCTGCCTGCGGAGAAGAAACTATGAGTACAGAAAGTACGCGCTCCGAAAGCGACGCTGAAAAAATCTGGCCCCCACCGCCAAATCTCCCGCCGCCGAATATCTCACAGCCAGATCGTGCGACAAGTTTCAGAAGTATGATGGCGACAATATCGCTGGTGTGTTCTGCCTATGGAGTACTATTATTTCAGCTATTGTGGTGGGTGTCTAGCTTGCATGGCACTACGAGACACTTTTTTGACTTTATACACCCTATAGATTGGACAAGTCCTCTGATGGGAACAGCCGGTTTTATTCTGGGTGTGATTTACAGACGGTATTGGCAGGGAAAAACTGCGGTTTGTCTTCAGCTATTATCCTTTGCCTACTGCGTCTTTGACGTAATGATACACTAAATCAGTGTTGAAGAAAGTACATCTGAAATAATGCTTTCCAGCGACTGGAGAGACCAGCACCCGCGCCGGGGGCTACACCTACGCCTTCGCCTACGACGGCGGCACATCCACAGGGCCGGGCAATCCGACCTCGTTCAAGGAGCAAAGCCGCACCTTTAACGCCAACAACCAGCAAACGGGCATGGGCTATGGCTATGACGGCAACTCCACCTTGACATTTGGCCTGCGTTTTGCTATGCTAACGCCATGTCACAGACGCCTTCTCACCAACTCTCCACAATCAATGCCCGCTTTGCCGAAGCCGCGCTGCGCCACGCAGGCCGCCCGGCCCTCACGTCCAAGCCGCCCGGCAGCAAGACGTGGGAAACGCTGACCTACGGGCAGGTCGCGGCCCGTGTTCGCGCCGTCTCGCTGGGCCTGCGGGCACTGGGCGTCGAGCGCGGGGACCGCGTGGCCCTGCTGTCCGAGAACCGGCCCGAATGGGTCATCGCTGACCTTGCCATTCTGGCGGCGGGAGCGGTCGCTGTGCCGGTGTATCCGACGCTGCCCGCCGGGCAGGTGGCGCATATTCTGTCCGACAGCGGTGCAAAGGTGATCATTGCGGAGAACGCCAAGCAGGCCGCCAAAGTGGAGGCGGATACGCTCAAAGTCATCACGATGGACCCCGCTGACGGCGTGCTGTCACTGGCGGATGTGATGGAGCAGGGCGAAGGCGCTGCGTTTGAAGAAGACTATGGAGCCAGACGCGACTCGGTGACGCCGGACGATCTGATGGCCCTGATTTATACGTCAGGCACGACTGGCAGCCCCAAAGGGGTCATGCTGACCCACGCCAACATGGCGGCGGCAGTGGACGCCGCCGCCGGGCAGTTCCCCCTCCTGCGGCCCCCCTATGATGTGTTCCTGTCGTTCCTGCCCTTGTCGCATATCTTCGAGCGTGTCACCTCCAATCTGGCGCTGACGCTGGGGGAGCATATCATCTACAACGACAGCATCTTCAAGCTGATCGACAACATGGCGCACTTCCATCCGACCATCATGCAGTGTGTCCCGCGTGTCTTTGAGAGCATCCACGAGCGCATCTCCGACGGCATCGGCAAGCTGCCTTCCCGGCGCAAAACGCTGACCTGGTGGGCGCTGGGGGTGGGGGACACCGTAGCCGAGCGGCATAGCGCGAAGCGCCCGGTCGGTCCTATTCTGGCCCTGCTGCACCTCGCCGCCGACCGGCTGGTGCTGCAAAAAATCCGCGCCCGCTTCGGCGGAGAGCTGAAGTTCCTGGTCAGCGGCGGCGCGGCCCTGGGTCCGCGCACCGCCAAATTCTTCCTCGCCATCGGCGTCCCCATTCTGGAAGGCTGGGGCCTGACCGAGACAACCGGAGCCGCCGCCGCCAACAAGGCCGAGCGCGTCAAAGTGCAGACCGTCGGCCCCCGGATGTTCAACGTCCTGGTGCGCGTCGCCGAAGACGGCGAGCTTCTGATTGAAGGTCCGACCGTCATGCGCGGCTACTGGAACAACCCGGAAGCAACTGCCGAGGTCATTGACGCCGACGGCTGGTTCCATTCCGGCGACATCGGGACTATCGACAAAGATGGCTACGTCAAAATCACCGACCGCAAGAAAGATATTCTGGTGCTGGCAAACGGCAAAAACGTCGCCCCGCAGCCGATAGAAACAATGCTCCGCCGCTCCTCGCTGCTAACCGAAGTGGTGCTGCTCGGCGACAACTCCGGCACCGTCGCCGCGCTGGTTGTCCCGAACTTCGACGCCCTGAAAGCCTGGGCCAAAGACAACCACCCCGGCCTGAAAACCAATGCCGAGCTGATCGCCGACCCCGCCGCCCGCAAGTATGTCAAAGCCGAGGTTGACCGGCTTTCCAAAGACCTGGCCGACTACGAGCGCGTCAAGCGCATTGCCTTAATCGACCATGCCTTCAGCCAGGAAGGCGGCGAGCTGACCCCAACCCTGAAAGTCAAACGCCGCGTCGTCGCCGAGCGCTACGGGCATCTGCTGGATTAGGAGACCTAACCCCCCGGCCCCCTTCCCTGAGAAGGAAGGGGGAGGCAGATAAATTAGGAACTGATGTTACGCACTGCTGCCTCTCAGGAGCCGTGGGACTGAAAGTCCTCGGCTCTGAGGCGAGGACGCCGAGTGTCCACCTGCGTGGACAAAGATGAGGACTTGCAACTTACTCCGCTCCTTCTCCGCGAAGGCGGAGACTTGGCCGCAGGCCGCACAGCCGAGGACTTCCAGTCCCACGGCTCCTTTAGTCCCACGGCTCCTCCGGGCCACCGATTCCAGCAACCCGCCACAATCGGTGCGTAACATCAGTTGGGAATAGTCCCGTAGGGGCAGGGCTTGCCCCTGCCCTCTTGTCCTGTCCATATTTGTCTGCTCCCCCTTCCTTCTTAGGGAAGGGGGCCGGGGGGTTAGGTCTCCTAATCCATGCCGTGCAGGAAAACCCCGCCCCGGCCCCGAACAAGCCACCACGATGAACCCAACTCAACCCGTCCGTCCCACTGCCATGCCCAACGTCCCGCTGTCCTCAGTAGGCGTCTTCTGGTACAGCCTGGCGAACCTCGGGTTTGGGGCGTTTTACGCTTTCAACAACTACGTCCTGCCGCTCTGGCTGAGTACTTATACGAACAATGCTGTGCTGCTGGGGCTGCTGGGCGGTTCGCACTCTTTTGAAGGCGTCTTTATTCAGCCTGTCGTTGGCTCCATCAGTGACCGCCTGCGCGGGCCGGGCGGGCGGCGGCGGCCCTTTATGCGGGTGTTTATCGCGCTGGCCGCGCTGTTTCTGTTGCTGGCCCCCGCCGCGACGCTGCTGCCGGGCACGGCGCGGCTGGCGGGGATTGTCGCGTGCGTCTTTTTGTTCACCTTGACCTTCAATGTCGCCGCCGATCCCTATCAGGCTCTGCTGGCGGATATCACGACGCCGGAGCAGCGCGGGCGGGTGTCTGGCATCTGGTTCTTTGTCGGTGCATTGGGGCAGGTTCTAATTCTGCTGTTTCTGGCAGGGCTGAAACTGGTTCCAGGGCTGCACCTGTCGCTGGAATGGGGCTTTCCCATTGTCGGCCTGCTGCTGCTGGCAACCACGCTGCTGACCTGCGCCAAAACGAAGGAGCCGACCGTGACGCCGCCGCCGGAGACGCGGCGCGGGCACTGGGACGACATCAAGCTGGCGCTGTCCGGCCTGCGCGATCTGCCGCAGGCGCGGATTTATATGGCGATGTTTTTCCTCTACGGCGCGGGCCTCGGGGCGGTGACGCCCTATTTGACCAAGTTTATCAAACAGGTGACGGGCTGTGCCGACTGGCAGACGCTGGTGCTGGCCGCCTGGCTGCTAGTGATGACGGCGCTGGGCAGCGTGCTGTTCGGAGCCATCAGCAGCCGAATTGGCTACAAGCGGCTGCTAATGCTGAGTCTGGTTCTCATTGCCGGGGCCGCGCTGAACGCGCTGTGGGTGACGACGCTGCTGCAAGTCGGGCTGGTGCTGAGCGTGGCGGGGCTGGGGATTGGAGCGCAGAACGCTTCGGCGTACCCGCTGCTGACCCGATTGGTCCCGGCGCGTGAGATCGGGTTTTATGTCGGCTTGCAGACAGCGGCGGCATCTCTGGCCGGTCCGGCGGCGGTGGCGCTGACCGGGACGCTGATTAACCGCTCGGTCGGGCACGCAGGCTACCGAATGATTTTTGTGGTCTGCGCTCTCTGCCTGCTGCTGGCACTGGGAGCACTGTCGGCGCTGCGTGAAGACCGTGCGGCGGGCGAAGTGGCGCAGCGGGAGCAGGAGTTCGCGGCATGATTTACTTCCTCGGCTATCCCCTCGTCTTTACACTTCTGCGGCTGATTTTGCGTGTCCTCGGACGGCTCACCTCCAGCGGCGAGGAAAATGTCCCCCGGCGTGGCGGCGTGCTGCTGTGCCCGAACCACCTCAGCGACGCCGACCCGCCGACGCTGTTTGTGACCACCCCGCGCCGGGCGTGGTTTGTGGGCAAGCGGGAGCTGTTTGAAATCCCGGTGCTGGGCTGGTTTTTTGCCCGCTTCCATGCGTTTCCGATTGAGCGCGACAGCGCGGACCGGGGGGCGCTGCGGCGCATTGAGCAGTGCCTCCGAGCGGGCGACCCGGTGGCCGTCTTCCCCGAAGGCCGCTGCTCGCAGACGGGGCTTTTGCAGCGGGTGCAGCCCGGCGCGGCTCTCTTGGCCCTTCGAACCGGCGTGCCGATTGTGCCCGTGGGCCTGCATCACACCAATGGCCTGATGCCTTATGGCAAGCTGGTCCCCCGGTGGTCCCCCCGCCCGGTGACGGTGACCTTCGGAAAACCCCTGCGTCCGGAAGCGTTCGCGCACCTGCCCCGCGCAGAGGCGGTCGCGGCGCTGACACAGGCGCTGGCGGAGTCGCTGGCGGCCCTGACCCATCAGCCCCCGCCGCCCGCCCCGGCCCCGCGTGTGCGCCGCCGCCCGTCCGCCGAATCCTCTTAACCTAAACTTAATGTAAGCTTAATCTGCGCTTAATGAAAACACTCCTGTTTGTGCTGTACACTAAGGCTGTACTTTTCACAGTCTTTCACGCAGATACCCTAGAAACAGGAGACACCTCGCCATGCTGCACTCCCCCGTGCCCTCCCGGTCCGCCCGGCGTTCCGGCTTCACCTTGATTGAGCTGCTCGTCGTCATCGCCATCATCGCCATCCTCGCCGCCATTCTCTTCCCGGTCTTCCAGAAAGTGCGCGAGAACGCCCGCCGCACCCAGTGCCTCAGCAATATGAAGCAGATTGGCCTGGCGTCCACTCAATATTCACAGGACTACGATGAGAGCCTGTACCCACACCGCTACAACTCCGGTGCGAACACCAATCCGCTTATGTCAATCAATGGCGGACCGGTTCCCGCTGGCACTTACACGACTGGCAGTGATGCCAAAACATTCTGGATCAGCGAACTAATGCCCTATGTGAAGAGCTACGATGTCTTCAAATGCCCCGATTCTCCCGGCGCTTTCGCTGGCTATGACCCTAGTGGTACGGTCTGTGGCACGGGCGGCGGCCTGGGATGCGATGGCAAAGGCTATGGTGGTCAGAACAGCTACGGTCACAACGATGCATGGCTCAGCCCTGCTGGAGCATACAACGATCCTACAAGTGGGACTCCTCATGTGGTTTCCCTGGCAGAAGTCACCCGCCCGTCCAGCACAATCGTGGTCGTGGATGCCACTTACTACGGTGCCTGCCCCGATGTCCTCAATCAAAGCGGTACTCTCGTGAACCAGAATGACGGTTCGCAGGGTGGCACCTCTGACAAAGCCTTCCTTGCCGCACAGAGCGGAACCAAAGTTGGCCAGTATGAGTCTTACTGGAAGAATATCGGCAACTCCAAATACAGCTGGGCCCAGACGGCTACACCCGGCTCGGCCCAGGCAATTAGCGACATCAAAGCGCGTCATACCGAACTGATTAACTGCCAGTTCGCGGACGGCCATGCCAAAGCACTCCGTTGGGAGAAGGTCGTCGGCGACACCTGCCTCTGGGCAACCGACTTCAACGGCCCTCACCCGAACTGCAACTAAATCCTCTCCCCTCAACGCCCTGTTGACACGTCAGGCCCGCGACCATCCCCGGTCGCGGGCCTGCTTTTATCCAGCCCGCGCAGATCGCCCCCCGGCCTCTAATTCTGCGGGAGCCAGAAATTAAGAGTACGGGCAGGGCTTGTCCCTGCCCTTCTTGCCCTTCTTTCCTGTCCTATTCTTGCTCCCCCAGAATTGGGGCCGGGGGCTGCCTCTACAGTTTCCGAGGCTCCTTCAACACCAGAGGCTTCGCTGCCCTCCCCTTCTCATCGCGCACCGTCACCGTCAACGGGCCGCGCCCCGGCGGGACGAAGACGCTGAAGGGGCGGCCTGCGCGGCGCGTGACGCCGTTTCGGGAGGCTTCCAGTGTTGGCGACAGCGTGTAGGTGGAAATGGCCGCGCTCAGGCCGCCGACGTAGCCTGCCGGCAGTTGACCGCTCAGCCGGACGTAGCGATAGGGCGGGGCGTCGTTTGGATGGGAGAGAAAATAGGGGTCTGCAATCGCTGACCGGAAGGCTTTCAATGCTCCACTGCCGTCGGGCAGGGAATAGTCGTTCAAGCGCCGCCCGGCCCGCGCCGTCTGCAGATTATTGCGGGTGAACCAGCAGACCATTTTTAGGCGCGGGTAGCGGATTTTAATGGCATCCATCAGATCAAAGATACGGGCGGCGGCATAGGCGTCAGCGGGGCGGCCTTCGACCCGCGCCTGCCGGGAAACGCCGCATTCCACCAGGCACAGCGGATGCCGGGCGGCGAACTTCTTGTAAAACGGGTCAATAAACAACGCCGGGCCGTCCAGCGATGCCGGGCGGTTCAGGTCGTCGTCATAAAAGCGCACCAGATACAGGCTGATGCCCACCCAGTCCACCACATCATCGCCCGGCCAGTACGTGTCCAGATTGTAGGTCGGCACCGCGCCGGGTGCCCAGACCAGCGCGACATTGCCCGCGTGCCGGTTGATCACGGCATGGACCAGCCGAAACGCCTGCCGGTAGGCTTTCGGGTCCCGCCCCCAGGGGGTCCAGTTGCCGTTCATCTCCCCGCCAAAGCGCAGGAAAACCGTCGTGCCGCACCGCGCCGCGTCTTCCGCCCACTCGTTCAAATAGGCATCGTCCCGGACAGCCCGAATGTCACGCGGCTCCCACGCAATCTGCACCATCCGCCCCGCCCGTGCCTGCCGCCGCGCCCAGTCTGTGGGGAACGGCGCTCCATAAGGGCTGTAATCAAAGCACAGCGCGAGAGGCCGCCCGACGCGCCGCGCAAACTCCTCCGCCCGCTGCCCGCCTGCGTAGTCGTCCAAAGCCCCCAGATAGCACCCCGCCACCGGCTCGCCTTTCGCCAGTTTCGGCTCGCTCACCGGCAGGGGCGCGGTGATTGCCAGCGCCACATCGGTTTTGAGCCGAAGTGCCCGCCGATGCTCCACATCCGCTCCCTGCGGGTCCCCGGTGCGCCGCCGAATGACGGCCTCCTGCTCATAGGCATCCGCGGCGGCTTCGTACTGCCCGGCCCGATCCAGCCTTTCGCCTGCCACCCGTGCGGCGGCGGCAGTGGTGTAATGCGGTGCGGCGTGGGCGGCGAGGGCCAATAAGAGCAGAAGGATGACCCCCCAGCCCCCAATAATGGGGGAGCAGGAACCTAACCCCCCAGCCCTCTTGCCCCGGTGAATGCCTGTTGAAAGTTCCATAGGGCAAGTGTACCCGGAATAGAAGGACCCTGGCTCTCAATACTCACCCCCAGGAATGCGGGAACCAATGGGGGCTGTGAGGTGATACAAAGACTATGCAGGAAAAAGAAAACAGCGTGACGCGGCGGGGCTTTCTGCGGGGCGTGGCCTCCGCAGGAGCAGGGCTGGCCCTCGCCGCTGCCGCGCCGCCCGCGTCCGCGCAGGACGTGCCCAAACAGGATGTGCCCAAAGTCGAGGGGCGGCCTGTCCCGCAGCCGTTTGTCGATGCCCAGGTGCATCTCAATCAGGTCGGATTTCTGCCCCAGGAGCCGAAGCGGGCGGTGATTACTGCGACCGGACCAATTCACGGCAGCAGGTTCGTCCTCGTGGATGACGACGTGATCCCAACGGTGCGCTTTGCGGGGGCTTTGACACCCTGCGAGAAGGCCGGGGCCGTCCCGGTCGCCGGGGTGCGCTATCCCCACCACTTTTTTGCGGATTTCGACGGCTTCCAGCGGCCCGGACGCTACCGACTGCGCCTGTCCGACGGGCATCTGTCCGCGCCGTTTTCGGTCGGGGCCGACATATACGAGCGGCTGGTCCCACTGATCCTGAACTATTTTGATGTCCAGCGGTGCGGCCCGCAGCACTCCGCGCACCAGGGGCCGTGCCACCTCGACGACGGCGTCCTCAAAGGCGGCCCGCGTGACGGGGAGCCGTTCGATGCCTCGGGGGGCTGGCACGACGCCGGGGACTACCTGAAGTTTGTGGAGACGACGAGCTACGTCACTGCCGTGATGCTGTTCGCCTACGATCACTACCGGAGCCGCTACGAGAAGACGCTCCCGACCCAGGAGCGCGGCACGCTGCCGCTCCAGCTTAAGTACGCCCGAGTCGGCCTGGACTGGCTGCTGAAGATGCACCCGCGCCCGGACGAGTTCTATTTTCAAGTCGGCGACGACACTGACCACGACTCGTGGCGTCTGCCGGAGCGCGACAGCTTCCCCGCAGATGCCAAATGGAAGCCCCGCCCGGTTCATTACGGGATCGGCGCGAATCTGGCGGGCCGGTGCGCGGCGGCGTTTGCGATGGCCTTCCGTCTGTACCGGCCCTACGATGCCGCCTACGCGGCCCGGTGTCTCCGGGCCGCCGAGTCCGTGTATGCACTGGGGCTAAAGCATCCCCAAGTGGTCACCACCCTGCCCGCCGACTTTTACCCGGAGACGACCTGGCGGGACGACATGGAGTGGGGCGCGATAGACCTTTATAAAGCCACCGGAAAGCGCGAATATCTGGCCCAGGCCCACCAGTTTGCCCGCGAAGCTGGCCCTGCCGAGACCTATACCAGCGTCTACAATGTCCATGCAATGGCGCATGCGACGCTCTACCCGTACTCCGACGCCGCCCAGAGAGCCAGGCTCCTGGAGCACCTGCGGGTCGATGCCGAGGACATCCGCGCCAGGTCTGAGGCCGGTCCTTACGGCCTGGGCACGGACTATGTCTGGGGCACGGCGGAGGCGGCGGCGGGTGCGGCGATCACCTGCACGGCCTATGCCCATCTATCGGGCGACCACGCTTATCTGGACATCGCCCGCCGCCAGCGCGATTTTATTCTCGGCTGCAACCCGTTCGGCCTCTGCTGCCTGATCGGGGCCGGGACGCGCTATCCGCTGTTTCCGCACCACCAGATCGCCAACCTCAAGAACATCGAGCTGACGGGGGCCTTAGTCGGCGGCCCGTGCAGCGCGAAAGAATTTGCAAGCCAGCATATCTCGCTGTCCCGACCTGACTTCCGCGCCCAGCAGGAAAGTCCCGCCCCCGCCGATGACATCGCCCCCACCGTCGCCGTCTACCACGATGTTGTGCAGGATTACGTCACCAACGAACCCGCCAACGACTACACCGCCAAGTTCCTGCTCCTGACGGCCTACTCCATCATGCCGTGAGGGAACCTGCACCCTCCTGCCTTTGTGCGCCTTGCATTTGCTGACGCATCACCTCCACGTCCGCCGTCGGCGCAAAGCACACCGTCCCGACACACACCGTGGCATACGCCTTGCGGTCTACAGTGGCAGGCAGCCCGCGCTTTCGAGCAGCGTCGGCATCCAGCGTCTCAACCGTCTTCGCCGGGGCAACAAAGCTCCACGCCGCCCGCTGCAAATCATCCGTATTGTAGTCGCTCTGGAAGCCAACAATCGTGATATGCAGCCCCGGCGCACGGGCGGCCTCCACGGCGCGGGCATAGGAGGCGGCAA
Source organism: uncultured Armatimonadales bacterium (assembly GCA_964251675.1). Classification (GTDB taxonomy): domain Bacteria; phylum Armatimonadota; class Armatimonadia; order Armatimonadales; family Capsulimonadaceae; genus JANXMY01. Next base: position 28,704 of record CAXUKS010000010.1, read on the forward strand.
AGTAGCCGGTCTGGGCATACTCGTCTGCGAACAGCTTCAAAGCCCGCTCGGCGGCCTGACGGAACAAAGGCGGGTCACTAAAACCCATAGCGCTCAGGCGAACAAGCGCCATTGCTGCCGCTGCGTTTTCGCTCATGTCTTTCTTTCGCCGCGTCAGCTCTCCAACCGCGCCCGGCGTTTCGGGCAGGTCATAAAAACCGCCGTTTTCCTTGTCTTCCAGAAAGTGCAGGAGATACTCTGTCGCCTCGAACGCGGAAAGGTTGTAGTAGATATTCCCGGTCGCTTCATATAGGTCTAGGGAGGCGTTGATAAAATCAGTCTGGTCCGTCAGCATTCCGGCAGTTCCTTCTGCCTGCCCCTCTTCCAGATAATGATACAAGATCGTGTATTGGAGCAGGCTTCCTTCTTCGACGCCTCCCACAAGTCCCAACAAGTCGGGGTCGTCTCCAGCGTTCAGATCGCCTACTAGAAAAGCATGAGTTTTCAATGCTGCATCCAGCATCTCAACCTCGCCCGTGATTTTGTACCGGGCGACTAATGCAGACACCATCAGCGCATTCCAGCCGGTGTAGACGGTGCGGTCAATATAGGGCGTCGGCAGCGTGGCGCGGACGGCAAGCGGCTGACCGTAATAGGCTTCTTCCGGCCCGGCGTCCTGACTGCCCGCGAAGGTCCCGGTGTCGGGGTCGCGCATCTCGGACAGCAGCCAGCCCTGCGCGGATTTGACGACATCCAAGTAATAGGGGTCGCCCAGGACTTGATAGGCCAGCGCATAGACCGAGGTGAGCTTGGCGTTGTCTTCCAGCATCTTCTCGAAGTGCGGCACGGCCCACTGCCGGTCGGTGCTGTAACGGAAAAAGCCGCCTGCAAAGTGGTCGTACATCCCGCCATCGGCCATACCGTGCAGGGTCTTTTCGGCGATTTCTTTCAGCGACGCATCCCCGGTGCGGCTGTATTCTTCCAGCACCAGCCGCAGGGCGTCGGGGTGGGGGAACTTGGCAGGGGCGGACGACAGGAAGCCGCCGTACTCGGGGTCAAAATGGCCGCGTATGGAGTTCAGGACGGTTTCGGTAGTAGCGGGGTCAAGGTCGGAGGGTGTCCGCGCTTCGGACGCGGCCCGCTGCTCCCGCATTTCGGCAATCTGCGCCTGAATATCGGCCTGGTTGTTGGTCCAGAGGTTGGCGATATAGTCCAGCAAACCGACCATGCGGGTCGGGGTGACATAGGTTTCGCCGTAGAGCGTGTCGCCGCCCGGTGTCAGAAACGCCGTGGTCGGCCAGCCGCCCATGTTGTAGCGGGCGTTGATGTCGGGCCGCCGGTCGTTGTCGACTTTGATGGGGATGAAATGGGCGGCGATCCGCTGCTGCACGGCGGGATCGGAGTACGTGCCCGTATGTACCGGGTCGCCGTCGATGCCGGTGTCCATGACATGACACCAGTGACACCAGACCGCGCCGATGTCCAGCAAAATGGGCTTGTTCTGCGCCCGCGCCTCGGCAAACGCGGCGTCGCCCCATTCGCGCCAGTCAATGCCTGTTGAGTATTCCATACCGGGAGTGTACCCGGAACCTACCTTCCTTGCTTCGCAGGGTCCTTCCTAAAGGAAGGATCAAGAGCGTGGCAGAGGGCTTTCTTGTTTTGTCCTAATCCTCCCTTTAGGGAGGACCCTGCGAAGCAAGGAAGGTAGGTCTCTTACGCCTGCATCGCTCTTCGGCGCCGCGCCGCGAACGCCAGCCCGCCCAGAGCCAGCAGCTGGCCCAGGGAGATCACGGTAGACGCTTCGGGGACTGGCTCCAGCGAATAACGCAGGACCTGCCCGCTGTCCGGTGATGTGCCCAGGTTAGAGATATAAAGGGCGTTGTCGGGGCTAGCGACCAGGCCCGTGGGCAGGAAAAGGCCCGTCGTGCCCAGCGTTGTCTGCTTGCCGGTTGCCAAATCCACTGCAATCAACGCGCCGGGGCCGGGGCCGCTCGCCGAAGCCAGGCCATTGGTGCTTATTTCCAGAACGTAGAGCTTCCCATCGGGGCCGAACGTAAGGTCTCCGATGTTGGTGAAGCCGCTGGCGACTACCGTAGACACGCCTGTCTTTGGGTCCAGCCGGAATACGTCCGCCGCGCCGCCGGGATAGGGAAAGCCGGTCAGCTCGCCGACATACAGCGCCCCGTCCGGCCCTACCACTAATCCGGTCGGCACGGCCTGAAACGCAGGCGGGCCGAAGGGCAGCGGATTGGGCCGTGTGCCGAACACGCCCAGTGTCGACAGCGTTTTGCCGTCGGCGGAGATTCCGACGACGTCATTGCCTCCGGCATCGGCCACCGCAAAGCTGCCGTCACCCAAGACAGCCAGGCTGTAGGGATTGGAGTTCGCCTCTGCGCCGTCCGGGTTGTTCACCGCTTCATAAGAGCTGAGATCGGCGATTTTCTGGAGGCTGTTGGTGGTAGGGTCGAGCTTGACGAGCGCCCCGAAGTTAGGTCCGACTCCCGCCTGCAAGGCAGGGTTTGTCCCGAGACCGATGATGCCGTAGAGGAATCCGTCTTTGCCGAAGGCCAGGTCTTGCAGGCCGGTCGCCCCCGCGCCAGGGGCTGGTGTGGTCGTTTGGTCGCCCAGAGACGGCAGACCGGTGAGAATGCGCGTCTGCGTGCCGCCCAGCAGGCGCGTGACCGCGCCGGAAGCGCCGTAGGAGACAATGCTGCCGTCACCGCTCAGGATGCTCGCGCCGGTTCCGCCGACTCCGGCTTCCGCAATATAGAGGCTGCCATCAGAGCCGAACGTCAGGCCGTGGGGGTTGCTGAGGCCACTGGCGATGACCTGAAAGCCGTTCTGGGCGTGTGCCAGAGTTGGCACGAAACAGGAGGCGAGGCCGAGGGCGACAGAGGCCGCCCGGAGACGATGCGTTTTTGGCATGATCTGTTCCTTATGTTCACCCGATGTGGGCAAACAGAGAATTGGGAGTAGAAAGGCACGTTTGCCTGCGGCGGGGGTAGTTCGGGAGGCCGGTAATTGCACTGCCTGCATAAATCGTGCCAAACTACGGGGTTTCGTGTTTCGGCTTACCTGTTATTTATCGGGTAAACTCTACGTCAGAGGCCAATTATGACAGATGCTTTAACTCTAGTGCAGGAGCTTGTCGCGCTGCCCGGCCCGCCGGGACAGGAAGAGTGGGTGCGCGAGGCAGTGGCGGCTCACGCGGACCGTCTAGGGTGCGTGTATACCGCCGATGCCCGTGGCAATCTGCTGATGGGCGTGCCGGGGGCACACAGTCTGCCGGAAAAGCCCGATATTGTGGTGATGGCGCATCTGGACGAAATCGCTTTGCTGGTGACGCGGGTAGAGGACGACGGGCGGCTGGCAGTGACCAGCCTCGGCGGTCTGCTGCCGTGGAAATGGGGGGAGGGACCGGTACAGATTTTGGCCGTCTCCGGGCCATTGGACGGCGTGCTGTCGCTGGGCGGCATTCACACCAATGACCCCAGCAGCCCCGCCGTACAGGCGCGGGACAGGCCGCTGACCTGGCTGGACTGGCGCGTCTGGACGGGCCAATCGGCGGCGCAGCTTGCGGCGTCAGGCGTCCGGGCGGGAACGCGGGTGGTGCTGCACCCGGCGCGGCGGACGATGACGATGCTGGGCGAGTTCGTGTCGTCGCCTTTCTTAGACGACCGCGCTGATGTGGCCGCCCTGCTGCTGGCTTTAGAGAGCTTCCAAGACATCGACCCGTCACGGGTGCTGTTTGCGGCCACGGCGGCAGAAGAAGTCGGCGGGCACGGGGCGCTGTGGCTGCTGCGGCAACACCGGGCCGAGGTCGGCATTGCGCTGGAAATCGGCCCGCGTGTCCCGGACTGCCCGTTTCCGCTGGACCAGCAGCCGACGGTATGGGTCAATGACGGCTACGCCGCCATGCAGGCCGCCGACATTGAGTTAGTCGCCCGCGCCGCGCAGTCGATTGGACAGACTCCGCATTTTCAGGCCCTCTCACGCGGCGGCAGCGACGCCTCCTGCGCGGCCTCGCTGGGGCTGGTGGCACGGCCCATCACGCTGGCGTTCGGGGCGGAAAACTCGCATGGCTGGGAGATCATGCACCGGGACGCTGTGCCCAATCTCGCGGCTCTGCTCGGCGCGACGCTGCGGGCGGTGCTGGGGTAGGAGCAGGAACACGGGGCTGAACCCCCGTGCTTTGAAGGGCAAGCCCCCGCCTGCGCGGGCGAAGAGTTTTAGACAGGGGCTTGTCCGATGCCCTTACCCTCGGGGAATTGCCCTTCAAAGGACGGGGGTTCAGCCCCGTGTTCCTCTCCTAATGGAACTTCTCGCCCCTGCTGCCGGTTTAAACCCTAAGAGGTAAAAATTATGACACAGACACGCCGCGATTTTCTGCGCCGCTCACTGGTCGCTGCCGGAGCCGTTGGCGGGGCGCTGGCATTGGGCCGTTTTAATCTGATGGGAACGGCGGATGCCGCCCCGGCCCGCAAGTACCCGGTGACTCATACTGAAGCCGAGTGGAAGAAGCTGCTGACACCCACGCAGTATAACATTCTGCGGGAGGCGGGAACCGAGCGGGCCTTCTCCGGGCAGTACGAGTCACCGGGCAAGGGAATGATGGTGTGCGCCGGCTGTGCCAACCCGCTGTTCAGCACGGCCACGGAGTTTGATTCGGGCACCGGCTGGCCGTCGTTCTGGCAGCCGCTGACCAAAGCCAGTGTGGTGCAGGACACGGACACCACGCTGGGCATGGACCGCACCGAAGTTAAGTGCGCCCGCTGCGGGGGCCATCTGGGCCATGTCTTTGACGACGGCCCGAAGCCAACCGGCCTGCGCTACTGCATGAATGCGGCCGCGATGAAGTATATCAAAAAGGCCTAGAACTGCCGCTCCCCTCGCCCCCGGACACAGGGGCGGGGGCTATTTTTTTGCCTGACCGGTTTAACCAATTTTTGCACCGGGGTAACAGGGGCAGGATACTTTATTCTCTGATTTCACCTTTAGACAGGACCTACTCTCATGCCTACCCCCGAACCGATGCAGGACCCCAAGACGCAGGAAGCTCAGCCCGAATACGACGAAAAAGCCCAGGAAGCGCCGGGCTCCTCGGCGGAAATGAACGTACAGCCCAACTACGGCGAAGACACCTATGTCGGCAGTGGCAAGCTTAAAGACCGAGCCGCTGTCATCACCGGCGCAGACAGCGGCATTGGCCGCGCCGTCGCGCTGGCCTTCGCCCGCGAAGGGGCTGACGTGCTGATTTCCTACTTCAACGAAGACGAGGATGCCCGAGAGACGGCGCGGCTGGTCGAGTCGGCAGGCCGCAAGGCGGTACTCGTGCCCGGCGATATTTCGCAGGAAGCCCACTGCCAGAAAATCATTCAGACGGCTTTGGAGGAGTTCGGCAAGCTCGATATTCTGGTCAACAATGCCGCGTTCCAGAAGCCCCGTGAGACTATTATGGAAGTGCCTTCCGACGAATGGGACCACACGTTCCGCACCAACATTTATTCCATGTTCTACCTCTGCAAAGCCGCCCTGCCGAAGATGCCCAAAGGTGGCAGCATCGTCAACTCGTGTTCCATTGAGGCGTTCCAGCCCGATTACAACCTGCTGGCCTATGCGGCCACCAAAGGGGCCATCGTCAACTTTACGAAGGGCCTCTCGGGCAGTGCCATCAAGCAGGGCATCCGGGTGAACTCCGTCGCCCCTGGCCCCATCTGGACCCCGCTGATCCCGTCCACCCTGCCCTTAGAGATGGCAAGAACGTTCGGCCAGGACACGCCCATTGGCCGTGCCGGTCAGCCCTACGAGCTTGCCCCGGTGTACGTTCTGCTGGCCTCGCAGGAAGCCAGCTACATTACCGGCCAGACCTACGGCGTCACCGGCGGCGACCCGCTGATTTAAGTTACCCCCCCGCCCCCCATCATTGGGGCGGGGGGTCTCTTTTGGGCACGCAGCGGGTAAAATAGGTCAAGGAGACCTGGTATGGATCGTCGCGTATTTCAGCCTGAAGCCAGTGGTGGGCGGGTGCATCGGCGCAATGCGCTGGTGCTGTCCGGGGCCGTGCTTCTGGTCGGCGCTCTGGCACTGGTGTATCTGCAGGGCGGCCTGCGGCACATCTGGGGGGCGGTGGCCTTTGGCGCACTGCTGACCATCTACCTGTACGCCCGCCTGCGCCTGGGCCGCGCCAAACCAGCCCCGCCGGAAAAGCCCGTCGCCCGCCCGCGCCGCCGCGCCCGCTTCCCCGCCCTGCCGCCGGATTAGAGTTTTCTATGACCCCATTTTTGCAGCAACTGACACAGATTGTCGGTGCGGACGCCGTGCTGTCCGGCAAAGGCGAACGGGCCGTCTATGAAGGCGACGCCTATCCCTTAGAAAAGGCCGCGCCGCTTGCCACCGTCCTGCCGCGCACCACCGAGGAAGTCGCCCGCGTGGTGAAGCTCTGTGTCGCCCACAGCGTCCCCTTTGCCCCGCGTGGAGCCGGAACCGGGCTGGCGGGCGGGACGCTCTGCCCCGACGGTATTCTGATTGGGCTGGCCCGGATGAACCGCATTCTGGATGTAGACACCCGCAACCGGCGGCTTGTCGCGCAGGCCGGGGCCATCAACGTCGCGCTCACGAAAGCCGTGGCTGACGACGGTTATTTGTATGCCCCCGACCCGTCCTCGCAGGGGGCCAGTACGCTGGGCGGCAATATTGCCAACAATGCAGGCGGGCCGCACACGCTGAAATACGGTGTCACCGTCAATCATATTCTGGCCCTAGAGATGGTCCTGCCCGACGGCAGCATTGCGACACTCGGGGACAAAACCGAGGACGTGAACGGCTACGATTTACTGGGCCTCGCCGTCGGCTCTGAGGGGACGTTTGGTATCGTCACGCAGGCTACCGTCCGGCTGGTCCGCGCCCCGCTTGCCGTCCGCACACTGCTCGCTGTTTTCGATACCATCGACGATGCTAGCGAGGCCGTCTCGCGCATCATGGCGGCTGGCATTGTCCCGGCGGCGTTAGAGATGATGGACGCCGTCATTTTGCAGACCGTCGAAGATGCTTTCCATTTCGGCTTTCCCCGCGATGCCGGGGCGATTTTGATTATCGAAATCGACGGCCCCGGTGCGGGCCTGGACACGCAGGCCGCGCATATCCAGGCTGTCTGCGACATCTGCCGCGCCCGCGAAGTCCGTCAGGCCGCCACCCCTGCCGAACGCGCCAACCTCTGGGCCGCCCGCAAAAAAGCCGTCGGCACGCTGGGCCGCCTCGCCCCCTCGTGCGTCACGCAGGACTGCGTCATCCCCCGCGCCGCCCTGCCGTCTGTGCTTCGAGCCATCACTGCCATCAGCGCCAAACACAACGTCCGCGTCGCCAACGTCTTCCACGCCGGGGACGGCAATCTGCATCCGGTCTTGCTGTTTGATGAGCGCGATGAAGACGACGTCCGCCGCGTCCTGGCTGCCTCCCACGACATTTTAGAACTCTGTCTCGGCGTCGGCGGCACGCTCACCGGCGAGCATGGCATCGGCGTCGAAAAGCGCGACTATATGCCCCTGCTTTTCTCCCCCGAGACCCTGTCCACGATGGAAGCCGTCCGCGCCGTCTTCAACCCCACTGGCCTCTGCTCCCCCGGTAAAGTCCTCCCCACCGCCCACGGCTGCGCCTGGGAAGCCCGCGCCGGCGGTCTCAGCGTCGGAGGCCGCGCCGCCGCCGTGTGAAGCCCCAACGACCCTTCCCATCAAGCCCAAACGTGTAGGGGCAGGGCTTGCACCTGCCCATCTTCTCTGCGCGGCTTTTGCCCCCAGAATGAATTCTGGGGCTGGCAGTTGTGATTGTCCACCTGCGTGGACATAGGATAGGCCCATGCTGCTGTTCTTATGTCCGCGAAGGCAGATACGCAGTAATGCCGTCTTCGGCATACAATCGCCCTTCGCAGCCCCAGATTTCAATCTGGGGGAAAGGTGGGTTCTGCCGCCCAAACGCAAATGTCACGCCGCGTCCCACAACCACGCTTGTCGCCGCGCAGTACGCCGCATACTACGACCGGCTGATGCTGTCCTGGAACAGACCCAAATCCAGCAGCGCCTTCGCCGCCCGCAGCCGCTCCCAGCTCATTCCGGCCCACCGCTCGTCCGCCATGACCCTGCGCTTCCCTCCCTGCCGCCCGGCTAACAGTCTCAAAATCCGCCAGATCGCCCCCTAGCCCCCAATTCTGGGGGAACTGGAAAGTAGGGGCAGGGCTTGCCCCTGCCCTTCTTGTCCTCTCCAAAATCCGGCTCCTTCTCCTTGCTTAAGGAGAGGGTTGGGGTGAGGTTCTTTCAAGCCCTTCCAAAAGCGTGACTCTCTGCCTGCGAAGCCTCAAGACGCCCCCCGCTCCGGTGCTGTCTGCCCACTTGCCGGAGCCGTCTGCATCAGCGTCCGCAGCGCCGCATTCACTGCGTCCGCATCAGGGAACGCCGCCGCCACGTCTGGGGCGAGTGCCACCGTCCGCGTCTCTGCCAGCCGTGCCACAAACCGATTAGGCCGTGCCAAGAAGTACCAGTTTCCACCCCATATTGCAAAAACACTTGATGACGGCCCCGAAGGAATGTACTTGTGTTTTTTAGTTTGGAGCATCAGAAATTGTCAGTGGAGACCCGGTACCAGTTTGGGCTTGTCTTCACCAGCAAATCCCCCTCAAACTGAGTATCCCCGGCAGTCCATTTGCCTGAGCGGGTGTACATGGGAGAGGCCAAGACTGGTCCAGTGATTGTACAAGAGGCTGGCACTGGCGTATTGCAATACATACGGCCCTCGTAATTTGATACAGACGTGAACCACCCGCCAGCCAAAAACTCAGGGAACAGAACTATGGTTGCCCCCGGCCCATTTCTGGTAACATAAACCTTGCCGTTTTGGCTGGCTGAAGCCAGAGAGACCGGCAATATAATAACACCCTTTGCATCCGGCTTCAGTGTTCCTGACTGAATAGCCGCGACTACTTGATTAGTGGTTGCCTGCGGAATAGGTGCTTGCTTTGTGTCCTGTGACCAGGGTCCAGCGTACCAGATGAAGCCAAGCGAAAGGATTATGGCAACAGTTGTGAGTAGGAAACGCTTGCTGATATTCACGCTTAAAATCCTCATCGGTTAAACAGTTTGGTAAATACCACAACATTGGGGGCTGGGTGCTACCTTCGTGTTGTCTAACCATTATTTTGTCAGCAAATTGTACCACTCTCACCGGCAAAAGAAAAGCCCCGCGCCAAATGGAGCGGGGCTTTTCTCTGATTCCAACTCCCCCAGAATTGGGGGCCGGGGGGCCTATCTTACGCTGTTGCAGGCCGGGGCTGCAGAGTGTCTAGCAGGCGCCCGGCCTGGGCGATGGTGTCTTCTTCCAACAACTGCCGGAGGACGTAGGGCAGGATGCCGCCGTTGAGGTAGTAGTCCACTTCAATGGGCGTATCAATCCGGAGAGTCAGCGGGACTTCTTCGGTCGCGCCGCCCGTGCGGGTGATGCGGAGGGTCACGTCCATCTGGGGGGACAGGCCGCCTTTGAGGCCGACTAAGTCGAAGGTTTCCGTGCCGTCCAGTCCGAGGGTCAACGCACTCGTGCCTTCCTTGAACTGGCAGGGCAGGACGCCCATGCCGACGAGGTTGGAGCGGTGGATGCGCTCGAATGACTGCGCGATGACGGCTTTGACACCCAGCAGCGCCGTGCCCTTAGCGGCCCAGTCGCGGGAGGAGCCGGTGCCGTATTCCTGACCGGCGAAGATCATCAGCGGGACGCCGAGGTCGCGGTAGATCAGGGACGCATCGTAGATACTCATCTGCTCGCCGACCGGCTGGTACACGGTCATGCCGCCGACGACGCCCGGAACCATCTGGTTCTGAATGCGGACATTGGCGAACGTGCCGCGCATCATCACCCGATGGTTGCCGCGCCGGGAGCCGTAGGAGTTGAAGTCCTCCACTGGCACGCCCTTCTGCTGCAAGTACAGCCCGGCAGGCGACGACGGCTTAATGGCTCCGGCGGGGGAGATATGGTCGGTGGTCACTGAATCGCCGAAGATGGCGAGAGGCCGGGCGCGGAGAACATCGGCAGCCACGCCCGCTTCCATGCTGAACTTGTCGAAGTAGGGCGGCTCCCGGATATAGGTGGAAGTGGGGTCCCAGTCGTAGACCTTGCCCACCGAAGACGGAATTTCCGACCATAGCGGGTTCTGCTCGGCAAAGTCGCTGTAGAGCCGCCGGTAGGTCTCGGGGTCATTCGCGGTCGCCAGCATCTCGGCGATCTCGGCAGGCGTCGGCCAGAGGTCTTTCAGGTAGACATCGCCCTTGTACCTGTCTTTGCCTATCGGCTCCGTGTTCATGTCCACATCGACGGTTCCGGCCAGCGCGAACGCCACCACGAGGGGAGGGGACATCAGGAAGTTGGCGCGGACATTCTGATGCACCCGCGCCTCAAAGTTGCGGTTGCCGGACAGCACGGAGGCCACGACAAGGTCGTTTTTGGTGACCGTCTTTTCCAGATGCGGCTCCAGCGGGCCGGAGTTGCCGATACAGGTGGTGCAGCCGTAGCCGACCGTCTGGAAGCCCAGCCGGTCCAGGTAGGTGGACAGGCCCGTTTTGTCCAGATACTCGGTGACGACCCGCGAGCCGGGGGCCAGCGACGTCTTCACCGTGGGGCGGATGGTCATGCCTAGCTCGACGGCCTTTTTGGCGACCAGACCCGCCGCCAGCATCAGGCCAGGGTTCGCGGTGTTGGTGCAGGAGGTAATCGCAGCAATCACGACGTCGCCGTGGCTCAGGTCCACCATCGCTTCGGGGAACTCGCCGTGGGGGATGTCCTCCAGGCGGTCCGGCGTGGGCCGGTTCTGCATCATTTCCACTTCGGTCAGGCCCGCCGTGTCGTCTATGGTTTCCAGCGGCGCGATCTCGGCGGGCGCGGTGTCCATGTCCTGCCCGCCGCCGCCGGAGATGGGCTTGATGTTATGCTCCACGCCGGTCATAATCACGAATTTTTTGTTCAAATCCGCCAGCGACTTGTTGTAGGCCGTCGGACTTGCCAGCAGCTCCTCAAACTTGCTTTTGATCTCCGGCAGCTTGATCCGGTCCTGCGGGCGCTTCGGCCCGGCTACGGACGGCTGCACGGTGGCGAGGTCCAGCGACAGGGTCTGTGAATACTCGATCTGCCCGGCTTCGGGCATCCCGAACATCTGCTGCGCTTTGAAGTACTGCCGGAACGCGTCCACTTCGTCGGCGGTGCGGCCCGTGTCCGTTAAATACCGGCAGCACTCTTCATCCACAGGGAAGAAGCCCATTGTCGCGCCGTATTCGGGGGCCATGTTGGCAATGGTCGCCCGGTCGGTCAGGCCCAGCGAGGCCGCGCCCGCGCCGTGGAACTCCACAAACTTGCCGACCACTTTGGCCGCCCGCAGCATCTCGGTCAGGGTCAGCACCAGGTCCGTGGCCGTGACACCCGCGTTCAGCTCGCCCGTGAGGTTGACGCCGACGACATCCGGGGTCAGGAAGTAGACGGGCTGGCCGAGCATTCCCGCCTCGGCTTCGATGCCGCCAACGCCCCAGCCGACAATCCCGAGGCCGTTGATCATGGTCGTGTGCGAGTCGGTCCCCACCAGCGTGTCCGGGTAAAACACGTCGCCTTTGGACAGCACGCCCTTCGCCAGATACTCTAAATTGACCTGATGAATAATGCCGATGCCCGGAGGAACCACCGAGAAGCCGTTGAAGCCCTGCGTGCCCCACTTCAGGAATTGGTAGCGGGCGCGGTTACGCTTGAACTCCATCTCCATGTTAAGCTGAAGCGCGTTGGACACTTCTGAAAAGTCCACCTGCACGGAATGGTCCACTACCAAATCGACGGGAACCAGCGGCTCAATCATGCCCGCGTCACGTCCCAGACGGGACACCGTCGAGCGCATGGCCGCAAGGTCGACCAGGAGCGGCACGCCAGTAAAGTCCTGCAAAACGACGCGGGCCACCACAAAGGGGATTTCCTCGGTGCGTGTCGCGTTCGGCTCCCAGTTGGCGAGGGCGCACACGTCGGCTTCGCGGACCCGTTTCTTGTCATAGTTTCGCAGCACCGATTCCAACACAATTCGAATGGAGACGGGCAGCTTGGAGATGGGTCCGACCTCGGCCTGTTCCAGCGCGGGAAGCGAGTAAAACTGTGCGGTCTTGCCCTCGCCATGGGTAAAAGTTTGGAGCGTATCAAAAAGAGAATGCAGTTCCAACGTCTTCGTTTCTGAGTTTTGCGTTTCCGCCATGTTCACTTTCCTTTGTGTCTTAATACTTGCCTTTAGTATATCGGGGCGGGGGCCAGCCTGTCAAGGAAAAATAGCAATAGATAGCGATGCACTCGAAATGCCACAAAAGAAGCCCCCCCCGCCCCAATTCTGGGGAGCCGGATTAGAGACCTCCCCCGGCCCCTCCTTCAGAGGGGGAAAAGAATAAAGAGGGGGAAAGAAGAGCAGGGACAAGCCACTGCCCCTACTCGGGTTCCCCCATTATTGGGGGCTAGGGGGTCTTCTCCGGGTATCCTCTCCTCATGCGCCTTTCTCACACCCAGACCCTCCGGGGCACGGTTCGCTATCTGCTTCTGCCCGAAGACCCGCAGGCCGCCAACCCTGACGCCGGGTTGATGGTCACGCTGGACCCGCCCGCCGTGCAGCGCATCAAAAACGTGCCGCAGCTTTTGCGCCGGGAACGCTGGCAGCCGGTTGGCCCCGATGCCCCGACGCTCGATGCCCTCACCATCCGCGTCCCGGCCCTGCGCCCGTTTCGCGGCATCCAAATCCGCCTGAACGGCGGCGAAACCGCCTGGCTCCGCTTTGGCCGCTGGACTAGTGGCCCCGCCGCCATGCTGGCCCGCCTCACCGCCCGCACCGCCGCGCTTTCCGTGCCTGCTCACGAACCCGACAGCGATTATTTTCTGGCCTCCGAGATCGTGCGGCTGCTGGGCGGCGAAGTTTTGGACCCGCCTCGTGCGCTGGCCCCCGCGCCTGCCGAAGCGTATTAAATTGCGCTTTTGTGTTCGCTTTTCCCCTTCTGCCGACATTTAGAGATATGAACACTCACAAAGGAGGTCTTCCCGTGACCGAGGATGAGCGGCTGCTAGAACAGTGGAAGCGGCAGGGGTCGCAGGCGGCGTTTTCGGCACTCGTGACGCGGCATCTCGATTTTGTTTATTCGGTCTGCCTGCGCGAGACGCAGGACGCCGCGCTGGCCGAAGACGTGACGCAGGTTGTCTTCCTGTTGCTGTCCCGCAAAGCGCCGTCGTTCAGCCCGAACACGTGGCTGACGGGCTGGCTGTTTCAGACGGCTCGGTTCGCCTGCAAAAACGCCTTGCGGCGGGACTCCTCGCGCCGCCGCCGGGAACAGAAAGTGGGGGAGCAAATGCTGACTGAGGCACAGGGACAGGACGCGCTCTGGGAACAGGTCGCGCCCCATCTGAACGCCGGCTTGGCGTCACTGGGCGCCAAAGACCGCGAGGCCGTTCTTTTGCGCTTCGCCGACGGCCTCAGCTTCAGCGAGCTGGGCACGGCCCTCGGCACGTCCGAGGACGCCGCCCGGATGCGTGTCAGCCGCGCCCTGACCCGCCTGCGCGGCTTCTTCGCCAAACAGGGTATTCCTGTCACCGCGCTGGTGCTCACCGACCTGCTGGCCGACCGAACCACGCAGGCGGCTCCGGTGACCTGCACTGCCGCCGTCCAAAAAATTGGCACTCACGGCGGCGTGGCCCCTCTCAGCCCAGACGTTTACACGCAGCTTCAAGGAGCATTGAACACGATGAAACTCAACCAACTGAAACTGGCCGCTACCCTCGGCACAGGGGCTTTCCTGGTAGCGACATTGCCGTTTGTCACTCAGGCGCGGACACAAAAGAACGCAGTCGCTTCGCGCCCTGTGCAGCCTGCGGTTCGTTCAGCCGTTGACCGAAGTGGGGTTGCTGTGCTGACACAGGCCGCGCAGGCGACGGCGGCTCTGCATTCACTCTCCGCCGATGTGGAAGGCGGCGGGCAGTTAATGTTCCAGCGGCCCGACAAGTTCCGCTTTGATCTGCCCGGAGGCAACAGTCAAACAGGCATAAGCAATGGAACTGATTTCTGGTTTTATATGCACTGGAATAAAGAGTATCAGAAAGAAACAAACCCCGATTTGAAAGTGGATACGCTGGGGCTGCCGGTGTTCAGCACGTTCTTCTTTAACCCCGGCCTGCAAGGTCTGGTTCTCTTCTCGATTAAGCCGCCCGCCGATACATCCGTTCGATTGCTGGGGACTCGGCAGTGGCATGGTGGGATTTACACGGCAATAGAGATCATCTACCCCGCGCCACCGCCGGGTCAGAATGATCCAATCTCCGGTACGCTGACGGCCTACTTCGGTGCGGACCATCTGCTGCATGGGTACAGTGCCAAAATGCTGTATCGGGGCAAAACGTCGGTTCAGGAGTCGGCACTCAAAAATTTGCGTATTAACCCGGACTTGGCCGCCGAAGCGTTCCTCTTCACGCCGCCCGCTGGTTCCCGTCCCTCTCAGCCGCCGGTGGCTCACATGAGATAACTGACATGAGGCAATGGGCTGAAGACGGCAGAAGACCTGAAAATATTTTCAGGTCTTTTTTTCGCGCCTAGTAGAGCGCCCCTTGCGGGGGCGGGCGGAATGTGCTAGAATAGCGCGTCCCCCAATGAACTCTCAAAGATAACGCCTAGAAAGCGAAGCTGTATGCCCGAAGAAGAGTCTGGATTTACATTTGTAGACAAGCGCCGCACCGCCCCCGAAGCAGAAGTCACAGCGGCCCCCGCCCCGGATGCGGAAGTGATAGCGCCGATTGCCGAAACGAACACAAACGGCCTGATGGCAGATGACATTAGCGAGGAAGAACTCAGCGAGGCGGACCTGAACCGCTCGCCGGGAACCTATGAGCTGATCGGGTATTGTATCAACCTGCTGGCACAGCAGGCGTGGCTGAAGCTGGGCCTGCTGGCGGACCCGCAAACGGGTATCGCCGCTCCCGATCTGGACGAGGCCAAAGTGGCTGTGGACACCGTGGGGGATTTGGCCGCACGGCTGGAAGCCGCCCCCGAAGGGATTGTCCCCGCTGACCTGCGGCGCGACCTGAAAACACTGCTCAACGATTTGCGCCTGAATTATGTATCTCAGCGCGGCACGGCATCCTAGCCGGAGCTGCTGAGAGTTATTGTCAAAGAAAGTCTTGTCATACACGCAATGATAGTTAATTGCACTTGCCTGTCTCAAGAGGCCGCCCGATTATGATCCGTAGCAATCTTCCATTGCCCTTTTTGTATCGCCTCCGCCTTCGGGCTGCCGCCCGCAAGGCGGCGTCCCCGCCAACTGCCTACCGGCAGCGTCCGCAGGGCGTCTCAACCCGTCTCGCCGGGGCACGCTCGGCGGCAGTGCGCCGTGCTGCGACTGGGGATGTTGCCCGTCTGTGGCTGCATTTTATTGATCAATACGAGCTGTTCACCGAGCTGCTGTGTGCCGCCGCCAAAAATGGTTGTGACGGGCGCAAAGAGTCCGAATACGCGCAGATGCGCCGCTGGTTTGTGGCAAATTACTACCGCACCGCCGCCCGTGTCCGGCCTTATCTGGAGGCTGAGTTCGGCCCGGAAGACGCCCTTCCCCACGTCGCAGACTACGCCGGGCAGACGCGGGCGCTGGACGCCCTGGAAGCTCTCTTCCTGCCGCCGACGCTGCATGAAGTCTTGAATCAGGATACCGGCGATTTGATCCCCCGCGTTGTCCGCGTTTCCGAAGCAGTGTACCGCTGCCATAGTGACTGGGAAGATGCACAGCCTGGTTAAGCGACGCTAAAAAAGCCCCCACAGCAAATGCTGCGGGGGCTTTTCAGAGCTATTTGGCGGAAGATTGTCCGCGAATTTCGGTGAGCGCCGCTTCATCCGAGTCATAAAGCTGAAAAATCTTCACCAGCCGAGTGATCTCAAAGGCCCGGCGCACAAACGGCGTCGTAGATACCAGGCTGATGCTGCCTTCATGCTCGCGGACGCGGCGCACGGCATCCACCAAAACGCCGAGGGCGGCGCTATCTAAATACGGCACCTCCGCCAGATTGATGACAATCTGATAGTGCTCTTTTTCAATCAAATCGCGCAGAGTATCGCGCAGGACCGAGCAGGTATGCAGGTCAATCTCGCCTTTTAAATGAACGACCGGGATATTATTGTCCGGCGTCATTTGCGTCTCTATTTCCAGGTTCACTTAGACATCCTCCAGATACTCGTTCCTATGCCACACTGTACCCGGATTTTTCAGCAGGCAAAACAGTATGTTGCGTCGCTTGGATAAACTTCGTTGCGATCTGGGAATAACACTCTGATTTTCGACCACTAAAGGACACACTCATCATGCAGTATCGACACTTGGGCAAGTACGGCGTCAAAGTCAGCGAAGTCTCGCTCGGCTCGTGGCTGACTTACGGCGGGGCGACCGAAGACGCCTCGGCAACAGCGTGTATCGAAAAAGCCTATGACCTCGGCATCAATTTTTTTGACACGGCCAATGTTTACGCACGCGGCAAATCTGAGGAAGTGGTGGGCAAAGCCCTGGCGCAGTACCCCCGCGACTCGTTCTTTCTCGCCACCAAAGTTTACTTTCCGATGGGCGACGGCCCGAATGACCGGGGCTTGTCCCGCAAGCATATTTTCGAGCAGTGCCATCTGTCGCTGAAGCGGCTTGGCACAGACTATATCGACCTGTATCAGTGCCACCGCTACGACAGCGAGACGCCGCTGGAAGAAACGCTCGTGGCTTTGGATGACCTGGCCCGGCAGGGGAAAATCCTGTATGCAGGCGTTTCTGAGTGGAGCGCCGCACAGATCACGCACGCCTGCGACTATATTCGCGGCAATGGCCTGCACCCACTGGTCTCCAATCAGCCGTACTATAACATGATCGGGCGCGGCATTGAAAAAGAAGTCATCCCAACGTCCGAGCGCGAGGGCATCGGGCAGGTTGTCTTTTCACCGCTGGCGCAGGGCATTCTCACGGGTAAGTACAAGCCCGGCCAGCCTCTGCCCGAAGGCAGCCGGGCGGCGGACCCCGGCCAGAACGGCTTTATGAATGTCAAGGACGGCAAGCTTGACGACGATGTGCTGACCAAAGTGGCCGCGCTGGAAGCCATCGCTCAGGGCGAAGGGCTGTCGATGGCCCAGCTTGCCCTGGCGTGGTGTCTGCGCCAGCGCAATGTTAGCAGCGTGATCATCGGCGCCTCCCGCCCGGCGCAGGTGGAAGACAACGCCGGCGCATCGGGCAAAACCCTGTCGCCCGAGGTGCTGACCGCCATTGACGACGCGCTGGCTGGTGTCCCTTCGCCGCGTGGGTAGGCCCCCCCCGCCCCCAATAATGGGGGAGCCGGACAAATACGCGTAGGGGCAGGGCTTGCCCCTACCCTCCGGTTCCTGTCTCCTGTTCCTATCTCTAGTATGCCATCGGGGGAAAGAAGGGCAGGGGCAAGCCCTGCCCCTACGGGTCTCCTGTCAAATACCATGACCAAAACCGCCCTTGTGACCGGAGCCTCACGCGGCATTGGCCGGGCGATTGCCATAGAGCTGGCTGCGTCCGGCTTCCGAGTGGCGGTTCACTACAACACCAACCTGACCGCCGCCCGCGAAACGCTGGCCGCGCTGACCGGCAGCGGCCATGTTCTGCTGAAAGCCGACCTAACGGACCCCTACAATGTGAGGGTGCTTGCTGTGGAAGCACTGGCTGATTTGGGGGACCGGGTAGACGTCTTGGTACACAACGCCGGGATTTACGAGCCGACCCCACTCCTCAGCGGCACGTTTGCCGATTGGCAGGTGGCGATGCAGCGGCAGATGCAGGTCAACTTCTGGGCGGGGGCAGAACTGGCCCGTGCCCTGGCCCCTGCAATGGCCGACGCGGGGTGGGGGCGGATTATTCAGATTTCGTCCCGTGCGGGCCAGCGCGGCGAGGCGGGGTTTGCGGGCTATGCGGCCTCCAAAGCCGCGCAGATCAGCCTGACAAAGTCGCTGGCGATGGAACTGGGGCCGGTGGGGATTGGCTGCTTTGCCGTCGCCCCCGGCTGGATTGAGACGGAGATGGCCGCCGACGCGCTGGCCGAGCGCGGGGACAGCATCCGGGCGGAAATCCCGCTGGGCCGCGTGGCGACCCCGCAAGATGTATCCGCGCTGGTCGGCTTTCTGGTGACGCCTGCCGCCGATTATTTGTCCGGCCAGACGATTGACGTCAACGGCGCCTCTTATCTGCGCTGAATTACTTCTATGCTGATTTCTCCCCAAAACAAAGACTTTGATGCCTACTATGGCGACCTCGCGGCCTACGCCGGACAGGGGGTCTCGCATGAGCAGGCGACGCGGTTCGCTTTCAGCAAACTGCTGGATACGTTTGCCCGGCCTGCGGGCTGGACCGTCATCCTAGAACAGAAGCTCGACAGCAGCCGGAAGCGGCCCGACGCCACGCTCTACGATGCCTTTAAAATCCCACGCGGCTACTGGGAGGCCAAAGACACCCAGGATGATCTGGACAGCGAAATTCAGCGCAAAATCAAGCTGAAGTACCCGCTGACCAACACCATTTTTGAGGACACGCGCCGGGCCGTCCTGTATCAAAACGGGCAGGTGGCGCTGGAGTCGGACCTGCGGCAGCCGGAACAACTGGCCGCCTTGCTGACGCGCTATTTCACGCACACCGACGAGCAAATTGAGCAGTTTCACGCGGCGATTGACCGCTTCAAGGAAGATATTCCGACCCTGGCGGGGGGCCTGAAATCGCTGATTGAAGACGCCCGCCGGGACGTGCCGCCGTTTGCCGCCGCGTTTGAAGCCTTTCACACTCTCTGCAAAGGGGCGCTGAACCCGGCCCTCCGCGCTGAAGCGATTGAAGAGATGCTGGTGCAGCATCTCCTCACCGAGCGGCTGTTTACCACGGTGCTGGACAACTCGGAGTTCACGCGGCGCAATGTGATTGCGGCTGAGATTGAGAAAGTCATCACGGCTCTCACGAGCGCGTCATTTTCCCGTCAGGAATTCTTGAAGCGGCTGGATTACTTCTATGTCGCCATTGAAACCGAAGCGAAGACGATTACCACGTACTCAGAAAAGCAGGCGTTCCTGAACACCGTCTATGAGCGGTTCTTTCAGGGCTTCAGCAAAGATCAGGCGGACACGCATGGGATTGTCTACACGCCGCAGGAGATCGTGGACTTCATGTGCGAAAGCGTGGAGCACGTCCTAAAAACCGACTTCGGCAAATCGCTGTCGGACAAAGGCGTGGTGGTGCTGGACCCCTGCACGGGAACCGGCAACTTTCTGGTCAACCTCCTGCGCCGCGTCACGCCGATGAACCTAGCGCACAAATACAAGCATGAGCTGTTCGCCAATGAAGTCATGCTGCTGCCATATTACATCGCGTCGCTGAACATTGAACACGCCTATTATGAGAAGATGGGGCACTATGCGTCGTTTGACGGCATCTGCTTCACGGACACGCTGGACTTGGCCGACAGTCAGCAGCTTGCGCTCTTTTCGCAGGAAAACACGGAGCGGGTCAAGCGCGAAAAAGACGCGGCGGTCACGGTGATTATTGGCAACCCGCCCTACAATGTGGGGCAGCAGAATGAGAACGACAACAACAAAAACCGCCGCTACGGGGAAGTAGACGACCGCATCCGGGCGACGTATGCCAAAGACTCAAAAGCGACCAATAAGAACGCGCTGAATGATGCCTACGTCAAGTTTTTCCGCTGGGCGACTGACCGCCTGGGCGACCATGATGGGATTGTGTGCTTTGTAACGAATAACTCATTCGTGGATCAAATTGCTTTTGACGGAATGCGTAAGCACCTGCTCCAAGATTTCACGCAGATTTATCATTTGGATTTACACGGCAACGTTCGCAAGAACCCGAAGCTGTCCGGCACAACGCACAATGTTTTCGGTATTCAAGTAGGAGTTGGTATCACGCTTGCTATTCGGAAAGCAGGAGCGGAGAGATTTTTCAAGTATCACCGAGTGCAGGAGGATTTAACGAGACTGTCAAAGATTGCCATTTAATGAGCATGGCAATCTTTGACAAGGGTTCCCTTGAATAGCCTTGTTCCAAACCAAAAGAACGCTTGGCTTACAGAAGGTTTGCAGGCTGATTTTGAGGACTTTCTGCCGATAGCCTCTAAAGAAACAAAAGTTTCAAAAACCGTGGATGTGCAAGCCATCTTCAAGAACTACAGTGCGGGTATCAAAACAAATCGTGATGAATGGACCTACGATTACAACAAAGAGGCGCTCTCAAACAAAGTGAAGCGTTTTATTGACAATTACAACTATGAAGTTGATCGGTGGAAACAACGGTCTGACAAGAAAGTGCTTGTTGATGACTTTGTAAACTACGATGAGAGCAAATATAAGTGGAGCGAAGGCTTAAAATCAAACTTGGTCCGGCAAAACAAAGTCGAGTTTGACTCCGAATCAATCGCGGCTGCTATGTTACGGCCTTATTGCAAACAGTGGCTCTATTATGACCGGCTTCTGATTGAGCGCGTTTATCAAATGCCGCAAATTGTGCCGATGGCAGAGAATAGTCAAGAAAATCTGGCAATCAGCATGACTGCGCCGGGCTGTACGAAGCCGTTTCACAGTCTGTCATCAGACTGCATACCTGACTTGCATCTGACAGGCGACACTCAATGCTTCCCGCTTTATACCTATGCCGTGGGTGGCAAGATACGGCGGGACAATATCACGGATTGGGCACTGGGGCAGTTTCAGGCGAAGTACGGGCCGAATGTCACCAAGCGCGACATCTTTCACTACGTCTACGCTCTGCTGCATCACCCGGAGTACCGGGAACGCTACAAGGAAAACCTCAAGCGCGAGCTGCCCCGCCTTCCCCTCGTCGCCGATGCCGACGGGACCGTGTTCCCAACCTATGTCACGGTCGGCGCGGAACTAGCCGCGCTCCATGTGGGGTATGAAGACGCCGCCGAGTACAACTTGAAGGAGGAAGTCGCGGATGACGTGCCCTTTAGCTGGCGCGTCACCAAAATGCGGCTCTCCGCTGACAAAACCGCCGTCAAGGTCAACGACAGCCTGACCCTGACCGGTATTCCGCCGGAGGCGTTTGCCTACCGATTGGGGAACCGCAGTGCCCTCGAATGGGTCCTAGACCAGTACCAGGTGACCACCGACAAGCGCAGTGGGCTGGTCAGCGACCCCAACCGCGCCGATGCGCCGGACTACATCGCCCGTCTGGTCCGGCGCGTGGTCACGGTAAGTGTAGAGACGCAGGCGCGAGTGGGGCGGCTGCCGGGGCTTTGAGACCTACCTTCCCCGCTTCGCTGGGGTCCTTCCTAAAGGAAGGATTAGGAACAGAGGCGGAGAGCCTGCGTGTCTTGTCCGTATCCTTCCTTTAGGAAGGACCCTGTGAACGAGGGACGAGAGAACAAGGTGGTAGGTCTCCAGGGCCACCTAATAATCAATCCAACACAACAACCAAAGGATCGACACACATGGCACACGTCAACGGGCGCAAGGCGCTGATTGTTCAGGGCGGCTGGGAGGGGCATGAGCCGAAGCAGGTGGCGGCTGTTTTCGAGCGCGAGCTGACAACGCGGGGCTTTGAAGTGGAAGTCTCAGACACGCTGGAGGCGTTTCGGAACACCGATTTAAGGCGGCTCTCACTGATTGTGCCCATCTGGACCATGGGCCGCATCACGGGCGAACAGCTCGGCCCCGTGCTGGACGCGGTCAAGGGCGGGGTCGGGCTGGCGGGCTGCCACGGCGGGATGTGCGATGCGTTCCGCGAATCGACTGAATGGCAGTGGATGACTGGCGGGCAGTGGGTGGCGCACCCCGGCGACGACGGCACGGACTACACGGTGCGGATCACGCAGCCGGACCACTTTATTACGGCAGGGTCACCCGGCGAGTTCGCGGTTAAGTCCGAGCAGTATTACCTGCACACGGACCCGTCCAACACTGTGCTGGCCGTGACCCGCTTCCCGGTCGCCGACGGCCCTCATGTTGGCAATGGATCGTTCGATATGCCGCAGCTCTGGACCCGCCTGTGGGGGCAGGGCCGGGTCTATTACAACGCCCTGGGCCATAGCGCCGCCATCGTGGAGCAGCCGGACATCCTGCCGCTGATGGTGCGCGGCCTGCTGTGGGCCGCGCAGGCGGAGGACGCAGCGTAAGAGACCTACCACCTTGTTCCTTCGTCACAGGGTCCTCCCTAAAGGGAAGATCAGGATAATGCCGAAGAACGCAGGCCTTTGTTTCTATCCTGTTCTGTCTTAATCCTTCCTTTAGGAAGGACCCTATGACGAAGGAACAAGGTGGTAGGTCTCCGGGGCCTTCCCGCCTCGGGTACAATTACCCCATGACTGTTTTTTCTCTGACCCACCGCTCCACCGAGACCGGCGCACGCGGCGGGCTGCTGCATCTCCCGCACGCCCTCGAACCAATCTCAACCCCTGTCTTTATGCCGGTCGGCACACGCGGCACGGTCAAGGCGATGACCCAGGAAGAAGTCTGGGATCTGGGCTACCGGCTCATTCTCGGCAACACCTACCACCTCTACCTGCGGCCCGGCCATGCGCTTGTCCAAAAGGCAGGCGGCCTGCACAAATTCATTGCGTGGAACGGTGCGATGCTGACTGACAGCGGCGGCTTTCAGGTGTTCTCGCTGGAAGAGC
This sequence comes from uncultured Armatimonadales bacterium, assembly GCA_964251675.1. Taxonomy (GTDB): domain Bacteria; phylum Armatimonadota; class Armatimonadia; order Armatimonadales; family Capsulimonadaceae; genus JANXMY01. Next base: position 51,381 of record CAXUKS010000010.1, read on the forward strand.
TGCGAAAAATCACCGAGGCCGGGGTCAAGTTCAAATCCCATCTCGACGGCTCGGAACACTTTTTCAGCCCGGAACGCTCGGTGGAAGTGCAGCACGCCCTGGGCGCGGACATCATCATGGCCTTTGATGAGTGCCCGCCGTACCCGTGTACGCCCGAGGCCACGCGGGAGGCTACCGAGCGGACGCACCGCTGGCTGGAACGCTGCACGGCGTACCATAACGAGAAACAGACCGGACAGCTCCTGTTTGGCATCGCGCAGGGGGGCATCTATGAGCACCTGCGGGCCGAAAGCGCGGCGTTTGTGGCCGCGTCGGACACGCCGGGCATTGCCATTGGCGGCGTCTCCGTGGGCGAGCCGCCCGATGTCATGCAGGACGCCGTCGGCTGGAGCATCCCGCATCTGCCCGAACACAAGCCGCGCTACCTGATGGGTGTCGGCACGCCCCGTGACCTCCTGGACGCCGTCGCACAGGGCGTCGATATGTTTGACTGCGTCCTGCCCACCCGTCTGGGCCGCAATGGGACGCTCTACACGACGCAGGGGCGCATCAATATCAAGGGCAGCCGGTACACCGAGGACTTCGGCCCGGTGGACCCGAACTGCCCCTGCCGCGTCTGCCAGACCTATTCGGCAGCCTACCTGCGCCATCTGTACAAGTGCGACGAAATACTCGCCTCCCGCCTCGCCACTTACCACAACCTCGCTCATTACGCGCTGCTCATGTCGGGCATCCGGGACGCCATCGCCGCCGACCGCTACGCCGCCTTCCGCCGCGAGACGCTGGCCCGCTACGAAGACCAGATCGCCCCCTAACCCCCACTACTGGGGGGAGCCGGAGACCTACCACCTTGTTCCTTCGTTCCTCAGTCACAGGGTCCTTCCTAAAGGAAAGATCAGGACAATGCCGAAGAACGCGGGCCTTTGTTTCTATCCTGCTCTGTCTTAATCCTTCCTTTAGGAAGGACCCTGTGACTGAGGAACGAAGGAACAAGGTGGTAGGTCTCCGGCTCAGTCATAGCTTGACTGATATTTGCCGTCTTTGATCGCCGCCTGAAGCTGTACGAGTGTCGCCGGCGAATTTGCCGACGGAATACCAGCCGTCCATGTCCTGATGGCTTGCCCGCCTTGCAGGCGGTACAGCGTGACTTCACGGCGAGTGCCATAGCCGCCCCGTTCATAGTAGACAAGGCAGTACTGAGCGTTCACTGCCGCGAAAACCAGCCGCCGAAAGGGCAGTTTTGGATCGCTGATCATGTCGCTTTCCTGAAACTTCTGCCCGGCATCGGTCATGCCGCCCAGCGGGTCTTTAGCGGGCAGCCCCAGCGCCTTCTGAACAGCGGCAGGGATTTGTTTGACGGTTTTGACGACGGTGAAGGTGTCGCCGAGGACGTGTGCTTTATCTGCCGCTGTCAGCGGCCTCATAGCCGGGAACGCCCGCACGGCGGTGGGACCTGTGAGCGTAAGCAAGGCAAGGGCACAGAGAACAAATGGCTTGGTCATGGCAGGCTCCTGACAGTAGAATGTGTTCCCTGAGACCAGATTGGCTGAGTTTTCCTTTAATAGACCTCTTGCATAAGTCCTCACGCCTTTACCCCCGGATTAAAATCCGGGGCTGCCAAGTGCGATTGTCCGCCTTCGCGGACATAAGAGAGACATCGCTGGGCAATTCCTAGAGCAATTCCTCTGTCCACGCCGGTGGACAATCGCCCTTCGCAGCCCTGGATTTTAATCCGGGCGCAGAGCTACGCACTGACTACGCACTTACGCAAGAGGTCTAATGCCGCCGCAAGCGGCGCGAAGGGCGCAGCGGCTTTGGCCCGGTTTTGACCACTGAGGCAGGCAGGGGCGGGAGGGTGCGGACCACCCAGGTATGGGCTTCTGGCTGGGCCAGAGTGCGGCTTTCGTCGCGCCCGGCGTCCAGCCAGTGATCTACGGCCAGAAGCGCCGCAATCTGTGCATCGGTTGGCGTGTCACTTTGCCGGGCCAGAGCGTGCGGGCTGCCTTTCCACAGGAAGTGCCAGGTGTCCAGCCGCTCCTGCACCGAGGCCAGCACCGTTTGCGCCTGCGCGTTCGGCGGCAAGCCTGGGAAGCCGCCGATGTCCGCCGGGTCTGCTTGGCCCGGCGCAAGAAAGACAGGCAGGGCGGCGCCAGCGGTCACTTCCCGGCGGCGGCTGTCGGGGACCGGGTCATCCGGGGGCGCTTGCAGGCGCAGGCCGACCAGCGCGGCGGTGTCAGGCGAGACAGCCAGCGCGGCGCGGGCCGCGTCCGGCAGCGGCCAGGAGGGCGGCAGGGTCAGAGTCTGGGGCAGGCGCGGCCCGACCGTCGCCGTGGGCACCTCTCTCGGTGCGTTCCAGGCCCGCAAAATCGTGGTGGCGATGACCAGGTGCCCGGCCTCATTCAGATGAACACCGTCGGGGGTGAGTGTAAATCGCCGGTTTGTTTTGCGCCCTGCCACGGTCGCCGCCCGGAGGGGGGCATTCAGGTCGATGACGGTCAGCCCGCGTGTGTCGGCCAGTGCCGTGAGAGCGGCTCCATACTTTTGCAGGACGGCATTGTAGCCTTTGATATGATGCGAGCCGGGTGCGAACTCGTCATAAAACGTCGGAGTCAGCAGGACCAGCCGCACGCCGGGCAGGGCCTGGGTCAGCGTGTCGATAATGTGTGTCATGCCCTGCGTGTAGGCGTCCCTCTCGGCATCGCGGAAGGCATGGTAATGGGCGTCGTTTGTGCCGAGCAGAATAGTCACGACGGTGGGGTGGTAGGGCAGCACGTCTCGTTTGAGCCGGACGTCGATTGGCCCGCCTTTGCCGCCTTCCACCGTGTCGCTGTTCCAGCCGGAGTTGATAAACCGGACGTGCCAGTCGGGGTGGTGGACCAGCGTCCATGTTTCTATATCGCGGGTGTAGTGGCCCTGCTCAGTGATGGAGTCGCCGTAGAAGACCACGGTGTCGCCGTCATGCAGGAAGAAGGGGGCGGGGGGTGGTGTTTGCTGGGCGCGGAGCGGGGCGGCAACAAGGGCGACGAGGAACAGGAGAAGAAACCGGCTCTTCAGAGCCGGGACGGCGCAAAGCCTCGTCACCGTGCCGCGCCCTTCCTCTCGCCCAATTTCATTTCCGCAAACTTTGCCAGCAGGTCATCGGCCTCGGCTTGCAGGACTTCATCGGCGTTCCACGCCATCTGAATGCGCTGCCAGCGGTTCGCGCCTGGCAGGGAGAGGTGCAGGACGCCGCCTGCGTCGCGGGTGAGCGTGACTTCGCTGACAGGCCGCCGCTTGCCCAGATGAAACCCCAGCTTGCCGAAGACCCGGCCCGCCAGCCAGCCCGTGCCCACGGCCAGCGTGCCCACGAGGAGCAGGCCGACCCCCAGGCGCGTGCCATAGGTCTGGGCGCGGTCCAGAGCCACTTCTTCCAGACGCGCCATTTCATCGCGCAGGGCCTCGCTCGGCTGCACCTGAAACGTGCCGTCGTCATGCAGCAGCAGCAGGCCGCGCTCGGCAGGGTCCCGCAGGCTGAGGAAGCGCATCTTTGCCAGCGGCTTGATGGGCAGGGGAGGGGAGTCGCTCACTTCTCGTCCTTCTCTTTGGCGGCCCGGCGAAGCTGGAAGCGCAGGGGGGTTCCCTCAAACGAGTACGACGCCCGCACCTGGTTTTCAATATAGCGCAGGTAGGAGAAGTGCATCAGGTCGGGGTCGTTGACAAACAGCACAATGGTCGGCGGCTTGACCGTCGGCATGGTGGCGTACTTAATCCGAAGCGATTTGCCTTTTTCGTTGTACGGCTTGGCGTCCTGGGCATTGTGCAGAATGCGGTTCAGCTCGCCGGTTGGGATACGCATGGAGTGCGCCTCGGCGGCGTCCAAAGCCGCTTCCACGGCGGCGGGGACACCCTTGCCGGTGACGGCGCTGGTGAATGCCAGCGGCGCATAGGCCAGAAAGTGCGCGGCGTCGCGCATCTCTTCGGAGAAGACCTGCATCGGGTTCTTGCCCGGCATCTCGTCCAGCACTTCTTTCCGGCCCAGGTCCCACTTGTTGACCACGATCACCGCCGCCCGGCCTGCTTCGTGGGCCAGCCCGCCCACGCGCTTGTCGCCGTCGGTGACGCCGTCTTTGCCGTCGATGACCAGCATCACCACATCGGCTCGCTCAATGGCCCGGACGGCCCGCAGGACGGTATAATACTCCACGCTGCCCTGTATCTTGCCTGCCCGCCGGATGCCCGCCGTGTCAATCAGGACAATCTCGCGCTCTTCGCCGTTGACAGTCATCTTGAACGACGTGTCAATCGAGTCGCGGGTCGTCCCGGCGACAGGTGAGACGATGGTACGCTCTTCGCCGAGAATGGCGTTCAGCAGCGACGATTTGCCGACATTGGGACGTCCAATAATGGCTATCTTGATCCGGTCATCGTCCGGCGGGTTCTCGGTGACCAGCGGCGCGGGCGGGAACATCTTGACAATAGCATCGAGGGCGTCGGCGACGCCGCGCCCGCCGAGGGCCGAGACGGCATAGACATTGGGCAGGCCCAGCGCGTAGACATCGGGGACGTTGCGATTTTCCTGATCGCCGTTGTCCACTTTGTTTGCCAGCACCACGAGCGGCTTGGGAGAGCGGCGCAGGGCGGCGGCCAGCTCCCGGTCATCGGCGGTCAGGCCGGTGGTGGTATCCAGCACCAGCACAATAACGTCCGCCTCTTCCATTGCAATCTCGGCCTGGGTGCGTATCTGCGAGAGCAGCGGGTCCGGGTCGAACATCTGAATGCCGCCCGTGTCGATGACGGTGTACTCACGCCCGTTCCAGTCCCCGTCGGCGTAGAGCCTGTCGCGGGTGATGCCGGGCGTGTCTTCCACAATCGCAATGCGCCGCCCGACCAGCCGGTTAAACAGGGTGGACTTGCCGACATTGGGCCGCCCGACAATGGCAACCAGAGGCTTTGGAATAAACTCCGCCCGGGGAATATCGCGCTCGCCTTCGTTCGTGCTTTCCTCGCCCGCGCCTTCGTTTTCGCTAAAATCTTCGTTTGCGCCCGCTTCTCCGCCGTCTACAAGCAGTGTGGCTCCCTCGCCGCCTGCTTCTGTACGGTCGTCTTCCGCCAGCGCCTTCATATCGGGATGAATGACAGTTTCCTGTGCATTCTCTTGTGTGGGGTCTTCGTTCATGGCAATTCTCCTCCAACTCCGGGAGGATGGTACACTCCTGGCCCTTCAAAAACTCTCTCAGCACGTTTGTCAAACAGGGACAAGAGTTGCTGAAAACAGCCGTTAGCATAGCACAAAAGGGGGGGCAAAGTCAACAAAGCCCCGGCCTCTGTGAAAGAGCCGGGGCAGGAACACTGGCAAAAATTAGGCTTCAGAATGGGTGGCTGCTGGGACAAGAAGCACGGTCAGATGCTCCGTTTTTCGCAGCTCATTCTCTACCGTCGCCAGTGCCTCATAGTATTCATAACGCCGTGCAGGCTGAATGCTGGGGCGGATAGGAACGTACCACCACTCTTGATCCTGCCGGATGCCCTGCGGAACGACTTCCAAAATCGCCCCGCCGGGATGGCTGTCCTTGATGTATTCGCGGACCGTCTCAATTACCGTTTCTTGTGTTGGCATACTCATGTGCTGTTCTCGTTTTGTTGATTTGGATTGAGACGGTTACTTCTGAGCAGGTCTATTGCCGTTGGATTCTGCCCGAATGGCATCACCAAGTCACTCCCTGAACCTGTGAGCCAAATCCGACCCGTCGAACCTTGCCCCAGCACGTCAGTATCCCAGCGGCCAAATTCAAGCCTTTTTATTTGCAATATGACAGCTCGCTCATTGGAGTAGGTATGGTGAAACTCATGTTCTGCTGCCTTATGTGTCGTGCGACGATATACCCACTTGAATATATCGCCAACGTAGATGTTAGTCTCATAATTCCGCCCAGAAACGATCACTTCCGAACCATCGGTTTCAACAAAGCTGACCTCAAACTCTGCGCTGGTGGGTTCCATAATATCAACCTTCATTCCCTATTGTGCTCCGTCCGCTTCTTCGCCAAGCCAGAATGAGTCTGGTAAAGGGGCATCAAAGTCCTCGGCAATCCAATATAGGCCCTTGTTCAGCCCCGGCGTGCGTGGGGTCATTGCGCGAGGCTGTTCCACAAAGCCGCTCGCGTCCTGCATCGCCAGATGCCGCAGATGAGATGCCACATCCCGCCCTTCCTGTGCGGCTTTGCGTGACATCTTTTCAGCAATATCAGCGGGCACATCAATAGTTATTGTCATGACAAAACTTCCTTTCGGTCAGTTGCAAACCTCGCCGGGGCGGGTGGGCACACGGCGGTCGGTCATATAATATACTGGCCCGATATAAGTCCTCCGTATCTGGTGGAAATGGCACGGGCTATTGGCCGCTTGAATTGCCTTAGCTGGCAGCACTTCGTCTTCATCTTCCCATACAGGGACACGGCCTCCAAAAGAGCCGAACGCCCAGTGAGAGGTAACTCCCCACGTTACCTGTGTTGCCCCCACGCTCACGGGGCGGTAAGGGATAGCCGCCAGCGCCACAAGCAGTATGGGAACGGCAAGCAGGCTGAACAGCCAGAGTTTTCGGTGCTGCAAATGATTACTCATTTCAATCTCCCGGACGATAAAAGGGAGGGCATTACCGAATAGAGTAATCTACGGAGACAATTGCCGTGATATTTTTGTCCAGCGAGGTCGTGTCGTCCTCGTTGTTCTCAGAACGCTCCGAGGAGGAATACAGCGGCGTGATCTGGGGCACGAACATCTTGGCGGCACGGACATCGCCGAGGCGGCAGCCGCTGGAGCGGGCAATCTGATCGGCGCGGTCGCGGGCGTTCTTGGCCGCCTCGGCCTGCATACTGACTTTCAGCTCGCTCAGCTTGGTGTACAGGTACAGCGGCGTTTCGGACTTGAAGGGAACGCCCTGACTGATCAGTTCGGTGGACTGCCGCGACAGGCCATCCACCAAATCGACTGACTGGGATTTGACTTCAATCGTCTGCGTGAGCGTATAGCCGGTAATCCGGGTGGTCGTCACATACTGCCCGGTTTTCGGGTTTTTGACCTGCTCATAGACCGGCTCCTCGTTGACGGCGGCAGGGGTGATCTCCGACTCGGGAACGCCTTTTCCGGTGAGGTAGGCTTTGACTTTGGCGACGTTCGCTTGCAGGGGGGTGTACGCCTCGGCGATAGTCGGCGCGGTCTGGGTCAGGCTGCCGTTCCAGAGGATGAAGTCGGAGCGAATGGGCTTGCGGGCCGAGCCGTTGACATGGATCAGCTCATCTTTGGAGCGCACGCGTACCAGGGCGCGGGACACAATCACGGTGCAGACAATCAGTGTCACAGCGGCCATAAGAGCCGCCAGAAGGGGATACAACGGTCGCCGCTCAGTCATCGCAGTGCCTCCTAGAGAGAGTCAGTCCAGAGAAAATCCGTAAAAATCAAGCCGCCCCCTGAGAGGGGGGCGGCTTGTTGTATTCAGGCAGAGCAGCCCGGCTGATTTGCCGGGTCTGTTTAATTGGCAGGCACGACACTGAGTTCAGACAGCGAGCCGAGGTCCTGGCCCGAGTACTCGCTCTTCCAAACCAGCTTGAGGTAGCGGGCCGTGCGCGGCGCGGCCAGGGTCACGGTTTGAACCGTGCCCTGATCCGGCAGCGTGCCGCTGAGAACAGGCGCACCGAAGGCCGTGCCGTCATCGCTCAGATACAGGTCGTAATCGCGCAGGCGTCCGTTCGCCCCATCGGGACGCGGGGTGAGCAGGACGGCTTTGATGCTGACAGGCGCAGCCATGTCCACGATTACGAAATGCGGCGTGGGCGCTTTGGCCGGACTGTATTGCGAGTGCCAGATGCTGCCGGAATCGCCGTCCACAATATGCTGGGGATCGCCCTCGCCCGCTTCAAAGCTGCTGGCGGTCGCTTTCCAGGCACGGCGGTCAATGAAGGGGTCCATAGGGACGACACTTTCCAGGCTCTGACCGTTCTTGGCTGTGCTGCGGACCTGCAGAAGGCCGCCAGCCCCGAGCGCAAACGGAGCGGCATAGGGCTTCCAGAGCTTGCCATCTACCGAATAGGAAAGGGCATCTCCGTTGGCATCCAGCGTAATCAGGCCCTGGGCATCACGCGACGCCAGAACCGGCCAGGGGCGATTGGAGGGAGCAACCGTGCGTGCCGTTTCCGTCACATCGGCGACGGTCGAGGACAGCAGGCGCAGGCCGTAGGAAAATACCGTCGCGTTGGCATTGACCAGATACTGAGGCTGAGGCCGGGGGCCGCAGCCCGCAGAGCCGACTCCGAGCGTCTTGGAAGCGAGGCACAGCACCGTGGCGCGGCTTGCGGGCAGATCAACCGCGTAGGGGGTGTCTTCCATTTCCTCGTCACTGTAAGGCAGCGCGGAGAACTGGAGCGGGGCGCCTTCAGACTTCGCCAGCAGCGTCGGCATTCCGCTGCCGCGCAGAGCCAGCCAGCGGGCATCTTCGTGGTTGCCGTTGTCCATCGGTTTGGCATAGGGCGTCATCTGCTCGGCGATGGTGCTGGCATAATGGCCGATGTCCGAGCCGCGCTTGCGGTCGGAGTAGTTCTCCATCGGGCCGCGTGCCAGATAATCGACGTTCTGAATCCGTTTGTCCAGCATCATCCGCACGCCCACACGCGCCAGCACGATGTTGGGACCCTGCGGCATCACGGCATTGTCCACGGCCACCGACCCGTCGCCAAAGATCGTATAGCTGGCGACATGCGTGGCGGCAAAGCCGCTCTTGCCGGTGTACTGAATGGTTGCACTCACCCGCGCCTGTGACGGCGAGATTTGCTTGGCCTCGAATTTCAGCACTTTGGCTGAGAGCGATTTGAGGCCCATCTGTTCCCAGCCGTCCGCCGCGTAATAGTCGTCCTTGCGGTGCTGGGCACGCCACAGGTGCAGCTTCGGCCCACCCTCGGGCAGCAGCAGGTTGGTTCCGCCGCGTGCGAGCCGGGTAAGCTGCCCTGTCGTCGAATCAAACGCCAGGTCAAAGCCGTCGCCCTGGATGGTCACGCTCCGCCCACCGTTCACGACCTGAACATTCTTCATGGCCGCCGCCGAAATGACCGGGGCGGGAGCCGCCATCGGCATTTCCATCTGGCCTCGGGCGACTTCGTAGCCCGCCTCAGCCCACAGCGTCTCTTTGCCCAGCGCCATGGCGACGTTCAGCAGGTAGTGTGCCCCGGCTTTGGGCTGGAAAGTCTTGAGCGGAAGGGTCAGAGTCGTTTCTTTTCCGGGGGCAAGGTCCAGCGCGGGCAGAGCGCCGTTTTGAACCGTGATGCCATCTTCCGTGAGCGACCAGGTTCCCGTAAATCCGGCGAGGCTGAGGAAGGCGTATTTGTTTTTGATCGTGACCTGGCCTTTGGACAGATCAGCGGCCGTGAACCCGATCCACTGGTAAGCACGCTTGACTTCAGGATAGTGCGGCTTGAGGCTGCGGTCGGAGAAGACAACGCCTTTGTGGATGAAGTACTGGTCGTTGGGCATATCGCCGAAGCCGCCGCCGTAAGCGATGAACTGGCGCTTCGGGTCACGCCGGTTCCACAGGCCCTGATCTTCCCATTCCCAGATCGCCCCGCCCAGCAGTGCCGGGTACTTGTCGATGATGTCGTTGTAGTCGCCCAGCGACCCCATCGAGTTGAACATCGCGTGTGCATACTCGCACATATAGAACGGCTTGGTCAGGGTTGTGCTGCGTCCGGCATTGTCCAGGTTTTCGAACCCGGTGTACATCTGCGAGTCGATGCCTGCCGGGTTGTTTTCACCGGTGCCGAAGGCTTCATAATGCGTGACACGGGTGGGGTCCAGGGCACGCACCGTGCGCTCGGCGGCACGCAGGTTGGAGCCGCCGCCACACTCGTTGCCCATGGACCAGATGAGGATGGACGGGCTGTTCTTGAAGTTCTCGACATTGGCGATATTGCGGTCCACGATCATCTTCTCGTAGCGAGGCTCCCGGTCGAGTGTGCCCATATAGCCGTGGCACTCGACGTTGGCCTCGGCGACCAGATACAACCCGTACTGGTCACAAAGCTCATACCAGCGCGGGTCATCGGAATAGTGGGACGTGCGGACATGGTTGCAGTTGGCTTGTTTGAGAAGCTTGATGTCCCGGATCATGCGCTCTTCAGGCACATAATGGCCGGTCTCAGGCTCGTTCTCGTGGCGGTTGGCGCCTTTGAGCTTGATCGGCACGCCGTTGACGCAAAACAGTCGGCCCTTGATCTCGATCTCGCGGAAGCCGACGCGATGCGAAAGCAGCTCAGGGCTGTTCGCGCCGTCCGTGAGGTTCAGAACCGCCGTATAGAGCGTAGGCGTTTCCGCCGTCCATTTTGCGGGGTTTGCCACAGGGATGCTGACACGAACTTCCCGCTCCTCGCCCACCGCCAGCGCGGGGACGGCGATCTGCCGGGAAACTCCCGTCATCGCTTTGCCAGCCGGGTCGAAGAGAGACACGGACAAAGAACGTGCCGGGACGCTCTGTGCGCCGTAGTTGCGAATTTTAGCGGCGACCTGCAGGGTCGCGTTTTGATACCGCGCATCCAGGTCGGTCGTCACGCGGAAGTCGCGCACATGAACCACCGGCGCAGACCACAGCGTGACGTTGCGGAAAATGCCCGACAGCCGCCACATATCCTGGTCTTCCAGGTATGACCCGGCGCTGTATCGGTAGACCTCAACGGCAAGCGTATTTTTCTGTCCGGGCTTCAGCAGAGGCGTGATGTCGAACTCCGCGCCGTTGCGCGAGTTGGCATTGTAGCCGACTTTCTGCCCGTTCACCCACACATAGAACGCAGAATCAACGCCGTCGAAGTTCAGGAACACGCGGCGTCCGTTCCAGTTTGCGGGAACCTCGAACTCGCGGCGGTAGCTGCCCACAGGGTTGCGGGCGTCATATGCGGTATAATCTTTGGCTGGCTCGCCCATCACACGCGGCCAGTCAGGCTTGAAGGTGTAGGTGAAGTTGCTGTAAATAGGCGTGTCGTAGCCCTGCATCTGCCAGTTTGACGGGACGGGAGTGGTTTTCCACTGGCTGTCGTTGAAGTCGGTGCGATAGAAGTCAACCGGGCGCAGCTCAGGCCGCTTGACCCAGTTGAATTTCCACTGCCCGTTGAGTGAACGGGCGAATGACGAGTCGTGGCGCTTGGCGGCCAGTGCCTCGTTCAGCGTGGCGTATGGCATCAGGGTCGCGTGCCAGGGCTGCTTGTTGAGTTCCAGAATTTGCTCGTTCTCGATCTCGGGAGGCAGGGATGCTGCGCCGGGCGCAGCCGCCATCGCCCCTTGCGCGTAGGCACACAGGGGAGAGGCCAGCAGAAGGGCAAGGATAGGCAGCATGAGGTTCAAATGTATGCTTCATTTCTTTCGGTTTGTCTGACCTGCCCGGCGGCGAACAGGAGCGGGACAAAGTTGATGTTTTTCACTCAGGCGCGTTTGTACGCACCCTGTCCCCTAGTATAAACTGTAAACCTGTCCTTGTCAACTATTTTTTGCACACCATTTCACACGGACAGCCGTTCCTAGAACAGACCGGTAATTTCCCCGCCCGCGCTGATGTCGATGTCCAGAGCCGCCGGGTGCCTGGGCAGGCCGGGCATGGTGAGAATATCACCGGCAAAAGCAACGACAAAGCCTGCGCCTGCGGAGAGTGTCAGAGCGCGGAAGCGGACGATAAAGCCCGTGGGTGCGCCCAGTTTGGTTTTATCATCGGACAGGGAATTCTGCGTTTTGGCGACACACACCGGCAGGCCGCCGAAGCCGTGCGCCGTGAGCCACGCACTCTGTTTCTGCGCCTCGGGGCTGATCTCAATGCCGTCCGCGCCGTAGACATGACGTGCCAGCGTTTCCAGCTTTTCGGCGATGGGACGGGCCGCATCATAAATGGGCCGGAACTCGCCGGGCGTCTCTAATGCACTCAGAACGGCCTCGCCGAGTGCCCGCCCGCCTTCGCCGCCGTCCGCCCAGACGGAGTTGACCGCCACGCGCCAGCCCTGGGCTTTGCAGTGGGCCGCGACTGCCTCAATCTCGGCAGGCGTATCGCGGGTGAACGAGTTGACCGTCACCACAAACGGCACGCCGACCTGGCCGACATTGGCGGCATGCCGGTCCAGATTGGGCAGGCCGCGCTTGACGGCCTCCACATTTTCTTCGTCCAGATGATTTTTCGGCACACCGCCGTGCATCTTCAGCGCGCGGACCGTGGCAATCAGCACCACGGCATCGGGGGACAGGTCCGGCATCCGGGGCGCGGCCACGATGTCGCAGAACTTCTCAAAGCCCAGATCGGACCCGAAGCCTGCCTCCGTCACCACATAATCCCCGAGCCGCAGGGCCAGCTTCGTGCCCAGCACCGACGAGCAGCCGTGGGCGATGTTGCCAAACGGCCCGCCATGCACGAACGCGGGCGTGCCTTCCAGAGTCTGCACCAGATTGGGCTTGATCGCATCGCGCAGCAGCGCCGCCATCGCACCGTTGGCTCCCAAATCTGCCGCCGTGATTGGCCTGCCCTTGACGGTCTGCCCGACGACCATGCGCCCCAGACGCTCTTTCAGCTCGGCTAGGGACTCGGCCAGACACAAAATCGCCATGACTTCGGCGGCAACGGTGATTTGAAACCCCGTCTCACGCGGGTAGCCGTTCGCCTTGCCGCCCAGCCCCACCACGGTCTCCCGCAGGGCGCGGTCGTTCATGTCCAGGCAGCGTTTGTGCGCGATGGTCCGCACATCAATCCCCAGCGCATTGCCCCAGTAGAGATGGTTGTCGATCATCGCGCCCAGCAGGTTGTTGGCTGTGGTCAGCGCGTGCATATCGCCCGTGAAGTGCAGGTTGATGTCTTCCATTGGCAGCACCTGCGCGTGCCCGCCGCCTGCCGCGCCGCCCTTCATGCCGAAGACTGGCCCCAGCGACGGCTCGCGGATGGCCGCAATCGCCTTTTTGCCCAGTCGGCACAGCCCTTCCGCCAGCCCAATCGTCACTGTCGTTTTGCCTTCCCCGGCGGGCGTCGGCGTGATGGCCGTGACCACAATCAGCTTGCCGCGCTTCGCGTCCGGGGCAGATAGAAGGCGTTCCAGCGCCTTCTGGCTGACTTTGGCCTTGTCGCGGCCATACAGCTCCAGGTCGTCCGGGGTCAGGCCGAGGTCGGCGGCGACGTCCAAGATAGGGCGGGGGGTGACGGAATGGGCGATCTCTAAATCAGTCGGCATAGCTTACAATCTCACTTTGAGTGTCGTGTTTCGTTCGGATAAATCTTGATGTGCGACCCTTCGGCCAGCACCACCGAATCGGGCGTTCGGTCCTGCAAAAACCGCCACCGCTCGCCGTACAGATGTCCGAAGTCCACACCGACCCCGTACTCTTCCACCAAATAGGTCCGCCATTCGGGGTGCCACACATAAAAACTCGTTAGCTTCCCACTGCGCGACCGATTGAACCCGGCAGGCTGCTCCTTGACCCAGTGCTCAAAGCTGTCCTTCGGGGCCAGCCGCGCCGCGCCCCGCGCCGTGACCCCAATCCATTGCGGCTGTCCCTCTACGCTAAAATCATGCCGCACCCGGCGCAGGTCGTCCACTTCGGTGACCCGGCTCGTGATCGGCACGGCGGAGTACGGCTCATTATACAGCAGTTTCGCCAGCCCGCACACCAGCGGGCTGGGGGCCAGTTCCCGCACAAACACCACGCCCCGCCGACTGCCCGACCTTACATACAGCCGCAGGTTGAACTCCGGGAAGTCGCACAGCGAGCGGGGGTAGGGGACGCTCCACCCCAGCACCCGCGCCTGCTCAAAGTTGAACGCCACGAGGCTGCACCACGCGCTCCCCTCCCAAATATCCGGCTCCAGCCCATCCGTGAGATAGGGAGCTAGCGCCTCGGCAGGCACGGCGTAGGACATCAAGATCAAATCCGACCAAACAGCCGTCAAAAACGGGGTCATGGATTGACCGTGCCTGCTATGATTTCGCGTACCTGTTTCACTTTAGCAGGTGTCAGCGTGCCGATTTTGTATATGATTGTACGTTCTGCTGTTGCGAATAGATAAAGTGGCCTGAGATAGCTTCGCAAAGCGAGAGGGCCACCGTTCAGGTCAGCAGGAAGAAGTTCCAGCGCGTGAGGGTCACCTACGTTTTGGCTGTTTATGTAGCAAACAAGATAGTCCATACCGCCATAGTAGGGCAACTCATTGAGAACTAACGCCGGACGGCGCTTGACGCCAGAACCATCCGAAAATGGCATAGGGAAAACAACAACCTCCCCTGCACTAAATCGAGCCATGCGCGTTGTCCCCTTTACAGGTGCTTCCAAGCTTCGTCTTCTTCGGGGGTATCCCAGAGACGCCGCATGACCTCTTCGGAACCCGCGATTGTTGCCAGCGAAGCGTCGTCTTCGTCCCAAACTTCTTGATGAACCGCTTGCGCGACGAGCGAAGGCAGATAGTCTTCCAAAGAAATACCTCTTTCTTCGGCTTTGGCTTTGACCATCTGCTCAATTTCAGGGGCTAATTCCATTACAACGGTCATCGTAAATTTCCTCTTCCCACTTTATTTCGGCCAGCGAACTTATCTATAAATGCACTCCGGCCAGTTCCACGCTTTTGAAAGTAACATGGATGCACTCGCCGGAAACGGAAGTAAGCCGGGTGAGGGATGTTGTTGCGTGTATACTTCATCTGATACGTCGCGTCCACGCCCCAAAGAAGACGGGGTTCATCTGTGGACCGGCGGCGAACAAGTTGCACATCAAACCTATTGGGATTATCAATCTGTGTATAGAGACGTTTTGATACTGACCACATAGCCAGCTTACTCCTTTATCGAGCTTAAAGCCTTCTCAATGCTTGGCGGCAGTTCTAGCCGAACAAATTGCTCCGCTGGGTAGAGATAATCTTCGCCTGACGCGTCCACAACGCGCAGAAAGCCTGCTTCATTGTCAGCAGCGGGCAGGACCGCATAAGCTTTGCGAATTTTCAAATCGTCATCTTTGCCTTTGCGGATGCAGAGAGCGAAATAGGTTTGTGACGTTTGGCTCATGTTTCTGTTTGCGGTGCGGGCCACGGATTGAAATCCGAGGCTATGAAAAGCCCACCGTCCAGGGGACGTAAGAACAGACCTCTATGCGTCGTTCTTCTGGTTCCCCCATTATTGGGGGCTAGGGGGTCTGTCTCTTGCTCTGAAACGCAGGCCAAATTAAGAGCAGGGCAAAATTAGGAGGGCGCAGCAAGCAGCGCCCCTACAAATCGCTGTCTATGGCTACTCCCCCACAATCGGCAAATCAAAGGCCCGGAGCCATTCCTGCAGTTTGGCGACGCGGGCGGGCTGGTCATTGGGGATAACGATACCCCGGCCTCGGGTGTCGATCACGAGGCCGACGATGCCGCCTTCGACGGGAACGGTGCGGGGCTTGCCCCGGCCTGCGCCGACATCGAAGCCTTTGGCGGGGGTGAGCGTGGCTTCATCGGTCTCGCCGGGGCCGAGGGGCACGACGCGGAGCTGGCCGAAGGGGACGGTCTCGGCGGGGCGGCCTTTGAACGCGACGGTCAGGCACGGCTCGCCCTCTTTGGCCGTGCCGACCGGGGCGAGGGAGTCGCCGAGCTTGATCAGGCAGTCGCGCTCGAAGACCTGGGTGGCGGCTTCGGGCAGGATGGTGGACAGAACGCCAAGCTGCGGCATCATAAAGATGGAGTCCACCGCCAGCATGGTGACGCCTTCGGGCAGGTAGGCGTCCAGCATCATCAGCGCGGACTGGGCGCGGTGGGGGGCGTGGGACAGGACGCCGCCGGAGCCGACAATCATGTCCAGCTTCATCATGTCCACCGTGGTCTTGCCAGTGGCCTTGTCCAACTCCATGCCCGCCTCGGTCTGGCCGCCTTTGAGGCCCCGCGCCAGCGACTTGTGATGGTCAAAGGCCAGCCGCAGGGCCTCGCGGGCGACCGCCTGCTCAATCTGCAAGTCTTTCAAAGTCTGCGGAATGGTGGTGGGGCGGATCATTTTGTTGCGGAGCTGGTTGCGGAGGTAAGCGTCATCGGCCTCAAACGGTATCCAGCGGGCGATCATTGGCAGGGTGGCTTCGGTCAGAACATTGCAGATGGAATAGGACATGCCCAAATTGGCCGACACGGTGCGGACAAACTCGCCATTGAACACGGAGAACACGTCGGTCGTGGCCCCGCCGATGTCGACGCCCAGGACGTTGATATGGCGCTCGGCGGCGATGGTTTCCATGATTTTGCCGACGGCGTTGGGGGTGGACATAATGCCGGACGAGGTCCAGGTCATCAGATTGGCGTAGCCGGGGGCCTGCTGCATGACGTGTTCCAAAAACAGCTCATGGATAGCCTCGCGGGCCGGTCCCAGGTTCTCTTTGTCCAGCGTGGGGCGTAGATTGGGGACTTCGCGCAGGTCCACGACGTTCTCAATAATCTGCTCGACGGCTTTGTGCGCTTCGACGTTGCCGGCATAGATAACCGGCAGCTTCAGGCCGACACCGAGGCGGGGTTTGGGGTCAGCGGAGCGCAGCATTTCGGCCATTTCGGTCAGGTGCGACACCGTGCCGCCGTCCGTGCCGCCGGACATCAAGATCATGTCGGGCCTAAGCGCCCGGATGCGCTCGACTTTCTGGTAGTCCTTGCGCCCGTCGTCCACGGCAATGACGTCCATGATAATCGCGCCCGCGCCGAGCGCCGCCCGCTGGGCCGATTCGGCGCTCATGGACTTGACCACGCCCGCGACGGTCATTTGCAGCCCGCCGCCCGCCGACGACGTGCTGAGATACAAATCTACGCCGGAGCCGTCGGGCCGTTTGGGCGTGATAATCTTGCCGTCGTCGTCTAAAATCGTGTACCCGGACAGCTCTTGTATCTCGCGGGCGGCATTGGAGACGCCAACGGTCACGTCGTCAAACGGCGCTTCCACGGTGGTGGGAGCCTCGCCGCGTGTGGTCTGCCGGTAGCCATCTTGGGTGTATTCAATGAGAATGGCTTTGGTGGTGGTGCTGCCGCAGTCGGTAGCGAGAATGGTTTGGACGGGGGTGGAAGTGTCAGGCATGGATGGTTCCTAGTTACCAGTGAGTATCTGATGTTACGCAGGCTTTGCCCCGGGATTAAAATCCTGGGCTGGAAAGTGCGACTGTCCGCCTTCGCGGATACATGAGCAGCATGGGCTTATCCTATGTCCACGAAGGTGGACAATCGCTTTTCGCAGTCCCAGAATTTATTCTGGGGAGAGGGGTTGTGTCACATCAGTGAATGATAAGCGCAGGAGCCACGGGTTAAAACCCGAGGCTGGAAAAAGCCCACCGTCCAGGGGACGTAAGACCCTGGGTGCGGAGGCTGTCTTGTTCTTGTGTCCCCCTGGACACTGGGCACTTCTTAGCCTCGGGTTTTAACCCGTGGCGGCTTTGCGGGCTACTGCTTCCGGGCGGCAGAGGCAAGCACGGCTAGAATGTCTTCGCGCTCCAAATCTTCATAATCTGCCAGTATCTCGTCGGAGGTCATCCCCCCGGAAGGCAGTTCCAGAATAATTTCCACCGGATAGCGCAGGCCCCGGATAATCGGTTTGCCGAAACAGATAGCCGGGTCGGACGTGATGCGCTCCAAAAGCGGCTCGGAGACGTTCGTTTGCATGATTTGAGACCCTCGTATAGTCTGAAAACATTGTAGCACATCAGGTAGAAAACGATAGAGAGCCAAGGTTTTGCCGCGCTGGTTTACACAAGGCGCGTGATGCCGGGGCGGTCTGCCCGCACGTAGCCATACGGCAAAGTGGCCGTCAGTGGCACGGCCTGGATGCCGTGTTCGGTTCTCAGGACAATCTGTATCTCGGGGCAGTAGTCGGTCAGGATTTGCCGGCATCGCCCGCAGGGGGCAATGACGCCGCGCTCCCGGTCGGCCACGGCGACAATCGCCAGCGGCTTGGCTCCGCCCGCGTCAGAGGCGAGGCGGGCCAATGCGACAATCTCCGCGCAGGGGCCACCGGTGAAGTGGAACAGGTTGACGCCGCTGTAAATCAACCCGTCGTCGGCATAGATTGAGGCCGCCACGGTATGCGTGTTGCCGTCGCCGCTTCGCGCCAGCATCTCCGAGGCGGACCCAATCAGAGTGTCAATTTCGAGGAGCACACTCATTGAGGCTTGGCCCCGTCGGGCGGCGTCACCTGAAGCGCGACGAGGGAGCTGAGGCAGTCCCACGAATGCAGGTTGCCGTCCGGGGTTGGCTGGAGCCACTGACACCACGAAAGGTTATCGGAGGTTCGTCGCACGCTCCAGGCGGCGCTGGCATTGGCCTGAAGCCAGCCCAAATAGTCGCTTTCGAGGCGGCGGTCCTGCATAAACCGGGCAATCCAGCGCAGGCCGATGGAGTTCAGGCCCGCGTTGTTGCCGCCGCCCGCGCCGTACTCCGGCAGGAGCAAATAGCTGTCACGGGTCCCTTTGCCCAGATGGGTTTTGGTGTAGTCGGCGGCTTGCTTGGCGGCGGCGGTGTCGCCGAGGAAGTTTGCCAGGCCGACAAACGTGCCCTGATTGTAAGAGCTTGACCAGGTCCCGACTCTGCCGTTCGTCCGCACTGAGTCCCAAACGGCTCCCGTGGAGGCATCAAACAAATTGGCTTTTTCCCAGGTCAGCAGACGCTGCGCTTTGGCTCTGTAGTCGTCGTCGCCGAGGGCTTGAGAGAGCAGAAACGCCGCGATGCCTGCCGGGCACTCGATGCAGGAGTTGTAGGTGTTGTTGTCGGTGGTCCAGTAGAGCGCCCCTCGGGCGGGGTTCCAGGCGCGGGCGTACATCAGGTCAAAATTGGCTTTGGCAATCGTCAGGAACATTCGGTTGCCAGTAGCCTGATAGCCGCGTGTATAGGCGATCACGCCCCAGGCAATGTCGTCATTGAACTTGTTGCCCGCCCAGAGGACGCCCTGCTCGTGAAGGAACCCGTTCAGCAGGGAAGCGACCTGGGTTTTGTAGGCCCCGCCGGTGCGGTCATTGGCATCTTCAATGCCTTCGATTTCCTCGATTTCCTGCCAGAAGCCGGGATCGCCGCCCTTCTGATCGCCTTTGATAAATGTGCCGACCCCGTTCGGGCGGACAAAGGTTTTGAGGTAGGCATTCACCGCCGTATCCGCATCGGCGGGGGTAAACGCACTTGCGGAAGGAACAGCAGAGAGAAGAAGAGCACACACGGCAAGACAGCGAAGTTTCATGATGGTTTTATTGTAGCATATTCGGGCAAACTTGGGTAGAAATTGTGGAACCCCGACCCATAGACTGGTGTTGCTGTACTATGCCTATTTTAGAGACTCCCCCGGACTCTGTTCAGAAAGTGCTGCGGCAGCCGCGTGAGCGCGGCGCACAAACGTATACCCCGGAGCCGCGCCTGTCCATCCCCGCTGATGTGCTGCCCGACGGGCAGTATGGCGAGCGGTGGCTGGTGGTGGACCAGACCCATCTGCGGGTGCTGACCACGCAAAACGACGGCGCGGCGCGGGTTGACCTGGACCTGCCGCTGGCCGATCTGCGCGAAGTCCGGGCCGACACCCTGGTGGGAGTCGGGGCACTCCGGGTGGTCGGCAAAAGCGGGCAGGTCTGGGAAGCGGTGCGCTACACGATGGCCTCCGCCCCGGCGTTCGGCACGGCGGCGCGGATCATTGAAGCCTGGCTGAAGGAAGAAGAGCCATCGGACTCGCTGTACGCTGAGTTTGACAAGCTCAAGCGCAGTTGTGCCAAGTGCGGCGACCCGCTGCCGGAAGACAACGATGTCTGCCCGAAGTGCCTGGACCGCAAAGCGGTTCTGCTGCGGCTGCTGTCGTATGCCCTGCCCTACAGAGCCAGGGTCATCATGGTCGTTGTGCTGATGTTGGTGGGAACCTACCTGACCATTCTGCCGCTGCTTCTGGCGAAGCGCCTCACCGACGATGTGCTGATTGCCCACCAGCATCCGAGCTGGATCGGGGGCATTGTGCTGGGCTTGATCGGAGCCAGCCTGCTCGGCGTCGGCATCGCGGTCTGGCGTGGTCGGCTTGTCGTGTGGATGTCCAACCATATGGTGCATACGATCCGCACACAGGCGTATGATCGCCTGCAGTCGCTGTCGCTGGGCTACTACGACAAGCGGCAGACCGGGGCACTGATGTCGCGTGTGACGCAGGACGTGGGTGAGCTGCAGGACTTTCTGGTGCAGGGCATCACGTTCTTCCTGGTCAACACGCTGGTCATTCTCGGCGTTCTGGTCGTCCTGCTGCGGCAGGATTGGTTTTTGACACTGCTGGTGCTGATCCCCGTGCCGATTGTGGTAATTGCCACAAATCTCTTGTGGAAGAAGCTGCGGTCGCGCTTCCATCGGGTTTGGCATCTGCGTTCGAGTCTGTCTGCGTCCATCAACTCGGCGATTTCGGGAGTGCGCGTCGTGAAAGCCTTCGCCCAGGAAGCACGGGAAGCGCAGCGGTTCAACTCGCGGTCGGAGGCTCTGTTTGCAGCCAATGTGAATGTCGGGCAGGCATGGAACACCTATTTCCCTCTGCTGTCGTTTGTGACCACGGCCGGCGTGTTTATCGTCTGGTTCTACGGCGGCCATGAGGTCTTTGACAACAAGAGTAATCTGTCTCAGTATGGCATGACGGTGGGCGCACTGACGCTGTTTATCGGCGGGATCGGGCAGCTCATGGGGCCGATCCAGCAGATGACGCAGATTGCGGACTGGCTGTCCCGCTCCACCGCCGCCGCCGAGCGGGTGTTTGAAGTGATTGACGCCGAGCCGGAGATCGCCGACGCGCCGGATGCCGTGGCTTTGCCGTACATCGAAGGCCATGTGGAGCTGAAAAACGTCCGGTTCTCCTACGACAAAAACCAGAGTGTCATCGAGAACGTTTCGATCGACGTTCTGCCCGGCGAGATGATCGGACTGGTCGGCCATTCGGGCGCGGGCAAATCCACGATTATCAACCTGCTGTCGCGCTTCTACGATGTCAAAGACGGGCAGATTTTGATTGACGGCGTGGACATCCGCAAGATCAAGACCGACGACCTGCGCCGTCAGATTGGCGTTGTCCTGCAGGAGCCGTTCCTGTTTCCCGGCACGATCTCGGACAATATCGCCTATGCCAAGCCGGATGCGACGCCGGAAGAAATCATGCAGGCCGCCAAAGCCGCCAATGCCCATGAGTTCGTCATGCGCTTCCCAGATGGCTACGACACCTATGTCGGTGAGCGCGGGGCGCGGCTGTCCGGCGGCGAGCGGCAGCGCCTGTCTATCGCCCGCGCCATCCTGCACGACCCACGCATTCTGATTCTGGACGAAGCCACGGCCTCGGTGGACACCGAGACCGAAAAGCAGATTCAGGAAGCCATGTCCCGGCTGATTGAAGGCCGGACAACCTTTGCCATCGCCCACCGCCTGTCGACGCTCCGCAATGCCAGCCGCCTGATGGTCATGGAAAAAGGCAAGATGGTGGAGATGGGGACGCACGAAGAGCTTCTGAACAAGCCGGAAGGCGTCTTCCGGCGGCTGGTGAGTATGCAGGAAGCCGTCAACAAGCTCAAAGAAAACTATGTGGAGGACTAATGTCAGACACAGCTAATCTCCCTGCCAACGACCTGGATAACCCGTTTGCCGTCCGGTTCCTGGATGCCGCCACGCTGCGGCTGTTCCGCACCGATCCGGCTGATGCCACCGTCCGGCTGACCATTGACGGCGACCGCTCCTGGCGCGAGGTGCGCGTGGCGCGGGCCTTTCCGTTCTCGGACCCGGACCGCTACATTGGCCTGCGGGACGGCGACGACAAAGACATTGGTGTCCTAGTAACGTTAGATGGCCTGGACGCCGACTCGCGGGCCGTGGTAGACGAGGAGCTGGAGCGGCGTTACTTCACGCCGCAAATCCAGCGCGTGCTTTTCGTCTCCGAAGCCTTCGGGGTGGTGACATGGGAAGTGGAAACTGACCGGGGGCCGCGCCGCTTTCTGGTGCGCGGCCTGCGCGACAGCACGTTCCCCCTGGGCCAGAACCGTCTGATGATGACCGACACCGACGGCAACCGTTATGAGTTCCCCGATGTGAATGCCGTCGGCCCTAAAGCTTATGCCGTGCTGGCAAAAGTGCTGTAGAAGCCTCTCCGAAAATCAAAAGAGGGCGCGATGAATCGCGCCCTCTTTTTTCGACTCAATCCTCGTCCACTATATCTAAATCGGACACGGCCAGCGCGTCGGCCTTGCCCGCGTTGATGAGGCCCAGCGCAACAGCCCCGGTGACCATTGGCGCGGGCGAATCAAGATCGTTAGCATCACCCACGGACAGCTCCGTGCCCTCCCGGAATCGCCACAGCTCGCCATCCAGCATCCAGACGGTGGTGGTCAGAACTTCAATAAAGCGGACACGGCTGACGCCGCCGGTGCGTGTTCTCATAGGTTCTGTATCGGCCAGTTAAGAGCGAAAAGAGGGCGCGGTAAATCGTGCCCCCGACGTCTTCATACGCCTTTCAGGAACGCCAGTAGATCGCCGGTCAGCCGCTCTTTTTCGGTAGCGAACAGGCCGTGCGGCGCTCCCTCATACTCAATCAGCGTGGACTGCGCGATGCCTTTGGCTGCCGCACGGCCTGTGGCGTCAATCGGCACGGTCTGGTCGGCAGTGCCGTGAATGACCAGCGTGGGCACGTTGATAGCAGCCAGGTCGGGGCGGAAGTCGGTGGTGCCAAACGATTCGGCGCAGGCCAGCGTTGCTTTGAGGCTGGCCTGCATGGCAATAGTGCGCGAGTCTTGCAGCACCTCGTCGCTGACCGGGTGCTTGATCAGGCCGACGCCATAAAAGTCTTTGAAGAAGCCCGCGAAGAAGTGGGCACGGTCTGCTTTCATGCCGTCCGTCATCTGCTGAAACATCGCGGCGGGGACGCCGTTCGGGTTGTCCGGGGTTTGTAGCATATAGGGCACGACCGAGGAAACCAGGACGGCCTGCGAGACGTTCTTGCCGCCATACCGGGAGAAGTAATGGGCGACTTCGCCACCGCCCATCGAAAAGCCAACCAGGGCGGCATCGGTCGCGCCGGTGGCTTCGATCACATCGGCCAAGTCATCCGTCAGGGTGTCATAATCATAGCCGCCCCAGGGCTGCTCGGAGCGGCCAAAGCCGCGCCGGTCATACGCAATCGTGCGGAAGCCAGCGTTGACCAGGGCAAGGGCCTGATCATCCCAGCTATCGGCGGACAGCGGCCAGCCATGAATGAGAATGACGGGGCGGCCCGTGCCCCAGTCCTTGTAATATAAATTGGTCTTGTCGCGGGTGGTGATAAATCCCATTCGTGTGTCTCCTTCATCGAGTACTTTTCTATACCCAGTGACACAAAGCGCCTAACGCTCCTCGTCTCCGGTATCGGCTGACGTGCGCGACTTTTCAATGCGCGTGTCCGGGATGAACCAGATGACGGCGACCACGGCATACAAGACGAGGGCCAGCCAGGGGCGCACAAAGGCCAGGGGGATGGCGGCCAGATAAATGAAAACAGAGATTTTGCCTTTGACATCCTTGCCGATGGCGGCGGCCAGCGCAGCATTTTCAGTTTGACAGTGGGTGAGAACCTGTGTCAGCAGAAAGTAAGCAGCCCCGGCCATCAGCAGCACAAAGCCGTAGACCGCCACCGGACCCGGCTCGGTGTGGTGCTCCCCCATCCACCCCGTCACAAACGGCGTCAATGACAGCCAGAACAGCAGAAACAAGTTGGCCCACAGGGTCGGCCCGTTGACTTTCTTCACGACCTGAAACAAATGGTGGTGGTTATTCCAGTAGATGCCGACATAGATAAAGCTGAGAATATACCCCAAAAACACCGGCAGCAAAGGCCGCAGCGCGGCCAGCGTGGCCTCCTCCGGCGCTTTAAGTTCCAGCACCAAAATGGTGATAATAATAGCGAACACGCCGTCGCTGAATGCTTCCAGCCGCCCCTTGCCCATACGCCATTTTTCCTGCCTGCCTGCTGAGATGTCGTTATTCTACCATTTTGGCACAACTTATGCACAGCAAATACTACGGCACTTTTCAGTACCCCTGCCGCAGAACGACTTCAGCACCCTCACCGCCACCTTTCTTGATTCCAGCAACAATGTACTTGGCTTCATGCAGATTGGACGCACGGATGGTGCCTATGATGATGGCTCCGCTGCGCCTGTCCCCGAAGCATCCACCACCGTCTCGCTGGGCCTTCTTCTCGGAATGAGCGTTCTTGCATCCGCCGTCCGCCGCCCCAAGGCAACACTGCCACGCTAGTCAGGCTCTGAAACACATAATCTCAAACGGCGTTGTTGCCTAAATCTCCTGGTCGTGGTTCAGAGTGCCGGGGGTGTAGAAACCCCCGGCAAAGAGGTGTCCTTCGGACAAGGATAAGAGGACACAGAGAAGCCAGCCGAATGTGACTTTCTTCATCCTCACCCGAAGGGTGCTTCCCTGCCGGGGATTTTCACACCCCCGGCACTCTGAACCACGACCAGGAGATTTAGGCAACAACGCCATCTCAAACACATAAAAGGTGGGAGCTGAATGCTCCCACCTTTATTGATTCAAACTTCTAGAAATCCCAGCACTTGCTGCCGGTGGTAGCCGTCGTGGGCGGCAATCAGCACGGCCTGCGCTTCCAGCGTGATCGGGCCGATCTCAGTGTGCACTCCCACCCGCTCCCATTGCTCCGGGGACAGGCCGCCGAGAAGAAACACAATGGCAGCGCGGCCCGACTCATAACGCTTCAGGCACTCGGCGGGGTTGGCGTGATCGTAGTCATTGTCTCTCGCCACCTGGCCTTCGTCCAGCCCTTGCAAAATAGCGTCAGGGGCGTCGCGGGTGTCTATCAGGCGCGTCAGAAACACCGCTTCCCAGTCGGCCAGATGAGCGACCATCTCACGCGGGCTGAACCGCGAAGCGTCCGGGCGGGCGTCCCAGTCAGTGAAGCCGTGCAGCAGGCGGGCCAGCACGTCGGGAGAGGACTCCAAATCAGTCAGCAGATAGTGGCGGACGTGTTCCGGCAGCATGAGGGACTTTTCTCCTATCGCCAGTTCGGTGGGTCATGGAACTCGGCATCCCCGCCTAGCACTTGGATGAAATTGATCTGGCCCGCGTGGTAAGCCATATTGCGATACGCCGCCAGCATCAAGTTTTTGACGAGCACCCCGCCGCGTGGAGTTTGGACGGCATCTTCCAGCGCGTCATCCGCCACCCCGCGAATGGCGTCGGCAAGCTCTCCGGCGCTGGAAACGATCTGCGCCTCGGCCTCGGTGGCGGTTCTTGGGGCCAGTGGAGCGTCGGGAGAAGCCACGCCGCGCAGGAGGGCGGCAAAGCGGACGTTGACACCGACACATTCGCCGATCTGATCCAGAATGGACCGCGTGTGCCCGCCGCCTTCGGCGGGTACCTCCCAGCCCAGACGGACGGGGTCGGTGGTGACCACAAAATGGGCGAGGCTTGCTCCGATGCGCTCGGTCTGGTCGGCGGCATAGTCTTGTACGGTCATGGGGTGTGCTCCAAACGCGGCAGGCCGCGCCGCAAGGTGATAATGGTCAGCTCAGGGCGGGCGAGGAAGCGCAGGGCCAGGCCGCTGATGCCGAGGCCGCGTGTGACATAAAGCTGCGTGCGGCCCGGACGGATGCCGATGGCGCGGCGCAGGCGTTTCTTGGCGTAGTAGCCGTCGCTCATGCGTCGGCCCAGAACCGAGTGCGTGTAGAGTGCCCCGTACCACGGCAGCTTGACCTGCCCGCCGTGCGTGTGGCCGGACAGTACGACGTCCACCCCGCGCAGGACAGCCTCAGCCACGGAGTCGGGCGAGTGCATCAGGGCCAGCGTGAACAGGTCGGGAGAAGCCCCCGACAGGGCATCACTCAGGCGGTCCAGGTTGTTCACGGGGTCGTCCACGCCCGCCAGCACAATTTGTGCGTCGCCGCGCTCCAAAATCACATGGCTGTTCATCAGCGGGGTGATGCCGTGTCCGGCCAGTGCCCGCGAAAACGCATAGGGGCGGACGCCGTTTTTGTGCTCGGAGTTGCCGAACACCGCAAACGTGCCGTCCTGGGATTGGAACGCCTGGGCCAGCGCCAGAAATGGCTCGGTCCCGGCGGGCGTGTGGATCAAATCCCCGGTGACGGCCACCAAATCCACCGGCGGCAGGGCGCGGATCAGCCGCTCGATGATCTTCTCGCGCCGCCCCCGCTGCCGCATATGCAAATCCGAGACTTGCAGCACGGTGTAGCCTTCAAATTCTTTGGGCAGGCGTGGGCAAAACAGGTCGAACTTGACCGTCTCAATCGCATACGGCTCCACGCCGATGGCGTAGCCCAGCAGACCTGCGGCGATTGCCCCGAGCGCTCCCAATCCCCAGCGTTTTTTCAATGACCGGCCTCCGGCTTGCGGGCGACGCAGACCACGGACACGCCGAAGGGCAGATTGAGGCGGCTGACCAGACCCGTCTCCCACTGCGACAGTTTCAGGAGTGCCGTATTGACCGGCCCGGCGAAGGACACCAGGTTAGCTTTCTTTTCGCCCGCCGCCCGGCGCTTCGGCAGCAGGTTGCTCATCTGCCGGTAGGCCCAGATAGGCGGGAACAAGCTGGTGACGGTGTAAGAAATCTTGTCCACGGACAGGCCGACGCGCTGCAATAAATCTTTCAGCCGGGGTGAGGTGTAGCGGCGGAAGTGATGCAGGGCCTCGTCATGCTCGCTCCACAGGGATTGAAAGGCGGGGACGCTTGCCAGCAGGCGCCCGCCGGGCTTCAGCACGCGGAATATCTCCGACACGGCGGCCTTGTCGTCGTCGATATGCTCGATAATATCCATGGCCGTCACCACGTCAAACGAGCTGTCCGCGAAGGGCAGGCGGCGGACATCGGCCCGCGACAGGGAGGCGTGAACGCCGCGTGTGACGCAGAATTGCAGGGCTTCAGGCGAAAAGTCCGCGCCGACCACCGAGCCGTAGGGGGCGAGGTCGTCGAGCATTGCGCCGGTGCCGCAGCCGATGTCTAAGATGTGCAGGCCACCCGTCGCCGGGTAATGCTGACCGAGCAGGGTAAGGATGAGGTGCCGCCGGGCGATAAACCACCAGTAGCGGTCTTCAAAGCGGTACATCCGCTCATATTCTTCGTGTTTCATACGTTGGGGTGGGCAGTTGACGCTGGGGGAGCGGCCTGTAAATGCCGGTGCAGCCAGCGAATGGAGACAAGGTCGCGGAGCATCCGCAGGCCGTCGCGCACCATGCTGACTTTGGAGCCGTCTTTGTGTGACCAGCGAATAGGAACTTCGGCGATGTGATAGCCCAGACGCCGGGCGATAAACAGCGCCTCGCTGTCAAAGGCAAAGCCGTCGAGCCTGCAGCGCGAAAACACGTCCTCGGCGGCCTGCGCCGTCCAGACCTTGAAGCCGCACTGCGTATCCTCAATACCAGGCACAGCGAGTATCTGCACGGCCTGATTAAAGCCGCGCCCGAGGGCTTCGCGGTACCAGGGCTGATGCACCAGAAGCTGCGAGTGGCGCAGAGGCCGCGAGCCGATGCCGATTTCTGCGTCCCCTGCCTGCATCGCCGCCAAAACCACATCGTACTCTTCGGCGGGCGTCGCCAAGTCCGCATCGCAGAACAGGCGGCGGTCCCCGGTCGCCCGCAGCATTCCGTGGCGCACCGCATAACCCTTGCCCCGGTTGCCGCCGTAGCTCAGACACTGCACGGCGTACTCCGGGTGCTGCTGTGCGAAGTCCGCGACAAGCTGCGCCGTGCCGTCAGTGCTGCCGTCGTCCACGACAAGGATGTCAAACGCCTCGCCGCGTGCGGCAAACACTTCCGCCGTCGCTTTTAATGTCAGCGGCAGTCGCTCTGCCTCGTTGAAGGCGGGTATAATTACAGAGACGGACATTATTATTTATTATGGGCCGCGCATCGCCCGAATGTCAAGATAGCGGACAGACAGTTACCAGAAAGCAACAGTTATTATGCCCCTCAGCGCCCGTACACTTTTACTGGCTCTGGCCGACAACCCGACCGTTCGGCAGACAGTTTCCAAAAATGGCCTGTCTAAAGGCTTGATTCAGCGGTTTGTCGCCGGGGAAACCCTGCCCGAGGCGCTGGCCGCCGCGCAGGGATTGCAGGCATATCACATCAACACGGCGCTGGACCTGCTGGGCGAGAACGTCGCCACCGAAGCCGAAGCGGACGGCGCGGCCTCGGCCTATATTGCCGTGCTGGAAGCTCTCGCCAAAAGCGGCCTGCCGTCGCCCTACATCAGTATTAAACTGACCGCGCTGGGGCTGGACCTCGGGGACGAGTTGGCGGCCACGCATCTGCGGCGCATTCTGACGGCGGCCCAGGCGGCAGGAAACGCTTTCGTGCGCGTGGATATGGAAGGCTCGGCCTACACGCAGCGGACGCTGGACATCGTCCGGGCCGCCCGCGCCGAGTTTGCCAATGTCGGGACCGTGCTGCAATCGTATCTGCACCGCACGGATGCCGACTTGAAGCTGCTGATTGCTGAGGGTGTTCGGGTCCGTCTGGTCAAAGGGGCCTATGCCGAGCCGCCCACGGTGGCTTACCCGGACAAGGCCGATGTGGACGCCGCGTATCTTCGGCAGATGCACGCGCTGCTTCTGGACGGCGGCTACCCGGCCATTGCCACGCAGGACGAGGCGATTATCCACGCGGCCAAGCGGTTTCTGCGGGAACACAAGCTGTCCAGCGACCGCTTTGAGTTCCAGATGCTGCTCGGTGTCCGGCGTGACTTGCAGGAAGGTCTGGCTGCCGAGGGGTACAATGTCCGTGCCTACGTCCCTTTTGGCGGCTCATGGTATCCCTACTTCATGCGCCGCCTGGCCGAGCGGCCCGCCAATGTCGCCTTTGTCCTGAAAAATCTGGTGAGATAAGATTTGGTGAAATAACGTGTTCTCTGATTATGTGGACAATTGGGACAGTCTGCCGACACCGGTGCAGGAGTCGCTTGCGCCGATCCTGACACGCTTTGACGAGGCTGCCGACCTCCTCTTTGACCGGCGGCTGAACCTGTCGTTCGAAGCCGCCGTCAAGGAGTTAAGCATTCCCGGCGTCGTCGCGCTCACAGAGGGCCTGCGCGATCTGCGCGATCTGCTGACGGCCCGTGTCACGGTGGCAGATGCCGCCGAGGGGCGGCTGCTCTTTGACGGCACGCTGCCGCTGACGGCCTACGACCTGCCGCTGTACCTGCCGCCGGTATACCTGTCACAGCTCGCGCAGTTCATGGATTCGCAGAACGTGCGCGTCTGGAAGGAAGCCACGGCCCTTGAGATCGTCGACGTGCTGCTCCTCATGGCCCGGTATGTCCGCCCGGACATTGAGACGGCCCGCGTGCTGACTGCCGCCCTGCACGACATGGTGTACCTGTATCCCGATTTGCTGAGCCGGGTGGAAGAAGCGGCCCAGGACACGTCCGTGCCGAACGCCGCCCACAGCGCGGGCGCGGCGGCCTGGCTGGCCGGAAAGCGTTGAAACGTGATTGCCGAGGAGGAACCGACCGTGACCATTCTGGAAACCGAGCGTCTGACCCTGCGCGTCTTTCAGCCTGAAGACATCGACGGCTTTGCGCCGATTGAAGCCGACCCCGACGTGATGCGCTTTTATGCCTCCGGCCCCCGCCCCCGCGAGTGGGCCGAGCGCAGCGTGCGCTTCTTTATGGAAACGCAGGCAGAGCATGGCTACAGTCCCTGGG
The DNA here is from genome assembly GCA_964251675.1 of uncultured Armatimonadales bacterium. GTDB lineage: Bacteria > Armatimonadota > Armatimonadia > Armatimonadales > Capsulimonadaceae > JANXMY01. The sequence goes on from CAXUKS010000010.1 coordinate 81,047, forward strand.
CGGTTATCCGCAAATCAGACGGGCGCTTTTTAGGCTTCTGCGGCCTGATCCCGCAGACGATTGAGTTCCGGGAAGAAGTCGAAGTCGGCTACAAGCTGGCCCATGACGTCTGGGGGCAGGGCCTGGCGACCGAAGCCGCCCGCGCCGTCCGTGAGTGGGCGTTTGCCCATCTCCCCGTGCCGCGCCTCGTGTCCATCATTGACCCCGGCAACGCCACGTCCCTGCGCGTCGCTGAAAAGAACGGCATGACTTTCCAGCGCGACATCACCTACGACGGCAAACCCTGCCGCCTGTACGCGATTGACCGGCCCACAGGATAAGGGGATACGGCAAAGCGTTGGTCAACACGGGGCTGAACCCCCGTGCTTTGAAGAGCAATTCCCCGCCTTCGCGGGCATAGGAAAAGCCATTGTCCATAAGTCTTCTCTTTGCCCGCGAAGGTGGGGGCTTGCACTTTGAAGCATGGGGGTTCAGCCCCGTGGCCCCTACCCCTGATAGAGAAACCCTCCCATTCTTGGGGGCTAGGGGGTCCTGTGTCAGAAGCACGAAGTTTTATCGGGCGGGGGCCGTGTTCTATTCAGAGCGTCCCACAAATATGCAGTTCCCAATCAGTATATCGTCTGTCTTGACACCCAGAGATAGCCACGGCGCCCGCAATCTCGGTATCCCGTCTGAACTGATCAAATAACGAAACACACGATCTGTTCTCGAATCACGCACATACAACATATGCGAAGCCGGGTCGAAAACAAGGCCCTGCGGAAGGGCAAAGTGCTTCTCTGGAACAAGCGTGTCCTCGCTGTACAAAAAACCGTCGTCTGCCATGTACCAACTGAAAGGGGTCGACAGCGTCCCATCAGCCAACTGACCCCACACCACCAACTGACGGTTTTTGAAGTCTGCCTCAATGCCAGGCTGGCCGAGGCCAAACACCAACCGATCCTGCCCGTCGATCACAAAAGTCGTAACGGCAATGGATACAGACTGCGCCTTCTTGAAATGCAGCGTCCCATCTGCCGCAATCTGCCAGGTGGACAGGCCGCCTTCGCTGGCGAGATACACCACCGGGTCAGAAGGCGCGGCGGTCAACTGTTGAGGGGCGGCATCTGAGTCACTGCCCTGCGGGTCGAGCAAAATGAGTGTCCCATTCGGACGAATGCGGTAGGGCAAGGTGTAGGCTCGGTTGCCAGACAGATCATAGTTGTAGACGGACACATACAGAAATTTGCCGGTGTGACCAACGGTCATGCTTGCCACTTTGTTACCCGCCTTGATGCGCCCGCCGGGGATGGGGTGCAGCAATCCGTCTTTGCTGACCCGACAAGCAATGAGGTCATCATCTCCTACGATTCCATTGTCTTGATCGTAATGAGGGTGGATCAGGTAGCAGAACTGCCCGTCTGGGGTGAAGGTGATCTGGGTGATTGGCGGCAGGAAAGCAGGGAGTTGTTTCGGCACAGAGGGCTGCTTAAATACAGGGGGCTGTTCCAGCAGGGCAAGTTGACCATTGTGACTGACCCGGTAGACGCGGAGCGGATTTGTGCCCAAGTAGAAAAAGTGCCCATTGGGATGCACGGCGCAAAAATAGTAATAAGGGCTTTTCACTGGTATAGAGGGAGGTATTAGGGGGACCAGTGCGCCATTCGGTTTCTGCTTGTATTGCAGTATGACATTGAAGGATTTGGCAGACTTGTACGGGGTCGGAGGATCGTACTGGGTCAGAGGAATATACACATAGGCTGGCGATGGCGTTGATGGCAGTTTGGGTGCTAACTTTGGGCTTAATTTTGACGGTGACGCTGCGGACTTAAGCGTATTTGGTGCGGCCTGGACAGTGTGGCAGAGGACACTGACGCCGACAGCGCAGAGGGCGATCATCCACCTATTATTTTTCTTACAGGAACTATTTTTCATAAATCCTTTTTAACCGATTTTCGCTCCCGGCGCGTAAATGCTACTGCACTGAAAAAAATCTTTCCCATGTCATTCTACAGATAAGCTCGACGAAATCCTTAACTTGCTTCCAGGTGAAGTTCAGCCTCTATGCAAAAAAGCCCCCCGCCACATGGCGGGGGGCTTTCTGATTATCTATCAACTACCGACCGCGACGGGCGGGCATGGAGCGGCGTCCGCCAGCCATTGCGCCGCCGTCCCAGCCGCCGCCGTAGGTGCGGCCACTGCCCTGGGAGCGGCGCATCTGCTGACGGGCGCCCTGGCGGTTCTCGTTGGGGTCAATCGGGTTCGGGTCAAGACGCTGGCCGACCAGTTTCTCAATCGCCCGAAGCTGGGGTGTGTCGCCGTGGGTCACGAACGTCAGCGCCTTGCCGGAGCGGCCTGCGCGGCCAGTGCGGCCAATGCGGTGGATGTAGTCTTCGGCGTTCACCGGCACGTCGTAGTTGATGACGTGCGTGATATGCGGGACATCAATGCCGCGAGCGGCAACGTCGGTCGCCACCAGAACGTCGAGCCGCTGGGTGCGGAACTGGGCCAGCACCCGCTCGCGCTGGTTCTGCGAGATGTCGCCGTGGATGGAGCCAGAGCGCAGACCCGCCTGGGACAGCGTCTTTTCCAGTCGGTCGACGCCGTGCCGGGTGCGGGCGAACACCAGCGCCCCGCCGCCGCCTTCGCGGGCTTCATGCAGCAGGGTCAGCAGCAGGTCGCCCTTTTCGGCAGCAGTGACCCGGTGAACAATCTGCTCAATCTGGGCGACAACCGTGGAGCGGGGTCCAGCGTTGATGATGACCGGGTCATTCAAGTAGGCGCGGGCCAGCTTCTCGACATCGCCGTCCATCGTCGCCGAGAACAGCATGGTCTGCCGGTTTTCGGTCTGAAGGTGCTTGGCGATGCGCTGCACCTGGGGCAGGAAGCCCATGTCCAGCATCCGGTCAGCTTCGTCTAGGACGAACAAAGACACGCCGCTCAGATCGACATTGCCCTGTTCCAGATGGTCAAAGAGCCGTCCGGGGGTGGCGACGATAATGTCCACGCCCCGGCGCAGGGTGGCAATCTGCTGGCCCATGCCCGCGCCGCCGTAGATGGCGACGCCGCGCAGGCCGGTTCCTTTGCCGTAGAGCTTGAAGTTCGATTCGACCTGCACGGCCAGCTCGCGGGTGGGAACCAGGATCAGGGCGCGGGGCGTGCGCTGCTCGCTGCGGTCTAGCTTGTTGAGAATGGGCAGGGCGAAGACGGCGGTTTTGCCGCCGCCGGTCTGGGCGCAGGCGATCAGATCCTGGCCGTTCAGGGCGGCGGGCAGGGCAAGCGTCTGAATCTCAGTCGGGGTTGTATGGCCGGCCAGCGCAAGGTTCGCCTGAATGGCGTCGCGCAGCGGCAGTTCGGTAAATGTCTGCAAGGTGTGTTCTTTCTTCTTTCCTCCGCACAAGGGGGAGGAATGCCACCCGTCCGTTAATTATTCAGTCCCTATGATTTTTTAGAGTAAGAGGACTACGGGCGGCGCATTCCAAGTTTCCACTTATGCACGAGGGCCGTTCAGAAAGCTGACACAGCAAAACTGACACAGAGCCTAACGGACAGCGTACTTTCTCGTGAGATGCCAGCAGAGAGGGGCCAGAGAGCGTATGATAAGACGACGCGGGGGCCGGGGGCGCAAAAGACGAGAGCAAGTGGATACAATGAACTGTTGAACTGATTATACCACACTTTATATAAAAAACGAACAGTTGTGAAAATGTATTCTTGCCGGGCAAAATAGGGACAGGGAGCAAGGCAAGGCCGGGGGTATAAAACCCCTCGCTAGGAGAAGCACCGTTCGGGTGGAAGAGGTAGGGATGCTGCTTGCCGCACCCTCCTGTGCTTTGTCCTCCGTCCGAAGGACGCCTGACCTAGCGAGGGGTTTTTAACCCCTCGATTCTGCTACCCCAAAATCGCCTTTACTTCTTTCAGCTCCTCATCGCTCAGCTTCCAGCCTGCGGCTTTGGCGTTGCCCTCAATCTGCTGCGGCGAAGTCGCGCCCGCAATGACCGAAGCAACTGTCGGCTGGCGCAGGAGCCACGAGAACGCCAAATCCAGAATGGAGTGGTCTCTGGCCTCGCTGAAGGCAATCAGCTTTTCCACGATGTCTAGGTTCTCGTCCGTCAGCAGCTTGGAAAAGCCGCCGTCGGCTTTGATGCGTGTGCCTTCGGGCAGGGGCTGCCCTTTGCGGTACTTGCCCGTCAGCAGGCCGCTGGCGAGGGGGAAGTAGGGCAGAAACGCAATGTCCAGCTTCGCGCATTCGTCCAGCACCGCTGATTCCGGCCCATCCAATGCGGTCACTTCCGGCTCCCGGTGCAGCAGGCTGTATTCGTTCTGCACGCTCACAAACCGTGTCCCGCTGCCCGCTGCTTCCTCGGCCTCCTGAAGCTGAATGGCCGAAAAGTTGGAGCAGCCGATTTCGCGTACTTTGCCCGCCTGCACGAGGCTATGCAATGTTTCCAGAGTGTCACCAATCGGCATGCTGTCGTCGGGCTTGTGGATTTGGTAGAGGTCCAGATAGTCCGTGTTCAGCCGCCGCAGGCTGTTTTCGATGGCCTCTGTAATATAGGCAGGCTTCGCGCCGCCTGCGTGGGCATCGTCGATTTTCATGCCGAACTTGCTGGCAAGCACCACTTTGTCGCGGCGGCCTTTGAGGACGCGGCCCAGGAACTCCTCGCTTTTCGTGCCGCCGTAAATGTCGGCGGTGTCAAAGAATGTCACGCCTATGTCCAAAGCGGCATCTACCACGTCCTTTGTTTTGGCCTCGTCGATATGCCAGCCAAAGTTGTTGCAGCCGAGGCCGACCACCGAGGCGTCGAGGCTGCCGATTTTACGCGTTTCCATAAAGTGTCTCCCACAGGTATACTTTGGGCAGGGCAAACCAGACTGGCTCCCCGCCATGTGTTTGGGATACCCCCGCCGATTATTGCCCAAACGCGCCCCCGGACGCACACCGCAGAAAGAACCCGCATTTGCTCATTGAAGGCACTGTTTTTCGGACCCACAGCGGCAACTATTATGTCCAGACCGACACGGGCGAGGTAGTAGCCTGCAAGCTGCGCGGCAACCTCAAAAAAGAGCTGACGTTTTCGACGTCGGCGGGCAGCCCGCGCCGCCTGACGTCCGCCCGGAAGCGTCACCGGACGGACCCGCTGACCGTGGGCGACCGGGTGAAACTCGACCCGGAGCTGGCGATGATTGAAGAGACCCTGCCCCGGCATTCGGAGCTGTCCCGCCTGACCCCGAGCGGGCACGGACAGCACACGCTGGTGGCGAATTTAGATCAGGCGTTTCTCTTTATCACCGCCGCCTCGCCGCCGCCGAACTTCTGGCTGCTGGACCGCTTTCTGGTGCTGGCCGAAGCCGCCGATATTCCGCCGCGTGTCATTGTCAACAAAATCGACAAGCTGACCGAAGAGGAACGGCCCGAGGTAGACACGCAGATTGCGGTGTATGAGAAAGTCGGCTACCCGGTGTTCCGGGTGTCGGCCAAAACGGGGGAGGGGATTGAGGCCGTCCGGGATGCCCTGCGCAGGCGCATTTCGGCGGTCGCGGGGCCGTCGGGGGCGGGAAAAAGCAGCCTGCTGAATGCCTTGCAGCCGGGCCTTCAGCTTCGGACGGGGGATATCGACAATGCCATGCTGTCGGGCCGTCACACAACCACCACTGCCGAGCTGCACCCCCTGAACGGCGGCGGATGGGTGGCGGACACGCCGGGGTTGCGTCAGGTGGACTTCTGGGAGGTGGACACGGGTGACATCCAGTTCTGCTTTCCCGAGTTCCGGCCCTATTTAGGCGAGTGCCGTTTTGCGGGCTGCCGTCACCGCACCGAGCTAGGCTGCGCCGTCCGCGCCGCCGTGGACACCGGACAGATCGACCGGCGCCGCTACGATAGCTTTTTGCAGATGAGTGCAGACCCTGTTCTGCCGGGGCGATGATCTATTTTACCAGTACACGAAAGGACTTCTATGAAGCCGCTTCTCATGCCCTTCACACTGCTTACAATGATTATGGTGACCTGCACCCCGGCCTGTCAGGCCGCAGCCCGGTCCTTGCCGTCCGGCGTCAGCATCCTCAAAAAATCCCTGGACAATTATGACCATGCGAAAACGATCCAGGGGATGGTTACGATCCGGTTTGATCAGGGCGGGACACCAACCAAAACGACGATGGCGGTTCAGGTCAGCAACCGACCCAGTGGTCAGGTTGCTCGTGAGCGGGTCGAAATCACGACAGGCGACCCTGCGCTTCCGGGAAACATTGCTGGCATCGGGAGCCTCGTCTACGTCTACAACGGCCAGACGCTTTACACGCTCTACCCTGCCTTGAAACAATTCACGGCGCAGCAGGGCGCGGACCGCTTTTCCAACCTGTTTCGTGACTCGGTCGGGCGGTATCTTGCGGCGGGCGGGACGGCGACAGCGCGGTCCACCCGCGTGGGCGGTGCGTCGGTCATTATTCTCACTGGCACGGCTCGCGGACTTGCGATGAGCGCATTCATCTCGCCTGGCGACCGCGTTCTCCAAAGTTTCACGCTCACCGCTCCAAACAAGCGCCGCCTGGTAACGATGACGGTCACGGGCCTGCGACTGAACAAGCCGCTGCCTCCCGCCCTGTCCTGGGAACCGCCCGCTGACTACACGCCGCTGGCTGTCACGCACGGCACACCCAACTCCGAGCTGCCGGACTTTTCCCTTGTCTCCCCGAAATCGCTTAAAGCGGCTTCCTCTGCAACAGCCACCGAGGCACACGAATGGATGCAAAAGATGTTTGATGCCCAGCAGCGCCTGCACTCCTATACGGCATCCGGGGAAAAGGTCGAGGAGATTGTGGGGGAGGCGAAAAGCGAAAGCCGTGTCACCGCCGAGATCAAGTACGCGCTGCCCAATCAAATTTCTGTGGTGACGACCGGGTCCTCGAAGCGCGGCGTTGAGCACACCGTCGCGGTCTGTGACGGCCAGTGGCTGTCTGCGCGTATCCCCAGCGAGACGGGCCGTTACCTGCACATTCCCGCCCCGGTGGGGCGTCAGGCTTATGACCAGGCGTGCGCAGTGTTTGTCACTGAGGACAACTTTTTCAGCCCTGGCCTGGGGCTGGAAATGATGATGCGAGGCGACAACCCGCTTGCATTTTTAACCGAAGCCGCTGGCAGTTTTTCAATGGGGCCGGACGGCGTTATTGACGGTATCCCGATCAAAACCGTTTCTGTCACGCTGGCCCTGACCGCCTCTGGCGAGCCTTTCCAGTCAGCCAATTATCTGATTGGGCGTGATGACTTCCTGTTGCGCCGCCTTGTCTGGAAAGAGAAGATGACCGGAGACCGCACACACAGTGTCACTCAAACGTTCACCCAAATTCGAGTCAACCCGGAGCTTCCGGCGTCGGCATTCGCCTTCACCCCGCCGATCCATGCAAAGGCTGTGACTTCGCTTCCGTGAGGCAGTCTGTTTATCTTAAAAATCCCCAAAGGGGCTGCCGTAGTCGCCGGTGACGATGCGCCAGACTTTGGTGGGGAGAACGCCGAAGCGGGTCCCGTCTTCGCGCTTCCATTGCAGGGCGACATCGTGGTCATAGAGAACGCGGCCCTCGGCGGTGACGATCCGCAGGTGGTTCGTGGTCGTGGCTGTGTCGCCCTGGACATCCACGACGGGCACGGTCTGGGTGACGGAGACCTGCCCGCTGCCCTGAAGCCGGTTGAGCAGGAAGCGGAGCTGCACGGGGGAGGGGACATTGGAGTCGTGGTACCGGGGTGAGACCACGGCCATGAAGCCATTGATGTCGCGCCGCTCCCCGGCGGCGCGGGCGGTTTCCATCTGCTGCACAATCTGTGCCTGGTCCGGCACATTTGGGGCACGCAGCAGCACGACGGCCACAACGGCCAGCAGGAGCAGGGCGGCAAGGCCGAGCAGAGCTTTAGACGATGATTTCACGGGCGGGTGTCCTTTCGTGTTTCCAGCCGCCAGCGGAAGTTCAGCGGGCCGATGCCGTAGGTCAGCGACAGGTACGGGGTGTGGTACACAGAGATGCGCGGCAGGCGCAGCGGATTATCCGAGGGCCGCACCCGGCCAAACTCGGTGGTGACAGCCTGCGTGTACCCCGCTTCGGCGGCAATCTCGGCCACGCGGTTGCTGACACTGCCATACGGGTAGCAGAGCGTGGTCAGCGGCTTGCCCAGCTTCTGTTCCAGCGCCGTTTTGCTGCCCGTCACTTCGCGCCACACGTCGGCCTCGGATAAATCGGCCAGCCGGGGGTGCGTCTGCGTGTGGCCTTCAAATTCGACCCCGCCCTCCGCCTGCATCGCCAGAATGTCCGGCCAGTCCAGCAGCGGCGCTGGCTCGTAGCCTTCGGCGGCGACCCAGGCATTGGTTTTGCCGACGAGTTCCGAGACCAGAAACACGGTGTACGGGAACCCCAGCGAGCGCAGCAGAGGGTGAACATTGGTCTTTAAATTAGTGTAGCCATCGTCAAAAGTCAGCAGCACAGGCTTTGGCGGCAGGGCCGATTGCCCGGCGCGTGCGGCGGCGAGGGTGCCAAACGTAATCGGGGAATAGCCCGACGATTTCAGCAGCCGCATCTGCCCGGCGAACTCGCCTGCGGTGACATAAAAGTGCTTATATTGCGGGGGGCGCGGCGCGTCTTCGACGGCGTGATACATTAAAATCGGCACGGGGGACCAGAGCGCAGAAGTCACGGCGTATGTCCTTGCGGCGCGATCAAGCGGTACACGCGGAAGCCGTGTTCGCGGCGAGCCACCAGATGCGGGCGTGTGTGCATCACCGGGGGCGGCAGAACGGCCCGCATATGACGCACTGACAGAAAGGTGGTCAGCCCGCAGGCAGCCAGCGCCAGACCCCCGGCGGCCAGACCCCCGGCGGCCAGACCTGCACGCGGCAGCACCCGGCGGACGCGGGCGGAGCGGGCCGCACGCGGGCGGGCCAGCACTTCCGCGTACAGCGTTTCCAGCCGGCTCATCTGCATGTCCTGTGACAGCGCGGCCACAGCGACCCGGCGTCCCTCCTGCCCGAAGGCGGCGCGGCGGACGGGGCCGGTCACCGGGTTCAGCATCTCTCCCAGAGCAGCCTGCAGCGCCTCGGCATTACCCAGCGGCACGAGCAGGCCGGTTCGGCCCGCCCGGATCACTTCGCGGCAGCCGCCAATGTCCGTGGCAACAGTGGGCAGCCCCGCTGCCATCGCTTCGGCCAGCGCCAGGCCAAACGCTTCATCGGCGGGCAGGTGCAGCAGCAGGTCCAGACCCGGCAGAAGCGTGGGGATATCCGTGCGCGGACCCGTCAGCACCAGCCGCTCCGACCAGCCCGTCCGGGCAGCGCGAGCCTGCAAATCCGCCTGTGCGCCCGGCTCTCCCTCGCTGCCTAAAAAGACGCACCAGACATGGGCGTACCCCAGCGCGGCGACGGCTTCCAGCCCTGCCGCCTGCCCTTTGGCATCCAGCCGCCCGACCATGCCGACAACCACAGTTCCTTCGGGAATGCTCCAGCCCTGCCGCGCCGCCTGCCGCTGACTCTGGTATTCGGGGGAGGCGGGCCGGGCAAATTTTTCCAGCGCAATGCCGTTGGGGATCAGATGTACGAATGCCGGGGAAAAGCCGTGCTCATGACGCAGGTGATCACAGGCTGCGCCGGAAACGGCGGCGACGGCGTCCGCGCCCCACGCAAAAAAGCGGCCTGCCGCACGGGGCGGCTCGCCGAGCGGGCGCAGCATATGCGCGTGCAGGATCAGCCGGGGGCGGCGGCGGGCGAGGGCGGCTCCCACCACAGCGGCGACATAGTCACGGCGGGAGTGGGCGTGAACCAGGTCAATCTCTTTAGCATCAATCAGCCGGGCCAGCCGCCGCGAAGCATTCAAATCGCCGCTGTTGCGCAGGGAAAACGGCAGCGTGGAGATGCCCCGTGCGCGGCTCCAGGCTTCCACGACCCCACCGGGACGGCAGGCAAACGTGATGGGGACGCCGCGCCGCCGCAAAGCGGCGGCCATCTCCACAGAGTGGCTTTCAATGCCGCCGTGGCTTTTCGTGCTGGCGACAAACAGCACACGCGGCGGCGTGGCGGCCGGCTTCGGCTCTGACTGCTCCAATTCTGCCATGAACACGGAGGATACCTATAACCCGAAGCGTCCCAGCAGGCCGCCGAGAGCGCCGCCAGCCAGCGGCGGCGTGCCGCCCAGAACGGAGGTAATCAATCCCTGCGCCTGTGGAAACCGGGCGGCAATCATTGCCACCACTTCCGGGTGCTGCCGTGCCAGCGCCAGCGTCGTTGCCAGTAGGTCGCCGTGCGACATGGCATTTGGGTCCGTCGTGCCGACCCCGGCCTGTCCGAGCAGGCCCGCGACGTTCACGCCCTGTCCGCCCAGCTCGCCCAGAGCCGCCTGCAAAAAGTTTTTGTGGGCGTCAATCTCTTCCGGCGCGGCCTGCGCCAGTGTCTGCGTCATCTCCTGCTCGTCTGCCATCGGGTCTGTACTCCTTTAATTGGACCCATTTTACCCGGTTTTACGCAGTTCCCGACCAGTCCTGACAGCAGAAAACGCCGGGGGTTAACCCCCCGGCGCTCCGCAGTGTTTGCTGCTGCTAACTTTTTGCTGCTAGGATTTCCTATCCATAAAGCGCGAGGCGTCCGGCGAGAGGCCGCCGGGGGAGGCGGAAAGGCGGGACGCATACGCGCCGCGTGCCCGCTTGTACTGGTTCAGCTCATTTAGCTCGCGCATGACGCGCCCGACTTTGCGGTACAGCAGGCGCTGCGCCATGCCGTCGGCGTCCTGAATGGCGGAAACGACGGATGCCAGCGCCGGGTCGGTGGCAGCCAGATGCCGGGTTTCAGTCAGGCCGCCAATCAGGCTGCGCTTGGCGGCAAGTATTCGGTCAAAGGCAGAAAAATCATCAGCTTCCAGGGCGTGAACCTGCTCACGGGACAGCTCCAAAATGTAGGTCAGTTTGGCACGCTCGGCGGTGGCAGTGGCGGCAGACATGGTTGGTTTTCTTTCTGTAGACAAAAGCACTTAGGCGGCCACGGCTTCGCGGCCACCGGGGAGCGTCACAGCCCCGGCACTCAGAGTGCTGCCTGCGACTTTGCCCGCCTGACACTGCCGGTCCACTTCGGCCCATGCCTCGCGCAGCTCGCGCAGGGCGTCAATGGCTTGCTGCACCCGCTCCGGGCGGTCGTGAATGTTTGCGTCGGTGAGGCTGTCGAGCAGGTTCGCATAAAGCGGGGCCAGATGCTGGGCGACTGCGCCGCCCGCGTGGAAGTCCAGGGTATCTCGCAGGTGGGCAATAATCTCCTGCGCTTTGCCGATCATCTCCGATTGGCGGTCATACTGGCGGGCGTGCATGGCGGGCAGGGCCTGGGTTAGAAAACGGATCGCGCCGTCGTAGAGCATCACAACCATGCGGGTCGGAGTGGCAGTTTCGATGCTGTTTTGTCGGTACTGGGCATACGGGTTGGGAAGGCTCATAACGTGCTGTCAAGTCTCCTCGGATGAGTTCGTATCACTAGCTCTTTTTAGAATTATCCAGAGCGGCGACCTGCGCGTTGAAGGCGTCCCCCGCCGATTTCAGGGAACTGATGCGTGTTTCCATCTGGCTGAACACCTGCTGAAGATAGTCGGTGTAGGTGCTGATCTGGTCCTGGATTTTCTGAATCTGAATCTGCGTGTCGCTGATCTGGTCATTCAGGCTGTTTTCTGCGCCCGCCACGGAGCCATTGGTCGGGTCCAGAATGCTGGTCAGCACCTGATTGAGGCTGTCGCCGACGCCGTGGGTGACGCTGACATGACCGAGAGACTGCCCGGCGGGAGTCGCGGCGGTGGCGGTCACGAGAAGCTGCAGGCTGTCGGTGGTGGCATTGCCGGCATTGCCCGAAAGCGTGCGCCCCCGGCCCGTGGCTGCTTCACCGTTGATGGTTCCGGCCACATCCTGCCCGTCCGTGACGGTCAGCGAAGGGCCAATGCCGGAGTTTGTTCCGTCGGCGGTTCTGTCCGAGGACACGGTGAAGCCTGCGCCCGTACCGAACCGCTGTGCGGACAGGACGAGATGGTTGCTGGAATCGACGCTGGCATACACCTGCGTGTTGAGGCTGCTGCTGGTATTGATGAGGTTGACCGTGTCCTGAAGGCTGCTGCCAACGGGCAGGGTCAGCTTGACCGGGGAGAGGAACAGGGTTCCGCCGAAGGTCAGCGTTTCGGGGGCCGTGCTGAACGCGCCCGCCGTGCCTGCTGTTCCCGCCGCGCCGGAGGACTGCGTGCCGGGCTGCGTGATGACCACGGAGTACCCCGCGCCGCTGGTCGCTTTGGTTTTGGCGCTGGCCTGCACAAACTGAACCTGCGGGCTGTCGGAGCCGCCAGACAGGCCAAACAGATTGGAAACCTTGCTGGGATCGGCTTGCAGGGCCTGGGTCAGCGTATTGGAATCCACCTGAAGCTGGCCGTTCTGGTCGAGGGTCAGGCCGATGTCCTGAAGCGTGGTTTTGCCGCTGACGGCTCCCAGTGTCTGGGTAAGCTGGTTTTGAATCTGAGTCAGCGTGCTGTCACCGAACAGGCTGGGGCTGTTGCCCGCGTTGCCGCTGGTGGTATCGGTGGGGGCGGTGAACTTGTTTTGATTGGTGACAAATGTCTGGATGGCGTTGAAGGCCGTGGCAAAATTGGTGACGGCCCCCACAATGGCATCGGTGTTCTGGCTGACGCTCAGCGCGGTCGTGCCGGGGCTGTCTGGCGTGCCAGACACCAGGGTGACCGTCGCGCCGGAAATGGCATCGGCCACGGAGTTCGACGAGCGGGTGAGGTCCAGTCCGTCCAGATTAAATTTCGCATCCTGGGCATTGGTGACCGGATGCGTGAACTGATTCTGAAGAATGCCGACGGTTCCGAGGACGCCGTTCGAGTCCGTAAACACCGGCGCGGTCCCCGCCGTGCTGGTGATCTGGAGCTGATGGATGCGGTTCAGGTTGCCGTAGGCATCGGGCAGGGTCACGACCTCGGCAGACAGCCCTGTGATCCCGGCGCCGTTGATGGCTCCGGCCAAATCTGACAGCGAGGCTGTGTTCAAATCCAGCGCAATGTCGGCTGCAGTACCCGCGCCGACCCCGCCATTGGAAAGATGGAAGGTCCCTGATGGGGCGCTGCCGCTGGCGATGCCGAGCAGTGCGCCGATGGGCTGCGTGCCGCTCAAAAGCGACAGAGAAGCCGCCCCCGAGGTGGCCGCTCCATTTTTTGTTCCGCTGAGCGGCTGCCGGATGGCGGCTGTTCCCGCCGTGACCAGTCCCAGACTGCTGAGGACCGTGCCGCCGGTGTCGGCGGCGGCCAGGGTGTTGGGCGTGCCCGTTTTGGCGCTGGTGAGGGTCAGCCGGAAGTCACCGGTGCCGACATTGACGACACTGGCGGTGACGCTCGCCCCGGCGGCATTGATTTTGACGGAAATATCGGACAGCGAATCGGTCTGGCTGACACTGACTGTTTTGCCATTGAGTGTGAAGCTGCCGCTTTGGCCGAGCGCGGTTGCGCCGCTGGCGACGCTGCCGGAGACAACTTTCTGGGCTTTGGCAATCTGCGTCACCGTGAGTGAGTGGTCACCGAGGGCCGCGCCGGGCAGGGTGGTGATGGTAGCGACACTGCTGTCTGAGGACGACGCGCTGGCGGCGCTGAACGTGGCCTTCTGATTGAGAGTCTGCACGGACGCTTGCAGCGACAGCAGATTGGCGTTGAAGCTCTGCCAGGTTGCCAGCTTGGCATTATAGGTATCGTCTTTGCTTTGAAGCAGCTTCACAGGCTTCTGGGCGACGGTGGTAAGCTGCGTGATAATACTGGCGGTGTCGATGCCGGACGACAGCCCGGAGAAGTTGGCGACGGTAGTGGTCATAGCAAAAAAGTCTCCTGCGTTACCACCAGTATCGGCAGGAGAGGGGCAGTTCTTTAGATGAAAGCTTTAGGAGCGGCTGCAGCGGGCCAGGTACAAATAGACCAGCGCCCCGGTGATGGCGTGAACCTGAAACTTTGCTCCCAGGGTGCTTCGCATCTCGGCACGGGTGAACCGAAAGAACGGGATGCCGCCGTCGTGCATTCCTTCCTTCTGGCCGAAGGTGCGGGTGAGCAGGGAGTGTTTGTAGGCAGACAGGGCAAGCGCCCCGCCCGGCTTCAAGACCCGTGCCAGAGCGGCCACGGCGGCGGCGCGGGCATCGGGGCCGGGGACATGTTCTAGCACCTGACAGGAGACCACGCGGTCAAAGACGCCGTCGGCAAACGGCAGGCGGCATAAATCGGCCTGCACCAGATGGGTGTTTGTAATCCCTGCCGCTTTCAGCTTGCCCCGGCAGACCCGCAGGGACTCGAACGAAAAGTCAATGGCGACCAGCTCGCGCACGTCCCCGGACAGCGTGGGTGTCATGCGCCCCGTCCCGCAGCCTGCTTCCAGCAGCCGGTCGGCTTTCTGCGGCCCGAGCGTGCGGCGGGTCAGCGGGATTTCCACTTTGCCGAACCAGTTCAGAAACGCCATGCGGTCATAGTCGCCAACCTGGGCATCGCGGGCGGCGATTTCGGAAAGCTGCTCGCCGCGCAGGGCGCGGGGCAGCAGGCGGGGGATGCCGTCTTCAATGGGGTACGTGTGGCCGGCCTCATCGTGCAAAGCGCCCGTTGTGATGTCTTCGGCGTCAGTTTTGTGGATGTCCAGCATCAGCAGTCCGCCGGTTTCCGGCGAGCGCAGCAGGGGTAGCAGGGTGGGGTGCATAGGGTTTCCAGAGCGAAAGAGACCTACCTTCCTTGCTTCGCAGGGTCCTTCCTAAAGGAAGGATCAGGACAGAGCAGGACAAGAAATGGCAGCTTTTATTGTACGGCATTGCCCTCTGTATCCTCCCTTTAGGGAGGACCCTGCGAAGCAAGGAAGGTAGGTCACAGCGCCAGCGTCGGTGTCAGGCGCAGCACATAGTCGTCAGGCGTATCGGACTGAGACAGGCCGAGCTTTCGCATTGCCGCCTGCCGGTAGGACGCCAAATCTTCAAAGACCGCCATCTCGCCGGGGCGAATGCGGCGGGACAGAGGAGTGGTCCACACCTGCGTCGGCACGAACACCGCGCCCGCGTCGCCTGTCGGCGGGGGCGGCAGGGGCAGGCCAATCCGGCAGGCCACCCAGAGCGTACCGTCGGCATTCTGCCGCGTGGTGATTTCGTACACCCGCGCCGCCGCGCCGTCGCCCAGGCTGAGGACACTCGGACGGCGATCTTTCAGACCCTCCTGGTCTGCCGTACCAGTCGGCTCCTCGGTCTCACCGATCCGCCGGGCCAGCTCTGCATGAAGCGTCACCAGCGGGGTAGGGACGTCGGCGGCCTGCACGCGGGCGCGGAAGCTGGATCGCCCGAAGGCTGTGCCCCGGATAATAAACAGCTTCTCGGCGTCATAGGGGACGATGTCAGTCATGCCCGCCGGGAACGTCGGGTCGGGGACATCTTTCTTGCCGTCGCGGGTCAGGCCGTTGCGCGTGCTGTGGGTGAGGCCAAGCCGCGCAAAAATCGCGGTCGGGAGCTGCTGCGTGACATGAATTTTCTCCCAGAGGTAGCCGCCGTTCGGTTTGGCCGACACGGGGCGGCCTGCGAGGGCCAGCAGCATCGAAAGAAGCGCGGCCAGCAGGAGGCGCTGCCGCAGGGCAGAACGTAGCATAGGATGTCTTTCTAAATTGGCGCAAGACCCCTCCCGCTCGTTCCTCGCTCCCTCCCCTGTTAGGGAAGGGCACAGATAATTCGGACCTAACCCGTGGGACAGGGCTTGCCCCTGCCCGTCTTTCTGGTCTTAGTCCTAACCCTTCCCTAACAGGGGAGGGAGCGAGGAACGAGCGGGAGGGGTTCCTGTCTTGCCTCACTCCGGTCGTCGCAGGTCCTTGATATTGAGCTGAAGCAGGCGGCGGCCATTCCATTCGTTGATTTGCGGCGTGTACAGCGCCTCCAGATAGTCGCCCGGTCCGGCGCGGTCGGCCCAGTCGCCCTGTCCCCAGGCGACGCAGTCCGTCGGGTCCATGGCTTCGGCGCGGACGCGCATTTTCAGATGGCTCATGTCCTTGCCGATGCGCTTGGCATCGCAGACCAGCAGGGATTGAGACGCAAAACGCGGCTCCGGGTTTGCCTGCCCGAACGGGGCGAACCGCGCCCATTCTTCTAAGAGGTCCAAAGACAGCGCAGACGGGTCAATCATGCCGTCATGGGAGATTTTCGGAATAAGGTCGTCCTCGGTCATCGTCGCGTGGGCGTGGGCGTTGATTTTCGCCTGAAACTCGGCCAGATTAGCCTGTGTCAGCGACAGGCCCGCCGCCATCTCATGCCCGCCGCAGCTTTCCAGCAGGTCCTTGCAGTGCTGAATGCCCCGGAACATATCAAAGCCGGGCAGAGACCGCGCTGAGCCTTTGCCCCAGGTTTCTTCGTCATTCAGGCCAATCACGATGGCGGGTCGCCCGAAGGCTTCCACCAGCTTGCCCGCGACAATGCCGACGACGCCCGCGTTCCAGCCGGGCGAGGCGATGACCAGAACCCGCGTGGCATCCAGGTCCAGATTGCTGACAATCAACTTGGCTTCTTCTAAAATACGCCGCTGGGCCTGCTGACGTTCCACATTGAACGCATTCATCTTTTCGACCAGCAGACGCGCCTCTTCCGGGTCCCCGGTCAGCATGACTTCCAGCGCAATCGCAGCGTCGTCCAAACGACCGACGGCGTTGATGCGCGGGCCAATGCCGAAGCCGACGGCCTCGGCGGACAGCGGCTTCTCTGTGTTGATGCCCGCGCCGTCCAGAAGTGCCCGCAGGCCAACTTTGCGTGTGGCCGCCAGTTGTTTCAGGCCGTAGTAGGCAAAGACGCGGTTTTCGCCGAGCAGGGGCATGACATCGGCCACGGTCCCGCAGGCCACCAAATCCAGAAATTTCTGAATAAACGCCCCTTCGTGGGTCGGTTGTATCAGACGCACCACGGCCTGCATGACCTTGAAGGCCACGCCAACCCCGGCAATGTTGGGGAACCCATAGGTGGAATCGTGCCGGTGGGGGTTGACCACGGCATAGGCATCCGGCAGGGTCTCGCCTGGCTCGTGGTGGTCGGTGACAATGACGGTCATGCCGAGGCTGTTAGCATAGGCGACTGGCTCCCGCGCCTGCACGCCGCAGTCCGAGGTGATGATCAGCGTTGCCCCTTTGGCATGGGCGTAGTCAATGGACGTAGTTTTGAGGTCGTAGCCGTCGCGCTTGCGATGCGGGACCCGGTATTCCAGCTTCGCGCCGAGCGCGGTCAGCGTCCGCACATAGACCGCCGTGGAAGTGACGCCGTCCACGTCGTAATCGCCGTACACAAAGATCGTCTCGCCCGTCGCCAGCGCGTCTTTGATGCGCCGGGCGGCCTTGTCCATGTCGGGCAGGCCAAAGGGGTCTAAAAGCTGAGACAGCTCCGGCCACAGAAAGTCCGCCGCCGCTGATGGTTCGGTCAGCCCCCGGTTCCGCAGGAGGCGGGCCGTGAGCGGATGAACTTCCAGCTCCCGCGCCAGCAGCCGCTCGGCTTCGGGGTCGCGGCTCGGCTCAATCCAGCGGGTCGTCTCGGGCAAGTGTGTATTCTCCAAATTGGGCGGCCCTCCTGAGTCTAGGTACTCAGAGGGCGCGGGGGGAAAGCGGAAAGAGGCCCCCCCCGCCCCCAATAATGGGGGAGTCGGAAAATTAGGATAAGAGAAGAGGGCGCAGCAAGCAGCGTCCCTACGGGTCCTTCCCAACTTCCGGCTCCCCCATTATTGGGGGCGGGGGGCCTCCTATACCTTCTCCGACGGCTTCTTTTTCTTGGCTTTGATGGCCGAGATTTGGATTTCGCCAGCAGCCGGGGGCCGGGCCGGGGCTGTGCCGGGCGTGGACAGGGTCGGGGCAGACGCGGTGGGGCGCGAGCTGCCGCCGCCATTGCCGCTGCCGGTGTAGACCTGTGCGCCGCCGTCCGCACCGTCAGCCGCTGCCATGGCCACAGGCGCTCTGGCGCGGCGCTTGGCGAGCCAGTTTTCCCAGTCCACCAGCAGCGCCGGGGCATTGAAGACGGAAGAGTAGGTTCCGCTGACAATGCCGATAAGCAGGGCAACGTTCAAGAGCCTCGTCGTCTGCCCGCCCAGAGCGACCAGAGCCACCAGGGTCATTACGACCGTCAGTGACGTGTTGATCGACCGCGCCAGGGTCTGCCCGATGGAACGGTTGACCAGGCCCTCGAATTCCTCCCCCCGCGCTTTGTGCCGCAGGTTCTCGCGGACGCGGTCAAAGATGACAACCGTGTTGTGGACCGAGAAACCTACCACCGTCAGCAGGGCAGTGATGAACAGGCTGTCCACCTCCCAGCCGAGGAAGTAGCCAAAGATAGCGAACGCGCCGCCCAGCACCAGAACATCGTGCAGGAGAGCGATAATGGCCGAGGTTCCCAGGCGCAGACCCGCCACGAAGCCCCCGATGCCGAAGACCAGAGCCAGATAAAGCACGATCAGCCCCGAGGCCACAATCACCGCCTGGAAGGCATTGGAGGTCACTTGACCGGAGACGATGGGGTCGACGGAGCTGAATGACTGCTCCTGGTTCGGGCCAAGGGTGTTCAGGGCCGCCACCAGGCGATTGTGGATGGGGTTCGTCGCCTTATTTAAGGCATCGGATTTTTCCGCGACGCTGGCGATGACCGAGTGGCTGTCATTGGCGAGCTGGACGGTCGCGTTCTTGAAGTTCTGTGCGGCCAGCGACTTCTGGACTTCGGCGACCGTCACAGGGCGCGTGTAGAGCGCCTGAATGTTCGAGCCGCTGTTAAATTCAATGCCCGGCTTCAGGCCGCCCAGCGCGAGAAAGAGCACGCCCGGCACGATAATTGCCGCGCTGATGAAGTAGAACAGCTTGCGCCGCCCGATGATGTTCAGGCCCGCACGACTGCTGTCCCCGACGGTGCGCCCGACCAGCGAATTGACGCTCAACCCGAACAGGGCCGGGTTCTTGGCCAGGCCGGGGAACCACTCCACCAGCAGATACAGCAGCGTCCGTGTGACCGTGATCGCCGAGAACAGCGAGACCAGGACGCCAATCAGCAGCGTCAGCGCAAATCCCCGAACGCTGGCCGTGCCCAGCGACAGCAGGACGACACAGGTAATGCTCGTACAGATATTGGAATCGCGGATGGCCGGGAATGCCCGCTTGAACGCGGAGTCAATGGCCGGGCGCAGGGCCTTGCCGGTCCGCATCTCTTCTTTCAGGCGCTCAAAGATAAGAATGTTAGCGTCAACCGCCATACCAATCGAAAGAATGAAACCGGCGATACCGGGCAGCGTCAGCGTCAGCGGGTCGAGGCCAATCCAGCGCAGGAAGGCCCCCCGGAAAATCGCCAGCGAGAACAGCGCATAGATCAGGAGCGCGATGTCCGCCAGCAGTCCGGGCAGTCGATAATAGACCAGCATGAACAGCAGAACCAGCGCGACGCCGACCAGGCCCGCCGTAATGCTCTGCTGGACAGCGTCCTTGCCGAGCGTCGCGCCGAGGTCGTCAATAGACACCTGCTGCAAAGGGATCGGCAGTGCTCCGGCATTCAGGAGGTTCGCCAGCGACTGCGCCTCGTTGAGGGTGGCAAAGCCGCCGGAGATCTGCCCGTGCCCATCCGTGATGGCGCTTTCAATGTTGGGCGCGGACAGCAGCGAATCGTCCAGCACAATGCCCATCAGCTCGCCGATATGGGCCGAGGTAAACTGCCCGAACTTCTGCGTGCCGGAAGCATTAAACTCCTGCGTCACAGCGGGCTGGCTGTTTTGACCGATCTGCGCCTGAGAATTGGGCAGCAGCTCCGCGCCGGTCAGAACGGGCTGACCGCCGTTGGCGGCGACCGAGTCAAACAGGAGGGCGTTCCAGCCGGTCAGCTCCTTATTCAGCGCGGCGGCTTTCTGCATCTGCGCGGCATTGAAGTAGACCGGGGCGGGAGAGACCAGTGTGTTATAATTGGCCCCGAGCAGCTTTTGCTGAGTCTCGTTCGGCGCGGGCGAGGCGTAAAGGGTCATGCCGGAACCCGCCGTATTTGTGGCAGCCTGTGCCAGCAGTGCGGCCCAATCGTCTTTGACCTGCTTGCCGTCGCGGAACGTTTCAAACTGCTTGAAGCCGTACCAGGGCTTTAAAACTGTGAATGCGTTGCCTTTGTTCAGTGCCAGCGGCGCGTTCTGGTTGCGCTGCGACTGCACATCGGCAAAGTAATAGAACGTCATCTGCGCCGTCGTGCCGATTTGCTGCAAAACCGCGTCGATGTTTTTGACATCGGGGATTTCAACGACAAACTGCTTTTCCTGCGGGCGCGGCTGAATGACAAACTCGCTGATGCCGAGCGACGTCAGGCGCGTTTCCAGAATTTTCTGAATGGTAGCCTGATCATAGGTGACCGTGGGGGCAACCTCGGTCATGGCGCGGTAGGTGACCCGCGCCCCGCCCCGGATGTCCAGGCCGTATTTGGCCGGATGGTGTCCGAGCAGTGTAAAGCTGCCGAGTTTGATCGGCTTGTTGGCGACGATGAGGGCGGCGAACACGGTCAGCACTAAGATGACCAGCCCCCAGGTTTTCTGCTGCTTCAATTCTTCCTCCGCGAAGACTTCGCTGTATGAGCGTCGCCGTTAAAGTGTCGTAAATAATGGCTGTGCCGAATGCGAGGGGTTTTCAACCCCTCGCACGGCAAACTAGTCGTATCAGTATACAATACGCATAGCCGACTGTCAAGGTTTCCGCGCCCGGCGCAGGGCGTCCTCCACCAGGTCGGCGCTGCGCTGGACGCCCATCTCGGCCCGCATCTCGCGGCCCAGAGCGTCCACGTTTGCGGCAATCTCCGGCGACGCCAGCAGGCGTTTCAGCCGCGTCCGCAGGCTGTGCGGCGTGAAGCCAGCGGGCATCAGGCGCAGGCCCCAGCCTTCGCGCTGCCCGTGCGCGGCGTTTTCGAACTGGTCAAACCCACGCGGCACAATCAGCGCCGGGACCCCATAATAGCACGCCGCCTGCGTCGTTCCCACGCCGCCCTGATGCACCACGGCATCCACTTTTGGGAACACATCGGCATAGGGCGCATAGCGCACGGCCTGCACCCGCGAACGCAAAGACTCGGGAATCGAAAAATCGGCGGGAGCGCCCAGAAGCACCGCGTTCCAGTCCGTCGGCGCAATCGCCGCAAGTGCCGTCTGCCAGAACTCGCCGGGGTGGTTGACCACCGACGAGCCGAGCGTGAACAAAATCGTCCGGCCCACGCCGACCGTCACCGGCGGCGGGGCGGGCAAAGGCGTCGGCCCATCCCAGCGGGCGTAGCCGCCCACCTGAAACCAGCGCGGCCAGTCGTCGGGCCGGGGGAAAAACGCGGGTGACCACAGCCCCAGCGTCAGGAGGCGCGAATAAGCCCCGCCGGAAATGACATTGGGCCGGGGCGCAACCCCCACCGCCCGGTACTCGGCGGCGGCCAGCGCGTCCATCCCCGCAAAAAGCGTGTAGCCAATCTGCCAGCCCAGCCGCGTCAGCCATGCCGGGCAGCCCTTCCAGGCGACGCCCGGCGGCGGGTACGCCCCCGTTTCGTGAATGAGGGTCGCCGCACTGGCGCTTACCCAGGGCACGCCTGCCAGCTCCGCCACAGCGGGCGCGGCAAGCTGAATGGTGTGCGACAGAAACAGATCGCATTCCCGCGCCAGCGGCGTGAGCGACCGGGTGGCGGGGCCAATCGCCGGGATGAGCACTTCTTTGAAGATAATCTGGATCGGGTCAGTCGTGTGCGCGGCCAGCATTCGCTTCAAGAGGTCCGAGTCCCAGTCCGGGTCTTCCCCGGCGACGGTCGCCTCGAAGCCCAGTGCCCGCGCCTTTTCGGCAAACGAGGGGCTGAGGGCGCAGTGGATGTCATGCCCGCGTCCTTGCAGCTCCAGCGCCAGCGCCATGAAAGGGTTGAAGTCGCCCGACGAGCCGAGTGTGTGTACGAGGATTCTAGCCATAAGGGGAGAGTGTACCCGAAAGACCCCTCCCGCTCGTACCTCGCTCCCTCCCCTGTTAGGGGAGGGGTCTTTCGGGTACAATGCCCCTACCATGAACAACGACATTTTACAAACCGCCACGCGGCTCGCCGACGACGTGTTCCGGCCCAATGCCGAGGCTGCCGACCAGGGCGATATTCACGGGCAGGTGGAAGCCAATGTACGCCTCCTGGCAGACGCCGGGTACTTTGGGCTGGGCATTTCGCCCGAGTTCGGCGGCTTCGGGGCTGACGACGCCACGCGGCGCGAGTATGCCGAGCTGCTGGCGTCGGCCTGCGGCGTCACGGCGTTTGTGCAGCAGCAGCTTCATGCGGGCGGCGGCTTTGTCGGCGGGGCGCGGAGTGAGGACTTGAAGCGGCAAAAGCTGCCGCGCTTTGCGTCGGGGCAGGAGCTGTGCGGGGTGGCGTTCTCCCACCTGCGCCGCCCCGGCCCGCCGATGGTGACGGCGACGGCCACCGAGGGCGGCTGGCTCGTTTCGGGCACGGCTCCCTGGGTCACGGGCTGGGGGCTTCTGGACTCATTTATTCTCGGCGCAGTGCGGCTGCCCGAAAACGACCATGCGTATTTTTATGTGCCCAAACACGCGGGGCGCGGCACACTGACGCCGGGGGAACGCATTCCGCTGGCGGTGATGAACGCTTCGGACACTGTCGAAATCACGATGGACGACTTGTTTGTCCCTGACGAATACCTGCTGTCTACGCGGTCTGCGGAGTCCCTGCGCCGCTCGGACTTCTGCGGCATCTCCGGCCCTGTCTACCTGCCGCTCGGCGGGGCGCGGGGCAGTGTTCACTACCTGCGCGGGCTGGCTGAGAAGCGCGGCAAAGCCGAGTTCGCCCACGCCGCCGACGAGCTGGCCCGCGAGATTGATCAGGTGCGCCGCGAAGCCCTCGCCTGGGGCGGGGCCTGCGCGGACCTGCCGGACTACAAAGAACACGCTCTCCATGCCCGCGCCGCTGCGATTGTGCTGGCCGTCCGCGCCGCCCACGCCGCTGTGACCGCCACCGGCGGGGCCGCCCATCTGCTGTCTCAGCCGCCGCAGCGATTGCTTCGGGAAGCCATTTTTTATACGACGGTTGCCCAGACGGCGGATGTCCAAATCGGCACGCTGGATATGCTTCTGTCCCCGGAATGCTGGCACGCTGACCACTAATCGAGACAAACCATGAAAACACTTCGCCCACTTTTGCTTGCTGCCCCGCTATTGATGCTTCTCGCTGGTCACTCGCACGCCCAAACTGGGCCAACACCGCAGAAGCAGAGCCTGGCTGCTCTCGTCAACCCGCTGGTCGGGACCGACCGCAACGGCAACACCTTTCCCCATGCTGTCGCGCCGTTCGGCATGATGCAGCTTGGTCCCAACTGGGGCAACCTCGGCTACTTTTACACCGACACGAAGATGCACGGTTTTGTGGTCAATATGATGAGCGGCGCGGGTATTGGCGGCGAGGGACAGGTCCTAATGACGGCGACCACCGGCCCCGTCAAAGTGGAGCGTGCGGATACCGACTTCGCGTTTGACCATCAGCATGAAAGCGCCTCAGCGGGATACTATCAGGTCCAGATGCAGCCCTGGGGCATCAACGCCGAAATGACGACCACCACCCGCTGTGGAATGCTCAAATATGTCTTCCCGGCAGGCAAACAGGCAAACATCCTGCTGCCGATCAGCTATGCCAACAGCCCCACGTTCTTCAGCCACGTCCATTATGTGGACAGCCAGACCGTCACCGGCGACGTTTCCAGCCAGGCCTTCAGTGGCAGCACGAACGGCATCCCGGTCTACTTCGTGATGAAGTTCAGCACGCCCCTTATCAGTCATGGGACCTGGACGAACGGCCAGATCACAGCAGGCAGCGGTGATGCCGCGCAGACCGACCGCAAAACTGTGATTGGTTTCTACGGCAGCTATCCTGCCGCCGCCAAGCCGCGCACCGTCGAGGTGCGTATCGGGATGTCTTATGTGGACCTCAAAGGCGCAATGGCGAACCTGAACGCAGAAATGCCCAGCGGGGACTTCGCCCGCTACCGCAATTTAGCCGCGCAGGCCTGGAACAAAGAACTGAGCTTGATTGAGGTTCAGGGCGGAACCACGAACCACCGGCGCATCTTCTACACGGCCCTGTACCATGCGCTGATCGCGCCGACGATCTTTGATGACGTCGATGGCCGCTACACCGGCTTTGACAGCAAAATCCACACGGTTTCGGCAGGCCATAAACACTACTACGCCACGTTCTCAGGCTGGGACATCTACCGGAGCGAGATACCGCTGCTGGGTATTTTTGAGCCGGAGCGCAGCGGGGACATGGCGCAGTCCCTCACCGAGATGGCCCAGCAGCTTGGCTATATCGACCGCTGGCCGCAGCTCAATCAGCCTGGTGTGGTGATGAACGGCGATCCCCTCACGATCTGCCTGGCCCACCTGTGGAATGCGGGCATCCGCAGCTTCGACATGGACACCGCCTACAAATATATGTGGAAGCAGTCCCAAATCGGCGACCCGCACTCGCATATCGGCGTTTACCAGGGCTTTGAAGAGGAAAAAGGCGGCGTGACTCTCAACACCGACGTTTCCCCCTCGTCGGCCTTAGAGTACGATCTGTCGTTTGCAGCACTGGGCCATCTTGCCCTGGAGCTGAACAAGCCCGAAGACGCCAATTATTTGTTTGGCCGCGCTTTTCAGTACCGCGAGATGTATAACCCGGCGACCGGCTACCTACAGGCAAGAGACATGAAGGGACAATGGGACCCCAAGTTTGGCGGCTACACCGAGGGCAATAAAGACATCTATTTGTGGTTCGTACCGCACGACGTCGAAGGCTTGATCAATCTCATCGGGGGAACCCAGACCTTTGACCGGCGCCTGGACAACTTCTTTGACAAAAAGCTCTACGACCCGACCAACGAGCCGGACTTGCAGGCCCCCTTCCTCTACGACTATATCAATCGCCCCTGGAAGACGCAGCATATCGTCGCGCAGACAGCAGATCAGGTCTTTACCGACACGCCGGGGGGCCTCGCCGGGGGCGGCAATGACGACCTGGGAACGATGTCCGCCTGGTATGTCCTGACGCAGCTAGGGTTCTACCCCGTAGACCCTGGCATTCCCTACTTCGAGGTCTGCACGCCGCGTTTTGTCCGCGCCGTGATTCACCTGTCCGCGCCGCACACGGGAACGCAGTTTGTCATCAGTGCGCCCGCCGCCGCGCCTGCCAATGAGTATATTCAGTCCGCGAATTTGAACGGTGCCTCTCTCGACAAGACCTGGTTTGCCGAGTCGCAAATCCTGTCCGGCGGGACATGGAATGTCCGCGTCGGGCCGCAGCCAAACAAGAGCTGGGCGATCTCGCCCTATGACCGGCCTTACTCGCTTTCCAGCGGCTTCACGCACTCCCCGCCAAACCCGGACCGTCACCCGCTCATCCCAACAGGCAAAGAAAGCGCGGTCGAGTGGCGCTATACGACCGATGCCCCGCCTGCGGATTGGAACACGCCCGGCTTCGACGACTCCCGCTGGAAACGCGGCCCGGCTGGCTTCGGCACGGACGATGAGGGCGTGACGCCGCGCACGGCTTGGAACACGGACAATCTCTGGATGCGCCGAACGATAACGCTGCCAGCGTCGTATCCGACCGTGGAACTCACAGCCTATCACGACCAGGATTTAGATGTCTACTTCAACGGAGTCCTCGCCGCTCATGTCCCCGGATGGACGCACTCCTATGACGCAATCCCGGTGGACGCGAAGATGACCGCCCTGCTGCATCCCGGCACAAACGTCATTGCCGCCCATGTCCGCCATCAGGGCGACGGTCGCCACTTCGCAGACGTTGGCCTGTATGGATTGGAATGGCCCGACAGCGAAAAATAGATCAGGAACTGTGCAAAAAGCCTGTGCCCAGACCAGATCGCCCCCCCCCGCCCCCAATTCTGGGGGAGCCAGATTAAGAAGAGAGCCAGAGCAGGCAAGGACGATCAGGCCGCCGGGCATGATGCTTAGCTTTGTCCCTGTTGGGAAATAAGAGTGCGAGTACATCATGCCCACTGTTTAGAACCGAGGAAAGACCATGAACAGCACGACCACGACTCCGACTTCGGCCAAGCCTTTTGCCGTCGTCACCGGCGCGTCCAGCGGCATCGGCCTGGAGCTTGCCAAAGAGTTTGCCCGCAACGGCTTTGACCTGCTGCTCGCCGCCGAGCCTGCTGGCCTGCCCGCCGCGACCACAGAAATCGAGTCGCTCGGCGCGACTGTTCAGGCCGTCGGCGGCGACCTGACCCTGGCCGCCCACGTAGACGCTCTTTATGCCGCAATTC
This sequence comes from uncultured Armatimonadales bacterium, assembly GCA_964251675.1. Lineage (GTDB taxonomy): Bacteria > Armatimonadota > Armatimonadia > Armatimonadales > Capsulimonadaceae > JANXMY01. Next base: position 107,333 of record CAXUKS010000010.1, read on the forward strand.
AGGCGACCGGGCGTCCCGTAGACGCTATCGCCATCAATGCGGGCGTCGGCGTCGGCGGCTCCTTCCGCGAGACGGATTTGGACGAAGAGCTGAACATGATTAGCCTCAATGTTACGTCTACGGTGCATCTCGCCAAGCACATCGTCCGGGACATGGCTGCACGCGGCTCCGGGCGCATCTTGTTTACTGCCAGCGTCGCCAGCCTGATGCCCGCGCCGTTCGAGGCTGTCTACGGGGCATCCAAAGCGTTCATCTTCTCCTTCTCCGAAGCCCTGCGGAACGAGCTGAAAGACACCGGCGTGACCGTGACGGCCCTGCTGCCCGGCCCCACAGAAACAGACTTTTTCCACCGGGCCGACATGGACGACACGATGGTGGGCGAAAGCAAAAAAGATGATCCCGCCGATGTAGCGCGGGACGGCTTCAATGCCCTGATGGCGGGCAAAGACAAAGTGATTGCGGGCAGCCTGAAGACCAAAGTGCAGGGCCTCGCTTCAGAGTTCATGCCGCCCACGGTGTCCGCCGAGATGCACCGCAAGATGGCCGAGCCGGGTTCAGGAAAAGAGTAGAAATCTATGGACTATGTGAAACTCGGCAAAACTGGCCTCAAAGTCTCGCGCATTTGCCTGGGCTGCATGAGCTACGGCGTCTCTGAGCGGGGCAGCCATGCGTGGTCCCTGAGCGAAGAGGACAGCCGCCCGTTCTTTCAGCGGGCGCTGGAGATGGGCATCAACTTCTTTGACACGGCCAATGTCTACTCAGACGGCACGAGCGAAGAAATCACGGGCCGTGCCCTCCGGGACTTCGCCAAACGTGAGGAAGTGGTAATCGCCACCAAAGTGCATGGCCGGATGCACCCGGACGCCAACGGGGCGGGGCTGTCTCGCAAGGCGATTATGGCCGAGATTGATGCCAGCCTGCGCCGTCTGGGCACGGACTATGTGGACCTGTACCAAATCCACCGCTGGGACCCGGACACGCCGATTGAAGAAACGATGGAGACTTTGCACGATGTCGTCAAAGCAGGCAAGGCGCGGTATATCGGCGCGTCGTCCATGCAGGCGTGGCAGTTCTGCCAGGCGCTCTATGTGGCTGACCAGCACGGCTGGACCCGCTTTGTGTCCATGCAGAACCATTACAACCTGCTGTACCGGGAAGAAGAGCGCGAAATGCTGGGCCTGTGCGCGGACCAGGGTATCGGCGTCATCCCGTGGAGTCCATTGGCTCGGGGTAAGCTGACTCGCCCGTGGGATGCCAGCACGGAGCGGGCAGAGACGGATGAGTTCGGCAAAACGCTGTACAAGTCCACCGAAGACTCTGACAAGCAGGTGGTGGAGCGTGTCGCGGCTTTGGCTGAGGCGCGGGGCCTGCCGCGTGCCCAGATCGCGCTGGCGTGGCTGCTGCATCAGTCCGCAGTGACCGCGCCGATTGTCGGGGCGACCAAAATGCGTCATCTGGAAGACGCCGTGGCGGCCCTGTCCGTATCGCTGTCTCCCGAGGAGATCAGATCCCTGGAAGAGCCATATGTGCCGCATCCGGTGCTTGGGTTCTCGTAGGATGGGCCCCCCTGCCCCAATTCTGGGGGAGCCAGATGAATACAGAGAAGAGGGCGCAGCAAGCAACGCCCCTACGGTGCTTTCCTAACTTCTGGCTCCCCCAGAATTGGGGGCGGGGGGGCCTCTTTCGGGTATAACACGCACATGACTACTAAATATCCACTGCTGGTGCTGATGGCCGCGCTGACCTCGCTGGCCGGAGCGGTGCAGGCGCGGGACCGGCGGCTGCTGGTGTTCGCGCCGTCCCGCAGCGACTCCCGCTACCAGAAGCAAAACGTGCTGCTGACACAGAGCCGGGCAAAGTTTCAAGAGCGCGATCTGGTCCGCACCGACATCATCGGCACAGAGCGCGGCGCGGCGAGTCTGCGGGCGCGTTACAACGTCAAAGCAGGCAGTTTTCGCGTACTGCTGATTGGCCGTGACGGAAACGTTGCCTATGGCGGGCCGTCTCCGGTGACACTCAAATCAATCACGAGCCGCATCGATGCCATGCCGATGCGGCGCGATGAGATGCGCCGGGGGCGCTGACCCCTGAGCGTTAGAGGTTCAGCGGAACTGTGAAATGAAACGCGCTGCCCTGGCCTGGCTCGCTCTGCACCCAGATTTTGCCGCCGTGGGCTTGCACGGCCAGCTTGCAGAAGGTCAGCCCCAGGCCCGTGGACATCTTGCGGCCTGCTTTGCGGTTTTCCACCTGCCCGAACTTCTCAAAAATGCGGTCATGCGCGTCGGGCGGAATGCCTTCGCCGGTGTCGCGCACGGAAAACCGGAGGCAGTCTTCTTCGTGGGCCGCCGCCGCTGTGACCGTGCCGCCGAGAGGCGTAAACTTGATGGCATTGCCCAGCAGGTTGACCAGCGTGCGGCGCAGCTTGTCTTCATCACCCTGGAAGGGCGCAAGATCAGTGCGGGCGTCGGCCACCAGAGACAGCGTTCCGGCCTGGGCCAGCCCGCGCACCTGCGTGAAGGCCCGCTCAATCAGTGCCGCCGCCGTCAGCGGAGCCAGGTCCAGCGGAACCGTTTCCTGCTCCATTTTATCCACGTCCAGCAGGTCGTTGATCATGCCGAGCAAGGTCTGGCCGCCGTCGGTGGCGATGTCCAGCATCTCGGCCTGCGTTTCGTTCAGCTCGCCCACCAGCGGCAGGGTTTGCAGGCCGGTCAGCAGCGATGTCAGCGGCGTCCGCAGGTCATGGACGATCATGTGGGTTAAATCATCGCGCAGCCGCTCCAAATCCTGAAGCCTTTGGTAGCTTGCCGCCAGCTCTTTGGTGTGGCGAGCCTCGCGGTCCCGCGCCCGCTTTTCACGCAGGCTGGCCCCCACGCGGGCACGCAGGAGGGTGGGGTTGAAGGGCTTCGGCAGGTAGTCCGCCGCGCCCAGTTCAATGCAGCGCACGATGCTGTCCATCTGGTCCTGCGCCGAAATCATAATCACCGGCAGCCGCTGAGTCGCCGGGTCGGCTTTTAGCCGGGACAGCACTTCGTAGCCGTCCATCTCCGGCATCATCACGTCCAGCAGGATCACGTCAAACGGCTGCCCCGCCAGCACAGCCAGTGCCTCCGGGCCGCTCGCCGCCGTCACCGGCCAGTGCCCCTGCTTCTGCAGACGCTGCGCCAGCACATCCCGGTTTTCCGCGTTGTCATCTACAATGAGCAGCAGGCCGCCGTTTTCACTTTCGGCCATTATGCTGCCGCCGGGCGTATCCGGCGGGGCAGGGCGGACGGCAGAGAGCGCCGAGGTGGCGGCGGGCGGATTTGCGCTCAGCGCCTCCGCCGTCAGGCGCTCATCCACCAGTGCCAGCAGGCGGCGGCCCGCCTCGCGGATGCGCTCCACATCCGGCAGCAGGTCGGCCCGCTCGGAGCCTTCCAGCTCCTCAGCCACCATCTCGCCGTAGCCCAGCACATGACCAATCGGTGTCCGCAGGTCATGGCGCAGATCTGCCAGAGCCTCTTCATTCACGCGGTACTCGCTTTCGTTTCCTGAGATCTCATCAGCAGAGCCTCGATCTTGCCGAGCAGGCGGGGCAGGTCCACAGGCTTGGTGTCGTAGTCGTCACAGCCCGCCGCTTCGGCTTTTTCCCGGTCGCCGGACATGGCATGCGCGGTCAGGGCAATCACGGGAATGGCGGCGGTTTCAGGGGCGGCCTTGATACGCCGCGTCGCTTCCCAGCCGTCCAGAACGGGCAGGCTCATGTCCATCAAAATCAAATCGGGGCAGTCGGCGGCCTGAGTGACGCCTGCCCCGCCATCGGCGGCAAGCGACACTTCGTAGCCTTTGCGGATCAGGCGGCGCGACAGCATATCCCGGTTGTCTTCGTTGTCTTCCACCAGCAGAATTCTAGCCATGCGCGTTTTCCTTCCGTGCTGCGACCAGCTCTTTAATCTGTCCGAGCAGGGCATCGTGGTCCCAAGCTCCTTTTTGCAGAATGTTCTGGACGTGCCCGTTCAGGCGCTGCCGGTCTTCGTCGGTGATGTCTTTGGCGGTCAGCACGACGACGGGGATGTCGCGCCATTCGGGACGCTCACGCAGGCGATGAGCGAACTCAAAGCCGTCCATCTGCGGCATCATCAGGTCCAGCAGAATCAAATTGGGGGCGCTCGCTTCCATTTGAGCCAGTGCATCGACGCCGTTGATCGCCTCGTCCACGCCCCAGCCTTCGCGCCCCAGCATCTCGTGCATCATCTCGCGGGTCGCGTCGTCGTCTTCGACCAGCAGTACGCGGCAGCCGCCTTCCACGCAGCGGCAGCGGCCCAGCAGGGCGGACAGCCGGCTTCGGTCCACAGGCTTGGTCAGATAATCCGTCGCACCCAGAGAAAAGCCCAGATTTTTGTCGTCTACCATCGTCATCATAATGACGGGGATGTCCTGTGTTTGTGTGTCGGCTTTTAGCTGCTGCAAAACGGCCCAGCCGTCCATGCCTGGCATCATCACATCCAGCGTGATTGCCACGGGCGACAGCGAACGTGCCAGCCGCAGGCCCTCCTCGCCGCTGGCCGCCGTTTCGGCCCGGAAGCCCTCTTTGGTCAAATAGCGGCGCATCAAATCCCGTGCGTTCGGGTCGTCGTCAATCACCAGCACTCTATCGATAGCCACGGTGTTGTGCGTATCTTCAGGGTGACCCGGCCCGGACGCCGTCTGCGCTGGCGCGGCCTCAGCCTGCTTCGGGTCGGCCACAGCGACAGGCAGGCGCAGGGTAAACACCGATCCTTCGCCCGGCGCACTTTCTACCGTGCAGTCACCGCCCATCATCCGGCAGAACCGGCGCGTAATGGCAAGTCCCAGCCCTGTGCCGCCGTATTTGCGCGTGGTCGAGGCGTCGGCCTGCGAGAATGCCTCAAACAGCCCGGCCATCTGCTCCCCGGTCATGCCGATGCCGGTGTCGCGGACGGCGAACAGAACTTCGCCGTCTTCCCGATGGACATTCAGTGTGATTTCGCCGCCTTCTGTGAACTTGGCGGCGTTGGACAGCAGGTTGAAAAGAGACTGCCGCACTTTGGTCAAATCCGCCCGCATCGTGCCGATTTCGGGCGGGCAGTGAACTTGAAGGGCGTTGTTTTTTTTGGTGATCAGCGGCTCGACCGTGGCGGCCACTTCGGCGGCCATGCCATCGACTTTGAACTCTTCCAAATACAGGTCCATTTTGCCTGCTTCGATTTTAGACAGGTCCAGAATGTCGTTGATCAGTGCCAGCAGATGCTTTCCGGCCCCCTGAATTTTTTGCAGGTCGGGCACAAAGCTGTTTAAGCCCTCTTCTTCGGCCTCTTCCTGAAGCATCTCCGAATAGCCCAGAATAGCGTTCATCGGTGTTCGCAGCTCATGGCTCATGTTGGCGAGGAACTGCGATTTGGTGCGGCTCGACGCTTCGGCGGCGTCTTTGGCCCGTAGCAGGTCCAGCTCAAACGCCTTGCGTTCCTGGATGTCCCGAAATGCCAGCACAACGCCGCTCAGCTCGGAATCCTGCCCGCCGGTGATCGGCGCAGCGACCATTTCTACTGGGACGGCGGCCCCGCCGCGTGTCAGCAGGCGCGTGTCCGGGTCGTCGCGGCTGCTTTGAAACGGCTGGCGGGTTTCCAGAACGTGCGGAACCGGCCCGCCGCCGTCGCCGCCTTCCAGCCGGAACACCTGGCTGATGGGCTGGCCGACCGCTTCTGCCTGCGTCCAGCCGGTCATGGCCTCGGCCTGCGGGTTCAGCAGGGTCACTCGCCCCGTGTCATCCGTTGCCAGCACCCCTTCGCCGAGGCTTCGCAGGACTGTAGACAGCCAGACCTGCCGCTCTTCGATGACGTGTGCCTGACGCCGCGCTGTGGCCGTTGCCTCAGAAAACTCGGTGGACAGCTCCTGAAGCTGCCGCCGGGACAGCAGGGCCAGCAGACCGCCCCCGGCCAGCGCCGCCAGCAGGGCCGTCGTGATGACATTCCAGGCCGTCTGCCGGGCCACAGTGCTGCGGTTGACACGCATGGCGTCTTCGGCGCTGATGAAGTCATCAAACTGCTCCCGCATCGCGTCCATCAGCGTCTTGCCCGCTGACACGCCAGCCTTCTGGCGCAGAAACGGAGCGCCCGGCGCGAGGGCAGCGATTTTGGCGTCGGCATCGGCGCCCCATTGCCCGCGCAAGGTTTGTATCTTTTGAACGCGCCGGGTCTGGACAGGGCTGTCCTGAACGCCTGCCGCCAGCGCGGCCAATGCGGGATCAATTTGTGCTGTGCCATTGGTGTAGGGCTGCAAATAGGCGGGATCAGAGGTTAGCAGGTAGCCCCGCTTGCCGGTTTCCATGTCCAGCAGGAACTTCTGGGAGACATTGGCCTGGGCGATAATTTTGTCGGTGCGGTCCACCCAGGCGAAGACGCGCAGCAGGTTGGTAATCTGCCAGATGAGCAGGCCGGACAGCAGGGCCATCAGGCCCAGGGGAAGCAAGGCGGCGCGGGTGAGCAGGCGATTAAAGCGTGTCTCGCTGATAATGGGTCGCATAATAATTTTTGTTGTACCCAGAATGCCGTGCCTGTATGCTTCAAGCGGCTCCAAGAATGGGGAGCAAACGGGTATCATGGGCGTATGACGCGACTGAACACGCACACCCTGCCAGGTCTGCCGCCCGCCGTGCAGACGCCGACCTACTCCCGCGACAGCCTCGTGCCTGCGATTGTGCATCTGGGAGTCGGCGGCTTTCACCGCGCCCATGAGGCCGTCTATTGCGATGACCTGCTCCGGCAGGGCCTCGGCGACTGGGGCATTGTGGGCGTTGGCCTGCGCCCGGAAGACCGTGCCATGCGCGATGCGCTCGTGCCGCAGGACGGCCTCTATACGCTGGTGACCCGCGATGCGGACGGCGACATGGCCCGCGTGGTCGGCTCGCTGATCCGCTATCTGTTCGCCCCGGAGCAGGATGCTGAAGTCCGGGCGGCGCTGGCCGCGCCGACCACTAAAATCGTCTCGCTGACCATCACCGAAGGCGGCTATGAGGACCCGACCGGCCCGGCGTGGACGCACCTCGCCGCTGCGTTGGAAACCCGCCGCGCTCAGGGGACGCCGCCGTTCACGGTGCTGTCCTGCGACAACCTGCAGCACAATGGCGAGGCTGCCCGCCGCGCTCTGGTCGCCGCCGCGTCGGCCCGCAGTGCCGACTTGGCCGCCTGGGTAGACGTGAATGTCGCGTTCCCGAATGCGATGGTGGACCGCATCACGCCGCAGACGACCGGCAGTGACCGGGAAATGGTCCGCACGAATTTTGGCATTGACGACGCCTGGCCAGTCGTCTGCGAGCCGTTCCAGCAGTGGATTGTGGAAGACACGTTCCCGCAGGGCCGCCCGCCGTGGGAGGCTGCCGGGGCGCAGTTCGTGACCGACGTTCACCCCTATGAAAGCATGAAGCTTGGGCTGCTGAACGGCAGCCACTTTGCGATGGCGTATCTTGGCTCTCTGGCGGGGTTTGAGACCGTGCCCGCCGTCATGGCCGACCCGGACTTCCGGCAGTTTATCTCGCGCCTGATGGACGACGAAGTGACGCCGCTCCTGCCGCCCGTGCCGGGCATTGACCTGACGGACTACAAAGCGACGCTGCTGCACCGGTTTGACAACCCGGCCATTAAAGACCAGATCACGCGGCTGTGCCTGGACGGCGCTCCCAAATTTCCCAAGTATCTGCGCCCTGCGCTGGAAAAAGCGATGGAAGAGGGTCGCCCCCGCCGCCTGCTGACGCTGGCGCTGGCAGGCTGGCTGCGCTACCTGACGGGCGAAGACGAGTCGGGCCGCGCCTATTCTATCAGCGATCCGCGTCTTGGAGAGCTGCAGCCGCTCGCCCGCGCAGGCCGCACCGACCCGCGCTCGCTCCTGGCCGTGACGGACATATTCGGTCCTCTTGGTCAATCGTCGGAGCTGGTGCATGACCTGACCGAAGACTTAGAGAGTCTCTACGCCCACGGCGCACAGGCTACTCTAGCGGCGGCGCTGGTGGGCTAAAAACGCCCTAGAGACCTACCTTTAGGAAGGACCCTGCGAAGCAAGGAAGGTAGATCTCTGGCTCCCCCAGAATTGGGGGCGGGGGGGCCTCTTCCTGCCTTTGCATTCTGCCGAGAAGGAAAACGAGACACGCCCGCCGAATAGCACTCTTAACTAACGACGGTCTTTCTCTATTGATCACACTTTTGACCTGGAGACCCTATGCCTTACCTGGAACTGCCGCTGGGCGAGCAGGCACCGACTATCGTAAATATGATCGTGGAAATCCCGCAGGGGTCCTCTAACAAATACGAGTTTGACCACGAGCTGGGCGTCTTCAAGCTGGACCGAACGCTCTATTCGCCTTTGTTCTATCCCTTTGACTACGGCTGGATTTGCGACACGCTGGCCGAAGACGGCGACCCGCTGGATATTCTGGTCATCACGACGCAGCCGACCTTTCCCGGATGCCTGATTGCCGCCCGCCCGCTCGGCGTCCTGATGATGCGCGATGAAAAGGGACCGGATGAGAAAATCCTGTCCGTGGCCGCCGCTGACCCGCGCTTTGAGGGCATCGAGCACCTGTCCGACCTGCCCGCCCACATCCTCAAAGAGATCGTTCATTTTTTCGACATCTACAAAGACCTGGAAGACAAGGAAACCACCGTGCTGGGCTGGCAGGATGTCGCCACGGCCCATGCCGTGATTGAAAAGTTCCGTCTTCAGGGTGAACACAGCCATTCACACAGCCACTCAGGCGCAAAATAAGGAGTAAGATTGGGAAGCGCCTACACGCCGGGGCTGAAAGTCAGCCCCCATACACTGATTCAGCGGCTTCGCCGCCTGCCGCTCAAGGGTGACGTTCTGGTGGAAACAGGGCAGGCGGTGACGCCGGACACGATTGTCGCCCGCGCCTCGTTGCCGGGGCTGATGCAGTCGGTCAAAGTCGCGGCGCAGCTTGGCATCGATGCCGACGAAATGCCCGCCACGCTGATTGTCAAAGAAGGGGACACGGTGGAAAAGGGCCAGATCCTGGCCGCCACCAAAGCGTTCTTCGGGATGTTCAAGTCGGAGGCCAAGTCGCCTGTGAGCGGCGTGGTGGAAACCATCAGTGCGGCCTCGGGCAATGTCGGCGTCCGGCAGCCGCCCCTGCCTATTAACCTGACAGCGTATCTGTCGGGAACTGTCGCGGAGACAATTGCCGGGGAAGGCGTCGTGGTGCAGACCGAAGGGGCGCTCATTCAGGGCATCTTCGGCATTGGCGGCGAGCGGGTGGGGGAGATTGAAATGGTCTCCGCGCAGCCCGAAGACGACCTGACCGAAGAGATGATC
>CAXUKS010000011.1:0-105629 GCA_964251675.1 uncultured Armatimonadales bacterium
GTGTCATGGACATTCGTCGATTGCTTTCCAAAGGCCGAGGGGGTTCAGCCCCTCGGCCTTTGGCCCCTTTTTCTCTACGCAATCATCTCCTCGCCGCCGCCGCGTGCCACGATAATCTCTCCGGCCTCTTCCAGCTTTCGGATGATCGACACAATCTTCTGCTGGCTTTCTTCCACCTGCTTCAGGCGAACCGGTCCCATGAACTCCATTTCTTCCTTCATCATCGCCGCTGCCCGCTCGGACATATTCTTGAAGATACGCACCTGTGTTCCCTCGCCGACCCCCTTGAGCGCCACGGCCAGCTCTTTGGTGTCCACTTCTTTGAGAACGAGCTGAATGGCCCGGTCGTCCAGCAGAATGATGTCCTCGAAGACAAACATATTCTTTTTGACTTCGTCGGCGATCTCGGGGTTGCTTTCTGACAGCGATTCGAGAATTGTTTTCTCGGTGGAACGGTCCACATAGTTCAGTACTTCCACCAGCACCTTGACGCCTCCGGCCTGGCTGAAGTCCGTGGAGACGACGGAAGACAGCTTCTTTTGCAGAACGGCTTCGACTTCGCGGATGACTTCGGGGGGGGTTTTGCCCAAAGTGGCAATGCGCCAGGCGACTTCGGCCCGCAAATCCTGTGGCAGCCCGGATAAAATGGCCGCGCCCTGCGCGGGAGCCAGATAGGCCAGAATGAGCGCAATGGTCTGCGGGTGCTCGTTCTGAATAAACGTCGTAATCTGGCCGGCATCGGCGCGTTTCAGGAAGTCAAACGGCATGACCTGCATAGCCTGCAGGACGCGCCCGACAATCAGACCCGCTTTTTCCTCGCCAAAGGCGCTCATCAGCATTTCGCGGGCGGCGTCCATGCCGCCTTCGGCGATAAACTCCTGCGCGATACACAGCTCATGGAACTCTTCAATCACGCTTTCCTTGATCTGCGGGTTGACCCGCCCCATGCGAGCCACTTCCACGCTGATGACCTCAATTTCATCCGGCGTCAGATGCGGAAAGAGCTGCCCGGCGGCATCGGGGCCGAGGGCGACCATGAGAATGGCGGCTTTTTTACGATTGGTGAGCGGCTGTTGTCGGAGTGCCATAGAGGTAGCTTTCTTGGTATAAATCTTCGGAGCAGGACCCCTCCCGCTCGTTCCTCGCTCCCTCCCCTGTTAGGGAAGGGTCAAGATGAGGACAAGAGGCAAAAGCCGCTGCATCATGGCTCTTTTCCGGCTCTTTCTTTGCCCTCCCTTGACAGGGGAGGGAGCGAGGAACGAGCGGGAGGGGTCCTTACGAAACCTTCGTGTCGTCGGCCATCCAGCCCTTCATCAGCAGGGCGACGCTTTCGGGATGGGCATCGACCATCGTGCGGATACTTTCCATCTTCAGATCCTGCTGCTCCTCAATCGACGGGGCGCGGGCGCGGCGGCGCGGGCGGCCTTCGGGGTCCGGCATCTCAGACAGCACATCTTCCACCGTCAGCGGGCGTTCGTCGGCCATCTGCGCTAAATCCCGGCTGCTCGGGGAGTGGCCGAGAATAGCTGCCATCTCCAAATCGGGTGCTGCGCCGTTCAAGTAGCCGAGATTCGCGCCGCCGCCCGCCAGCGCAAGCTGAGGCTCATTTGCAGCCTGACCTGGGACACCCTTGCGGCCTGTGCCTTTAGTCAGCAGGACCAGCAGCACCACCGCGACGACGCACACAGCCAGGGCGCGGGCGATATTGCCCATCAGCACCTGCGTGGCCTGCGCTTTCATTTGGGCATCCTGCGCCTTCTGGGCGCTGGTGTCAAAAGCTATCTGCTGGACGGACACCAACCGCGAAGTGTCGCCGGGCTGCGCTAAAATCGCCGAGCCGATGATGTCTTTGATTTTGGCGATATTCTCGGCGGGAATGCTGGTGTCTACCAGAGCGGCCACGGACTCTTTGCGGACCGCGCCGGGAGCAACATTGGTGACGGTGTGGGAAACGTTGGTTTCGTGGTTTTCAGTGGTGTCGGTCTTGGTGTACTTGCCGCCGCCGCTAGACGTGCCGCCGGTCTGGTAGGACGGAGCATTTAAATTGCTGCCCGACCCGGCAATGCCGCCGACAGCGGGAGGAGCACCCGCGCCGGAGTAGTTTTCTTCCGAGGTACGTGTGCTGACTATTGTGCCCGCCGCCCCGCCAACGGGGAGGGGATGGTTGGTTTCGTCTTTATGTATCTGGTCAAAATTGAGTTCTGCCGTGACAGTGACGACGGTTTTACGCGGCCCAAACGTGTTGTCGAGCATGGCCTGAAGCCGCTTGCCTTCGGTCTCGCTGAACTGGGCGTTCTTTTTAGACGGCTCATCCGTGCCGGGGTCGCCGGTTCCGTTGTCCGTCCACAGGGGGACGCCGCTCTGGTCGGTCAGCGTGACATTGGCGGGCGTCAAATCCGTCACCGAATGGGCGACGAGATTGACGATACCCTTGACCTGCAAATTGGACAGCGTCTCGCCGGGTTTCAGGGTCAGCAGCACCGCCGCCGTGGGCGGCTTGTCGGTCCCGACAAACGCGGACGTGCTGGGCAGAGTGATGGACACAGCGGCGGACTGCACGGGGTCGAGCCGCATCAGCTTCCGAGACAGCTCGCCTTCATTGGCGGCGAGTATCTGCTGGCTTTCATTCTGCGACGAAATCCCGAAGCCCAGATTTTTGAGAGATTCGATGCCGACCACCGCGCTGTCTTTGGACAGAATGCTGGCCGACTCGATATACATATGCGCGTTGCCTTCGTCCTTGCCGGGAACCGAGATCATGCCGTCCTTGTCATCAAAGTGCATCTGAATGGAATGGTCGCGCAGCACCGTTTCAATCGCCGCCGCATCCTTGCCGCTGACCCCGTGGTAGATGGGGCGCCAGTCCGGCGAGGCTGCCAGCGACGCCGCCACGCCCAGGCCGACCACGACCAGCAGCGCCAGTCCCGTCGCCATCGCCCGTGTCGCTGGCGTCGCCGCCGCCCACCACGCCTTCAGCCCGTCCATCCACTGTGTCATTACCGGCATTCCACTCTCCCGCTAACCCTGGACCGCATCAAAACGCCTCTACATACTGATCCGCATGATTTCCTGATAAGCGTCCACAGCCTTGTTGCGGATCTGCGTCGTCATTTGCAGCGCAATCGTCGCCTGCTCCGAGGCGATCATCACCGAATGCACATCGCTGGTCTTGCCTTTGGCGAACGACTGCGCCAGATCCGAGGCGCGGCCCATTTTGTCGTTGACCGCCCCAAAGGCGCTTTCCAGCGTCGCTGCAAACGACGGTGCCCCAGAGGCCCCCGCTGCGGGCGTGTCCAGCGCATCCCCAATGGGGTTTGCAAAACTCATCGCCCCGGAGGTGACGGACGAAATGGGAGAAATCGGCAAAGAAAATAGACTCATTGGTGTCTCCTGTCAAACGTGCGTGATAAAAATTTCTCTAAACTTGGACAGGCAGATTGTTCCACACGCCCCGGCAAGTTTCACAGGTTATTTTAACAGGCAGGCATAACAAAGGCAGGGGGCGTTGCTGGATAAATCCCAGAGTCGTGGTTTAGCGTGTGGTTGAGAGTGCCTGGGGTGTAGAAACCCCCGGCATTCGGCGGCATTTGGCCCGTCTATTCATGCAGCAATGCCGAGGCGGGGTGTATAATCAGAATGCAAGCGGAGAAGGCCACCCCCGACACTCTGAACGGTGCTTTGAAGCGTGACTGGTGAGGTCTCTGCAGCAACTTTGACAGCGAGGACAACAAGGAGAAAGCGATGAAAGCAGTGCGTGTGCATCAGTTCGGCGGAATTGACGCGATGGTCTATGAAGAGACGCCCCGCCCGGAGCCGGGACCGGGCCAGGTGCTGGTGCGTGTGGCGGCGGCAGGGGTCGGCCTCTGGGATGCGCTGATCCGCGAAGGCGACAGCGACCTCGGGCATACTGTGCCGCTGACCCTGGGGTCCGATCTGGCGGGAATAGTCGAGGCCGTCGGCCCCGGAGTCACCGATTTTGAAAGGGGCGACCGGGTGTTTGGCGCGACCAACCCGCTGTTTATCAATGCCTATGCCGAGTATGCGGTCGCCGATGCCGGGATGATTGCCCGGACGCCCGAGCGTCTGAGCCAGATCGAGGCCGCCTCCGTGCCGGTCGTCGCCGTCACCGCCTGGCAGATGCTCTTTGACCACGGCAGCGTCGGCAGCGGCTCGCAGGTTCTGATCCTCGGCGCGGCGGGGGTGGTCGGCGCCTATGCGGTCCAGCTTGCTAAAAGCGCCGGGGCGAATGCTGCCGCCGTCGTGCGCCCGAAGGACGCGGAGTACGTCCGCAGTCTCGGGGCCGACCGCGTGCTGGATGCTTCAGCATCCAGCACAGAGCAAGGCGTCAGCGGGATAGATGTCGTGCTGGATTTGGTGGGCGGGGAAAGCCTGGAACGCTGGATCGGGGCGCTGAAGCCGGGCGGAACGTGCGTGTCCGCCGTGGCCCTGCCGGACACGCAAAAAGCGGGGCGGCCAGATATAAAAGCCCTGTTTTTTTATGTGTCCGTCACCACAGCGGGGCTGACCAAGATTGCCGCCCGGCTTCAGTCCGGCACGCTGACACCGACCGTCGGCGAGGTCCTGCCGCTGGCGGAGGCCCGGACGGCCCATGAAATGCTGGCCGGGCGGCCCCACCAGCGGGGCAAAATCGTTCTGCGGGTCTCCGACTAGGCGCGGCCAATCTCCATCGCCTTCATCGCCATGCCTTTGACCGCGCCGACGGCGGCGACATTGGCTTCATAGGCGCGGGTGGCTCCCATCATGTCTACCATCTCGGTGACGGTGTCAATGTTCGGCAGATTGACATAGCCTTTGGCATCGGCGTCCGGGTGGCCGGGCTGGTAGACGCGCTTGAACGGGCGGCTATCCGGCACAATGCCCGCCACCTGCACGCCGCCGTGGACCGTGCCGTTGTCCTCGTCCTCGCCGGACAGGCCCGCCAGAGTCTCGCCGAACGTCGTGCCCATCGGGGCAAACGACACCTGTTCGCGCCGGAACGGGCCGCCGCCGGGCGTGCGCGTGGTGTTGACATTGGCGAGGTTGTTTGCCACCACGTCCATGCGAAGCCGCTCGGCGGTCATGCCCGAGGCGCTGATTGCCAGCGTGTCCATGTATCCCATTCGTTAACGTCCCCCTGCGATTACGTATTTCATGGCCGAAAACTGGCCGCTCATCAGTTGTGCCGCGCCGTTGTAATAGATCTCAGCAGCAGTCAGGCGGCTGGTCTCGGCGTCAATATCCACATTGTTGCCATCGGCCCGCATAGAGCCGTCGCTTTGCGTGGTCATCGACGGCCCCGCACTGGCATTGCCGGGGTCGTCGGCGAACGTCAAATGCCGGGGATCGGTCGTCTCCTGTGGCAAAGTGTCGCTCGCATCCTGAAGCAGCGCGGCAAACGTGGCATCCTGCCGCTTGAAGCCAGGGGTGTTGACATTGGAAATGTTGTTGGAGACGGCCTGCAGCCGCGCCGAGCCGAGGTCGAGCGCCCGCGAGAGGGCTGTAAACGTGCTGGTGTCCATACCCGTACTATCGGCAGGGTAGGGGAGAAACTTTAGGGGCAAAAAAGAAACCGGCACTGGAAGTGCCGGTTTCCTATGCAGTAATCATCGACCGGGGCCGGGCGTCCACCATCTCCTGAGCGCGGGTATCGCCGACAATCTGGGCGGCGGCGTCGCGGGCCTCGCGCAGCAGGCCGGGGGAGCGGTCGCGCAGGTCGTGGGAATCGGAGGCAATCACGAGCGGCCAGTCCCAGGCATGGTTCAAAATGGCCTGCGCCGTCGCCTGGGCACGCGGCCCAAACCGGCCCAGCAGGCTGCCGCTCGTGAGCTGGAACGCGACGCCCAGCGGGGCGCAGGCTTCCAGATAGGCCAGACTGGTCTGGATTTCCGCGCACCGCTCCGGGTGGGCCAGCACCATCTGAAACCCGGCGTCAATAATGGCTTTGACGCTGTCCAGAGCGTCGTCGGGCAGATGGTCAAACGGCGGCTCGACCAGCGCCCACCGGCCCGCATCGCCCAGCGTCCCGATTTCGCCTTCGGTCAGGTCACGGGCCACACGCGGCCCCAGCTTGATTTCCAAGCCCGGTACGACTTTGAGGGCGATCTTGGCCCGGTTCAGAGACTCCTGCAGGGCGGCGACGTGCTCCCGCACCGCCTCGGGCCGGGAGGTGCGCCGCAGATACCAGCCGCGATGCGGGGTTGCTACCAGCGTGTCCGTGCCCGCCGCGACCGCCTGCCGCGCCATTTTCAGCGCCTCAGACACGCTGCGAGCGCCATCGTCCACACTTGGCAGCAGATGGTTATGAATATCAACAAACACCGAATTATGCTCCGTCCCTCTTAGACTCCGTTTGGCAGGGCCGTGGGTTCCAGCGCAAACAAAATCTGCGCGGCCATCACCAGCGCCGCCGTTTCCGTCCGCAAAGTGCGTGGCCCGAGAGACACCGCCGACACCCCGGCTGCCGAGGCGGCCTTCACCTCATCAAAGCCAAAGCCGCTTTCCGGGCCAACGATAATCAGCACGCTCTTCGGCGGTATCGGCTGTGCGGTCAGCGCGTCTTTGAGAAGCGTCTTCGTTCCTTCTTCGTGCGCCAGCAGAGTCAGGTCATAGTCCGGGGCCGCCGCCAGTACATCGGATAAAAACCCGTCCGCCCGCAGGGTCGGCAGCACCGCCCGGTGCGCCTGCTCCGCCGCCGTCTTGATAATCTCCGCCCACCGCCCCAGACGCTTCGTGTGCCGCTCGCCGGTCAGGTGCGTCAGGCTCCGGGCGCTCTCAAAGGCCCAGAAATGGGACACGCCGACTTCCGTGCCGCGCTGCCAGACCTGCTCGCTCTTGTCGCCGACTTTCGGCAGGGCCTGCGCCACGGTGATTTTCGTGACCGGCTCCGTGCCTAAAACCACCGGCTCCCGCATCTGCGCCAGCGACTTGGTCTTGCCCACTTCCATCAGCACCGCAGGCCACTCGCGCCCGGAGCCGTCCAGCACGGCGATTTTGTCCCCCGCCTGCGCCTTCAGCACCGCCCGCAGGTGGTGCGAATCATCGCCGTCCAATGTCACCAAATTGCCGGAAATCTGTTCCGGGCGCACAAAAAAACGGGTCATAATTACTCAGTCAGTAGCTTCAGTCAAAATCGAAATCAGGTCAGCACCGCAGGGAGCCGGGGGTATAAAACCCCCGGCATACCAGGTAGACGCCCTGCCGGGCTAAAGAAGGTCAGGGGCCAATCATTCACTCTTCCGCCCGGAGGGTGGCGGAGCTTTTCTGCCGGGGGTTTTATACCCCCGGCTCCCCCGGCGCGGCCTTCTCAAACACCAGCGCCACCCATTCGGTCTGCCGGTGCGTCTCGCGGGACAGGAACCCGGCGGCTTCGACGGCCTGACGCACATCAGCCTCGCGGGTGTCAATAATGCCCGACGCGATGAACGTGCCGCCAGGCCTGGTCAGCGCGGCGAGTTCCGAAGACAGGCCGATAATTACATCGGCTAAGATGTTGGCGACCACCACGTCATAGGAGCCGGAGGGCAGGGCCTCGGTGACTTCCACGATGACCCCGTTCTCAGCGGCGTTCTCACGGGCGATGGTCACGGCCAGCGGGTCGTTGTCGTTGGCCCGCACCGGGGACGCGCCCAGTTTAGCCGCCGCAATCGCCAGAATGCCGCTGCCCGTGCCGATGTCGGCCACGCTCACGCCCGGCCTGACATACGTTTCCAATGCCACAAGGCAAAGCTGCGTGGTGGGGTGGCTGCCTGTGCCGAAGGCCATGCCGGGGTCAATCACCAGGGGGATGTCCGAGTCAGACAGCTCCGGCGTCTCCCAGGGCGGCGTGACCAGCAGATGCTGCCCGACCCGGAACGGCTTGAAATACGCTTTCCAGGCATTCGCCCAGTCGGCTTCCTCCACATACCGCAGGGTCAGCGCCGTGCCCGCCCCGCTCACGCCAAAGCCGGGCAGGGCGAGGAGCGCATCCTGAAGCTGACTGAGCCTGCCTTCCAGCCGGTCGTCCACGGGCAGAAAGCCCGCGACGGAGGGCGGCGCGATGGCGTCGCGCACCTCAAAGCCCGCGCATCCCACATCGGCCAGCGCCGCGCCGACGGCATCCGTCGCCTCGGCTTCTGCGTCTATGATAATTTCCGCCCAGCGCATAGTGTGTTTCTCTGAATAGCCCCCGCCGCCGCCAATCATGGGGGAGCCAGGTAAGGAACCGGAGAGGAAGGGCAAGGGCAAGCCCTGCCCCTACGGGCTTCCTCTTTTCCAGTCCTCCATTATTGGGGGCTAGGGGGTCCTGCTTCTACGTCAGCGTGCCCGGAGCTTGCTGAAAAAGCCGCGCTCTTCCGGGGGCGCTAACGTCTCGCCCGAGGCCGCCGCAAGCTCGCGCACCAGTCGCCGCTGGTCTTCAGTCAGCTTTGTGGGGACGCGGACTTTGACGCTCACAATCTGATCGCCGCGCTCCGGGCTGCGGGCGTTGACATCGGGGAACCCTTTGCCGCGCAGGCGGAACTGCGTCCCGGTCTGTGTCCCTTCCGGGATCGTCAGCCGCTCGGTTCCGTTCAGGATGGGCACTTCAAACGTGTCGCCGAGAGCGGCCTGCGCGAACGACACCGAGGCTTCGTGCAGCAGATCCATCCCGCGCCGGGTGAACTGGGTATGCGCCTTCACCGACAGCACCACGTACAGGTCGCCGCGCCCGCCGCTGCGTGGCCCGGCATCGCCCTGGCCGGGGTCCACCAGCCGCGTGCCAGTGTCCACACCTGCCGGGATTTCCACGGAATGCTCCACCGTCTGCCGCGTCCGGCTCTGGCCCCGACAGGTAGAGCAGGGGTCGGTAATAATCTTGCCGTCGCCCTTGCAGCGGGGGCAGGGGACCACGGTGGCAAAGGAGCCGAGAATGGTGTTCTGCACCTGCCGCACCTGGCCCGCCCCGGCGCAGGCAACGCAGGTTTGCGGGGTTGTACCAGTCTTCGCGCCGCTGCCTTTGCAGGTTTCGCACGCTTCCAGCCGGGTGAGGCGCAGGGATTTGGTGACGCCGAACGCGGCCTCTTCCAGCGTGATTTCCAGATCAAAGCGCAGATCGTTGCCGGACTGTGCCTGCGCCCGACCCCCGCCGCCGCCTGCCCGTGCGCCGCCCGCGCCGAAGAACATATCAAAGATGTCGCCGAAGCCGCCCTCGCCGCCGCCGGGAAAGCCCGACTGCGGCCCGTCGTGGCCGTACTGGTCGTACACCTGCCGCTTTTCCGGCGACGACAGCACTTCGCGGGCCTCGTTCAGCTCTTTGAAGCGGTCTTCGGCGGTGTGGTCGCCCGGATTCACATCCGGATGGTGCTGGGCTGCCAGCTTCCGGTAGGCCGAGCGGATGTCGGCGGCGGAGGCATCACGGGAGACGCCCAGCACTTCGTAATAATCGCGTTTGGTTGCCATAAAATACCGAAAAAAGTATTACCTAATAAAGAAGACGGCCCAACTGCCGCAGACCAGGAACACCGCCACAGGGGCATGGGGTTCCAGAGTCGGAGCAGTCAGGCCGTCGGCGATGTCAGCCCGGTAAGTTACACATCCCGGAAGTCGCTGCCGGTCGCGCCGCCGTCGTCTTTGAGCAGGTCGGCCATGTCGATACGGCTGCCTTCGTCGGGGTCTGGGAAGTCTCCGGCGGTGGCGACGCCCGCCATGTCCTCTTCTGCTGGCGTGGCGAACGCCGGGGCCGCAGCGGCGGCTGTCGCCGCGCCTGCCGAACCATTGCCGTTGCTGCTGGCTTTGGCCTCATAAAACGCGGTGCTGAGGGCCATGAGCGACGTATTCAGCTCGTCCATGCCGTGCCGCGCCCCCACCGTGTCGTAATTGTTCGTGGCGGCGGTCAGGCGGCCGGCGGCCTGATTGACTCTTTCAATCAAATCGGGCGCGACCATGCCCCGCGCATCGGCGGCGATCCGCATGGCCGTGTAGATCTGCTGGTCGGCCTTGTTTTTGATTTCCTGCTCTTCGCGGCGCTTCTCATCGGCCTTGCGGTACTGGTCGGCTTCATGAACCATGCGCTCGACTTCATTGGTGCCGAGACCGCTGGAAGCCGTGATGGTGACTTTCTGCATGCTTCCCGTCGATGTGTCTTTGGCGGACACATGGACAATGCCGTTCTGGTCAATATCAAACAGCACTTCAATCTTGGGGACGCCGCGTGGGGCCGCGCCGATGCCCGTGAGCTGGAACTTGCCGAGCGGCTTGTTGTCCACGGCAAAATCGCGCTCGCCCTGCAGGACGTGAATGTCCACGGCGCTCTGGTTGTCTACGGCAGTGGTGAAAAGCTGCGCGGCGGACGTTGGGATCGTCGTGTTGCGTTCAATCAGCTTGGTGAACACGCCGCCCTGCGTTTCAATGCCCATCGACAGCGGGGTAACGTCCAGCAGCACAATGCTGGTGACCTGACCGCCCAGAATGCCCGCCTGCACGGCGGCTCCCACGGCGACGATCTCATCGGCGTTGACGCCTTTGTGCGGCTCCTGGCCGAACATCTGCCGGACACGCTCCTGCACGGCAGGCATCCGGGTCATGCCGCCGACCAGCAGCACTTTCTGAATGTCAGAGGGCTTGAGCCTGGAGTCGTTGAGCGCCTGCTCGGTCGGGGCAACCATTCGCTCCAGCAAATCACGGGTGATGTCTTCCAGCTGCGCCCGTGTCAGCGTGAGTTCCAGGTGCGCGGGGCCATCCGGCGTAGACGAGATAAATGGCAGGTTGATCGTTGCAGTCAGCAGCGTGGACAGCTCGATTTTGGCCTTTTCCGCCGCTTCTTTCAGGCGCTGCATTGCCATCCGGTCCTGGGTCAGGTCAATACCCGAATCGCGCTTAAACTCGGTGGTCATCCAGTCAATAATACGAATATCCCAGTCATCGCCGCCGAGATGCGTGTCACCGGAGGTAGCCCGCACTTCAAAGACGCCGTTGTCCAGCTCTAGAATAGAGACGTCAAACGTGCCGCCGCCGAGGTCCCACACCAGCACCGTCTGCTCGCCCGCCTTGTCCTGCCCGTAAGCCAGCGCCGCTGCCGTCGGCTCGTTGACGATGCGGACCACGCTCAGGCCCGCAATCTGGCCCGCCGCTTTGGTGGCCTCGCGCTGGGCATTGGAAAAGTACGCCGGAACCGTAATGACGGCCTCGGTGACGGCGTCGCCCAGGAACGCTTCGGCATCAGAGCGCAGCTTGGCAAGGATCATCGCCGAGATTTCTTCAGGCGAATACTCGACGCCGTCAATGCCGACCCGGTAGCGCGTTCCCATCTGACGCTTGATGGACGAGATGGTTCGGTCGGGGTTGGTGATCGCCTGCCGCTTTGCAAGCTGTCCTACTAGGCGCTCTCCGGTTTTGGAGAAGCCCACGACGGAAGGGCAAAGGCGGCTGCCTTCCGCCAGAGTGATGACGACCGATTCTCCCGCTTCATCGATGGCGGCAACGACGGAGTTGGTGGTTCCCAAGTCAATACCCACTGATTTCGGCATCTGTTTTTCCTGTTCTCCTGCTTTCGCTGCTCTCGTCCGTATGAGAGTTAAATAATTACGATGGAAGTGCTATGGACGCGTTTGCGACACTGTGCAAGCTATGTGGCATCCGCGTCAGCGCGGCGCGTCGCTTCCAGCGGCGCGGCGGGCATCACAGTCGTGGGGACAATCTCGCCGTCCACTTCCACAGCAGTGACCATGCCCGCCGCGATTTCTTCCAGCGCCACCGTGAGGGGGTTGGTCGAATCCGTGTCAATCAGTATGGGGGCGCCTTCCTTGATCTGCTTGGCCCGCTTGGCGGACAGCACGACAAGAGAGTAACGGCTCTTGACCCGGTCTTCAATAGTATCGGCGGATGGATAAATCAACGAATGGTGTCCTTTGTGCAGCGTGTCTAGTCTAAAATTATGTATGAAATCGAATGGCTAAAAAGGGCGCTGCCAGTTACGGAACAGGCTCAGTCTCGGCGGAGGCTGTCAGCCCCTCCATTTCCAGAATCAGCCGGACGCCGCTCATGTTGACGCCGCGCTCCTCGGACAGATACCGGATATGGGCCAGCAGCGCAAGGTCCCGGTCTGAGTACAGCCGACGGTCTTTGGCGGTGCGGCGCGGGCGCACGATTCCTTCCTTGTCCAGAACCCGCAGGGTCCACGACGGCAGCCCGGCCAGCCGTGCCGCAATACTGATCACATACACTGGCTCCTCGGAGGCGCTTTGCAGCCGCTCCCGCAGCGTTTTTTCCTGCTCCCCGGCAGACATGGAACCTCCCGGCCTGCCCTCATGATACGCAGTGTGTTTCTGAAAATTTTAAAAACCTGTTGCTCTGCTTATTATAGGATATAAATACCCCCCGCGTCAAGCGGTGTTTGCACCTCTTGCGAGAAATACGCGATTATCTGCCATAATCGGCCATAATAATAGTATGAACGTTCGCCGTCGCCGCCTGCTGGCCGCCGCTGCCGTGCTGTGTGTGGCTGGAATTGGCCTGAGCGCCTGGGTGCTTAATCCCCGCCGCAAAGTGCCCCTGCGTAAAGTCTTCGATCCCGCTGAATGGGTGCGCCACTGGGAGGGCATTGATCATTATGATCCCCATCTGGCCCTGCTCTCTGAAGGCAGCCCGAACGTGCCCGAAGTCGCACTGACCTTTGACGATGGCCCGGACCCCACTTACGGCCCGCAGGTTGCGGCGATCCTGAAAGAAAAAAACGTCCCCGCCACGTTTTTTGTGGTCGGTGAGCGCGTCCGGCAGCACCCGGAGGTCGCCCGCCTGCTGGCAAAGGACGGCTTTGAGCTGGGAAACCATACCTACGACCACAAAAGCCTGCCCGCGCTCAAACCGCATGAAATCGCCAACGAGCTGCGCCTCTGCGACCGCGACATCTTCTGGGCCACGGGACGCCACACCGATCTGATGCGCCCGCCCGGCGTCCAGTACAACGACAAAGTGCTTCACGTCGCGGAAGCTCTCGGCTACACCACCGTGTCCTGGACCGTCGGCGCGAAAGACTACGACAAAGACGTCGGCCCGGACTTTATTCGGGAGCGCATTCTAGACCGCACTGCGCCGGGGGCAATTATTCTGCTGCATCAAGATACGCCTTCCACCGTCGCCGCGCTGCCTGCGATCATTGACGGCCTGCGGGCGGATGGGTATCAATTCGTGACAATCAGCCAGATGCTGGCCCGTTTTGGAAAGAAAACCTGACAGAACTTGACATAAAATATCGCTGTGGGTAGAATACTTCACTCTCTGTTTATTTATATGCTGTTTATATAAAGGCCATGAAGCGTTCGTGCTATGAAACCCAAAGATGTATTTCCTATGCCTTCTCTGAAACCTGTTACCCTCAAAGATGTCGCCGAACGGGCCAAAGTCTCGCAGTCCGTGGTGTCCACAGTGCTGAACAGCCGCCAGAACGGCATTTTTGTCTCCGAAGGCACGCGCCAGAATGTCCTCACTGCCGCCTCCGTGCTGGGCTATGTGGCCCGGCACCGCGCCCTGCCATCGGTACGCAAGCCCGCCGCGCCCCTTCGCCCCACCGGCGCGGCCTCCGAGTCGCACCTGGTCGGCGTTCTGCTGGGCCGCCGCTTTGGCGGCAGTCTGTTCACGGACATCTTTTACGGGGTCAACGAAACCCTGTCCGTCGGCGGCTTCCATCCCCTGGTGCTGGATACCTACGCTGACACCTACCAGAAAGCCGCCGAAAAAGAAGCCGAGTGCCTAAAATATGCCCAGGAAAGCGGCTTTGCGGGCGTCGTCCTGTGGCATGAGGGCGGACACGCCAATGTAGAGCTGATTCGGAGCCTGCAAAGCGCCATGCCGGTCGTCGCCATCGACCGCCGCGTGCCAGGGCTGGATATGGATTTTGTCGGAACTGACAACTTTCAGGGGGCTTACGACGCAACCCGGCATCTCATCGAGCATGGGCACACACACATCGCCCACCTGACCCGCATGGAAACTACCGATGCGTCTGCGGAGCGTCTGCGCGGCTATCAGGCGGCGCTGTCCGAGGCTGGCCTGGAGTTTAACCCCCGCAACCTCATTCTTCTGCATGGCAGCAGCCTGCGGCTGGACCCCGGCGCGATGCGGGCGCTGTTCGGACAGCCCGATGCCCCGACCGCCGTGTTCCTGCTGGCCGACTACTGGGCGCCCCCGGTGGTGTCCGAGCTGCGCCGCCTCGGCCTGCGCGTGCCGGAAGACGTGGCGCTGGTCGGCTTCGACGACGTCGTTCCGCCGGGCATGGATGACCTCGGCCTGACCACGATGGCACAGGACTTTGACGGCATCGGCAAAACTGCCGGGCAGCTTGTCGTGCGCCGCCTCGCTGATGCCGCCGCGCCTCCCGTCGCCGAAGTGTTCCCCGCCCATCTGGTGGTGCGCCATTCCACGCTTGGCTATGGCTCCGGTACGGCTCCGACACCCGCTCCCGCCACTGCCTCCCGCCGACGCTCACTGGTCGGCGTGTAATCGCTCTCCCTCAAGATATTCTGCTTCCTTCCGACAATACAGCTAACCCGCTGGTCCCGGCAATTTTCCGAGCCGGTAACTGTTTCAGTGTTTGCCGTGTTATGTCTCTGGAAAGGGAAGCTCTGCTATGTCTGTACGCCGCTTTGCGGGATATTTTCTTGCGCTGGTCACCTGTGCCACCGCCGCGTTTTCGACCCTGCCGTATCCATCCGACCCGCCGCCCTCGCCCCCGCTGCTGGCCCGGCCCGTGCGCCTTGCACTGGCGCATTAGTCCTGCTGGTGCGTGAAACAAATCTCGCTTTTTTGTGTCTATCAGGGGTATACTGGTAAGCCGTGCGGCTTCCCGGTTCCCACTGATCCAGAGAGAAGACACGCCAGCGAGGTTTGTTTATGCCCCCCGACGGATGGTTTCGCCGAAAATCCAAGTTCCCTGTTGCCCCCGCCGCCGAAAGCGCCGTGCTTGTGCCGGACGGCGTGGCGACCAAATGCGCCCACTGCGGCGAGATTTTGTTCACCAAAGAGTTTGACAAGAACCTGAAAGTCTGCCCGCTCTGCGGCTTTCACCACAAGCTCACGGCCCACGAGCGCATCGCTTACACCGCCGACGAAGGCTCCTGGGAGGAGCTGTTCGAAGAGCTGCGCTCCGTGGACCCGCTCGGCTTTGCCGATTACCCCGCCAAGCTCGCCAAAAGCGTGGCCGTGACCGGCCTCGGCGACGGCAGCGTGATTGGCACTGCCACTGTGTCGGGCGTCCCACTCGTGCTGGGCGTCACCGACTTCCGCTTCATGGGAGGCTCGATGGGGTCTGTCGCGGGCGAAAAGATCGTCCGCGCAATGGAAGCGGGCATTGCCCGCCGCCTGCCGGTTGTGCTGTTCACCGCCTCGGGCGGAGCGCGAATGCAGGAGGGCCTCTTGTCTTTAATGCAGATGGCAAAGACTTCTGCCGCCGCCGCCCGCCTGGCTGAAGCCAGGCTCCCCTACCTTGTCGTAATGACCGATGCCACCATGGCGGGCGTTCTGGCCTCCTATGCGTCGCTCGGCGATATTCACCTGGCCGAGCCGGGCGCGACCATCGGGTTTGCCGGAGCGCGGGTCGTCGCACAGGCCACCGTGCAGAAGCCCCCGGAAGACTATCAAACCGCCGAATGGCAGCTTGCCCACGGCCAGATTGACGCCGTCGTCGCCCGCCGCGATCTCCCGCAGACGCTCGCCACACTGCTGTCCCTGCTGACGGGCCGCCCCGCCGATGTCCCGCTCCATGCCTCCGCGTCCGGCCTGCACGGAACCAATGGCACGCTGACGATTTCAGGTCTGGGGGCGACGCATGGCTAGTCCGAATGTCCTGGATTTTGAGAAGTCGATTGCCGAGCTGGACGACAACCTCGCCAAGCTGCGTCAGGTTGTCGCCGACCGGGACAACCCGCAGAACAAGCCCGACCTGCCCGCGCAGATTGCTGATTTAGATAACCATCGGACGGCCCTCGTGTCGCATTTCTTCGCCCGGCTGACGTCGTGGGATAAGGTGCTGCTGGCCCGCCACTTGAAGCGCCCCTACTCGCTGGATTATATCGGCACGATCTTTGAAGACTGGACCGAGCTGCACGGCGACCGCCTCGGGGCCGATGACGGCGCGATTGTGGCCGGCCTCGCCAAGCTCGACGGCCTGCCGGTGGCCGTGATCGGCCATCAGAAGGGCCGGGACATCAAGCAGCGGCAGTTCCGCAACTTCGGCTCCGCCCGCCCCGAAGGCTTCCGCAAAGCCGGGCGCGTGATGGCGATGGCTGCCAAGTTCGGCATCCCGGTGGTCACCCTGGTAGACACCGCCGCCGCCGCCGCCGACATCGCCGCCGACGAGCGCGGCATCTCGGAGGCTATCGCCCGCTCCATGTACGAGATGTCTGTCCTGCCTGTGCCCATCGTCTCGGTGATTATCGGCGAAGGCGGCAGCGGCGGCGCTCTGGGCATCGCCGTGGCTGACCGCGTTCTGATGCTGGAACACGCCGTTTACTCGGTCATCCCGCCCGAAGGCTGCGCGGCGATTTTGTGGCGCGACCCGGAGCGCAAAGCCGATGCCGCCGAGGCTCTCAATTTGACCGCCCAACGCGCCTGCGAGCTGGGCATCATCGATACCATAATTCCCGAGCCGCTGGGCGGGGCGCACCGCGACTGGGCCGAGTCCGCCGCCAACGTCAAAGAGGCTATTCTGGCCGCCCTGCGCCCCCTGCGCGACGTGCCAACGCCCGCGCTGCTGGCCCGCCGCTACGAGAAGTTCCGGCGCATTGGGGAGTACACGGAAGGTGGGGCGGGGACCGAATAATGCGCCCGCCGGACAGCCGAATAGAACGTAGGGGCGGGGTCCCTCCGCTCTTCTCTTCGCGCCCCCGGATTGAGATCCGGGGCTATCAAGTGCGATTGTCCGCCTGCGCGGACATAAGACTGGATATCGTTAAGCGGTTCCTATGTCCACGAAGGTGGACATTCACAACAGCCAGCCCCGGATTTCAATCCGGGGGCAAGTGTCATTATGCCTCTTAAATACCCACGCCCTAAAGGAACGCACGACCTCTACCCCGGCGCTGCCGCCTGGGAAGACGACAGCCACAAACGCCAGACGCTGGAAGACCGCTTCCGCGCTCTGTGCCGCCTGTACGGCTACGGCGAAATTCGCACCCCGGTCTTTGAGGCCACCGAGCTGATCACGCGCTCGGTAGGCGAAGAAACCGACATCGTCTCCAAAGAGATGTATACGTTTGAGACCAAAGGCGGCGACTCGCTCACTCTGCGCCCGGAAAGCACCGCGCCGGTCCTGCGGGCCTATGTCCAGAACTCTCTCCACGCCCAGGGCGGCGTTGCCAAGCTCTTTTACTGCGCCTCGCACTTTCGCTACGAGCGTCCCCAGAAAGGCCGCTTCCGGCAGCATGAGCAGTTCGGCGTCGAAGCTCTCGGCACGGACGACCCGGCGCTGGATGCCGAAGTGATCGAGCTGGCCCTGGCCTTCTTCCGCGCTATCGGCATCCGCAATCTGACCCTGAAGCTCAACTCGGTCGGCTCCCCGGAGTCCCGCGCCGAGTATTTGGTGGCCCTGAAAGCCTATGTCCTGCCGTTCCTGCCCGAGTTCAGCCCCGAAGGGCAGGCTAGATACGAGACCAACCCCCTGCGCCTGCTGGATACCAAAAATCCCCGCGAGAACGAGATTCTGGCCGACGCGCCCCTGCTTTCGGACTACCTCACCGAAGACGAGCGCACGCACCACGCCACGCTGCTGGGCTATCTGACCGACGCCGGTGTGCCCTTTGTGCAGGACCCGTTTCTCGTGCGTGGCTTCGATTACTACACCAAAACGGCGTTTGAAATCCAGTCGCCCGATCTCGGCGCCCAGAACGCACTCGGCGGCGGCGGGCGCTACAATCAGCTCGTGGAGCAGATCGGCGGCCCGCCCACGCCTGGCATCGGCTTTGGGCTGGGCGTCGAGCGGGCACTGATTGCCTTGCAGGCGTTAAACGTCGATATGCCGCCGCCACCTGCGCCGACCGCGCAGGTGATCACGCTGGGCGACGCTGCCCGTCCGGCAGGCGTCAAGCTGCTAGCGCAGCTCCGAGCGGCGGGGATCGCCGCCGAGACTGAGTACGGGGCCAAGTCCATGAAGTCGCAGATGCGGGCGGCAGGCCGCTCCGGCGCGGGCTACGCGATCATCATCGGCGAGGACGAGATCGCGTCCGGCGTGGTGCAGCTTAAAAGCCTGCGTGATGGCTGGCAGCATAAGGTCCCGCTGGCCGAGGTGGTGGAATGGATGGACGGCGACACGACCCGCCTGCCACCCTCGTCGGTTCCCCAATCGTGACGGCGGCGTCCGTGCTGACACTCGCCGCCCGCGCCCTGCACGCCATCGCCCTCGGCCTCTGGCTCGGCGGCCTGATTGCCATTGGCGCACTGGTTGCCCCGACAGCGTTCCACCTGACCCGCTCCCTGCCTGCATTCGCCGGGGACACGGCCCTGCAGAACGCCGTCGCGGGCGGCGTGGTCGGCGGCAGCCTCAAGCTGTTCGTCGTGCTGTGCGATGTCTGCGGCGTGCTGCTCCTCTTGACCGGGGCGTTGCTCCTGAAAAGCGCCCCGCGCCGCCCGGCGCTGGCCTGCCTATCTGTGTCCGCGCTGCTGTTGCTGTCCTCACTGTATCTGGGCCTGTCGCTGACACCCGCGCTAGACGCCGCGCAGGCCCGGAACGACTTTGCGACTTTTGACGGCCTGCATCATCAGTACGAGCAGATTTCATCGTTTGTGCAGATGCCTCTGCTCCTGCTGCTGGCCGTGCTGGCGGCGTGGCGGGATACACCGAGGCCACGGGGCTGAACCCCCGTGCTTTATAAGGGCAAGCCCCCGCCTGCGCGGGCGAGGAAATTTAAGAACGTCCTATGCCCGCGCAGGCGGGGAATTGCACTTCAAAGCACGGGGGTTCAGCCCCGTGTGCCCTCAAATTATGACCATCACCGAAGATACACCTGTTGACCTGCCGACACCCTCCGGGCCGATGCGGACCTGTATCCTCCGCCCTGCCGCCGAAGGCCGCTATCCGGGGCTGGTGCTGTTCTCAGAAATCTATCAGCTCACTGCCCCGGTGCGCCGTCTGGCCGCGCTGTTTGCCGGGGCAGGCTACATCGTCGCCGTCCCCGAAGTCTATCACGAGCTGGAGCCTGCCGGGACCGTGCTGGCCTATGATGCGCCCGGCACAGACCGGGGCAATACGGACAAAACGGGAAAGTCCGTGGCCACCTACGATGCCGATGCGCGGGCGGTGCTGGACTTTCTCAAGACTCACCCCCACGGGACGGGGAAACTGGGCACGGTCGGAATGTGCCTCGGCGGACATCTAGCCTTTCGGGCGGCGATGCACCCTGACGTGCAGGCGGGCGTTTGCTTCTATGCCACCGACATTCACTCGCGCACGCTTGGCCTCGGCAAGTCCGACAACTCGCTGGACCGGGTGGGGGAGATCAGCGGTGAGCTGCTGATGGTGTTCGGGCGGCAGGACCCGCACGTTCCCCGCGAAGGCCGCCGCGTCATCTACGACGCGCTGGCCGAGGCGGACGTTTCCTTTGAGTGGCACGAGTTCAACGCCGCCCATGCGTTCCTGCGCGACGAGGGCCAACGCTACGACCCGGCGCTTGCCCGCCTCTGCCTGTCGCTGGCTTTTGACCTGCTGGCCCGCCGCCTCGGGGTTGACAGCGAGGCCGCCCGTATGCTACACTGACCGGTCATTATCCCAGTTTGAAACAAAACGCAGCGCAAACAATCAGGAGCAGATAATTTTATGGCAAGAGTATGTGACATCACCGGGCGCAAAGCCCAGGCAGGCCGCTGGACCCGCCACCCGCACTCCGGCTCGTGGGCACACCGCGCCCCGCAAAAGGCCCGCCGCTTCCAGGTCAACCTGCAGACCGTGACCGTGCAGACGCCTAAAGGCAAAAAGAAAATCAAAGTCGCCGCCCGGATGTTGACCTCCAAAAACTTCATGGCGATGGTCGCCGGACAGAAGCAGCTCCCCGCCCACCTGCTGAAGTAAGCCTCGCAAAGACACAAACTAAGGGCGCGGAAGATAACTCTTCCGCGCCCTTTTGCGTGCCGGGGGTGTAAAAAGCCCCGACAGGGAAGCACCCTTCGGGTGAGGAGCAGATTTGTAGGGGCAGGGCTTGCCCCTGCCCTTCTTTGGCTTCTCTTTGTCCTAATTATCTTTGTCCGAAGGACACTTCTTTGCCGGGGGTTTTTACACCCCCGGCACGCAAAAAGGGCGCGGCCCTATCCCTTCGTCCGCGCCCCGCCCGAAGAACGCTTGCGCCAGTCGTCGGGCAGAAGCTGTTCCAGCGTGTCGTCAATCGTGATAATGCCCTGCAAGGCATCTTTGTCGTCCACCACCGGCAGGGCCAGCAGCTTGTACCGCTCAAACTTGTGCGCGACTTCCTCCACATTGGCATCTAGGCGCACACTGCGGACTTTCGGAATCATAAACTCCGCCACAGGCCGGTCCGGGGCAGACACTATTAAATCGCGCAGGGAAATGACGCCCACCAGCTTTTCGTCGGTGTCAATCACATACACGTAGTAAATCGTCTCGGCTTCAGGTTCCAACGCACGGAGATGATCTATCGTTTGCTGCGCTGTGAAGCCCTCCACAATAGCGACGTACTCGTTGGTCATCAGGCCGCCCGCCGTTTTGTCGTGGTACTCCAGCAGCTCTTCCACGTCTTCGCGGTCGTCGGCATCCATACGCCCCAGTAAATCCTGACGGGAAGCGCGGTCCATATCCCCAAGAACGTCGGCGGCCTCGTCGGCGGGCATCTCTTCCAGAATGTCGGCGGCAAACTCGCCGTCCAGGTGCCGCAGCGTTTCCACCTGCACCTGGTCATCCGCTTCCGCCAGCGCATCGGCGGCGGTCTCTACATCCATCGATTCCAGCACTTCTTTGCGGTGCGCCAGATCCATTTGATTAAGAATATCGCCAATGTCCGCCGGGTGCAGCTTGGCAATCTTTTCGTGCGAGACTTTCAGCTTTAGCGGCTCGCCCGCGTTGTGGGTCGGCAGGGACTCGACATCGTTCCACGCAATCAGCGTGTCCGGCGGGGAGCCAATATGAAACAGCCGCCCGATGCCGTGGACCAGCCCTTCCATCCCCAGCCGCCGCAGCAGCCCGCGCACGCCGGGGTCTACGCCGATCAGCGCCAGACCCCCATTGGGCAGCTTTTCCAGACGAATATCGTTGACTCGCACGACGCGGTAGTCATGGACATCCACAATCTGCTTGTCTAGCACGTCCCGCACGAGCGAAAAGTCCTGGGCCTGAATTTGATAGGGTCGAATTTCGGGGATAGGGCGGTTGAGGCTGAACTCGCGGGCGTCAGGGTTGAGTGTCAGCGCCTCATAGGGCACAAACAGCGCCCCGTCTTCGGTTTTGACTTGGTAAGCCGCCACCAGCGGCAGCGGCTCGGCGGGGGTGATGACCACTTCCACCAATTTTCCGAACCGCTCGCCGTCGCTGTCGTCCACGGTCTTGCCAATAAGCTGTGTGAGATATTCCATGCGTGTGGCGGCATTATACCTGAAATGGCAGAAAACCCCTCCCGCTCGTTCCTCGCTCCCTCCCCTGCTAGGGGAGGGCAAAGAGAAGGGCCAGAGAAGATCAGCCCTGTGCCTACTGGCGGTTTAATTCTAACCCTCCCCTAGCAGGGGAGGGGTCATACCGCACCGCCACCGCAAGATCGGCGGGCGGCAGGCATTGACGGTCGCTGCAAAACTGATAATGCAGCGTCACCGGCGCGGCCTTGCCCGCCGTCAGGGCCTGTGTCAGCGTGAAGCGCCGCGTAAATGTTGCTGTCTTCTCGTGATAGGCCACAAGCGTGCCGAACGTCTTATCCATTTTCCTGACCGGCCTGTCCTCGGTCGTCGCCCCCGTCGGCGTGCCGCCCGGCCACGAAGCAATCCCCGTGGGCACCGGGCCGACGCCGGAAGGAACCGCCGAGTAGAGATGCCAGCGGGGGTCTATCCTCGCCCGCACCGTGACTGTCACAATTTTGCCCGCCGATGCCGTGCGCGGGCTAATCGTTGCCGTAAACTTGGCCGGAAGCGGCGGAATAGCAGTGGCCGCTGTCGTCAGCAGAAGCAGGCCGGAGGCGGCGAGAATATGAGCCGTGCGGTGTTGAGTGAGCATATTTTTCTTAACCCGCGACTGCTTGTAATTAGTTCCATAAAAGATGCGTAGCCTGCTCCTGTCTTATTCTTCACCCGCGCAGGCGGGTTCCAGGCGTCCGCGCCCCCCAGCGAGGGGGTTCAGCCCCTCGAAAGATGGCCGCGAAAGTATGATGAAGCATTTATGCAGCTAAGCCACACCATGTTGCCGCGTTTGAAACAATCCGCCTGCGGCGGCGTACTACCCTTCAGAAGACACGGCGCAGGAGGTGTGACATGACCATAGGAGATGTTCTGGCGGCGGTGGCCGCTCTGCTGACACTAGGAGCCTCCTGGGGAGCGGCAATTTTGCTGGCCGCGCTGGCATTTCCAGCGCGGGCGGCGCGGGCGCAAACGCGGCTGACCGAGCACCCCTGGGCCTGCCTGGGCCGGGGCGTGGTGGTGCTGACAGTCTGCGGCCTGCCCGCGCTGCTGCTGGCGCAGGCGCCGGGGCCGGTCCGCCTGCTGCTTTTGTTTCCGCTGGGCCTGCTGGCAGCGGGGGCGGTGGTCGGCAGCGCGGCGGCGGTTCGCCTGCTGGCGGGGCGCATTGAGACCGTCGGCTCACCGCTGGCTCCGTTTGCCGCCCTGACCCGTGCCACGTTTCTGTTCGTGTCTGCGGGCTTTCTGCCGGTATTTGGCTGGTTTCTGGTCCTGCCCGCCGCGCTGCTGCTGGCCCTGGGGGCGGGCCTGCCCGCGCTGCTGCCGGCCCGCACCCACGCGCCTGCGTTCGCGGAAACCCTGCTGGCGGAGGCTGCGCCATGAACACAACGCGACGGCAATTTCTGTGCGCGGGAGCCGCCCTCAGTGCGGGGCTGCTGACGGGCTGCCAGAGTTTGCAGCAGCGGCTGACCCGGCAAAGCCTGCCGCCGGATGCCCTGCCGCCCCGAACCGTCGCCAGTCTGCCCGCCGTGCGGCTGCTGAACCGGGCTGCTTATGGCCCGCGTCCCGGTGACATCGCTCTGGTGACGAAGCTGGGCATTCCCGCCTGGGTGGACGCCCAGCTTCAGCCGGAGACGCTGGCCGAGGACGCCGGGCTGCGGTGGCGTCTGCGGAGCCTGAGCGACTCCCTGAACCCGGACACGGGAACGCTGTTTGACGAAGACGACCAGCGGCTAATCGGGACGCTTCGGCAGGCGACGCTGCTCCGAGCGGTCTACAGCCGCCGCCAGCTTCAGGAGCGCATGGTGGAGTTCTGGACCGACCACTTTAATATCTATGCGTTCAAAGGGCAGGGGCCTCAGCTTAAAGTCGCAGACGACGCACTGACTATCCGCTCCCACGCCCTGGGCCGCTTCCGGGACCTGCTGGGGGCCTCCGCGCATTCCGCCGCCATGCTGGGCTATCTGGACAACACGGCGAACCGGCGCGGCCTGCCCAACGAAAACTATGCGCGGGAGCTGATGGAGCTGCACACGCTGGGGGTTCACGGCGGGTACACGCAGCAGGATGTCCACGAAGCCGCCCGCTGCCTGTCCGGCTGGACGTATGACACGCACTGGCATCGGGGCCGGTTCCGCTTTGATGCCAGTGTGCATGACGACGGCGCAAAGCACGTTCTGGGCGTCACCTTCCCGGCAGGCGGCGGCCAAAAAGACGGCGAGCGGCTGCTGGACCTGCTGGCGGCGCACCCGGCCACCGCCCGCCATCTGGCCGCGAAGCTTTGCCGCCACTTTCTGGGCGACGCCCCGCAGCCCTGGGTCAGCCGTCTGGCGGCGATTTATACTCAGAGTGGAGGCGACATCAAAGCCATGCTGCGGCCACTTCTCTTGTCCGAGGACTTACTTCACGCGGCCCCGCTGTTCAAGCGCCCCTATGACTACGCCGTCAGCGCCCTGCGTTCCCTCGGCGCGGATACGGACGGTGGCGCGGGCGTGCAGGAGCATCTGGAAGCCATGGGGCAGCCGTCCTTTGGCTGGCCGATGCCGGATGGCTACCCCGAAAATCAGCAGTCGTGGACCGGGGCGATGGTTCCGCGCTGGAACTTTGCCCTGGCGCTGGCGGGCGGGGCGATTGAGAACACCGCGCTCGACACACCCGCGCTGTGCGAGGCGGCCCGGCATGCGGGCCTCAGCCCGCACGACGCCGTGCTGCATCTCGCGTTCGGTCCCTCGGCGGCAGAAGCGGGCGTGACGGACCTGCGCGGGCGGGCGTTGGAATACCCGGATGTGAGCGAGTTTGCTGCTCTGGTCCTGGCCTCGCCCGCATTCGCGTGGCGATAGGAGAGCTTTCTATGAAAACAACAAGGCGCGGACTGTTTGCGCTCGGCGCACTCTCGGCTCTGGGCTGGGCCAGCGGCGCACGCGGGGCGCTGAGCGGGGTCAGCCTGACGCCCCATCGGGCCGGGCCGCCGGGAGACACTCTCATTTTCATTTTCCTGCGCGGCGGCGTCGACGGCCTGAGCGTGGTCGTACCGCATGGGGATGACGATTATTACCGTGCCCGGCCCACGCTGGCACTGGCCCGGCCCGGCGACCGGCAGGGCAAACCGGCGGAGCGGGTGCTGGATTTGGACGGCTATTTCGGCCTGCACCCGGCCCTCGCGCCGCTGTGGCCGCTGCACGAGGCGGGGCATCTCGCCGTGGTTCATGCCTGCGGGTCGGGGGACACGACGCACTCGCACTTTGAAGCAATGGCGACTGTAGAGCGCGGGGTGTCGCAGGGCGACGGCCCGGCCTCGGGCTGGCTGGCGCGGCATCTGGAGACCGCGCCCTGGGACAATCCCTCTCCCCTGCGGGCGGTGGCCCTGGGAAGCCTGCTGCCGCAGTCCCTGCGCGGGGAAAGTCGCGCCACGGCCCTGCAAACCACCGCTGACCTGCGCCTGCGGTCGCCGTTTGCGGGCGGCACGGATAAGTTCACACGGTCACTTGCGGAGCTGTACGGGCGCGGCGCACTGGCTGAGGCGGGCGGAGAAGCCCTGTCGGTCCTGAAAACTCTCAGTGCCCTGCCGCCGCTCGGCACGCACAGCGCGTACCCGCCCAACGATCTCGGCGTGGGGCTGCGCCAGACGGCGCGGCTGATGAAAAGCGGCGTAGGGCTGGAAGCGGTCTGCCTTGACCATAACGGGTATGATACCCATGTTCTTCAGGGCGGAGCGCAGGGGGTGCTGGCCGGGCTGCTGGCAAGCCTTGCCTCCGGGCTGGCCGCCTTTGCCGCCGACCTCGGCCCGGCCCGGTGGGCGCGGACTACGGTGGTGGTGCTGTCGGAATTCGGGCGGCGCGTGCCGGAAAATAGTGGCCTCGGAACCGACCACGGCAGCGGCGGCGTCCTGCTTCTGCTGGGCGGGCGTGTCGCGGGCGGGCGGGTCCACGGACACTGGCCCGGCTTGGCCGCCAGCAGTTTGGCCGGGCCGGGCGATCTCAAAGTAACAACCGACTACCGGGCCGTGCTGGCCGAAGTGATCACGCGGCGGCTGGGCAATCCGCACATGTCTGAGATTTTTCCGGGGCTGACGCAGCCCGCGCTGGGAGTGGTTCATGGCTGATCTGGCAGCAATTTCATACGGCCTGCGCCGGACGGCATCGGCGTGGGGAGGAGCAGCGGCCATGCAGACCAGCGATGAGGCGCTGGCCGAGTGCGTGCGGGCCACCGGCGACACCGCCGCGTTCAGCGTTCTGGTGACCCGCTACCGCGCCCGTGTGACGGCCCTCGCCCGCCGGATGCTGACTGCTTCGGGCGCCGAGGAAGCGGAAGACGTGGCCCAGGAAACCTTCGTGGCCGCGTTTGCAGGCCGGGCGGGCTTCCGGCGCGGCGAGCCGTTCCGGCCCTGGCTGTACCGGATTGCCGTCAATCGCTGCCTGGACCGGCTCCGTGCCCAGACCCGGCGGCCTCTTTCGCTGGACATCCGCGCCGTGCCCGAGCCTGCTTCCTCAGAAGCGGACCCGCTCACTGCTTTGCTGACCGGCGAAGGCCAGCGTCGCCTGTCGGACGCTGTGGCCGCATTGCCGCCGCGAATGCGGGCGGTGTTCGTGCTGCGCTTTTTGGATGACCTGTCTTATACCGAAATCGCGTCTGCCACCGGCCTGCCGCTGGGAACCGTGAAAACGCATCTGTCCCGCGCCCGCGCCCTCCTGCGGGCCGCGCTTGCGGACGAGGAAGAGTGATGCCCCATCCCCTGAACTGCTCCGTCGCCCGCGCCTGCATGGATCGAGCTTCGGACGACGGCTTGTCGGCCCCCGATCAGGCACGCCTCGAAGCGCATCTGGCGTTGTGCGAACTGTGCCGCCAGGAGTGGGCCACGCAGGTCCGGCTTGATCGGGCCGCCCGGCGCTGGGCCGCGCCTGCCTCCGAAGATGACCCCGGCGCGGCGTTCAACGCGCAGGTGCTGGCCCGGATTGCGGCCCTCCCGGCGGCGCGTCCCCCGCTCTGGCTGCCGCTGGCAGTGGCCCTCGCACTGGGGCTTTTGCTGACGTTCCTGCCTGCAGCAGCGCGGCCCGATCTGGGCTGGCTGACGGCCTCCGCCCGACTCCTGCCAGGCTGGCTGGCAGCGAACCTGTCCGGGCTGCCCGGCGACGCTGTCGGGCTGCTGACGGCAGGCAGCGGTCACGCGCTTCCCGCCGTCTGGATCTGGGGCATATTAACCGCCGCTGCGCTGACAAACGGCCTGTTTTGCGTGCGTGCGGCCCGGTCTCAGGCACGGAGGGCACTGCCATAACCCAGAACGACCCTGGACGGCTCTTTCTCATTGGCCCCTTGCTGGTGCTGTTTCTGATTGCCTGTCTGGCGGCGCTGGCCCTGCTGGCCGCGCTGCTGGGGCGCGTCCCGGCGGGCCTGCACGGCGGCGAGCGTGCCGCTGCCCGTTTGGAGCGCGGGGGAGCGGCCCTGCCGCTCTGGGGGCTGGCCGCCGCGCTGTTCGGGCTGGCGCTGGCCGCCGTGCTGGTCAACATCCACCCGATTGCCCTGCTCGGAATGCTGGTGTTTGCGGCAATGCTGTGTCTGGGCGCTCTGGGGCTGGGGGTGGCCGCGCAGTCGCTGGGCGGCAGGCTGGGCAATGCGGCGGAAGAGCCAGAGGCGTTCACGGCTTTGCGGCGCGGCCTGTGGGTGCTGCTCCTGAGCGCCGCCGTTCCCTTTGCCGGCTGGCTGCTTGTCCTGCTGGCTCTGGCGGCAGGCATCGGCGCGGTGCTGGACACCCTGATCACGCGCAGGCAAGAACCCAACTTGTAGGGGCGCTGCTTGCTGCGCCCTCTTATCTCTTCCGTATTTATCTGGCTCCCCCAGAATTGGGGGCGGGGGGCGATCCGGGGCTTCAGTCTTTCATCCTGAACAAAGCGTGGGCCGTGGCCGTGGTAGCCTGCGCGACTTCCTCCACCGTCAGCCCCTTCGCCCCCGCGACGATTTCGGCGACGGCGGGCAGGTACGACGGCTCGTTGCGCTTGCCGCGCCGGAACTGCGGGGCCAGATACGGACAGTCCGTTTCCAGCAGCAGCCGCTCCAGTGGGGCAAACGCCACGGCGGCCCGCACGTCCTCGGACTTTTTGAACGTCGCCACGCCCCCGATGCCCAGATAACAGCCCGCGTCCAGGCAGAGCCGCGCCGTCTCGGTATCTCCCGTAAAGCAGTGCATCACCACCGGGTTCGGCGCGTGGGCGTCTTGCAGCACGGCCAGCGTGTCGGCCAGCGCCTCGCGGGTGTGGATAATCAGCGGCAGGGTGGGGGACAGAACTGCGGCAAAGGCAATCTGCGCGGCGAAGACTTCCTGCTGACGCGCACGCGGCACACTTTCCCAGTGGTAGTCTAATCCGATTTCCCCGTAAGCCGTTACTTTTCCCGCACTGCCCGCGTATAACCCTGTGAGTTCCTGCGCGGCCTCTTCACCCCATTCATCGGCAGACTCCGGGTGAATGCCAACGGCGGCGTATATCCCGCTGTCGCTGCCCGCCAGCTCTGCCGCCCGGCGGCTGCTCGCCAAATCCCACGCGATGCACATCAGGCGCGTGACTCCTGCCGCCTCCGCCCGCGCCCGCACTTCGGGCAAGTCAGCAGCATAGGCGTCGTGGTTGAGGTGGCAGTGTGTGTCTACAAGTTGTATCATAGGGATAGTATACTTCAAGGGCGAGCGGCTGCTTCCTTATTTCCTTCGTCCGAAGGACGCCTTCTCTAGCGAGGGATTTTCAATCCCTCGGAACTCGCCGGCTTTTATGCTATACTTTAAACAGGGTGTACCAAAAGAAAGCCACAACAGGAGAAGCCGCCGCCGGGCCGGGGCTGCGCGGACGCGCCCGCGCTGACCGGCGCACCAAAGCCCTCGCCAAGCGCCTCAAGCCCGGCGACATCGCGGTGATTGACCACGCAGACCTAGATGCGCTGGCCGCGCATTCGCTGGCTGAGGCCAGGGTGGCCGCCGTCATCAATGCCCAGCCCTTTGTCAGCGGCAAATATCCCAATCGCGGCCCGGCGGTGCTTGCCAATGCCCATGTGCCGCTGTTTCAAATGGCCGAGCCAGGGCACTTTGGCCGCGTCCGCGACGGTGCCGCGCTGACAATTGGCACAAATGGGGCGCTGTTTCAGGACGGCAAGTGTGTGGATGCCCTGACCCGCTGGGACGAAGCCCGGCTGACTGAAGAAACCGCATTGGCGCGGGCCAATCTGGGCGCGGAGCTGGAGAAATTCGCCCGCAACACGCTGCAGTATCTAGACGCTGACAAGGACCTGCTGCTGGACCCCACCGATGTGCCCGCCCTGCGCCGGGTGAAGATGGCCGGACGGCACGCGCTGGTCGTCGTGCGCGGCGAAGGCTACAAGGAAGACCTGGGGATGCTGCGCGGCTACCTGCATGATCTGCGGCCTGCCGTGATTGCCGTGGACGGCGGTGCGGACGCGCTGCTGGAAATCGGGCAGCGCCCGGACATCATTCTGGGCGACATGGACAGCGTCTCCGACGATGCCCTGCGTTGCGGGGCGCAGCTCATCGTTCATGCCTACAAAAACGGCCATGCACCGGGGCTGGAACGGGTGCAGGCGCTCGGTTTGGACGCCGATTTATTTGCCATTCCCGGAACCAGTGAAGACGCGGCCCTGCTGCTGGCCTATGAACACGGCGCGGCCTTGATTGTCGCGCTGGGCACGCACTCCAATTTAGAAGACTTTCTGGACAAAGGCCGGGCAGGCATGGCAAGCACGTTTCTGGTGCGCCTGAAAGTCGGCGGGCGGCTGATGGATGCGCGGGGTGTGGACAAAATCTACCAGCCCAAGCCGCCGTTCGGCTACTTTGTCGCCCTGCTCCTGTGCATCTTGTTTCCGTTCGTCGCTGTGCTGGCTTATTCGCCCACCTGGCGCAACATGGTGGATCTAGCCCGCCTCTGGTGGCGGCTGCATTAACCGTAAGCATCTCCTGAACTTATGCTTGACTTTCGCTACCACATCTTTTATCTCGGCCTGATGTTTCTGATGCTGGGCTTTGGCGTCTTTATCGGGGCCTCGCTGACCGGCCCCGCGCTGGCACGGCGGCAGACGGACGCCATCAAGACCCTGCGCGGGGAGGCCAATCAGGTGGTGCAGGAGCGCGACCAGACCCGTGACCGCGTCCAAAAAGATGAGGAAGGGCTGAACGCCCTGCGGCCCGCCCTGGTGAAAGGGCTTCTCAAAGGCCGGCACATTGTCGTTATCCAGACCGGTGACTATTCCGATGCCACCGAAGCCGCCAGCAGCGCCCTCAGCGATGCCGGGGCGACCGTGACGGCCACGGTGGTGCTGCCCGACAAATGGGAGGCCCTCAGTCCGGGCCAGCGGGCGATCCTGGCGCAGACGACGGGTGCAGATGCCGACCCTGCTGCCCTGCAAGCGGCCCTCCTGCAAAACCTCGCCACCACGCTGGTTCACGGGACGGCCGCCGGGCGCGGGGCCGCCGTCCTGCCCGCGCTGCAAACTCAGGGCCTGATGATGATTTCCGGTGATATTTCTGCGCCCTGCGCGCTCTTTGTTCTGGTCGGCGGGCACACCGACGACGGCAGCGGGCTGGACGCCGCACTCTTGAACGGCTTCGCCGCGCTGACTCCCCGCGTAACCCTGGCAGGCTGTGAGCCGTACACGGCGGTGGTCTCTTCAGTTCCGGCGTTCCAGGCGGCAGACGTCTCTACGGTGGACTGCGTGGACCTGCCGCTCGGGCAGATTGCGCTGCCGCTGGTTTTGCAGGGGGACCGGGGCGACTTTGGCCTGAAGTCAACGGCGGACCGGACCCTGCCCGCTCTCCCGGAAACCGGAACGGCGATGCCATGACCGACACCCCGCCCCGCATCTGCGCCCTGCTGCCCGCCTACAATGAAGCCGACCGCATTGGCGTCACCATCGCCGCCCTGTTGGCGCGGCCCGAAATCGGCGAAATTATCGTGGCCGACGACGGCTCCGCCGACGGCACAGCAGAGATTGCCCGCCGTGCCGGGGCCGCGCACGTTCTGACCGGCCAGAACGGCGGCAAAGGGGCGGCGCTGGCGCTGGCCTACGCTTACGCCCGTGACCGGGCCGACCTCTTTCTGCTGCTGGACGGAGATTTAGGCGCGTCGGCGGGCGAGGCCGTCAAGCTGCTCCCTGCGGTTTTGGCCGGGACAGCCGACATGACCGTGGGCCTGCTGCCGCCTGACCCGGCGTTTGCCGCGACCGGGCAGTCCGGCGGGCGCGGCTTCGTGGTGCGTCTCGCCCGGTGGGGCATTCGGCGGCGCACCGGGCAGACCTTCACGCAGCCGCTGTCCGGGCAGCGGGCCGTGCGGCGCGAGGTTTTGGAAGCACTCGGCGGCACATTTGCGTCAGGCTTCGGGGTGGAAGTCGAGCTGACCGTCCGTGCCCTCCGGGCAGGCTTTCGGGTGCTGGAAGTCCCCACCGAGTTCCGGCACAAAGTCACCGGCGGCGACTGGGCCAGCGTCCGCCACCGCGCCCGCCAGTTCCGGGACGTCCTGCGGGTGGTGCTGACTTCAGGCGGAGGCTGACCATCAGAACGGCTGTGCGAGAGGTTAAAACCCCTCGCTATGAGGCGCTTCGCGCCGGGCGGCCATTCGGACAACACACGCAGCCTCCCGCATCCTAGTCTTATGGCTTCCCGGCGTCTGCGCCTTCCAGCGAGGGGTTTTAACCCCTCGTCCTTATGGCTTCCTGGCCTTTGAAACAATTATGAGCCTGCTCCGCACGCTGACACTCTGGGCACGGGGACACTTTGCCCGCGCCCGCCTGCGCGTCATAGACGGCCCGCGCCGGGGCCGGGTGTTTCCCCTGACGCGGCGGCTGACCACGCTGGGCCAGGGCGGGGATATTCCGCTGCCAGACACCCCCAAAGGCGTGACCCTGGAAGCCCTGCCCGCGCACGGGCGGTATCGCCTGCGGGCCTCAGCCTCGGCTGGCGTGCGCGTTAATGACACTGCCGTGCAGGGGGAAGTCTGGCTGTCAGCGGGAGACCGCCTTCAGATCGGCCCGCACACGCTGCGCTTTGAAACGCTCACGCCGCCCCCGCCCCGGCAGCGAACCGCCCCGTCCGCCGCCCCGCGTCAAACGACGCTCCCGGACGCGCCGCCGCGCTTTGTCGGGCAGGAGCTATTCATCCCCGCCCCCGCTCCCACGCCGCCTGCGGCCCCGGTCTTTCAGCCCGATGGGGGCCGTGTCGGCACGCGCCTGATCTGCCTGTCCGGGCCGTACCGGGGCCAGTCGTTTTCCCTCAGCCATGCCCCGGCCACGATTGGCCGCGTGTCCACGGCCACCATTTCCCTGCCCGCCGATCTGTCCCTGTCGCGCACGCACGCCGAAATCGCCTATGTCGGCGGACGCCATCTGCTGTCCGACGGCAGCTCGGTCAACGGCACGGCGGTCAACGACGCGCCGCTCACCGAACCCCTGCCGCTCGTGCCAGGCGACGTCATCGCGCTCGGAGACACGACGCTGCGCTATGAATAATTCATACAACGCCGCCCCTGCAAACTCCGGCCCCTTCTGCCGATATAAGCATCAACTGCTCCCAAAAAAGAGACACGGAGACCCCGACTGATGCGCCTTGTGACCCGATCCGATTTTGACGGCCTCATCTGCGCCGTCCTGCTGAAGCAGGTCGAGCAGATCGACTCTATTCAGTTTGTTCACCCCAAAGACTTGCAGGACGGCAATTTTGAGGTGACCGAAGACGATGTCCTGACCAACGTGCCGTTTGTGCCCGGCTGCGGCCTCTGGTTTGACCACCACGCTACCGAAGTCGAGCGCATTGTCGGCAAAACCGATTTCCGGGGGGACTGCCGCCTCGCGCCCTCGGCGGCCCGCGTCGTGTATGACTACTACGGCGGCGCGACCCAGTTCCCCGGCATCGACGAGATGATGACCGAAGTGGACAAAGCCGACTCCGCCCAGTTCTCCCGCGACGAGATTTTGGACCCCCAGGGCTGGCCCCTGCTGTCGTTCCTGATGGACGCCCGCACCGGTCTTGGCCGCTACAAAGACTACCGCATCAGCAACTACCAGCTCATGCACGCCCTCATTGACGCCTGCCGCACCATGCCCATCGACGCCATTCTGGCCCTGCCCGATGTCCAGGAGCGCGTCGTCCGCTACTTTGAGCAGGACGCCGTCTTCCGTCAGACCGTCACGGACTGCTCCTGGACCGAAGGCAGCGTCGTCATCTCCGACCTGCGCGATGTGGTTCCCATCCCCTGCGGCAACCGCTTCCTGGTCTATGCCCTGCACCCGGAAACCAGCAACTCCATCTGGATTGTCAACGGCTTCCAGGGCCAGAACTGCGTCTTCGCCTGCGGCCACTCCATCTTAAACAAATCATCCCAAACCCACATCGGCGCTCTGATGCGTCTCTTCGGCGGCGGCGGCCACGAAGCCGCCGGAACCTGCCAGGTCCCCCACGAAGACGCCGACGTGACCCTGAAGTCTCTCATCGCCGCCATGAACGCCGACACCCTCCGGGGCAGTGCTGCTGTTGAAAGAACACTCGCCCTCGCCGCCTGACCCTGCTCCCACTCCTACTCCCTCTCCTTGCTGAAGGAGAGGGCCGGGGTGAGGTTTCCTTCTGCAAGAGGGCACACGGGGCTGAACCCCCATGCTTTGAAGAGCAATTCCCCGCCTTCGCGGGCATAAGATATAGGAAAAGCCTCCGCTCTGAAGTCTTCGCCCGCGAAGGCGGGGGCTTGCACTTTTAAAGCACGGGGGTTCAGCCCCGTGTGCCCTCCTACTCTGGCTCCCCCAGAATTAGGGGCCAGGGGGCCATCCTGTTCCTACTTCACCGCCGCTGACGCCTCCGTCTCTGTCCCACCATCTGCAACCGATGGACCGCCCAGGTAACAAGCAAAGTGGCTAAGATTACTTCCACATTCTGTATCGCTTGGCCCACGAAAAACGGTGTGTTCAGATAAGAAGAACGTGTGTCTGTTGCACAGAAAAAAGCAAGCCTGCCCCAACAATAGCATGAATAAACGGCTGCCCCAAGTATTGCCCCCGCAACTGCCCTTCGCGGGAAGGCTATCGCAGTCATTAGCCCTGCGGCAACAGAGATTATCAACAATGAGAGGCGGTATTTCCATTCAAAAGCAGCTGCCTGAGTGTGAGACAAAGGATGGCTGAGGGAAGGTTCTATAAACGCTGTGAGAACGAAATAGCTAACTAGAATCAATACTGCTGACGTGCAAGCCGCCGCGCCAAGCAAGCTGCGCCTGTTCAGCGCCTGCTCCCGCCGCCATGCCTGCACCAAGCTTTCGCCTAATGCGCCCGGCGTCCCGAACTGTGCCAGCGCATCCCGCACCGCCTCGTCCTCTGTCCGCCCCCTCTCCTGCCCCACAATTACGGCGTTCTCCAAATGCGTCCGCACCTCGCGCAGTTCTTCCGCCCGACGCGGCGCAGGCAAACCGGCAAGGTGTGTGACGACTTCTCCCAAGTACGCTTCAAGCAGGCTGTGCATGGCCTTCCCCTTTCTCCAACCGCCCCAGAACCGTCTGGATCAGCGCGGCGTAATCAAACAGGGCACGGGTGCGCCGGGCAGCTTCCTTCGTGCCCGCCTCGGTCAGCGTGTACACCTTGCGGTCCGCGCCTTTCGCCTGGGCTTCCCACGCGCTGACGACCAGCCCGTCCTGTTCCAGAACGCGCAGGGCCGGATACAGCGTGCCTTCCTTCATGTGCAGAGCGCCTTCACTGAGCCGCTCCACTTCGCGGGCGATCCCGTAGCCATGCCGGGGGCCGCCGCCCAGCACCGCTAGAACCAGCGCAGACAAATCACCGCTGGGCAAATCGCGCTTCATTATGTGCCTCCAATTTCTTAGTATATTCACTATACTCTAATTATAGAGGTATGTCAAGTAAACTCGGAAAATCCTGTCTGCTCTTATGTCCACGAAGGTGGACAATCGCCCTTTTTAGCCCCAGATTTCAATCTGGGGACTGCATAACATTAACTGTTTGGGTGGTAATATGGCCTATGTCCCTCTTTGCCGATGACCCCGCCCTGCCGCCCGGCCCAACCCTCCCGCCTGACGAGAAAGTGCTGCTGGTCCATGACCGCCTGTGCGGCGAATATCACTGCCCGATCCCGCACTTTCACGAGCTGGACCCGCTGAGTGAGCTGGTGTCGTCGCTGCTGTCGCACCGCACCAAAAACGCTGACTCCGGGCAGGCGTTTCGCAATCTGCGCGAAGCGTTTCCCGACTGGGCCGCCGTTCGGGATGCCCCCGTAGCAGACGTTGAAGCCGCGCTGGCCCCCTGCACCTGGCCGGAGCAGAAGGCCCCCCGCGTGCAGGAAGTCCTGCGAAGGGTGGGGGAGGAGCGAGGGGGACTCAGCGAGCAGTCGCTGGACTTTCTGGAACATCTGCCTGTCCCCGAAGCGCGAGCCTGGCTGGAACAACTCCCCGGTGTCGGCCCCAAAACCAGCGCCGCCGTGCTGTCGTTCTCGCGCCTGCACCGCCGCGCCCTGCCCGTAGACAGCCACCATCACCGGGTTGCCCAGCGTCTCGGCCTCATCCCGCAGAGCATGGATGTCGGCCCGGCGCACAAGGTTTTAGAAGCGCAATTGCCCCCGGAATGGACCGCCCAGCAGGTCTACGACAACCACGAAGTCCTCATGCTGCACGGCCAGCGGTGCTGCTTCTACCAGAACCCGGAGTGCCGCCGCTGCGTGGTCCGGGAGCTGTGCCCCTTCGGACAAAAACGCCTCTGAGAGTTGACTGAATACTCTTTTGCAACAATTCCTATAGGATTTAGGTAGAATACTTGTACTCCTAAATCTGGAAAGAGAGATGCCGCCAATGAGCGCAATCGTGGCCGAAATTTTAGACCGCAATCAGGTCTATGTGGAATTGTTTGGAGACAAGGGCGAGCTGGCCCTGCCGCCCGCCCGGCACTTCGCCATCCTGACCTGCATGGATGCCCGTCTGGACCCGGCCAAATACGCTGGGCTTGCCGAAGGGGACGCCCACGTCATTCGCAACGCCGGAGGGCGGGCCAGTGATGATGCCATCCGGTCGCTGGTCATTTC
Source organism: uncultured Armatimonadales bacterium (assembly GCA_964251675.1). Lineage (GTDB taxonomy): Bacteria > Armatimonadota > Armatimonadia > Armatimonadales > Capsulimonadaceae > JANXMY01. Next base: position 35,597 of record CAXUKS010000011.1, read on the forward strand.
GTACAAGCTGCTCGGAACAAAAGAGTGGTTCGTCATCCACCACACCGACTGCGGTATGACCCTGTTCACGGATGAGATCATGCGCGGCCTGCTGGCGAGCAGCCTGGAAACAGCAACCGTCGATGCTGACGGCTGGCACGATGTCGGCGCGGGACCGGGATCGACCGAGGGGGAGTTTGTGGACTGGCTGACGATCAAAGACGAGAGTGAGAGCGTTTTGACGGACATCAGGCGCATTCGTAACCACCCGCTCGTGCCCAGCTCTATCCCTATCCACGGCTACATCTACCATGTCAAAACCGGCCAGCTTAACGAAGTGCCGGGGGCGGCGGAAGCAGGCCGCGCCGGATAAGTTTGCCGGGCTTCCTGTCAGACCAGCTCTCACAGCTTCCGTAGACCTCTTGCCTGAGTCAGCCTGGATTGAACTCTGAGACACAAACCGACGCGGGCTTATGCAAGAGGTCTACGGCAGTCTCATACCCTCTCCTTTAAAGCAGCACCACATCAAGGCGACGCCTGGGTTTATGGTACACCTTGACGTTGCTGCATAATGGACGGGCCAAATGCCGGGGGTATGAAAACCCCCGGCAGGGAAGCACCCTTCGGGTGAGGATGTAGGGGTAGGGCTTGCCCCTACCCATCTTTCCTGTCTTTGTCCGAAGGACATTTCCTTGCCGGGGGTTTCTACACCCCCGGCACTCTGATTATGGGACTTATCCAACAACGCCGTACACCTTCGTTGCGTGCTTGCCTGCCGCTCATCCGCCCTTCCCAAAACCGCCCAATCGTGGTACACTCTGTCTTCTCCGGCCCGTCTTCTTGCTGAAGCAGAGGCCAGCGCGAGTCTGCCTTTCTCCCATCACACAGGAGGCTTTCAATGCATTACCGCACAAAACTCACCGCCATCATGGCCCCGCTAACCCTCGCCGCCCTTGCCCTCGGCGGCTACGCCTACACCCGTGCCCACGCCGCCCCCACCTATCGCCTCGCTAACGGTATTAAAGTCACACCGACTGTCAACCCGCAGGACGAAACGGCACAGCTTCTGGAAGTCAAACGCTGGGACTTTGACATCACCCAGCCCGACGCCAGCAAACCCCTTTATATCAGCTTTGCCCTGTACGGGAGCGGCAAATTCATCAAAACAATCAGCGGCGGCACGGCGCGATTTCCTCATCCCACCGGCACGCCCGAAAAGGGCCCCATCACCACGCATATTTCTCTGGCTTTGCTTCCGCTTGGTGGTTCCGTTTATGCCGCCCATGAGTTGAAATACAAACTAACCGTAGGCGGGAGTGGTATTTCAAGCAGTATGCCTAATCCTATCTTTACGGGGAAAAATCTTATTTCAGACGCGCAAGTCATTCCCAATGACAATGCGGTTATGCTCCTTAGCTCCAATCTTGCAAACTCTACTATCTCAGAAAAAATGGACAACAATGACACCAATCTAGCCCTCAGCATCGCCGAAACCCCGCCCCGATAAACTCACTTCCCATCCATAAAAAGTGCCGCGAAGCGGTAGTTGTCGGCGTCCGCACCCGTTAGCCGTGTCCTTCAGGACATGGCTTTTTTTATGGCGTGCTCACCTGACTGCTCCTAATCCTTTCTTTAGGGAGGACCCCGCGAAGCGAAGCAGGGAAGGTAGGTCTTGACACAGGTTCCCCCAAACCGTCACAATGAATCATACGTCTACTATTTATTTAACCAAAGGAACCTACCATGCCCACCACCGACACTGGCAAAGCCATCGCCGCCAGAAACGCCACCACCCACGGACTCTTCGCCCGCGACGTCGTCCTCCCCCACCTCGGCGAAGACCCCGCCGGATACCAGACACTCGCTGACGCCCTCGCCCAGCAGCTTGCCCCCCAGAACCTCCTCGAACACCATTACGTCGAAAAAATCGCCGCCGCCTCCTGGCGACTGCGCCGCCTCCAGCGCTGGCAGGCCCAGCTCTATGAAGACGACACTCTCACCGAGGACGAGCTATTGAGCCGCCTCGACAAAACCCTGCGCCACGAGACCGCCCTGCACCGCCAGATCGACACCGCCGTCAAGCTGCTCGCCAAAGACGTCCCTCAGCTCTACGCCCGCCGCGTCCGTGCCCGCGTCCTGGAAGACGCCATGCTGTCCGAGCGCGAGTGTGCCGACTGCTTGGAAGACGACGCCGCGATTTCGATGGAGGTCCGCAATCGGTTAGGCCGCATCCGCAAAGCCACGGACATCGCCCTGCCCCGTCTCGCCGCCGCCCCGCTCGACACCCTTCCCAGCGACAACCCCGAAAATTGTCAAAACGAACCGGCCCCCGCCCCGTCTTCTACTCCTCACCCTCCCCTAACAGGGGAGGGAGCGAGGCACGAGCGGGAGGGGTCTCCTTCCGAAATCTGCCAAAACGAACCTTCCATCGTGGAGGTAGACTCCCGCACGCACGCGGCTTTTCTGGGCATGAACGAAGTGCGCCGCGTCCACCCGCACGCCGCCCTGCTGCGCCGCGAAGAGCACCGCGTCATCCACGCCGCCGCCCGCGCCCAGTCCCATCTGGCCGCCCGCCAGCGCGAGGAACTGCTTTTCTGAAACGCGGTGGCCGTTTGCCAACAGTGGCTTAATCCTTTAGGAAGGACCCTGCGAAGCAAAGAATGAGCCAAGCAAAGAGGCAGGTCTCCGGCTCCCCCAGTATTGGGGGCGGGGGGGGTGCTCTTCTGCCCGCGAAGGCGGGGAATTGCTCTTCTAAAGCACGGGGGTTCAGCCCCGTGACAACCTTTCGGGTACACTGACACCATCATGGACATTCCACAACTGCAATATGAGCCGCTGGTGCGGGCCGCGCTGGCCGAAGACATCGGGCCGGGAGACGTCACCACGACCCTCTGCATTCCCGCCGGGACACCGGCCACCGCCACCCTACTTGCCAAGCAGCCCGGCACCGTCGCGGGCCTTGCCATTGCCGCACTGGCCTTTCACCTGCTCGACCCCGAGGCCGTCTGGACCCCGCACGTCCAGGACGGCGACCGGGTGGGGGAGGGGCGGACGCCCCTTGCCACCGTCACCGGCGATGCCCGCGCCCTGCTCACTGCCGAGCGCGTCGCCCTGAACTTCCTGCAGCGCCTGTCCGGCGTCGCCACCGTCACCGCCCGCTACGCCGCGCTGACAGCAGGGACTCACGCCCGCATCGTGGACACCCGCAAGACCACGCCCGGCCTGCGGATGCTGGAAAAGTACGCCGTTCGGATGGGCGGCGGCTACAACCACCGTATCGGGCTTTATGACTGCGTTTTAATCAAAGACAACCACATCAAAGCCGCCGGGGGCATCGGCCCCGCCGTCGCCCGTGCCCGCGCCCACGTTCCGCACACCATGAAAGTGGAAGTCGAAGCTTCCACGCCCGCCCAGGTGGACGAGGCGCTTCTGGCAGGCGCAGACATCATACTTTTAGACAACATGAACACCGAGACCATGCGCCGGGCCGTGGAGACCATCGCAGGCCGCGCCATCTCCGAAGCCTCCGGCGGCCTCACCGAGTCCCACGTCGCCGAAGTCGCCGCTACCGGGGTTGACATCCTGAGCATCGGGGCGCTGACCCATTCCGCCCCCGCGCTCGACATCTCGCTGGATTTTACCGCATAGGGGTGCTGCTTGCTGCGCCCTTATCTCTTAATCCTCCCTTTAGGGAGGACCCTGTGACGAAGGAACAAGGTGGTAGGTCTCCGGGGCTTGGGAACAAAAGATTATGACGACTTTCGGCCATCCGCACCGGCACGTCGCCCGGTGCGACTCGACCAGCGACCTCGCCCGCGACTGGGCGCGGGATCCGGACGACCCCGCCCTCTCCGGCGCGGTCGTCTCTACTGAATTCCAGTCACGCGGGCGCGGCCAGCGCGGGCGGGAGTGGGAAGCCGGGCCGGGCGAAAATGCCCTCCAATCGTTCGTCTATCGCCTGCCCGACGGCGCTCCTGCCGGGCCGCTTGGCCTCGTCGCCGCCGTTGCCGTGGCCGACGCCCTGACCGCGCTTGGCCTTGCGCCCGCGATTAAATGGCCGAATGACATCCTGCTCTCAGGCCGCAAGACGGCGGGCATACTGGTGGAAGCGTCCGGCCCGGTCGTTATTCTGGGCATCGGCATCAATGTCAACCAGACCGTGTTCGGCGGCGCGGCGGCGTTTGTGACCCCGCCGACCTCCCTGTGCCTTGAAGCAGGCCGCACGTTTGCCGTTGAAGACGTGCGCGAGGCGCTCTGCCGGGCACTCTCAGTATGGGAGAACAAGTGGCGGCAGGGCGGCTTTCCCCCTGTGCTGGAAGCCGCCCGACACCGGCTCGCCGTCGGTGCTGCCGTTCGGCGCGGGGCGGAAACAGCGACGCTGGCCGGGCTGGACGACGACGGCGCGGCCCGTGTCTGCCTGCCGACTGGAACTTTTGCCCGCTGGCAGACGTTAGACTAGAAGCCCAGCAGCGAGAGGCGCAATAAGCGGCGCAGATAGTGTATAATAACAGGACGGGCGGCGTTAAAAGCCGCCACGCAAAGGAAACTGGGTATGCTGAAGTCTCGCTGGCTGAGTACCTTCACCGTCATCGGCGCGGTGCTGATTGTGCTTGGCATCGTTGGCCTGGTTTTCGGGCCAAAATTCATTTATGACCCCGGCCAGCCCGTCACCGGCAAAGAAGGTCTCTGCTACCTGGCCGTCGGCGTGCTTATGGTCATCAACGGCGTGATGACCCCGGCTCCGGCTGCCGAAAAGACCCCGGCCAAGCGGGAGTAACTGTCCCGCACCTGACCACTCTTATTGACCGATCTTGTTGGCGTTGCTGCATAAATCCCATAGTCGTGGTTCAGAGTGCCGGGGGTATAAAATATCTTGAAACCCCCGGCATTAAGCTCAGCCGCCCTCCGGGCGGCACTCGGCACAAGAGCCTTTATGCAACAACACCGATCTTGTTTACTGAGGATTAACACGTCTTATGCCATCGGAAGTCATACGCTGCACCGACTGCGGAGCCATTTTCAAAGGCGTCCCGGCCTGGCTGTCCACGGCCAGCGTCAAATTTAGCTGCACCAACTGCCCCAAGCGGCCCTCCCGGCTTGCCCGCTTTGACGCCGCCCCCGCCGCGACACTCATCAAAGCCAAAGACGAGGACGACGACGATCTGGACGCCGTAGAAATCGAGGACCTCGACGACGACGCCGAGCCAGACCTCGAAGACGACGTCAAAGAGGAATAACCAGACCACAAACAGCCCGGCGCATTTCGCGCCGGGCTTTTCTGTCTGCCCTATCCCATGAACCGTATTTCCATTATTGGCACGACCGGCTCCGGCAAAAGCACTCTGGCGGCGCATCTTGCCCGCACTTTGGATGTCCCCTGCCTCGAGCTGGATGCGATCCACTGGCAGCAGCCGGATTGGAACCCGATCAGCCGGGAGCAGTTCCAATCGGAAGTTGCCGAAGCGGTCCGCGCCGAGCGGTGGATCATCGAAGGCGGCTATTCCATTGTCCGCCCCCAAATCTGGGCACATGCGGACACCGTAATCTGGCTGGACTACTCGTTTCCCGTCACCCTGAGCCGCCTCCTGCGCCGCACCACCCGCCGCATTCTCAGCCGCGAGCTTCTCTGGGGCAGCAATTACGAAACTCTGCAAATCGCCCTGTCCCGCGAGTCCATCCTGTGGTGGCTGCTGAAAACCTACAAACCAAACCGCACCAAGTTCGCCGCCCAACTCGCACTCCCCGAAAGCCAGCATCTCCAAGTCCACCGCTTTTGCTCGCCCCGGCAGACCCAAGCCTGGCTTGAAAATCAAACGGCCCGGCGCTAAAAGCGCCGGGCCGTTGATTTGTCTGCCTAATCCAGCGGCTCGGTTTCGCGGGCCGGATCGGCCTCCGCGCCCGCTTCCGCGCCGGGGGCACGCCCGCCGCCACGGCTGCCGCGTGGGCCGCCGTCATCGTCGCCATTTTTGGGACCGTCGCTGCCGCCATAAGCCAGTGCTTCAGTGGGGATCTGGCGATGCCAGACCACCCGGCCCAGCCAGTTGGCGAAATCGTCAAACAGCAGGTACACGCTCGGAATGACCAGCAAGGTCAGGAACGTGGACACGAGGACGCCGCCGACGACCGTGATACCCAGCGGCTGCCGGAAGCCCGCGCCGCGCCCCAGCGCCGCCGCCGTGGGCAGCGTCGCAAAGACAATGGCAAACGAGGTCATCAGAATAGGCCGCAGGCGGGTAGGAGCCGCTTCTAGAATGGCATCCAGCCGCTTGTAGCCGCGTCCCCGCAGGGTGTTGATATAGTCCACCATCAGGATGGCGTTCTTGGTGGCGATGCCGTTGAGCATAATGACGCCGATGGCCGTAATCAGCGAGAAGGGCGTCCCTGTCAGCAGCAGCGCAGCCAGCGCCCCGACCAGCGCCTGCGGCAGCGTCAGCATGACCGACAGCGGATACAGCATATTGTTGAACAGGGCCGCCATCAGCATATACGACAGAATGATCCCGAGCAAGACGGCCTGGATGAGATAGGGGAACTCATCCTGACTGGTCTGCGCGTCGCCGCCCCAGGTGTAGCTCACCTGTCCCAGCTGCCCCGCATCAGCCATCTTTTTCAGCTCCGGGTCAACGTTCTTGAACCGGACATTGTTGATTTGCGTGCCCGGCAGCAGGTAGGCCGAGACCGTCACCTGCCGCAGCCGGTTCAGCCGGTCCACGCGGGTCGGCCCGGCTCCCGTGGTGATGTTGGCGACATCCCCCAGCGGGATCGGATTGCCATTCTGGTAGCCGACTGGAATAGTTCCAATCGTATAGATATCGTTCCGGTTTTGATTTGCCAGAATGACATTGATATTGTACTCGTTGGAGTCCTTTGGATCGCGGTACTGTGCCGTGATATTGCCCTGCAGCGCCGTAGACACTGTGGTTGCCACATCGCTGACGTTCAGGCCGTACTGCGCGGCACGGGTCCGGTCGAGGCGCACCTGGATCTCAGGCTGGCTGGCTTTGAATGAAATGTCGCTGCCATAGGTCCCCGGCGCCTTGTCCACCACGCCCCGCACGAGCGCAGCGGCATGGAGTATCTGCGTGAAGTCCGTGCCCACGAGGTTGATGGACAGCGGAGCGCCGCCGCCGCCGAAGCCGTTGACTTCGGACGCCTGGATTTTCAGGCTGCTGCCGTTGCCCGGCACGGTCTGAACAATCTTGCGGATCTTCTTGGCGACATCCGAGTCCGACTCATCGCGCAGCGTCTCTTCCCCGGAGTGCTTGTTCCAGAACTCGATCTTGTCCAGCGGCGCGGCCTTGTCGTACAGCGACACCTGAATCTGGGCAAACTGCGTGCCTGAGTCCCCCGATCCCGCACCGCCCGAAGCATTGCGCCCGACCACCGTTTGCAGGTACTTGATGTCGCCATCCAGGCTTTTATCTGCCCGAATGCGCCGCTCAATCTCGTCCGTGATCGTCTTTGTGACCGTGAGCGAGGTTCCCGCCGGAGCCTGCACCGTCACCGAAACCAGGTTCTGGTCCTGCGCGGGCGAGAACCGGAAGCCCAGCTTGGGGAAGATCAGCATCACTGCCGCAACCAGTATCAGGTTGCCGACAATGACGACCACCCAGGCCCGTTTCAGGAAGCCCCGCAAAATGTTCCGGTAGAAGTTCTCAAACTTGTGATAGCCCCGGTTGAACCAGCCCGCAAAGCCCGACTGCCCCTCACCGCTGCTTTCCAGTGACTCGCCCTTCTTGAACCAGCGCGAGGCCAGCATCGGGGTCAGGGTGAACGACACAAACAGCGAGATCAAAACGGCCACCGAGATGGAAACGCCGAAGGACCGGAAGAACTCGCCGATGATGCCGCCCATGAACGCAATCGGAATAAAGACAACGAGGTCCACGGCGGTCAGCGTCAGGGCCGCCAGACCGATCTCTGCCCGGCCCGTGATCGCCGCCTCGCGTGGCTCCTGTCCCAGCGCCAGGTGACGCGAGATGTTTTCAATGACGACAATAGAGTCGTCAATCAGAATGCCAATCGCCAGCGACAGTCCCAGCAGCGTCAGCGAGTTCAGCGTAAAGCCAAACGCCGCAATGGGCAGAAACGTGGCGATGACGCAGACCGGGATGGCGATAGCAACAATGATCGTGGCCCGCAGGTTATGCAGGAAAAGGAACACGATCATAACAGCCAGCAGTGCCCCCAGGAACAGCGATACGACCACGTCTTTCAGGTTGTCCCGAACGTTAGTGGAGTCGTCGCGTGTGACCACAAAGCTGACATCGCTCGGCAGGAACTTCTTGACTGCGATGAGCTGTGCTTTGACGCCGTCAGTGGCTTTAAGCGTGTTGCCGTCACTGGTCTTCTGGATCGTCAGCGTGACCGAATCCTGCCCGTCCAGCGTGCTTTCAACCGTCCTTTCGACTGTTGTGTCGCTGACGGTGGCAATATCCGCAATCTGCACGGTCTGCCCGCTGCTGCCCTCGGTGGGCGCGGCGTCAGGGTTCTTCGGCAGGGAGATGGTCAGGTCTTTTAGCTCCTGCACCGAGGCGAACTCGCCCAGAAACCGGATGGACGAATACTTCGTGCTGGTCTGAATGTAGCCTGCGGAGACGTTCTGGTTGGCATTCTCAATAATCGTGGCAAGCTGCCCGATGGTCAAGCCGTAAGCGGCTAGGCGGTCCGCACGGACCGCCACCCGGATTTCCCGCTGTTCGCCGCCGGTGACGTTCACCGCCGACACGTCAGGAGCCTGCTGGAGCCGCTCCGAGACGATGTTGTCGGCCAGAACGCGCAGGTCACGCGGGCTTTCGTTGCCCTTCATGGCAATATACATGACTGGCTGCGACGAGTTATCCTGCTTGGCAACACTCGGGCTGTCGGCATTGACGGGAAGACGCCTGCGAACCGCATCCACCTTCTGCCGCACATCCGCCGCCGCCGTATCCAGGTTGGTCCCGAAGAAGAACGTGCAGCGCACGACCGAGACGCCCGACTGGGAAGTCGAGTCAATTTGTTTCAGGCCGCTGACGCCGCTGATCGAGTCCTCAATCGGCTTCGTGATCAGCGTTTCCATTTCCTGTGGGTTGGTTCCGGCGTAGGTAGTGTTGACCGAAACGACTGGAAAGTCAACTTTCGGGTTCAGCTCTGCCGGCAGTGTCAGGTAGCTGACAAAGCCCAGCACCAGAAACGCCGCCACTATCATTAAAATCGCAATCGGGCGGCTGATCGCCAGTTTTGTGACACCCATAGTTTGTCCCTTGCTTCTCCGCTAACAGTGTTTTACACTGACCTGTTAGAAGCCACGGGTTGAAACCCGAGGCTTCTGAAATGCTCCGCATAAAAAGTCCGCTACTGAGCCGCCTGTGCGCTGCGCTTGCCGCCGTCGACCGGAGCGCCGTCGGCGTCCACGACAGCAACCTTCTGACCTTTCTTGAGGCCCTGCTGGCCGACGATCACAATGGTCTGACCAGGCTGCAAGCCGCTGGTGATCTGCGCCTGTTTTTGGTTCTGAATGCCGATTTTGACCGCCTGCGGCTGGGCCGTGTTGTCCGCGCCAATGATGATGACCTGCTGGGCCGCAGACTGGGTCCCGGCAGCGATTGTCTCGTTGCTGCTGGTGTTCGGCTGGAAGCCCTGGGTGCTGGCAAGCGGAACCAGCGCATTGGCGGGAACCAGCGTGGCATTGCGGGCCACCCGCGTCACGATACCGCCCCGCGCAAACATACCGGGGCGCAGCTCGCGGCCAGGGTCATTGATGCTGACGCGCAGGGAAAAGACCCGGTTCGCGGCGCTGGCCGCCGGGTAGACCGCGCTGACCCGCCCCGAATACTTGCGACCGGGCAGGGCATCTACCTGGACGCTGACCGGGTTGTTGAGGCTGATCCCGGCAAAGTCCGTCTCGCTGATGGTCGGCTCGTAGTAGACGCTGCCGAGGCCGACTATCCGCATCAGGTTCGTGCCAGGCGAAGCGATCTGCCCTGGTTCCACTTCACGGGCGGCGACGATGCCGTCAATCGGCGACCGAATAAAGGCATTGGCGACCTGCTGCTGGTTGAAGGCCAGCGTCGCCTGCTGCTGCCGCACGGCGGCCTGCGCCTGCGTCACGGCGGCCTGCGCGGCGGCGATGTCCTCCTGCCGGACAGCGATCTGCTGCTGGTTGGCGATGGCGGTTTGCAGATTGGCCTGCTGCTGCTGAAGCTGGGCAAGCGCGGCGGCCACATCTTCGGTCTGGGCACCGGCTTCCGTCAGCGACAGTGCCTGCTGCGCGTTCCTGTAAGTCTGCTCCTGGACCGTGTAGTTGGTTTGTGCGGTATCCAAATCGGCTTTGGCAAGTGCGCCCTGCGCGAAGAGGGTCTTGTTGCGTGTCAGGATAGTCTGGGCGTTGTCCAGATTGGCTTTGGCGAGCAGGACCTGGCTCCGTCCCTGCAAAATCTGCTGCGGCCGGTTGCCGCCTTTGACCTTCTTGTAGTTCTGGCTGGCTGAGGCCACCTGTGCCCGTGCCTGGGCGACGGCCTGTTTGGCCGTCTGTACCTGAAGGGTGTAGTTCGTTCTCGCCTGGGACAGCTTTGCCTGGTTGGAGGCCACATTGGACTGCGCCTGGGCGACATTGGCCTGCGCCTGCCGGACATTGGCCTCAAGGTCCGTCGTGTCCTGCTGGGCCACGATCTGCCCGGCGCTGACTTTCTGCCCTTCCCGGAAGTTGACGGCGATGATCCGGCCCGCCGCACGGGCGGAAAGCTGCACATCCTGCAGCGCCTGAATGTTACCGGTGACGGGCACGGTCTGGGTGATGGTTCCGGTCTGCACCGTCGCCACCTGCACTGGGACAGCCCCGCCGGGAGCGCCGACGCCGGGCGGTCCGGTCTTCGCTTCTTTTTTGCCGCAGCCTGCGCCCATCAGGGAGCCGGTCAAAACTATGCCCGCAAGCAGCGCGGGCTGGAAATGGAATTTCATGCTTCTTTGGTGTTTCTTTGTCCTAGCGTCCGCCAACGGCGCGGGTGAGCTGCGCCAGAGAGGTTTGATAGTCATACTGGGCATTGAGCAGATTACTTTGTGCCTGCGCGAGCTGCGCCTGGGCATTGACCACGTCCAGAATGGTTCCAATGCCGTTTTGGTAGCGCACATTGGCAAGGCGATAGGCTTCATCGGCGGTGGCTGCGCCAACCCCTGCCGAGGAAGCGCGGGTCTGGGCATCGTTGATGTTGGACAGCGCCTGCCGCACTTCCAGATCGACGTTGAGCCTGAGCTGGTCCCGTGTGATCTCCTGCGTCCGCAGGTCGGACTGGGCGGTGCGGACTTTGGCTTTGGTGGTCCCGCCGTCATAAAGCGGAATGCCGATGACCGCCGAAACGGCATAGGTCGTGTGCGTGTTGGTGGTGACAGGGCCAGCATAGCCGCCGGTTCCCACAATGCTCAGCGAGGGCAGCAGGCTCGCTCCGGCAATTTTGATCAGCCGCTGGGCAATCGTGATGTTGCGATCTGCCTGCTGCACTTCGGGCCGCCCAGTCAGCGCGGCGCGGGTGAGGGCAGTCCGGTCAAATGTCTGGGTGGTCGGCGGCAGGGTCGGCTCCTGAAGCGCAATCGGAGTGTCCTGGTTGAGACCAACAAGGTTGTTCAAGTTAGCCTGGGACAGCACAAGCGTATTGCGGGCCGACGATAGCTGCTGCTGGGCATTGGAAAGCGTCGTTTGCGCGGTCAGGACATCGTACCGCGCCGTCGCGCCTGCATCAAAGCGTGCCTGCGCGATCCGCACGCTTTCGGTGTCGGCGGCGACAAGCTGCTCATCCACCCGCACCTGCGCCTGATTACGCAGCACGTTAAAGTACGTATTTTTAACTGACAGCGCCGTTTCGTTGGCAATCCGGTCCAGGTCGGTCAGGTAAAAGTCTCGTGTCAGCCGCTCCACATCCTGCGCGGCGGGCACAAGCTGGAAGATGTCAATGCCCTGGGTGACAGAGACACGGGCGCTGTAGTTGTTGTTGGAGCCGCCCTGGAAGTTATTGTTGAGTGTGCCGTTGCCAGGCGTCGTCCCCGTGCCGTCACCGTCCGCACGAGGCTGCCGCGCCTGAGAGGCGGCCACTGCATTTGAGCCATTGGCGGCGGGCGACGGCGCTCCGGCAGCCTGCGCGAGCTGCTGCATCATCGGCGGCAGGTCGGCAGCCTGCACCGAAGATTGCGCGGTGCGAATTTGCGCCGTTGGTCCGGTGGTTCCGAATGTACTTCCAGTGGTGCCGGTGCTTCCCGGCGTGCCGCCGGTTCCGGTGGTCCCTGTCGTGCCTAACGTTCCCGTGGTCCCGGTCGTTCCCGTCGTGCCGCTGTTTCCGGTCGTCCCGGTGGTTCCGGAGCCGCCCACGGTTCCGGTCCCCTGCGGGGTTGTGCCGATAGAAGAGTTCGTACCGTCACTGCTGGTCCCGGTTCCGCCGCCGCCGCCGCCCGTGAAGCTGCTGGTCGTGCCGCCGCCCTGATCGGTAATGACGGGGATGACACCGCCGCCGGGCAGTGTGCCGGTGGTGTTGCCGCCGCCTGCCGCCGTGCCGAACGTCTTGGTGCTGGAAAGCGTGTCCACCAGGTCCAGCCGCACCTGCGGCAGCCCGCCTGCGTTGGCCTGATAGATGAGCTGCTGGGCCTTGATGACCCGCTCCCGTGCAAGCTGCACGCTGGAATTGTTTTTCAGCGCCAGTCCCAGCACCTGATCCAGCGTCAATGTGCGTGCTGGTGTTGTGCCCGAAGGGGGGGCAATAGGCGAGGGCGGCAGCGGGGCAAGCGCAGGAATGGGAGCCGCCGTGGGGGCAGGCGCGGGAACTGGCGTGGGAACTGGCGCGGTGGGTGTCTGCGCCGACACCTGAGCTGCGGGCAGCGAAAATAAAGCCAGGGTTGCCAGCGGAAAGAGGCTTATGGGCCGCCAGGAAAATCGTGTCAAGAAGCTGTCTCCTCCGTCTTGCCGTTGTCTTGATGCCCGCTGTTTTGAATTTCGTGTTCCAAAGTTTGCAGGTCAGACAAAATAGTCGTCATAAACTCACGCAGCGCCTCGATCTTGACCAGCATCAGCCCGCGCTCATGCGGGGCGCCCATAATAAGTATCTTGTCGCCGGTTTCAATGGCGTACTTTTTGCGAGCTTCCACGGGAATCACGATCTGGCCGCGCTCACCAACCGTTGCCGTGCCATAGAAATGGTCCTTCAAGCTGAATTCTTTGCCGGTCTTGCTCATGGGTGGATAACCTGTAGGGAATATACTGGGCAGTTATGAAAGCGAAATGAAAACACAAAAATCATGTAAATCATACACATCATACTTATCATTGGCATTATGCGTGTTTGAACCGGGAATGTCAAGCGGCTTTTGCGGATTGCGGAACTTTGAGAAACGCGGCTTTGTTCAACAAGCAAAGGGGCCAATCCCGTGTTTCAGCATCTGCGCGAAGACATTCAGACGATTTTTACCAAAGACCCTGCCGCCCGCTCGGTGGCTGAAGTCTTGACCTACGCCGGGTTCTGGGCACTGTTTTTTCACCGGATTGCCCACCGCTTCTACGGGCGCGGCTGGTTTTTCCCGGCCCGCCTTTTGTCGCAGTATAGCCGCCTGGTCACAAACATCGAAATCCACCCCGGCGCGACCATCGGGCGGCGCTTTTTTATTGACCACGGCGCGGGCGTCGTGATCGGTGAAACCGCTGTGATTGGCGATGATGTTTTGATGTATCATCAGGTCACGCTTGGCGGCACGTCGCTGACCAAAACCAAGCGGCATCCGACGGTCGGCAACAACGTCCTGCTCGGCATGGGGGCCAAAGTGCTGGGCAACATCACGGTCGGCGACGGCGCACGTATTGGCGCTAACGCCGTCGTGACCCGAGACGTTCCCCCGAATACCAGCGTCGTTGGCGTGCCGGGGCGTATTCTGGTGCAGGACGGCCAGCATATCTCGGAGCGCACCACCGCGCAGGTCATGGACCAGGCCCTCGGCAATGCCGACCCGATGGGCGAGATCATCCGCCGGTCCCTGTCTGAAATTGAAGATTTGAAGTGCCGCTTGCAGGCCGTCGAGGAAGAACAGCACCCGGACCGCCTCCTGCGTGCCCTGGACACGGTCTGGGGGAAAATCCCCGAAAAGTCGCTGACCGAGCAGTTCGATGAAATCTGCGCCGATCATTACGCGCTCTCCCCGGAAGAAAACCTGTCCGGCGGAGGCATTTAAGATGCGGCTGCCTCGACCTCTGCCGCCGGGTGGAACTATCGGCATCGTCAACCCGTCCAGTCCCGTCGAGCCTGATTTGCTGGATGCGGGCATTGCGGCGTTGGAGGCACGCGGTTTCCGTGTCGTGACTGCTCCGCATGTTCGCGCCCGCGACGGCCATCACGCGGGAACTCCTGCTCACCGTGCCGCAGACTTCACCGCGTTCTATGCTGACCCCGCCATTGACGCCGTCTGGTGCGCTCGTGGTGGCTCTTCGGCCCTGCGCCTCTGGCCCCTGCTGGAATGGCCGATGCTAGCCGCCCTGCCGCCCAAGATGGTGATTGGCTACTCGGACACGACTTCTCTTCTAATCCCGCTTGTCCAGAAAGTCGGCACGGTCGCCCTGCACGGCCCGCTGGTTTTTGAGCTGGGCGAGATTGCCCCTGACGTGCTGGACTGGCAGTTGAAGCTGCTCCAATCGCCTGAACCCGCCGGACCTGTGCCGGGCCGCGCTGCTGACGTGCTGGTATCCGGCTGGGCCGAGGGGCCGCTCTGCGGCGGCTGCCTGTCGCTGGTCGCCGCGACGCTCGGCACACCGTATCAGATCGACACACGCGGCAAATTGCTGATCTTAGAAGATACTGATGAGGCCCCGCATCGGGTGGAGCGGTATCTGGCGCAGTTCGCCGCCGCCGGGCTGTTCAAGGCCTCTGCCGGGGTCATCTTTGGCACGTCCACCGGGGCCGATGACACACGCACCCTGCCCCTGCGCCAGATTTGGGCTGACGCCGTTCTGCCGTTCGGAAAGCCCGCCGTCCTCGGCTTCCCCTTCGGCCATGTGACCCCCAACTGCGCCCTGCCTCTCGGCGTTCGCGCCCGCCTCGACGCCGACACCGGGACGCTTACTTTGCTGGAACCGGCGGTGCAATGACACGCGAACTGCTGCCGTTTTCGCTGGACAGAATGTTTCTTGCCGTGCAGCGAGTGCGGCAAAGGCTGTAACGCGCCTCTGACGTGCTTTCCGAAGCCGGGCTGCTTTACGCCGTGATTGGGGCAAATGCGGTCATGCTCTGGGTGGAGCAGCACGGCGAAGGCGGCGAGCGCAACACGCCCAACGTCGACTTTCTGGTGCGGCGGGCTGACCTCCTGCCGGTCACGGCGGCTTTGGAACGTGCCGGGTTCTGCCCGGACCCCGCCCGCCCGGACCTGTTCCGCGACGGCCCGACTGGCAGCCCGCGTACCCGCCTGCGTCTGCTGTTTGCCGGGGAAAAAGTGCGTGAAACCGACCTGCTGCCAGCCCCGGTGCTGACCGGCCTAGTCACTTTGCAGGGCTTCCCCGTCCTGCCGCTGGCCGCGCTTGTGCAAGCAACGCTGACGGCATGGCGGCTCGTAGACCGGGTGCATCTTATTGACTTGCTGGAAATAGGTTTGATTGATGCCTCCTGGGTCACTCGCTACCCGCCCGAACTTGGAGCGCGTCTGCAAATGCTGGTTGACGACCCGGACGGATAAATAGGCAGAAATTTGGGGTAAACTAAGAGAGATGACTAAACAACGCAAGATTTTCCTTTTTTCACTGATTGGCCTCTGCGTGCTGGGCGCGATCATCTACCAGCAGGTACAGAGCGCCAAAGCCGCCAGCCAGATCAATTACCGTACTGCCGTCGCCACCGACGGCGATGTGACCGATGCCGTGGAAGCCAGCGGCGTGGTGCAGCCGCTGACCACTGTGGATGTCAAATCACGGGCGGGCGGGCGTCTGATCAAGCTCAATGTCGATGTCGGCTCTCCCATCAAGCCTGGCACGCTGATTGGCCGCATCGATCCCTCCGACACGCTTTCCGCCTACAACCAATCGCAAGCCGATCTGACCACTGCCCGCGCCCGGCTGTCTCAGACCCAGCAGCAGGCCCGGATGTCCGGCACACAGGATACGCTTTCCGTGTCCGGAGCGCAGCAGGCCGTGTTGGCCGCGCAGGCCAAGCTGGCCCAGGCGCAGGCGCAGTCCACGGCCCAGCCCGCGCTGACCCAGAGCAGCATTGCCCAGGCCAAAGCCAGCCTCGCTGCCGCCACCCAGCAGTACCAGCAGCTTCAGGCCGCCACCAACCCTCAGGCCCGCGCCGCCGCGCAGGCCGACAATGCTCAGGCCAAAGCGACTGTCGCTGCCGCCGATGCCGCGTACAGCCGCCAAAATCAGCTTCTCAAAAAAGGATTTGTCGCCCAGCAGGCCGTGGACACCGCCCTGGCTGCCCGCGATGTCGCCCGTGCCACACTGGCCCAGACCCAGCAGCGGCTCCAGACCATTGATGCCGACCAGAAAGCCGCCCTCGCCGCCGCTGCCGCACGGGTCAGCCAGGCCAAAGGCGCACTGGCCTCAGCGCAGGCGGGACGCTACGAAATCGGGACGCGCCAGCAGGATGTGGATGCCGCCCGCGCCGCGCTCAGTCAGGCGCGGGTGTCTCTGCAAAACGCCCAGGCGGGCCTCATGCAGGGCAGCATCCGGCAGTCCGATATTCAGGCCGCGCAGGCGTCGGTCTCCAAAGCGCAGGCGGAAGTCAACAACCGCTCGGTGCAGCTTCACGATGCCACGATTTATGCCCCCCGCAGCGGTGTCATTCTGCAAAAGTATGTCGAAGAAGGCACGATTATCACCAGCGGTCAGTCCCAGTCCTCCGATGGCACGAAAATCGTTCAGATCGGCGATGTCAGCACGCTCTATATTGATGTCAGCGTGGACGAATCCGATGTCGGCAAAATCCATCTTAACCAGAAAGTGCTGATTGCGCTTGACGCCGTGCCTGATTCCAAGCCCAGTGGCCGCGTCGTTCGCATCGACCCGCAAGCCATTAACGACCGTGATGTGACTACGGTTCACGTCCGCGTCCAAATCCAGAAGCCTGACTCGGCCATCAAGCCCGGTATGAACGCCACCTGTCAGTTTATCCTGCGCGATGTGCACAACGTATTAGTCGTTCCCAGCGACGCCGTCAAAGAAGGCCGCGACGGCGCAAACAGCGTGCGCGTGCTCGATAAAGACGGCAAAGCCGTGGCACGCTCCGTGGAGGTCGGCGTCGTTGGCAGCGACAAGACTGAGATCAAGAAGGGTCTTCAAGCCGGAGACAAAGTGGTTCTCGGCATCATCTCCTCCGATGGCGGCGGCGATGGCGGCGGCGGCGATGCCAAAGGCGGCGGGTCTCCCGGTGGCGGGGGACGCGGTGGGCGATAGAGCAGCAACGAAAACACGGGGCTGAACCCCCGTGCTTTAAAAACAAGCCCCCGCCTTCGCGGGCGAAGATAAATGAGGACAGGCACTTCTGATGCCCTTACCCCCGGAATTTGCCCTTTAAAGCATACGGTTTAGCCCCGTGTGCCCTTTCGGTTAGAAAGCCAGCCATGAGCACACTGCTCCAAAAGCCAGAAATCCAGACGCCTGAACCGAGTGCGCCCGGGCGGCCTGAAGCCCCCGCGCCGCATCGGTTCCAGAAAAACCGCACGCCTGCGCTGAACCTGAGCGAATGCGTCCACATCGCCCTGCAGGGGCTGGCCGCCAACAAAATGCGGGCAATGCTGACCATGCTTGGCATTATCATCGGTGTTGGTGCGGTCATCACTATGATTGCCGTGGGGCAGGGGGCGCGGCAAAAAACGCTGGGCCAGATTCAGGCGCTCGGGACCAATGTCTTGATTATCCAGTCCGGTCAGACCAAATCCGGCGGCGTCTTCGGCGGAGCGGGGTCAGGCCGCAACATCACGTTTGAGGACCTGGATGCTATTCTCAAAAAATGCCCCGCCGTCGTCGCCGTCACCGGCGAAGACATCACGCAGGCGCAGGTCAAAGGCGGCAGCACCAACACCAACACTAGTGTGATCGGCATCGGGGCCGACTATGCGGATATTCGCAATTTCACCCTCGCCAATGGCCGCAACTTCACCCAGCGCGACATTCGGGGCCGCTCGCCGGTCTGCATTCTTGGCGCAAAAGTGGCAACGGACTTCTTCAAAGACAAGTCGCCTCTGGAACAGCGTATTCGCATCAATTCCATGTCGTACCGCGTCGTCGGCGTCATGGCCCGCAAAGGGCAGGTCGGCTCGCAGAATGCCGACGATCAGGTGTTTTTGCCCCTCAGCACATTCCAGCACAGGCTGGGCCGCTGGTGGTGGCGAGGCCGCGTGGCAACTGCCGACATTCAGGCTGTCAGTGCCGCGCAGATGGACGAGGCAGCCCGTCAGGTCACGGCCCTGATGCGCCAGCAGCACCGGCGCAAGCCCGAGCAGCCAGATGACATCACGATCAACAACCAGGCCGAAATTGCCGCTGTCGCCGAGCAGACCACGCGCACGTTTACCTTCCTGCTGGCCTCCATCGCGGGCGTCTCGCTGCTGGTCGGCGGCATTGGCATTATGAACATCATGCTGGTGTCGGTGACCGAGCGCACCCGCGAAATCGGCGTTCGCAAGGCCATCGGAGCCAAACGGCGCGACATCCTGTGGCAATTTTTGATTGAAAGCGTTGTGCTGTCACTGCTCGGCGGGGTCATTGGCATTGCCCTCGGCACGGGCGGGGCGCTGCTATTGGGCCATTTCAGCAGCGACTACACGCCGATTTTGACTCTACCGCCTGTCTTGCTGGCCTTCGGCTTCGCGGCTGGAGTCGGCATCTTCTTCGGCTTCTACCCCGCGCAGAAAGCCTCCCGCCTCACGCCGATTGAAGCCCTGCGGCACGAGTAGCAAGTTTGCCGGGGGTATAAAACCCCCGGCAGGAAGTTCAGTCGCCCTCCGGGCGGAAGAATAAGACGAAGAGACTGCCAATGGCCGCAGGCTCTTCTCTTTCGTCCGCAGGACGCCTCTCCTAGCGAGGGGTTTTCAACCCCTCGCGCTTTGCCCTGCGTTTTAACTATGATCACACTCACTGACATCACTAAAACCTATCAGACCGGCAGCATGGCGCTAACGGTCCTCAAGGGCATCACGCTGACCATTGGGGCGGGAGAAATGGTGGCGATTATGGGGCCGTCGGGGTCGGGCAAGTCCACGCTGATGAACATTATCGGCTGCCTGGACCAGCCGACTTCGGGGTCCTATGCGCTCGACGGCTTTGAAGTCGCCAATTTGGACGAAAACACGCTGGCCGAAATCCGCAACGTCACGCTCGGCTTTGTCTTTCAGCAGTTCAACCTGCTGGCCCGCACGACGGCCCTGCGGAACGTGGAGCTGCCACTGATTTACTCAGGGGAGCGGGACCGCGAGGAAAAGGCCAAGCGGGCACTGGCCCGCGTCGGCCTTTCCGACCGGATGGACCACACCCCCGCGCAGTTGTCCGGCGGCCAGCAGCAGCGCGTCGCTATTGCCCGCGCCATTGTCAACAACCCGCCCATCCTGTTTGGCGATGAGCCGACCGGTGCTTTGGACAGCCGAACGGGCGAGGAGATTATGGGGATTTTTCAGGGCCTGAACAACGAGGGAAAGACAGTCGTTCTCGTGACCCATGAGGAAGACATTGCCGAACATTGCCACCGCATCCTGCGCTTCCGCGATGGCAACATCGTCAGCGATGAGCCGGTCAAAGACCGGCGGATTGCGCCGGTAGTGGCGTGATGATGACCTATCTATCCCGTCATTGCCGAAGACTGTACATATACTCCCGGTAGGCTCTCTCCACGGCCTCGTGCCGTTCCCGGTAGAGGGTCAGGGCAGTGGGGCTTGCCACTGGAACGGAACTACCAAGAAGCGAAACCGTTGCAGAGAGAGTGTCCACGGGCCACTTGAATAGGTGGATACTGAAAAAGTTCGTTACATACCCTGCCGGGTCAGGGCACAGTAGGAATACTTCTATCAAGACGCCTTGCTGCCGGTAGGCGCGTTTATGTGAGAACCGCTTTTCTTCAATCTCTTCCGCATTGTCATGCGTCCGCAAAAATCTGTCCAAACCGGAGAAGTCAACTGCGGGATACAACAGGTCGATATCGAGGTGGGGGCCGGGTGGGCGCAGACCAAACAGCTCTTCTGCCCACCCGCCAAAGGCCCAAACAGGGACCCCCTCCGTTTCCAATTCCCGGAGCGTGTCAGCCAAAAATTGCCGCGTGTTCCGCTCACACATCGGTCAATCCTTCGCCCAGAACATCTCGCCGGGCGGCTCGGCGATCACCGACGCTTTCAGAGTCTCCATCGCCTTCTTTAAACCCTCTGTCGTGGACATCAGGCTGTCTTCATGCTCAATGGACAGCACATCGTCGTAGCCAATCATCCGCAGATTAGACACGAAATCCCGCCACCAGCTCAGCGTATGGCCGTAGCCGACGGCGCGGAAGGTCCAGGAGCGGCCCAGTACATCGCCGTAGGATTTCGTATCCAGCGTGCCGTTAATGGCTGCGTTGTAGGGGTCAATCCGTGTGTCTTTGGCATGGACATGAAAGATGGCCCCTGCCGCGCCCAGATGCCGGACAGCGGCAATCGGGTCAATGCCCTGCCACCAGAAGTGCGAAGGGTCGAAGTTCGCCCCGATCTGCGGCCCGGCGGCGTCGCGCAGTCTCAGGATAGTTTCGGGGTTGTAGACCAAGAAGCCCGGATGCGCTTCAATGGCGAACTTGACGTTATGCTCTTTCAGAAAGCGGTTCTGCTTGCGCCAGTAGGGGATAGCGACTTTCTTCCACTGGTAGTCTAAAATGTCCCGGAACTCGTCGGGCCAGGCGCAGGTCACCCAGTTCGGGTTCTTGGCGCGGGGGCTGTCGCCGGGGCAGCCAGAGAAGCCGTTGACCACAGACAGGTCCAACTTCTCCGCCAGCAGAACGGCATTCTCGAATGCTTTGCCGTGCTCCTCGGCGATAGCCCGGTCGGGGTGCAGCGGGTTGCCATGCACCGAGAGTGAGTCGAGAGTCAGCCCCCGGCTTTCAATCGCGTGACGCAGTTTTTTCCGGGCGCCCTCGTCACTGAGGAGCTTCTCCACGCCGCCCATGTCATCAAGATGCCGCGAGCCGGGATAGGCTCCCGCGCCGAACTCCACGGCCTGAATGCCGCTTTCGGCGATAATATCCAGCGCCTCTTCCAGCGGCTTGTCGTGGAACAGCGCCGTAAAAATTCCGATCTTCATTGGGGAAAAGCCTCCATAGTCATTAAGCCGCAGGTTCCACACGCGGGGAGCATTTTCCTGCTTTGAGAGCTTTTTAGAGCAGCGTGAAATTGTCGGGGAGCAGGTCGGTGATGGACTCCAACGCAGACTCGCCTGCAAAGGTTGCGGACAGCACCATAATTGGATTGTCAGAGTGCGAGAACTCAATCAGGACCTGACGGCACGCGCCGCAGGGCTTGCACAGGCGCGGGGCGGAGGTGACCACGGCGACCGCCACAATATCCATGCGGCCATCGGCAATGGCACTGAACACGGCCACCCGCTCGGCGCAGACGGTCAGGCCAAACGACGCATTTTCCACGTTGCAGCCGTGGTAGATGCTCCCGTCCGCCGTCAGCACGGCGGCCCCCACGCTGAAGTTGGAGTAGGGGGCGTAAGCAGATAACTGTGCGGTGCGAGCTTCGGCCAGCAGCCGCTCTCGGTGCGTTTCGACTAGCTCACGGCTTGATACTGTCTTTGGTTCAGGCATAATGCGTGCCTTATTCACCAGGGGCGCGGCGTGTTCCTCCCGCCCTCACTGTTTCAGCCACAGCAGAAACTCGACATTGCCTTCGCTGCCCGCAATCGGGCTGTCCCGGCGGCCTTGCTCCGAGAGGCCCAACGCCTGCGCGGCGTCCACCACTCGTGCCAGGGCCGCCGCCCGCGCTTTGGGATCGCGCACAACGCCGTTTTTACCCAGATGCGCCGGGCCGACCTCGAACTGCGGCTTGACCAGACAGACCAGGTCGCCGCCTTCGCCCAGCAGCGGCAGAAGCGCGGGCAAAATCAGTGTCAGCGAGATAAACGAGACATCCACGACGATGATTTGGAAGGGGTGGGGGAAGTCGATAGGGGCAAGAGTGCGGGCGTTGACTCCCTCGCGGGAAATGACACGCGGGTCGGCGGCCAGCGCCGGGACCATCTGCCCGTGGCCGACATCGACGGCATGAACGGAAGAAACGCCCCGCGCCAGCAGGACCTCGGTGAAGCCTCCCGTGGACGCGCCGACGTCCAGAGCACGGCGGCCCGTCACGTTGATGCCGAATGACGCCAGTGCGGCGTCCAGCTTGAGCGCCCCGCGTGAGACCCAGCGCGGCCCGGCATCGGCGACGGCCAGCGCGGCATTCTCGGCCACATCAAGGCTTGGCTTCACGGCAGCGATGCCAGCCACCGTGACCTCGCCCGCGTCAATCCGCGCCTGCGCCTCGCCCCGGCTGCGGCACAGGCCGCGCTCCACCAGCGCCTTATCCAGCCGCACCGGCGGCCATCAGATCGGCAAGGTGCGCGGTGTCGTTCTGGAAAAGAAGCTGTGCGGGCTGCGTGGTGTCAGCGGGAATGCGGAGCCGTGTCAGAGCGCAGTTGTCCGACCACGGCGGCTTTTCCCAAGAATGTCCGGGGCCGGGGGCAGGCACGCGCAGGAACGCTTCGGTCAGCCGCCCGACAGTCTCTGCATGGGAAACCACCAGCAGCGTCTCGTCCGTGTCGGCATAGAGACTGAGCAGGGCGTCGCGGACACGCTCGGCGCGGGCATACATCCGCGCATCGTTTTCCAGAGGCGACGGCCACCAGGTCTTGCCGCAGGGAAATGTGCTGCCGAAAAAGGCAAAGGGGAACTGTGCGCGGATGTCCTCGGGAGACATACCGGGAAACGTCTTGTACCCCGGCCACTTTTCGTTAAAGTATTCGCAGACGTCAGCATACACTTCCGCTCGGAGTTCCGACGCGGTGCAAAACGGAGCGACCGTTTCCAGCGCCCGCCGCAGGGGCGATGCGTACACTTTTGTAATGCCTTCGCCGATCAGCCGTCCGGCGGTCAGCCGGGCCTGCTCCCGGCCCAACAGTGTCAGCGGGCTATCCAGATGATCTGTGAGCTTGATGTTTGCTTCCGACTGCCCGTGCCGCAAAAGAAGAATATCCATAGGGCAGAAAGTATACCCGATTTTTAGCGCTGACTGACCACTTGCTCCAGACCAGAACGGTTGGCAATCACAATCCGGCGGCCCAGAAACTCAATCAGGCCCTGCCGCTTGAAGTCATTGAGAATCAGCGTCGTCGTCTCGCGGGTGCTGCCAATGACGTTCGCCAGCTCCTGATGCGTCAGTTTGCCGCGCAGTGTCTGCCCGCCCCGCGTGCCCCGCCCGCCCTGCGTGTCATGCAGCCGCAGCAGCAGCTTCGCCAGTCGTTTGGGGACTTCCAGAAACACGAGGTCTGCTACCTGATCTTCCGCCAGCAGCCGCCGCTGCGTCACCAGCCGCAGCAGCGCCTGCGTCGCGCCCAGTGAGTGTTCCAGTGCCGCCAGAATGTCGGCGCGACGGAACACCACCACCAGCGAGTCTTCCAGCGTTTCCGCCATCAGCTCATACGGAGAGTTGGCGTCCAGCAGGCCGGTTTCGCCGAACAGCGCCCCGTCTTCGAGCAGGTACAGGGTCAGCTCGCGCCCCTGCTCGGAGACGCGGGCGATCTTAACCCGTCCTGAGGCCAAAAGGAACAGAGAATCACCGGGCTGATCCGCAAAATGGATCACCTGTCGGCGTCGATACTGCCGCTGCTCCGCCAGGCGCTCCAGCCGGTTTAAGGTTTCCTCCGGGAGTGCAGCAAGGGTGGGAGCTTGCTGGAAGTAGGTTGTTAAAGAGTTCACTATGTTTTTAGGCAGCCTTTCCATGTGCATTCGGGCTTACAGTCTCCAGTATACAGTCATTATGGCCCGCTCGCTCCGGTGAAAGTGCCGGGTTTTTGAACGTACGATTACAAACTGGTATCTGTAACAGGCAAAACGGAAAGAAAGTCATTAAAAACGCTTTCGTTCCGCTTCTTCCTGTATCTTTATGCAGGACGTATGCCAGAAAAGGCTGAATTTGGTAAAACAGGTGTTATGCCGGGGGCGGCATCGGGGGTGGGGCCGCTGTGTGTCGGGACAGGGGCGGGCCAAGCACTTCCTGAAGGATCACTGCCCGCACCAGATCATCAACATTGCTAAACAGCGGCGCGGCCTGCGGGACACGGGGGACGGGGGGAGCGAGGAGCGGCACGCCCAGCCGGGAGACTTCTTCGGCCAGCAGGGCTTCTTCCTGGCTGACAAACGTTGCCGCGCTGGTTTTGTACTGCACCGGGGCTGGCATGGGTAGGGGAAGGGGCGGCTGCCGAAGCAGCGGCACGCTCTGCGGCAGCGTCTGGGATACCTGCGGTGTCGGCGGACCGGCCTCCTGAAGCGGGCCAGGAGGGAGGGGCAAGGCGTTCGTACCCCCCATCTGTGTGCCGAGCCAGCGCAGCCCCTTGATTACGTTTGAGATAAGCCAGATTAAAATGGCAAACGCAATGGCAATAACTTCAAACGACATTCGCTGTGTTACTCCTGTGCCGCACGGGCCAAAATCGCCTGTGCGTTCTTTAAATCCAGTCCTGTGAACGGTGTATTGTCCCGTGTCCACAAATTGAGCGGTGTCAGCGTCGCCTCCGGGGCAAGCCCCCGGACATGGCCGTCCATAAATAGACAGTTTACCCTACCCGGTGGCCGCTCAAAAATCCAGTGCTTCGGGAAATGCGCGTACAGCCGCCGCCCCGTACCGGGCAGAAACACGGGGCTGACCATGTTCCAGTCTGCCCCATTCCAGCCGCGCATATCGATAAGCCCTATCGTCTGCGCGGGGTTGATAAAGTCCGCCATTGCTGTTGGCTTCTCGGTCGAGTCGGCGAACGCGCCTCTATTTTTGCCGTCCGGCCCTGGCCCCAGACAGTTAGCCCCGTAAGACTTGGGCAGGTTCTCAGGCAAGTAGCTGTCATTGCGCCTGTCGTCCGGGCACTGGTACACGCCCGTAGATTTCGTATACGGGTAGAGCGCCTCCCGCCAGCCCTGCCCCGTCGGCGAGACCGTTGGTGGCGGTTCATTGTTGTTGCCCTGCTCATATTGCAGCAGCGCCAGCCCTAGCTGCTTCATGTTGCTCCCGCAGGCCGCTCGCATCGCGCCGCTTGCGTCCACCGGCCCCTGAAAGAAGGGAAACATAATGGCGGCGAGCAGAAACAGGCCGCCCAGCATCAAAGCGGTGCGAAAGACACTGACAAGCGGGTCCGGCTGCTTTTTGTATGGATGCGGCATAATTCAAACTCCTTCTGGCTTTCCGGCTACAGAGCCACGGTTTGCAGAGCCACGGATTAAAATCCGTGGCTGAAGGGCGCAGACGCCGAACGTCCCTGCGGGACGGCAATGCCAGCAAAAATTAACTATCTTATCTTTTGTCCCGCAGGGACATTCAGCCGCAGGCTCCTCAGCCATGCATTTCAATGCGTGGCTTCAATGCGTGGCTTCAATGCGTGGCTTCAATGCGTGGCTTCAATGCGTGGTTCTGCAACCAACAAGCAAAACCAATTTTAACACTTTCGCCCCTATCCTGCAACTTTTTTGCCGCCCGCGTGTCTTTTCTCTTGCACACACCGTCAGACACTCTACTCTTTATGCTGCTCTCTATGAGGACATCGCCTTGAACAAATCCCTTCTTCTGCTGGCTCTGGCTCCCTCGACTCTGCTGCCCCTTGCGGGGTGCAGCCACCACAACGCCCCTGTGATGATGGCCCCGCCCGCGCAGATGGTCTCTGCGCCCCAGTCCGGCGTGCAGGTTTACAGCTGGACCGAAGTGCCCGTGGGTCAGCAGGTCCCCATCAAGCGGGCCGTCTTTGACGGCGGCGGCTATCAGCTCTCTTCGCAGGAAGGCACGATTGTCGTCCCGTTTGCCAATCAGAATATGTACGTGATGAAGTTCGGGCAGTCCCCGAATGGCACGGAGTATTTCGTCAACAACGGCTCGGTTCCGACCCTGTACCTGCCGTCTAGCGGCTATCTGGACAACGCCGGGCAGAATGGGGCGCGGTGGTACCCGTTCCCGCAGAATTACAATTACAACGGCCCCGTCTACGTCGGCCTCGCCCCCTCATGGTCTGCCTATCAGGGCATGGGCTGGTACCCCGGCATGAGTTCCTACGGCGGCTATTACGGCTACAGCCCCCTGAGCATCATCGGGCCGATGGTCGGCCTGCATTTTCTGATTGGCGGCTCGCCCTACTACGGCTGGAACTCGTACCATTCGTACTACAACTCGCACCCCTACCAGCGTGTCGCCCCCCGCGTCGTCAGCCGGACAGTGTATAACCAGGCAGCCCGAACGTCTTTCAACCGTGGCACCTCGCTGGGCAGCGGGCGGCGCTTCGGCAGCGCGGGCACAGCCTCTAGCGGCAGGCCGGGTGGCGGCTTTGGCAGTCGTCCCTCCGGCGGCTCTTTCGGCAGCCGTACGCCGAGCGGATACAGAGGAACCAATCGGGCCACTTCCGGCTCCTTCGGGCGCAGCCCCTCCGGCTTTGGCGGCTCGTTCGGAGCGGGGCGGCCTTCTGTGTCCGCGCCTGCATCAAGCGCCCCCACCGGCTCCTTCGGCTCAGGTCGGCCCACTTCCTCGGGCAACGGCTCGTTTGGCAGTGGTTCTTCCGCCCCCAGCAGCCGTCCTTCCTTCGGGGGCTTTGGCGGCGGCCATTCGTCCTTCGGCGGCCATCCGTTTGGCGGGGGGCACTCGTCGTTTGGCGGCGGGCGGCGGCGGTAGGTCTCTTTCGGAGGAATAACTATGAACGACATGACGTTTCAGACCGGCGGCGACTGGGCCACCACGACCCTCTACAACAACGGGTCGGAAGTCCCCGCCGCGCAGCTTTTGGTGCAGCTCGCCGCAGGCCGCGATGATTATGGCGACCCGATGCGCGGCGGTGTCGAAAACGGCGCAGAACTGACCGCCTATGTCCGCCCGCAGGAAGCCCCCGAGGAGATTTGGGACATCCTGCCGGGGCGGCTCACACTGACTTTTCCCGGCCACTCTCTGGTGCTGGAAAACTACCACCCCCGCGTGGACTCCCTGCAAACCCGCGTCTGGTACAACGGGCAGGACGTCACCACGCTGATTGTGGAAGTCTTTGTGGATGTCAACGCCCTCGAAGACAGCGTCACGGCGTTTGTCATCGTCTACAAGCCGCATTTTTTCGGCACCGATGAAGCCGTGACCTATACGATCGTGGCGTAGAGATAAGCCACATAGGAACACGGGGCTGAACCCCCGTGCTTTGAAGTGCAATTCCCCGCCTTCGCGGGCATAAGAGCAGACTGCTCTCAAATTCTTCGCCCGCGAAGGCGGGGGCTTGCCCTTTTAAAGCACGGGGGTTCAGCCCCGTGACTTCCCGTATTTTTCCAGGAGAACCTAACCTATGTTCGGCAACACCAACGGCGCCGCTGCGCCCGCCCCGTCCCGTCCCGCCGCCTCGGATGTCGCCCGCGTGGAAGGCACGCTCACACAGGTCCTCGTCAGCGGCGACGGCTCAGACGGCCTGCACATCTTTCTGAACGGCGTACCCGTCCCGACCGGCGACGTGGAAAGCCTGACCGTCGAAATCGTCGCTCCCGGCGACAGCGGCTCGAACGGGACCGTCGCCGCTGTTCTGTCCCGCTACGAAACCGGCCCCAATGGCCGCACGCAGCGCGGCGTCTCGCTGCTACCGGGTACGATAGAAGTCATCGCACGGGGCCGCCGCGTGGTCGTCACCGGCCTCTCCGAAGGCTCCTTCGATGGCCTCTGGCTCGGCCTCGGCCTCCGCGCCGATGGCACTTCCAATGAGCTGACCGGCGTGCAGTCGCTGCGCCTCGCCGCCGCACCGGGCCTTCTGGATGCCAAGCTGATCTGGAGCGAAGACGGCAGGACCGAAGACCTGTTGCCGCAGTAATTTCGCGGGTGGCATGCAAAAGGCGGTATAATGGGTGTGACGAAAAAAATAAGTTTTTGGCTGCTTCTCCTGCTGACGGTTCTGCCTGGTCTCGCCGGGGTTGTCGTTTTTAGCTATTATGCTCTGGTGGATTGGTCAGCCCTTCAAAGCGCTTACGCCCATTTTGAGCAGGTGGCAAGCAAGTCACCGGAGATGCGGACAGTGTTTGTGGCGGAAGCAGAACAAAACATTCACCGCCTGAATCTGTTCGCCGATGGGGTGTGGGCCTTGCTGTCCGCCATCTTGGGAGCCATTGGACTTCATGGCCTGCGTCCGCCATCCAATGCCCGTTGACAAAAGAACTTTGTCGTTACCGCCCTGTGAGGAGTAACCACGCATGAACGCCCGTCAAAAGCTTGCCCTGTGGATCGGTATTGCAGTTCTTGGCCTCGTGTGTTTCTTCCCGCCTCAGATCGTTGTGCCGCCGCAGCCGGGGCTGATAGCAACTCTGCAATTCCAGCTTGGCGACCCGCAGGCCCACGCCGAAGCTGGGCTATCGGGGCTGCCGTATACGCGGTACTCGTTTTTGTTCAGCCCGCCGCCGGGCAGCGTCGGCATTGACTGGCAACGATTTTTCCTGCCGTTTGCGTTCGTCCTCGCAGTCACGGCGGGAGCGGTGTGGACCTTGCAAACTAAACGTCTGAGTCCGCAGGCTCGGTTTCTTGACGAATGACGAATTTTGCGAAAACGAATTTGGCGGCAGAAGCCAGCCGTTCAAGCAAAGCACCGGAACGATTCACGCAGAAAGGATACCATCATGTCAAACATTGCAGCGACGCAGCCTGTGCCGCACACAACCGCTGAGTATGAAGCCGAGTTTGAGCGGATCATGGCTGAGGCCGACAGCATCAATGAACAAATGCGCCGAGACCGGGCTGACATTGAGCGTCTCAAGCAGGAAACGCAGGCTATCGCAAAAGACACGGTCAGACTGAAGAATGAAACTCGGGCCATGCTGGCAGGCATGGGAGTGAAACTTTAGGCCATGTGGAAACAAATTCTTGATCTAGGCAAGCAATATATCTCTTTGGCCCGCAGAACGCAGGAAAACGAAAAATGACATCAAAGAATTACGTCAGGGCCTCAAAGATGTACGTGAGGATTTGAACGATCTGCGTGAGGAGGTGCGAGGGTTGACGCGGGCTATTGAGATTTCTCAGCAAGAATTGCGTTACGACCGGAGCTTGGCGGCTCGTGACCGCGACATGGCGGCGAAGGATCGTGAAAACCTGCTCCTGCGTCTGGAGCTATATCTGGAGCGGGCCGGGCGCAGCCTGCCGCCCGGTGACGGCGGGCCGTAGGACAAGTGGGAACCTCCGGGCGGGGGAGAGCGTCTTTCAAGTTATGAAGCGATTTTTGCGAAAACGAACTTGGATACTCACTGCCCTGTTGCTCACGGCGGCGGGCGCGGGGCGGGCGGACACGACGACCAAGACGCTCGCGCCGGGGGTGACGCTGACGCAGGAGATTGACCAGAAGACGCCGCTGATTATTAACGTTGTGACGGTGGATTTGACCGCGCCGGGCGTGCGTGTGGGCGTTGGCATCGGACAGGACCAGATCAGTGGAGCGGATGCGACCCACGGGCGCGAGGATGTCAGCCGGATTGCGCGGCGCTGGGGGGCGGTGGCGGCGATCAATGCCGATTACTTCCCGTACACCGGTGACCCGCTTGGTGTCGGCATTCGCAATGGAGAATTGTTTTCAGAGCCGTTTCTGGGCATCCGGCAGGGCGGGCCACGGGCGACCGTGGGGATCGCCCCGGACGGCAAAAGTGTTCTGTTTGATACCCTGGGGTTCCTGGGGGACTTACAGGCGCGGGACGGACAGCGGGCGCTGATTAATGGTATCAACCGCACCGTGGGCAAGAACGAGATTGTGGCGTTTAGCCGCCTCTATGGCCCGCAGACCGGCAGCAAGCCCGGCAACGTCGAGGCGGTCGTGCGCGGGGTCAATCTGCCTGTCCGGGCCAACAAGCTGCTGACAGGCCGTGTGGAAAGCGTGCGCGTGGTGCAGACGGCCTCCGAGGTCATTCCCGAAGACGGCGTGGTGATTTCAGCGGGGCCGGGCACGGGCGCGGATTTTTTGGCGGCGCATCTGCATCCGGGGGACCCTGTCAGCCTCGCGCTGGCCGTGGCCCCGGTGGCGGACACGCGGGCGGCATTTCAAATCGCCGCTCTGCCGCGCACGGCGGGCGATCTGCCGTCCCGCAGCGGGGCCGCGCTGAACCGGGGAGCCTGGCTGTGGGCGCAGGTCCCGGAGGCGGTTGGGGGCGGGCCGCGTCTGCTGGTGAATGGGCAGGTCTCGGTGAACTGGGCGGCGGAAGGCTTTGATTCGGGCTTTGCGGGCGGGCTGAACCCGCGCACCGCCGTGGGGGCCAGCCGCGACGGTCACCGGCTGTATTTGGTGACGGTGGATGGGCGGCAGGCGTTCTCACGCGGCGTGTCGCTGGCCGGGATGGCGGGTATCTTGAAACGCTATGGCGCATGGAATGCGATCAATTTAGATGGCGGCGGCTCCACGGCGCTGGCGGCGAACGGCCTGACGGTGTCCAGCCCGCAGGGCGGCGGCAGCGAGCGGCCTGTGGCCGATATGCTGCTGGTCTACAGCACCCGTGCCAAGCAGATTGAGGCTCCCGCCCTGACCGACCCCGAAGCCGGACAGGAAGGGGCGGGGGATGCCGCGCCCCAGGCCACCGGGCTGCAGATTGCTGTCCCTGCCGCGTCCCTGCGTGTCGGCAGCGCGGTTCCGCTGAGCCTGCGGGATGGGGCGCGGACCGTGCCGGGGGCGTCCCCGGACATCATCTGGCAGGGTCCGGCGGGCGGTGTCGGCTTTGTCAATCAGAAGGGTTACTTGATTACCATGACGCCGGGCACGGGCCGTGTGACGGCCCTCTACAAAGGCCAGATTGTCACTGTGCCCGTGACCGTCGCCGGGGCGACATCCGCCAGGCCCGTCTACCACCTGGAAGCGCGACTTGTGCTGGACCCCTACAAAATGGAAGGCCGCAGCCAGCTTGCCCTGCGCGTCTTAGACGCCCAGGGCAAGCCGCAGGCCGGAGCCGCCGTAGCTGTTTCCGTGACAGGCGGCACGGCGGACAAAGACACGTTATTAACCGACAGGGACGGCAGCGCCGTCGTCGGCATCACCTGGGCCGCCGGAAAGGGCGGCACGGTGCGCGTCACTTCGGGGACGCTTGCGCCGATCACCCTCACACACTTATGACAGATTTATTGAAGACGGATTTACAAAGTATTATCACGGAAGAGCCTCCGAAGGCCGAACCGAAGCCCGGCCAGCGTTTGGTAACCCTCAAAGACGTGCGCCACGACGCCCGCGTCCGCACCTATATCACACGCGGCAATGAGCAGATGCAGGCGATTGGATTCACCGAACACGGCCACCGCCATGCGGGAATCGTCTCCACCATCGCCCGCTCCATTTTGACCCAGCTCGGCCATTCCGAGCGGGAAGGGGAGCTGGCGGCTATCGCGGGCTACCTGCACGACATGGGCTGCGTCATCAACCGCGTCGGCCATGTGGAGGCCGGGGCGCTGATGTCCTATACCATCCTGACCGATATGCAGATGCCGCCCGGTGAAATCGCCACGGTCATCGGCGCGGTCGGCAACCATGAGGAGCCGAACGGCGTTCCCATCTCGCCCGTCTCCGCCGCCGTCATTCTGGGCGACAAATCCGATGTCCATTTCTCGCGGGTCCAGGAAAAAGACCCCGTCAAATGGGACATCCACGACCGCGTCAACTCCGCCGTCCAGAAGTCCTACCTGCACGTCGATTCTGAGGCAAAATCCATCACGCTGGATTTGGACATTGACACGACCCACGCCAGCGTGACCGAGTACTTTGAAATCTTCGTCCACCGCATGGTCCTCTGCCGCCGCGCCGCCGACAAAATCGGCTGCAAGTTCCACCTCAAAATCAACGGCGTGAACTTGTAAGGAGACTGTCTCGGTGCGCTCACACGAAACCACGGATGGGATATTGGGGTCACAGCGCAATTTAATCAAGTCCGACGCAGCCGCCCGACCCGCAATTATTGCTTTTGTGAAGCAAAAATCGGCAGAGTTTCGAGCCGAAGGCGGCAGGTTTTATGCGCCAAAGATAATGCGCAACTTTGCTTCTTTCAATGCTGCCACCAAAACTATCAATTTGTCTCGTTCAGAAATGGCCGACGCCAAACTTGCGGCACTTGTTGAAGAACTTATTCATTTTCAGCAGGCACAAGCCGCCGGTGTTTTCGGGAAAGAAGGCGGCTGGTTTTGGCGGTATACTTCTCAAGAGTGGCAGGAATTGTACCCCGAACTGGAAGCCGAAGTCGATGAGATAATGGCAGCAATGGGCTTCGAGGAATAGAGATTACACTATGCACCCTACATATCGTGAAAGCAGGATGGGCGGCGGCAGCCGAATGTTCAATCCTCGACGGCATACGCTCCATGATGACGGCTTGCTGACTATCAAAGCCAGCGGCTATGAAGAGGATTGGGAGCATTGGACCGGGTGGCTCACCGTCGCTCCAACAGAAGCCGATTACGACTTCTGGTACTGGCTGACCTGCATTAAACAAGTGCCAGGTATCATCCATGAAAACGAGTTGGTTGCGTGGAAAATTGAATATATTTCTAGCCAAAAAGAACTAGTAGAAACCGCTGTCGCCTGATGACAACCTGCAACCCTGCCGCCCTGCTTTTTGGCTCGCCCCAAACATTTGCGGTTGAAGCGGCTATTTACCAGCAGACGCCGGAGCATATATTTGGGCATCTGCGCTTTTGGATTGGCGGCGAGTCGGTGGGAGAGTTTGGGCAGAACCTTGTGCTGTGGACGCCACTGGTCTTCGTCCGGGACTTTCTTGCCTTTGAGGGCCTGCGTAATCACCCATCGCTTTTCGGCAAAACAGATCGGGAAATCTTGACAATCTGCTATTGGGCGCTCTACAGCGACGGCAAAGAGTCGGCGGCGGAGGAGGCGTGTTTGCCTTTCCGGCAGTTCGACGACCTGTACCGAAACTTTGAGCTTTGCCCCCGTTTGTGCCCCTCGCTGGACGGTGACCGGGCCGTCCTGCTGACAGAAGACGAACACGACCGTATTATCTGGCTGCCGCACCGCAAGCGTAAGCCACGCAGCGTCACTCTGCCGCACGGAGAATGTGTCGCTGCGCTGACTGGCTTCACCGAATGGGCCGAGGCAGCCCACTTATGACCGAATGGCGGCGGCTGCTGGGGTACCTGCGGCCTTATCGGGCGCGGATGGCGCTGGTGATCTTTTCTCTGCTGGTGGCAAGCGCCATCGGGCTGGTGTTTCCGCTGGTGGTGGTGCGCCTGCTTGAAAATGTGCTGCACCAGCCGAGTCTGGCTCCACTCAACCAGCTGACAGGGGCGTTGATCGGGCTGTTTCTGCTGCAAGCTGCGGCGCTGTTTGTGCAGTCGTACCACTCGTCGTACATCGGCGAGCGGATTGCGCTGGATGTCCGGGCGGGCCTGTACACGCATCTGCACCGGCTGTCGCTGGACTTTTATGCCGACCGGCGCACGGGCGAGTTGGTGTCCCGGCTGTCGAGCGATGCCACGCTGCTGCGGACGGTGCTGACCAGCAATTTGACCGTGCTGCTCAGCCAGAGCGTGTCGTTGATCGGCGCGATAGGGATTGTATTTGCCCTGAACACCCGCCTGACACTGTTTATTCTGGCTCTCGTGCCACTGGCGACGGGGCTGGCAGTCGTGTTCGGACGGCGGTTTCAAATGCTGAGTACCGAGGTGCAGGACTCGCTGGCGGAGGCGACAGTCGCCGCCGAGGAAGGCCTGTCGGGAGTACGCGTGGTCAAAAGCTTTGCCCGCGAGGAGTACGAGGCGGGCCGCTACCGGCAGGCGCTGGGAAGCACGTTTGCGCTGACCCTGCGGCTGGCGGCGTTCAGCGCCTCGTTTACCTCGGGGATGGTGTTTATCGGCTTCAGCACCATCGCGATGATTTTATGGTTCGGCGGCCGCGAAGTGATTGCTGGGCGTCTGTCCCTGCCGATGCTCAGCGGCTTTTTGGTGTACGGCCTGACCATCGCTGCTGGCATCGGCGGCCTGGCGAACGTCTACGGGCAGGTGCGCGGGGCGATGGGGGCGGTGCGCCGGGTATTTGAGATTTTGGACACCGTGCCGACAGTTCAGAACGCCCCAAACGCCATCGTGCTGCCGCCTGTGCGCGGTGGCCTTGTCTTAAACAATGTCGGCTTCTCGTACACTTCGGGTATCGCCGTCCTGAGCGGTATCAGCCTCACCATCGCGCCCGGCGAGATACTGGCGCTGGTCGGGCCGAGCGGGGCGGGGAAAAGCACCCTGTTCAATCTCATTCCCCGCTTTTATGACCCCACCGAAGGTCAGATCACTCTGGACGGCGCGAACCTGCGCGGGGTCACGCAGGCCAGCCTGCGCGGCCAGATCGGGATTGTGCCGCAGGAGACTCTGCTGTTCGGCGGGACGGTGCGGGAAAATATCGCCTACGGTCGCCTCGGGGCCAGCGAGGGCGAAATTATTGAAGCGGCCCGTGCGGCCAACGCCGACGGGTTCATCCGGGACCTGCCCGCAGGCTATGAGACGGTCGTGGGGGAGCGCGGCACCAAGCTGTCCGGCGGGCAGCGGCAGCGGATCGCTATTGCGCGGGCGCTTCTGAAAGACCCGCGCCTGCTGCTGCTGGATGAGGCGACAAGCGCCCTGGATACCGAGTCGGAGTCGCTGGTGCAGGACGCGCTGGCCCGGCTGATGCAGGGGCGAACAGCGGTCATTATCGCGCATCGCCTCAGCACCGTAAAAATTGCCCACCGCATCGCGGTTCTGGACAAAGGCCGCCTGGTGGAGCTGGGAACCCACGAGGAGCTGCTGCGGCAGAACCAGCTTTACGCCCGGCTCTACGCCCTGCAATTTCGGGAGGCAAGGCAGCCAGAGTGACAATAAGCCCCGGCCAGTGGCCGGGGCTTTTTTAATTATATTTGATTGGCTTCCGTGGTGGCTGTTTCTTCTTCCGTCACCAGGTTTTCGTCTTTGGTCCCGCTGTGCGTCGTCGTCGTTTCCGTCCCGCCGTCGGGCGTCTCGTGCGTTTCCGTTGCCTTTGTTTCCGTTGCTTTCTCGTCTGCCATTCGTTTGCTCCTTGCCGTTGTGTAGCTGTCTTTGCCCGGCAAAGACGCCCCGCTAAACCTCGCCGCCAACCTGCTGCAAGACAATCGCCGCGCCGCCGTAGATGCCCGCGTTGTCGCCGAGTTCGGCAGGCAAAATCTGGCAGGTTTTCGCCAGGGACCGAATAGCCGTGGCCGTCGCCGTGCGCCGGATGGGTTCCAGGATTAACTCGCCCGCCTGCGCGATGCCGCCGCCAATGACGATCATCTCCGGGTTAAACAGGTTGATCAAATTGGTGACGCACAGCCCGAGATAATAGCCGGTCTCTTCAAACACCTCGCGGGCGATAGCGTCGCCTTTTTCGGCCTCTTCGGCGATAATCGCGGGCGTCAGCGCGAAGCGGTCATAGTCTACCCGTGCGCCGAGGCTGGTTTCATAGCCTTCCTGGATTTTGCGGGCGGCCCGCTCTACAATCGCATCGCGCTGGCTTTCGCCTTCCACCGAGCCGAAGGCGCTGTTGCCGCCGCGTCCGCCGGGATGGATCACCATATGCCCGATCTCACCCGCGCCGCCGTCGTGGCCCTCTAAGAGCCGCCCGTCAATGATAATCCCGCCGCCGATGCCCGTGCCAAGCGTCACCATGCTCATGTGCCGCACCGAGCGGCCCGCGCCGAAGCGGAACTCGCCGAGCGCGGCCAGGTTGGCGTCGTTGCCGATCTGCACGGGCACGCCCAGCGTGGTTTCCACGAGCTTTGCGATGGGAACATCTTTCCACTGGTCTTTGAAGTTCGGCGCCCATTTGACGATGCCTTCCACCGCTTTGACATGGCCCGGTACGGCGATGCCGACGCCGAGAACGTCCCGCTTGGGAACGTCGGCGGCGGTCAGCGCGGACTCGACGGCCTGGGCGATCTGTGCGGCTGTGTGCGCGACGCCTTCATTCGCCATCGACGAGATGTTCTCGCTGCGAGCGATCACTTTTTCCGTGTCCCGGTCCAAAACGGCGGCGCGGACATTGGTTCCGCCCAAATCCACGCCCACAACGTAGGTCTTGCTTGTCTGTATCTGTTCAGTTTGCTGCTCTGTCATGCCTGCCTTGTATCCTTTATCCTGTACGGCGCTCTGAATGCTGCTTTGTTTCGAAGGAGTGGGGTCTTTGTCCTGCCTGCGAAGCGCAGAGCCTATGTGCTATAATCGCTTATTCAGAAACTCTGCGAGAACTACACCGGCCCTTTGGCTGTTAGAAAACTATTATGGCTGACATTCGGCAATTATTAAAAGAGCGCATCCTGATTCTAGACGGCGCGATGGGCACGATGATCCAGCGTCATCGGTTTGAAGAGGTGGACTATCGGGGCGAGCGGTTCCGAGACTTCCCTGCCGACCTCAAAAACAACAACGAGGCGCTGATGCTGGTCCGGCCCGATGTCATCCAGAACATTCACCGGGAATATCTGGCGGCGGGCGCAGATATTATTGAAACCAATACGTTCAACGCTACCTCTGTCTCGATGGCCGACTTCGGCATGGAAGATTTAGTCGTGGAAATGAACGCGGTCGCCGCCCGTCTCGCCCGCGAGGCCGCCGACGAGTTCTCCACGCCCGACAAGCCGCGCTTTGTCGCCGGGGCGCTTGGCCCGCAGACCCGCTCCGCGACGGTCATGGTGGATGCCGAGCATCCCGAGCGGCGCAATGTGACGTTTGACGAACTGCGCGATGCCTACTATGAGCAGGCAAAGGCGCTGATGGACGGCGGCGTCGATCTGCTTCTGTGCGAGACGACCTTTGACACGCTGAACTTGAAAGCCGCGCTGTTTGCCATCCAGACATTGTTTGAAGACGAAGGCCGCGCCCTGCCGATTATGGCCTCGCTGACCATCACGGACCTCGCAGGCGGCAACCTTTCGGGCCAGGACGTGGCCTCCATGTGGAACTCCATCGCGCACGTCCCGCTGCTGTCGGTCGGCCTAAACTGCGCTCTCGGACCGCAGGAGATGCGGCCCTTTATCGAAGAGCTGTCGAGCATCGCGCCCGTCTTCGTGTCGGCCTATCCGAACGCTGGGCTGCCCAATCCGATGCTGGAAACCGGCTTTCCCGAAACCCCGGAGTCGCTGGCCCCGCAGCTTGCCGAATGGGCACAGTCAGGCTGGCTGAACATTGTCGGCGGCTGCTGCGGTACGACGGCGGCGCATATCAAAGCCATCGCCGAAGCCGTGTCGGGATGCGCCCCCCGGCAGGTTCCAACAATCACCCCCGTGACACGGTTGAACGGCACGCAGCTCTTTACGTGGGGGCCGCACGTCAACTTTGTCAATGTCGGCGAGCGCACCAACGTGACGGGTTCGCCCAAGTTCAAGAAGCTGATTTTGGAAGGCAACTACGAAGCCGCGCTGACGGTCGCGCAGCAGCAAGTGGACCAGGGCGCTCAGGTCGTCGATGTCAACATGGACGAAGGCATGCTCGACGGCGAAGCGGCCATGACCCGCTTCCTGAACCTCATTCAGGGCGAGCCGAATATCAACCCCGTACCGATCATGGTAGACAGCTCCAAATGGAGCGTGATTGAAGCGGGCCTGAAATGCCTGCCAGGCAAAGGCATCGTCAACTCGCTGTCGCTCAAAGCGGGCGAAGAAGACTTTGTCGAGAAAGCCCGGCTCGTGCGCCGCTACGGGGCCGCCGTGGTCGTGATGGCTTTTGACGAGTTGGGGCAGGCGGACACCAAAGAGCGCAAAGTTGAAATCTGTACCCGCGCCTATAATATCCTGACGCAGCAGGTCGACTTCCCGCCCGAAGACATCATCTTTGACCCGAACATCTTGACCATCGCCACAGGCATTGAGGAGCACAACGAGTACGCGATTAACTTCATTGAAGCAACGCGCACCATCAAAGCGACTCTGCCGGGCTGCCATGTTTCCGGCGGCGTGTCCAACCTTTCGTTCTCGTTCCGGGGCAACAATGTCGTCCGCGAGGCCATGCACACGGCGTTCCTATACCACGCCATTCAGGCCGGGCTGGACACGGGCATTGTCAATGCCGGGCAGCTTGGGGTCTACGCTGAAATCCCCAAAGACTTACTCGAATTGGTGGAAGATGCGCTGTTCAACAAGCGCCCCGATGCCACCGATAGGCTTCTAACGTTCGCCGATGCCGTCAAAGGTGACGGCAAAACCGACAAGACAGCCAAAGCCGCCGAAGAATGGCGGGCGGGAAGCGTTGAAGAGCGCCTGTCGCATTCGCTGGTCAAGGGGCTGACCGATCACATTGAAGCCGACACTGAGGAAGCGCGGCAGAAGTATGCCCGCCCCCTGGAAGTCATTGAAGGGCCGCTGATGGACGGCATGAACGTCGTCGGCGACCTGTTCGGCTCCGGCAAGATGTTTCTGCCCCAGGTGGTCAAAAGCGCCCGCGTGATGAAGCGGGCCGTCGCCGTCCTGCTGCCCTACATGGAGGAAGAAAAGCGGCTGTCGGGAGCCTCGCAGGCCCAAGCCAAAGTGCTGATGGCGACGGTCAAGGGCGATGTCCACGATATCGGCAAGAACATTGTCGGCGTCGTGCTGGGCTGCAACAACTACGAAGTCATTGACATGGGCGTCATGGTGTCCGCCGAGAAAATCTTGACGGCGGCCCGTGAGCAGAACGTAGACGTGATTGGCCTCAGCGGCCTGATCACGCCGTCGCTGGATGAGATGGCTTACGTCGCCCGCGAGATGGAGCGCCAGAACTTCACCATCCCGCTGCTGATTGGCGGGGCGACCACGAGCCGCGTTCACACGGCAGTCAAAATCGCGCCGTTCTACAAGCAGCCGGTCATTCACGTTCTGGATGCGTCCCGCGCCGTCGGCGTCGTGTCCAATCTGGTGTCCGATGACCTCAAAGCGCCCTATGTCGCCGAGATCGAGCGGGAGCAGGAAGCGGCCCGCGCCGCGCACGCGGGCAAGCGCAGCGAAAAGAAGTCGCTGACCCTCGCCGCCGCACGGGCCAACAAAACGCCGATAGTCTGGCGCGAGGAAGACATGGCCCGCCCGTCGTTCCTGGGGGTTCGCGCCGTCACCAACCTGCCGCTCTCGGAGCTGGTCCCGTTTATCGACTGGTCCCCGTTCTTCCGTGCCTGGGAATTGCACGGCAGTTTCCCCGCTATCCTGACCGATGAGGTCGTCGGCGAAAGCGCCGCCAAGCTCTATGAAGAGGCCCGCGCCCTGCTGTCCCAGCTTTTGCTGGACAAATCGATCCGGGCCAACGGCGTCTACGGCTTCTTTGCCGCAAACTCCAATGGCGCGGACGACATCACGCTCTATACCGACGACACCCGCGAGGCCGTGCTGACCACTATTCATACGCTGCGTCAGCAGGGCGAAAAGTCCGCCGGGGCGGCCAACAAAGCCCTGTCTGACTTCATCGCGCCCCGCGAAACAGGTCTGGCCGATTACATGGGCCTGTTTGTCGTCACAGCGGGCATCGGCGTCGAGGAGCTGTCGCGCCATTACAAAGAACAGCTTGACGACTACAATGCCATTATGGTCAGCGCCCTCGCCGACCGCCTCGCCGAAGCCTTCGCCGAGTACCTGCACAAACAGGTCCGCGATGCCTGCGGCTACGGCTTGTCCGAGGACCTCTCTGCCGAAGACCTGATCAAAGAGCGTTACCGGGGCATCCGCCCCGCACCCGGCTACCCGGCCTGCCCGGACCACACTGAAAAGCGGACGCTCTTTGACCTGCTGAGTGCCGAGAAGAACGCGGGCATCTGTCTCACTGAAAGCATGGCAATGATGCCCGCCGCCGCCGTGTCCGGCTTTTACCTGTCGCACCCGGAGGCCAAATACTTCGCCGTCGGCAAAATCGAGCGCGACCAGGTCGAAGATTACGCCACCCGGAAGGGTATAACGCAAGAAGAAGCGGAACGCTGGCTTGCTC
The DNA here is from genome assembly GCA_964251675.1 of uncultured Armatimonadales bacterium. Taxonomy (GTDB): domain Bacteria; phylum Armatimonadota; class Armatimonadia; order Armatimonadales; family Capsulimonadaceae; genus JANXMY01. Next base: position 75,662 of record CAXUKS010000011.1, read on the forward strand.
CCGCTCTGAACTACGACCCGGAGTAGGCAATATGAGCATGGAAAAACTAGTTGCTCGTATCGCGGATATGCCAGATTGTCATATTTTGCCTCGGACGGGTCAACCTTTGGTGACCGGGCCGCATCTGCTGCCTGATGATCTGGTCACGTTCTACGAATTGTGCGGTGGTGCGCTCTTGTTTGAGAATGCAAGCTACTCCACTTCCATTGTTCCGCCTCAAGAGATGATACCAGCCAATCCGGTCATTAGAGGTGAGAACATTGAAGATGACATCTCTGAAACATGGTATATACTTGCTGACGATCTGAATGGCGACTATTTCACCATTGACTTAGGCCGCGAACGCCTGGGCCGCTGCTATGATAGTTTCTGGGATGTTCATGCGATGCCTGGCGACTCCAAAGTTATAGCGACGTCGTTCACCGATTTCCTAGTTCGAATGCTTAACAACAAAGGACAGCATTGGTACTTCCTACAGCCAGAATTCGTGTCTCTCGGAGACGCCTATGATGAACCGGCACCAACAGCTATGAAAGAGTAGGCTCCCTATGTCACAGACAGCCACTGCAACACGCCCTGGTTCCCCTGACGCGCCGCCGAAAATGACCTATGAAGAGTTCTTGGAATGGGCGGATGAAGATACCCATGCCGAGTGGGTAGGTGGAGAAATTATATATATGAGTCCGGTTTCCAATCGGCATCAAGAAATCAGTTCTTTTCTGATTCCGTACCTGACAATGTTTGTGCAAGAGCGGCATCTGGGCGTGATACGTTTCGAGTCATTCCAGATGAAGCTCGTATCAAACCTGCCAGGCCGTGAGCCGGATATTTTGTTCATCTCGAATGCACGAATGGCAGACCTCCAGAACAGCTTTCTGGATGGCCCTGCGGATTTGGTGGTGGAAATAATCAGCCCCGAAAGTGTGTACCGGGACACGGTGGAAAAGTTTGGCGAATACCAGAGGTCGGGAGTAGGGGAGTACTGGCTGCTGAACCCCATGCAGCGAACAGCGACTTTCTTCGTGCGCGGGGAGGATGCAATTTTTCACAGCGTTCCGCCGGATGACGACGGCAGATACCACTCTACTGTGCTGGAAGGTCTTTCGCTTCGCATTGGATTGTTGTGGCAGTCGCCCCCGCCGACTGTACGCGAGGTGCTGACAGCCTGGGAGGAGCTGTAGGCAATGGTCAACGTGCTTTGTTGTCGTCACCATTGACAGAACAGGTGTGATTGTGACATAATTCACAAGAAGGGCGGCCCGAGCCGCCGAGTGATTTTAGAAGGGGACCGCCATGCTGCCAATTGCGCCCGCGCCCACACCACAAATCTCGGATTACCTCCCGCTGCTGATTATTTTGATTGTCGCTATCGGCCTGGCGTCGGTGCTGGTCGGCCTGTCCTGGATACTTGGCCCCAAAAAGCCATCGGCGGCGAAGCTAGCCCCCTACGAATGCGGCGTCAGCCCCGTCGGCTCGGCGCGGGAGCGGTTTCCGGTCAAGTTTTATTTGATTGCGATGCTGTTTATCGTATTTGACATTGAAACTGTCTTTTTGTATCCCTGGGCGGTGACATTCACGCAATGGGTGAAGCAGCCAGCCCTGACATACGTGCAGGGACATCAGATGCAGCTTTTTAGCCTCGGCGAGATGATTACGTTTATTGTCATCCTGTTTGTGGGTTATATTTACGTTTGGAAAAAAGGGGCCTTCGAATGGGAGTAGAGCAAAACTTAGGTGTTCTGACCGTGCCGCTGAACAAAGTCGTCAACTGGGCACGCCGCAACTCGGTCTGGCCCGCGACCTTTGGCCTGGCCTGCTGCGCCATTGAAATGATGGGCAGCACCAACTCGCGCAACGACCTGGCCCGGTTCGGCTCGGAAGCGTTCCGCGCCTCGCCCCGGCAGGCGGACCTGATGATTGTGGCGGGCCGCGTCTCCAAAAAGATGGCCCCGGTCCTGCGGCAGATTTACGATCAGATGCCCGAGCCGAAGTGGGTCATCTCGATGGGCGACTGCGCCTCCTGCGGCGGCGTGTTCAACAACTACGCGATTTTGCAGGGCGTAGACCAGATCGTGCCTGTGGACATTTATGTTCCCGGCTGCCCGCCGAACCCGGACGCGCTGATTTATGCGATCAATCAGTTGCAGAAGAAAATCGACCGCGAGCATTTCAGCGACACACGGTAGAGTAGATTAACAAGATCGAGGGGTTAAAAACCCCTCGCTAGGAGGGGCGTCCTGCGGACGACAGAGAAGGACCATCCGCTGCAGGCTTCCAACTTCTTCCGTCCGAAGGACGCCTAACCTAGCGAGTAGTTTTCAACTACTCGTCTTTCGCCACAAACCGTAGACGAGAACAAAACTATGGACTATGATGTGCGCCTCGGCCTCACGCCGACGGATTTGCAGCTACGCGAAATTCAGACCAAGCGACCCGATGAGTGGGTGGAGCTGAACCCCGATGACCATGCCGAATTAAGACTCATTCAGGAGCATTTCCCTGGCTCCGTGGTGCAGACCCGCCTGTTTCGCGGCGAAAAAACCATTGTCATCAAAAAAGACAACGTAGTCGGTATCTGCAAGCTGCTCCGGGACAGCGGCGAGACGAATTACAACTACCTGTCGGACATCACCTGCTTCGACCGGCTGGACATCATGGACGAAGATGACGACAAAGAAATGCGCTTTGAAGTCATCTACAATCTGTACTCCATGGGGACGTTCGGGCGTTTGCGCCTCAAAGCCCAGGTGCATGAGGACGAGGCCGCGATTGACACTGTGGAAGGTGTCTGGCCCAATGCCAATTGGGTGGAGCGCGAAGTCTACGATATGTTCGGCATTTCGTTCAATAATCACAGCGACCTGCGGCGGATTTTGATGCCCGACGACTGGATCGGCCATCCTCTGCGGAAAGACTTCCCCCTCGGCGGCGAGGAAGTCGAGTTCACCTACAACGTCCGCGAGCAGTAGGCAAGTTTTAGAAAGCGTACCTCCATGGCAACTCTTGAGCGCGATTTAATTACCAACACCGAGCCGGACCCGGCATTGATTCAGCGCCTCGGGGCGGGTATCGATGCCGAGCGCGTCCACACCGATGACGGCGATCTAATGATCGTCAACATGGGGCCGCAGCACCCGTCCACCCACGGCGTTCTGCGCCTTGTGGTGGAGCTGAACGGCGAGAACGTCATGAAGGCCACGCCGCACATCGGCTATCTCCATACGGGTCTGGAAAAGACCATGGAGAACATGACGTACTACAAGGCCCTGACCATCACGGACCGGGAAGATTACCTTTCCAACCTGATGAACAACCTGGCCTACTCGATGGCTGTCGAAAAGCTGATTGACTGCGAAATCCCCCCCCGTGCCCAGCGTCTGCGCTTGATTCTAAACGAACTGGAGCGTATTGCCTCGCACCTGCTGTGGCTCGGGACGCACGCCCTGGACATCGGGGCAATGACCCTGTTCTTCTATACGTGGCGTGAGCGCGACCAGATTCTGGACATGAAGGAAATGATGTCCGGCGTCCGCATGATGACCTCGTGGATTTGCCCCGGCGGTCTGCGCGGCGATATGCCCGAAGGCTGGTTCCACAAAGTCGGACGCTTCGTGGAAGATTTCCCGCGCCGTTTGGACGAATACAACCGCCTGATCGCCAAGAACCCCATCTGGATTGAACGGCTGTCCGGCGTCGGCATCATCTCCGCCGAGGACGCCGTAGCGTGGGGCCTCAGCGGCCCGACCCTACGCGGCTCCGGCGTCGCGTGGGACATCCGCAAGGCGAACCCCTACACGGGCTATGATGAGTTCGAGTTTGACGTGCCGACTGGCAAGACCGGCGACGTCTATGACCGCTTCCTCTGCCGGATGGAAGAGATGAAGCAGTCGCAGCGCATTCTGGTACAGGCTTTGAAGAACGTCCCCGGTGGCCCCGTGATGACCAGCGACCGCAAGATCGCCCCGCCGCCCCGTGCCGAGCTGGACACCTCCATGGAGTCTTTGATTCACCATTTCAAGCTGTTCACCGAAGGCTACCACCCGCCCGTAGGCGAAGCGTATGCCGCCGTGGAAAGCGCACGCGGCGAAAAGGGCTACTATATCTACAGCGACGGCTCCAACAAGCCCGCGCGTGTGAAGATCAAAGGCCCGTCGTTTAACAACCTTCAAGCTCTGCCCAAGATGGCCGAAGGCCGGATGATCGCCGATGTGGTCGCCATCATCGGCTCCATCGACATCGTCCTCGGCGATATTGACCGCTGAGGCGCTGGCATGGACGACTGGAAAAGTACACTTCGTAGTGAATTCTCCGCTGAGCCAGGATCATTTCTGCTTCAGATGCGCTGTGATCTTGTTTGGGACGCCAATGCTCTTGATAGATTAGTCACAGCGATGGAAATTTGTTGCCGAGCAACCGCTGGGGAAGAAATTGTTGAGCGTTGGATTGGTGACTGTTTCTGGTATGTATCATTTTCTGTGAAAGACTGGACTACCCACCCAAACTTTCCGCGCAATTGGGGAGATGAATACTACGAAACGGCTTACGAATACTTGTTCGACCTTGCAAGCTGGTTCTTTCAGGATGCTTGTCCCTGGACAGACAATGGTGTTCGTGCCAGCGCAGAATTTCACCGAATGCGGGCCATTCCTGCTGCGATAAACTCGAAAGATTGACGGAAAAGCGTATATGTTTACCGAAGAAGCCAAACAAAAGCTCGACGCGATTATCAAGAAGTACCCGACCAAAAAAGCTGCCCTCCTGCCCGCCCTCTGGCTGGCGCAGGAGGAGAACGATGGCTGGGTTCCGCGTGAAGCGATGAAAGAAATCGCCGACATTCTCGGCCTCGCCCCCGCCGATGTCGAAGGTGTCGCCACGTTTTACACCATGTACAACAAGGCCCCCATCGGCAAGTACCACGTCGAAGTCTGCCACAACATCGTGTGCATGGCCGTCGGCGCGGACAAGCTGATTGAACAGATCGGCGACAAGCTGGGCATCTCCAAAGGCGAAACGACGCCTGACAAGAAATTCACCCTGAACGGGGCTGAGTGCCTCGGAGCCTGCGCCAACGCCCCCTGCATGATGGTCGGCGCGACCTACTACGAAGACCTGGACTTTCCCAAGACCGCAAAGATTTTGGACGAGCTGGCGAAGAAGTAACACACAAAACAGCAATGGTTTCGCCGTGAGCCGGTCACGGCAGATGTAAGTGGATTTTCCGTTCCCTGTTTCTCCCGAGGACGCGCAAGCCCTCGAAATGCTGATAGAAACGTTGGATAGGCTTTATGAAGAGATTATTCATCCGTTTCCCTATGCTGACATTAGGCATATCTACAAGACGGTAACGAGCCGCAAGATACGAACGCGGCGAGCGATTGAAAAAGGGTTCATCCCTGATTTAGATTACTATTGGTTGAACATCGTTGGGTGCAGCAGTTGGGGCAAAAAAGCTCTGAGATGGGATGCTCAAAAGCGTCAAGAGTTCACTGGGCTTTTGGATAGGGCATTTTTTGACAGGCATCCTGAGTATCTGCTGGTGCGCCGCTGGATTACGGAATCGAACACACCGCATTTGTACCACCGTTTTATGCTACATAAAGAGATGAGAGTGAGCGTGCTAGTGCTGATTAAGTTGCTCGATAGATTGGATGGCGTAGCCTAAATTGCGTGGGTGACACTGGTTTTTCTGGCAAGGCAAAAGTTGAAAAGGATTTCTTGGGCCGATGACAGAAGAAGAGCTGGAAGGGGTATGGATTGTTGACCCGATTCAAGGAAACCGTCTGGCTTCACTGAGACACCATTTCATAGTACACGGTGCAGAAATTAATGCAGAGAGCATCGAACAATATCTGCGTCAGGCAGTCGCGTTTGCGAGGGAGAGAAGCGGACGAAGCCGCCCGGTCAGCGGCTTGACGTCGGGAGTGAGACGGTGGGAAAAGACGGACCTCTATATGACCCGGTATGTTGATGTAACTACTGCTGGGGAAATCGTTTCTTTTGGACGTGTTCCAGGTTAAACTAATGACAACTTACGCTGTCACATTGCTGTCAGAACAGATTGCGTCTCTTGCAGAGGAGGTTAATCAGCCTTTTCCTTATAAAGACTGCGAAAAAACACTTCAAGAGGCTGCGAAGGCGACACCGAAGCTGGCGAAACGCTTTCGTGATTTTGGTCCTGATCTCAGCACGTATTTTTCTTATATTTACTCCCATGCTTCGGGAGTTGAGCATGTTCTAAACTGGCCGAGCAATCGTTTGGTTGAAGCCCAAATTTTGCTGAAGAAATCCTTCTTTGCGGCTTATTCAGCCTACAAGCCTTTGGAGTGGAGAGTAAACCAAATCAACACTCCAACTTTGTACCGGGAGATTGCAGCCAGTGAACAGCTTAGAAATCTGCTTTTAGAACTCCTTTGTCAACTGATCGCGGAGCGGCGCGAAGAAAACACAGTGCGTCAGGAACGTCTCCTTTCTGCCGCGTAGACACAGCCTAGATAGCTGCTTTAGAAAGCCAAAACAAAGATGGCGACTGAACAAGTACAATTTTTGACCACCTACCGCGATGTGCCGGGCTATGACACGATGGATGTCTACCTGAAGCATGACGGTTACAAGGCCGCCCGCAAGGCGCTGACGATGGATCAGGACGCGATCATCAATGAGATGAAGCTGTCCGGTCTGCGCGGGCGGGGTGGGGCGGGTTTCCCGACGTTTATCAAGTGGAACGGTATCCCGAAGAACTGGGATGCACCGCATTACCTGGTCATCAACGCTGACGAGGGCGAGCCGGGCACGGCCAAAGACCGGGACCTGATGAACAAGATGCCGCACCTGCTGGTGGAAGGCTGCATTATCGCCGCCTACGCCGTCCGGGCCAAGACGTGCTACATTTATGTGCGCGGTGAATACATGGAGCCGGCCAAGCAGGTGGAGCGGGCGATTGCGGATGCCTACGCGCATGGCTTTCTGGGCAAGAACATCTTTGGCAGCGGCTTTGACCTGGACATTTATGTCCACATGGGAGCTGGGTCGTATGAGTGCGGCGAAGAGACGGCGCTGATGTCTTCGCTGATGGGCGAGCGCGGAATGCCCCGGCACAAGCCCCCAGCGGCTCCCCTGCCGGTTGTCAGCGGCGTCTGGAAGTCACCCACCATTGTCAACAACGTGGAAACCATCGCTACGGCTGTGCCGATTATTAATGTCGGCGGCGCGAAGTACGGCAGCTATGGTACGGGCACGCCCGGTCAGGGTCCCGCCTCACGCGGAACCAAGCTGGTCACGGTCTCCGGCCACATCAACAAGCCGGGCAATGTGGAGATTGTGCTGGGAACGCCCATCCGCGAAATCATCGACGACTTCTGCGGCGGCATGAAAGACGGCATCCCGTTCAAGTTTATGATTCCCGGCGGCTCGTCCGTGCCGCTGCTGGTGGAAGATGCGCTGGATACGCCGTACGACTATGAGTCGCTGGCAAAAGCCGGTTCGGCGCTCGGCTCCGGCGCGCTGATGATCTTCAACGAGACCGTCGGCGTGCCCGCGCTAATGACGCGGCTGATGCACTTCTATGCCCACGAGTCCTGCGGCAAGTGTACGCCCTGCCGCGAAGGGACAAGCTGGCTGGTGAAAATCCATGACCGAATCATGGCAGGCGGCGGGCGCTACGAAGATATTGACATTCTGAGCGACATCTGCAACAACATGATGGGACGCTCGTTCTGTCCGCTGGCCGATGCTGCCGCTTGGCCGCTGGTCGGCCCAGGCGGAAACGGGGGCGCCCTGAAATACTTCCGGCACGAATACGAAGAGCTGGTTCGCAACGGGGCCGGGGGCCGCAAGCGAGCCTTTGCGCCCCTGCAAATGGCGGCAGTCTAGGAGAAATCCAATGGTCAACGCCTCGGACAAAGCGTTTTACGAAGCGAATGGCTATGTGGTCCTCAAAGGGCTGCTCTCTGCTGAAGAAACGGCGGCACTTCGGGAGCATTTCATGGTTCTGCGGGCCGAAGGCGTGAAGCCCGGTGATATGGTGGCGGAGACAGCGTCTCTGAACGATCCGCTGGCGGCGTTCCCGCGCATGATCCATATGCACCGCTGGGATGCCGTGAGCCTGCAATGGGTGCTGGACAGCCGTTTAGAGCAGTGCCTGACCGCACTTCTGGACAACGAACCGCTGGCCGTGCAGACCATGCTGTATTTCAAGCCCGCCGGGGCGCGGGGGCAGGCGCTGCATCAGGATAACTTTTACCTGCGGGCCAGGCCCGGAACCTGCATGGCAGCGTGGATGGCGCTGGACCCGTGCGACGAAGAAAACGGCTGCATGCAGGTGGTCCCCGGCAGCCACGAGTGGCCGATGCTCTGCCCCGCCGAGGCGGACAGCGATGCCAGCTTTACCAGCGTCACGGTTCCTATCCCCGAGGGCACAAAAGCGACGCCGGTGCTGATGGACGCAGGCGATGTGCTGTTCTTCAACGGCTCGCTCGTGCATGGCTCGTACCCGAATACATCTAAAGACCGCTTCCGCCGGGCGCTGATCGGGCACTATGTCGAAGAGCGGGCCGAGCAAATGGGCGGCTTCTATCAGCCGGTGCTTCGCATGGACGGCACGGCATTCGAGCTGCCGCCCGCTCCCGAGAGCGGCCCCTGCGGCGTCTGGGTGGACAAAAACGGGAAACCTGAGATTGAAGTTGGTGAGCGGGAGCTTACGGTGGCAGGGCATGAGTAGCTTTCCTGCGAAAGCCTGGTAAACCATCTATGGTGACAGGGAAGTTTCCAAATATGGCGTCCGAGATGGACACGTTGCTTGGTTTTCAAGGAACACGAATCGCTGATGGGCCACTCACACCTGGCCGTGACAAAGTTGAGTGGAGACCAACGGCAAACATTGTTATTGTCTATGAGCAACACCCTTATGATGTTAGCGCACCGGCATATCATCGCGGTCCTCACTGGCATCTGACAACGCCAGCAGGAAACCATATTCGCTATCTATGCGGCGACCCTTTGCCGAATTGGTAATCTCGTCTGTTTCTGGTGAGAAGGGTAAGGACATGGAAAACGTCAGCATTCTAAAAGTCAGGGACAAAGACGAAGATCAGGAAGCACTCGCGATTATCCGTCCGGTGAACGGGTTTGTCGCACTCTCCCTGTCTTTGGAACACGGGGCGGATGTGCAGGTGGTTTTTACTCCCTCTGAATGCGAGGAGTTAATTAGCCGATTGCAAATGGCTGTTACGGAAGTACGAAGCGAGGCTCTGGTAACTGGGAGCGGAACTTCCAATGGAAACCGGAGCGGCGAACCGGCAGTTGCCAAATTAGTGAGTGCAATTAGAAACGCAGAGAGCATATAAGTATGGCGGAAGCAACAACAATCGCGCCGGTGCAGGGGAATACAACGGACAAGCCGCCTGTGGACATGGTGAACTTAGTTATTGATGGCAGGCCGGTCTCAGTTCCCAAAGGAACCCTGGTGATCACAGCGGCCTTTCAGGCGGGGGCAGATATTCCGTACTTCTGCCACCACCCCCGGCTCAAGCCAGCGGGCGCGTGCCGGATGTGCCTCGTTAAAATCGAGAAGATGAACAAAATCCAGACCGCCTGCACCGTCCCTGTGGCGGAAGGCATGGTCGTGGACACCGTCTCGCCCGAAGTCAAGCAGGCCCAAAACGGCATTCTGGAGCTTCTGCTCATCAATCACCCGCTGGACTGCCCGGTGTGCGACCGGGGCGGCGAATGCCCCCTGCAAAACATGGTCTACCAGTACGGGCCGGGCGTGACGCGCTTTATCGACGAAAAGCGGCACTTCCCGAAAGCCGTGCCCATTTCGGACTATGTGGTGCTGGACCGGGAACGCTGCATTCAGTGCGCCCGCTGCACCCGCTTTACCGAAGAAATTTCCGGCGACGGTGAGCTGGCGATTGAGAACCGGGGCAATGCCTCCATTATTTCGCCCTTCTCCCCGGAAGGCTTTAAATCCAAGTTCAGCGGCAACACGATTGAGCTGTGCCCGGTCGGGGCGCTCACCTCGCGCACTTATCGGTTCGCGGCGCGGCCCTGGGAGTTTCAGTCGCAGGACTCGATCTGCTCTATGTGCGGTGTCGGCTGCAATGTGGCCGTGCAGACGCGCAACGGCGAGCTGATGCGGGTCAACGCCCGGCTGAACGAAGACGTGAACGAGGAATGGACCTGCGACAAGGGCAAGTTTGAACAGTACTGGGTCAACTCCAGCGACCGCGCCAAAGACCCGCTCATCCGGGCCGCCTCGCAGCTTCGCCGCACAAGCTGGGACGAAGCCCTGGCAGTGGCGGGCAAAGCACTCAAAGCGGCCTCTGCCGCCGACCCGGACAGCGTGGCAGGTATCGGCTCCTCGCGGGCGTCCAATGAAGACCTGTATCTGTTCCAGCGGCTTTTCCGGGCGGCACTTGGTACGAACAACCTGGACCACCGGATGTTTCCGTTCCCGGTGATGCCGATGCAGACGTCTATCGCCGAAGTCGGCGAAGCCAAACAGATTGTGGCGATTGGCACGCAAGTGGACGATGACCTGCCGGTGCTGTGGCTGCGTATCTACAAAGCCATCTCTAAGAACGGTGCTCATTACTTCCGCAACGATGACCCTCGCTCGGCAGAAGTCACCGAAGCGATTGCCGCAGGAGCAGACACTGTCGTGCTGGCGTGGTATACTCTCCCCGCCGCCGAGCTGGAATACATGAAAGCCGCCTGCGCGGCCTCCGGCGCGAAGCTGAACGTCCTGCTGCCCGATGCGAATTCCTGGGGAGCCATTCAGATGGGCGTGCTGCCGGACCGTCTGCCCGCGATGAAGTCGGTGGGCAACGGCGCGACGCCCAAGTTCGAGGCTCTCTGGAACGCGCCCCTGCCCGCACAGCCGGGCCTGGACACACGCGGCATTCTGGAAGGCTGCGTGTCCGGCAAAATCAAGACGCTCTATGTGATGGGGCAGGATTTGATTGCCGATTTCCCGGATAAAGACTTAGCCCGGAAGGCGCTGGAAAAAGTGCCCACGCTGATTGTGCAGGATATGTTCCTGACCGAAACGGCGAAGATGGCAAGTGTCTTCTTCCCCGCCTGCTCGTTTATCGAGAAGGATGGCTCGTTCACCAACATTGAAGGCCGCGTGCAGAAGTTCAAGAAAGCCGTCGAGCCGCGTGGCCTGAGCAAGCCCGACTGGCAGATTATCTCCGAAGTGCTGTCGCGCCTCGGCAAGCCGGTCCCGTACTTCTCGCCGCGTGACATCGCCCGCGAAATCGCCAAAGTGACTGCCGCCTGAGCCGCCGCGCCCTGAACCCGCCTGCGCGGGCAAAGATTCAAGATAAAGAAGACACGAGGGCAGACTTCTTTCCTGTTCTGTTCTTAACCCACGCAGGTGGGTTCAGGGCGTCTGCGCCCCCCAGCGAGGGGGTTTAGCCCCTCGGCCTTTCTGAGAAACCATTTATGGATATTGGCACATTCTTTCACTATTTCTTCAACCTGGACCCGGTCCACACCAGCACCGGCAACCTGCCGCCCGGTCTGGAGTGGATTGACGGCCTTCGGATGGTCCTGCGCGTCCTCATCGGCGTCTTTTCCATCCTGCTGGTTGTGCCGCCCCTGGTCTGGTGGGAGCGCCGCCTGCTGGGCTGGATGCAGCAGCGGCAGGGGCCAAATCGGGTCGGCCCATTCGGCCTTTTGCAGACCATCGCGGACGGCCTGAAACTGCTGTTCAAAGAAGACATGAACCCGACGAACGTGGATAAAACACTGTTCGTCATGGCCCCGATTATCTTTTTGATCCCGTCTCTCGTGACCGCCGCCGTCGTGCCCTGGAACAAAAGCTACACCTGGGGAGCCGCTGCGCCAAATGTCAGCGTGGGTGTTCTCTATATGCTGGCGTGGTCCTCGCTGGCCGTCTACGGCGTCGTGCTGGCGGGCTGGTCGTCGAACAACAAGTATTCGCTCCTAGGCGGCCTGCGCTCGTCGGCCCAGCTCATCTCGTATGAGCTGGGCATGGGCCTGGCAATTATGGCCGTCGTGCTGATGACCGGCAGCCTGTCCATGCAGGAGATTGTTAAGCATCAGGGCTATTTTGAGATTACGCCTCTGCTGACGCACTACGGCATTGCGCTTCCTGAATGGAACTTTTTGAAGTTCTTCCCAATGGGTTTCGTGGCCGCGTTGATTTATATCATCTCGATGCTGGCCGAAACCAACCGTGCCCCGTTTGACCTGCCGGAAGCCGAGACGGAACTGGTGGCCGGGTATCATACGGAATACACGTCCATGAAGTTCGCCACGTTCTTTCTAGGCGAGTATGCCAACATGGTTGTCGTGAGCGCGATTGCCGCGACGCTGTTCTTCGGCGGCTATTTAGCTCCGATCCCGTGGCTGAACGAGCTTCCAGCGTTTATTGTTGGCTTGTACCAGAAGTGGGGGGTTGGCTGGCTGACGCTGATTATCAACTCGCTGCTTCCCGTCGTTTGGCTGACCGTGAAGATTCTGGCCGGGCTGTACTTCTTCATCTGGATCCGCGCCACGCTGCCACGCCTGCGCTATGATATGCTGATGAAGTTCGGTTGGCAGGGCGTCCTGCCTATCGCGCTGGTCAACATTGTGCTGCTGGCAATCGGCATTGTGCTGCACGAGACCTACGGTTTCCTGGGCTACCTCGCCTCTGCCGCGCTAGCATTCATCGTGTACGGGATTATTTTGGCTGCGTTTGCCAAAAGCAAGCCGTCACAGCTCTTTGTCAAGAACTCGCGCCGTGCCGCTACCATTGAGCTGACCTCCGGCGCGATTCCATACCGCGTTATCGCCGAGAATTCCGGCTATGGCGCACAGACTTTGCCGCCTGATGCGAAAATCGGCGGCTTCCCAAATGCCTCGACTGAGCGCGACGTGACTGCGCCGCGTGAGGCACTCTCAACGAAAGGCTGACCCCCCATGAGCTTGTGGGATGATATTAAATCGCTCGGCAATGAGGCGAAAGCGCCCTTGACCGGCATGGGAATTACACGCGGCTACTCCAAGCAGGAGCGCGTCACCATCTCGTACCCCGAAGTCCGCCGCCCGATGCCGCGCCGCTCGCGCTGGCGTCATGTTCTGAACCGCTATGAGAATGGGCTGGAAAAGTGCATCGGGTGCTCGCTCTGTGCGGGAGCCTGCCCGGCCAACGCCATTCTGGTGGTGGCCGCCGAGAACACCGAGGAGAACCGCCGCTCGCCCGGTGAACGGTTCGCGGAGCAGTACGAGATCAATATGCTGCGATGCATCTTCTGCGGCTACTGCGAGGAAGCCTGCCCGACGCAGGCCATTCAGCTCAAGGACATCTGCGAGATGGCCGACGACAACCGCAAAGACCTGATTTACACTAAAGACATGATGCTGGTGGCCGACCCGACGCTGTAACTGCGAATTTGAAACGAGGGGGGCGGGGACGATCCCGCCCCCTTCTGGTGAAATGCACCTATGACCGCCCAATTATTTCTTTTCGGCATCCTTGCCGCCATCGCCGTCATCTGCGGCATCGCCATGATCATTCAGGACAACCCCGTGCGGAGCGCCCTGTTTCTGGTTCTGGTTCTGTTCAGCGTCGCTTTGCTGTTTCTGTCTCTGCACGCGGTCTTTATTGCGGCGGTGCAGGTAATCGTCTATGCCGGGGCCATTATGGTCCTGTTTATATTCGTCATCATGCTGCTGAACTTAGGCACGCCAGAGCGGGTGGTGGACCGATTGAAGCCGCAGCGCCCGCTGTCTGTGGTGGCCGGGATCGCAGCGGTCGTGATTTTCGGCACGATTATTTCTTCGGTTCCCGTGGTGGCAGAAACGAAGCTGCCGACGGCGCTGGTTGGCCCGGCGGAGATTGGCTTCACCCTGTTTACTGCCGACTGGCTGTTCCCCTTTGAAGTGGTTTCGATTTTGCTGCTGGTGGCCGCCGTCGGGGCTGTGATGCTGGCAAAGAAACGGATTTAAGATGCCGACAGATACATACATCCCGCTCAACTACTATCTGATTCTCAGTGCCGTGCTGTTTACCATTGGCGTCGTCGGCGTGCTGATCAAGCGCAATCCGATTGTCATTTTCATGTGCGTGGAGCTGATGCTGAACGCGGTCAATTTGACGTTTATCGCCTTCTCGCGCTACAAGAGCCTGACCGAGCCGGCCAATGCCATGAGCGGGCAGATGATGGTGATTTTCGTGATGGCCGTTGCCGCCGCCGAAGTCGCTGTCGGTCTCGGCATTCTGGTGTCTATCTTCCGCAACCGCACGTCGATCAACGTGGACGAAATTGATTTAATGAAGGGGTAAACCCCCTCGCGTTTTCCTGGAGCGATCATGCCGCTAACTCACTCTGACCCTGCCCTTCTATACGCCTGGCTCATCCCGCTGTTTCCGCTGATTGGCTTCCTCATCAATGGCTTTTTGGGGCCGCTGACCGGTAAGCCCCTGCCCAAAGCTGTCGCAGGCGGGCTGGCAACGGCTGCCGTGTTTGCCTCGTTTGGCGTGGCGATTATGCTGTTCCTGCACGTACTCGGCGCGGACGAGGCGCACAAACAGGCGACGGTGTATCTGGCCCACTGGATGACCGTGTCCCCAGACCCGAACGGCGGCATCCAGCCATTCACCGTCAATTTCGAGATGCTGATTGACCCGTTGTCTGTGCTGATGATGCTGATTATCACCGGCGTCGGCGGTCTGATCCACCTCTACTCCACGGCGTACATGGCGGCGGACAAGCACTATCAGCGGTTCTTCACCTACCTGAACCTGTTTATCTTCTTCATGCTCCTGCTGGTCATGGGGAACAACCTGCTCATGCTGTTTATCGGCTGGGAAGGCGTCGGCCTTTGCTCGTACCTGCTGATTGGCTACTTCTTTGAGAAAAAGTCGGCGGCGGACGCGGCCAAGAAAGCCTTCATCGTCAACCGGATCGGCGACGTCGGCGTGCTGATTGGGATGTTCTTTATCTTCTACTACTTCGGCACGCTGGACTTTGTGACCGGGCAGAGCGGCGTTGTCGGCATGACCGAGGCAAAGGCTGCTTGGGGGGCACTGCAGGAGACAGGCGCGGTAGCTTTCACGGCAACGATGCTTTTGATGCTCTTTTTGGGCTGTACCGGCAAGTCCGCGCAAATCCCGCTGTATACGTGGCTTCCCGATGCGATGGAAGGCCCCACGCCGGTGTCTGCGCTGATCCACGCGGCCACGATGGTCACGGCGGGTGTCTACCTGCTGTCCCGGATGCACTCCCTGTTTATGCTGTCTGAGATTGCGATGGTCACCATCGCCGTCATCGGCATCGCCACGGCGCTGTTTGCGGCGACTATCGGCTTGATGCAGAATGACATCAAGCGGGTGCTGGCATATTCCACGGTGTCTCAGCTTGGCTATATGTTTGCCGCCTGCGGCGCGGGCGTCTTCGCGGCGGGTATGTTTCATGTGATGACCCATGCGTTCTTCAAAGCCTGCCTCTTCCTCGGCTCCGGCTCCGTCATTCATGCGATGGAACACGCGATGCACGCCTCGCACGGGCACTCTGGCGAAGAAAACGTCGCCCACGCCGAGCATGGCGACTCGCCGGACGAAAAGACCGGCGGCACGGTTGGCCCGGACCCGAACGACCCGCAGGATATGCGGAACATGGGTGGGCTGCTTCGCAAAATCCCTGTGACGGCGACTTCGATGATTGCGGCCACGCTGGCGATCTCGGGCATTATCCCGTTTGCGGGCTATTGGAGCAAGGATGAAATCCTATGGCGCACCTGGTCCACGGCGGCAGGTGGCAACTGGCTTTTCTGGGCGGTCGGCGCATTGACGGCCCTTCTGACGGCGTTTTATATGTTCCGGCTGGTGATGAAAACGTTCTTCGGCGCTCCTCGCACGGAAGCCGCGAAGCACGCGCCCGAATCCAGCCTCGCCATGATCCTGCCGATTGGCCTGCTGGCGGTGATGTCCTCCATCACCGGCTGGGCCGTGCTTAAGTTTGATACGTTCGCGGAGTTTTTAGCACCGTCGCTTGGCCCGTTGCCGGAAGCGGTCAATCCCAAAGTCGGGCCGTTCCACATGGAGGAGGCTTTGGGCTTCGGTCTGCTGATCGGCATTGTGCTGAGTATCGCCTACTGCGTCGCCCGCTACCTGTCCTCCAAAAACAATGAGCTGATGACTCCGGAAGCCCGCGCTAATCGCGCATTCCTGTCGCCGGGCTGGCTGAACTGGGCGCTGCTGAACAAGTATTTCGTGGACGAAGCCTACAACTTCTGGTTCGTCAAGCTGGGCAAGAAGTTCTCCACCTGGCTGTGGCGGTGGTTTGACACCGAGGGCGTGGACGGCATCGTCAACGGGGTGGGGGGCTTGACCAACTGGTCCGGCCAGATTATTCGCAAGGCGCAGAACGGCTATGTCCGCTCGTATGCGTTCTCGATGGTCGCGGGCATCCTGGTTATTCTGGCGGTGGTCGTCGTTCGGGCAATGGGGTTTAACAAGTAATGAATGGTATTTACAACGACGACTTCCACGGTCTGCTGACGCTGTTGGTGTTCCTGCCTGCGCTGTTCGCGCTGGTGGTAGGCTTTCTGCCAAAAACCAATACACGGGCGATACAGCTTGTCGCACTGGTCGGGACGCTGGCGGCCCTGCTGATTTCAGTGTTTGTCTACGCGGGTTATAATCCTGACAGCGCGACGCAGTTCCAGTTGATCGACAAGACAAGCTGGATACCCAGCCTGCACATCAATTACTTTCTGGGTGTAGACGGTATTTCGCTCCTGATGGTGCTGATGACGACCGCCATCTGGCCGTTCGTGGTCGGCGTGTCGTTCAAGGAAGTCACCGAGCGATCCCGTGAGTATTACGCCTGGGTGTTGGTGATGGAAACCGCCGTTCTCGGCGTGTTCTTATCTCTCAATTTAGTGCTGTACTATGTGTTTTGGGAAGCCATGCTGATCCCGATGTACTTTCTCATCGGCATCTGGGGCGGACCGAAGCGCATTTACGCGACTGTCAAGTTCTTCCTGTATACGATGGTCGGCTCGATGGTCATGCTGGTCTCCATCATGGCGCTGTACTTCCTGTCAGCCATACCGGCGACAGCCACCACACCGGCGATACCCGGCACCTTTGACCTGCCTGCTTTGCAAACGCTGTCACCAGCAATGTTTGCTGGCAAGGGAACCGTTGAAATACTCATGTTCCTGGGCTTCTTTTTTGCCTTTGGCATCAAGGCCCCCGTGTTCCCGTTCCACTCGTGGGTCCCGGATGCGTATGCGGAGGCGAACACGGGCGGCACGATTATCCTGGTCGCGCTGAAAATGGGCATCTACGGCTTTATTCGCTTCTGCCTGCCGCTGTTCCCGTATGCCGTGAAAGCCTGTGCGCCGGTGATTATCACGCTGGCCGTGATCGGCATCATCTATGCTGCACTGGTGGCCGCGATGCAGACGGACCTCAAGCGCCTGATTGCCTACTCGTCTATCTCGCACATTGGTGTCATCATGCTGGGCGTATTTACGCTGACCTCTATCGGCATGAATGGCGCAGTCATTCAGATGGTCAGCCACACATTCACGACCGGGGCGCTGTTTATTATTCTGGGGGCGCTGTATGCCCGGCGGCAGTCGTATAAAATCGCCGACTATGGCGGTCTGATGGGCGTCATGCCGCTGTTCACTGTGGTCTTTCTCATCGCCACGCTGTCTTCGGTGGCCCTGCCGCTGACCTCCGGGTTTACCGGCGAGCTGCTGCTCCTGCTGGGGTCGTTCCAGACGCACCCCTGGGCGGCGAGCTTCGCCACCACGGCGGCCATCTGGTCCGTGGTCTATATGCTGTGGATGTTCCAGCGGGTGATGCACGGCAAGATCACGCACGAGGAGAACCGCAGTTTGCCCGATCTGTCCTCCGGTGAAAAGTGGGCGCTATATCCGCTGGTGGTCCTGATTTTTGTCATCGGCATTGTGCCTACCTACACGGTGCTAAACAAAATTAACCCGTCGGTCAACGTCGTGATGCACCAGAGCCAGGCAGACTATGTTGACCCATTCCGCGTTCCGCCACCCCCTGAAAAGACCGTGCCCACGCAGTCTGCGTTGATTGATGTGTCCGCGCCCCGTGTTGCCGCTGTGCCTGCACAGCCGAAAGGCTCCCGTTAATGCCTGTTCCCGTTTCGTTCAATGATCTGGCCGTCATCGCGCCGATGCTGATTGTCAGTATCACGGCAATGGTTGTGCTGATGGTGGATTTAGCTCTGCCGCGTGACCGCAAAAGCGCCTGCGTCGTCGTTTCCATTGTTGGCCTAGTGCTGGCCTGGGTGGCCTGCTTCCTGCTGTGGCCGTCAGGCACGTCCACAACAGCCCCGCCGCCGACGGCCTTTAACGGCTCTGTCGTCGCGGACGGCTTCGCGCTGGCTTTTCAGATTATTCTGATTGTCGTCGCCGCGCTGTCTATTATGCTGTCTGAAAAGTATATCCAGCAGAAGGGCATCAACTACGGCGAGTATTACGCGCTGCTGCTGTTCTCAACCTCCGGCGCGATGCTGATGGCAACCTCGCGGGAGCTGATTACTATCTTTATCGGCCTCGAAGTGCTGTCGATTGCGCTGTACATTCTGTCCGGTTTCGCCCGCACCGAGGCACGGTCCGAAGAGTCGGCCATGAAGTACTTCCTGCTCGGCTCGTTTTCTTCCGGCTTCTTCCTGTATGGCATTGCATTAGTTTACGGCGGAACCAGCACCACGCGGCTGGACATTCTGCTCTCGACGACTCCTGCCGCCGCGCTGCATTCGGTCTACACCGTTGCAGGCTTCGCGCTCTTGATTGTCGGCCTCGGCTTCAAAGCGGCGATTGTGCCGTTCCATTCGTGGACGCCGGATGTCTACGAAGGCGCTCCTACCTCGGTCACGGCCTTCATGTCGGCGGGGGCTAAAGCGGGCGCGTTCGCCGCGCTTATTCGCGTTGCCATCGTCCTGCTACCGCTGTCGTCGGTCTTCCATGACATCTTCTGGGTGCTGGCGCTGCTGACCATGATCGTCGGCAACGTCATCGCCATCGTGCAGACCAACATCAAGCGAATGCTGGCCTATTCGTCCATCGCCCACGCCGGCTACATTCTGGTCGGCCTGCTGGCGGCGAACTCGGACTATGCCCGTCTGCATCCTGAGCTGAACATTCCCGCACAGGCTTACGCCGGCATTTTGTTCTATGTGCTGGCCTATACGTTTATGAACCTCGGCGCGTTCGGCGTTCTGATTTTGCTGGCCCGGCGCGGCTCTGAGCTGAACACCATTGAAGACTTGCAGGGCCTGGCCCAGTCTCAGCCCCGTGCGGCGGCCCTGATGGGCCTCTTCATGTTCTCGCTGGCGGGCGTCCCGCCTGCCGCCGGGTTCTTCGGCAAGTTCTATGTCTTCATCGCCGCCGTGCAGGCGCACGAGTACGCGCTTGCCGCCATTGGCCTTGTCGTCAGCGTCATCGGCGCAGCGTATTATCTCAAGGTCATCTACACCATGTACTTTATGCCGAGCAAGCGCGAGTACCCGACCGATGTGTGGTCGTTCTCGCCCGGCGTCAATGTCGCCCTCGGCATCTGCGCCGTCGCCACGCTCGTCTTCGGAATCCTGCCCGGCCTGCTGTATGGCCCCTCGGTCAGCGGCGGCAACTCCCTGACGGCACGCCCGGTCATCGCCCCGGCTGCCGCCTCTGCTCCGGTCACTCCGGCCCCGGCGGCTCCGACGCCCGCGCCTATTAAGCGGGCGAGTGTGCGGTAAGCACTCGTTAAAAAAGGGTAGGGGCAAGCCCTACCCCTACGGGAATACCACAATGTAGGGGACGGGGTTTGCCTCCACCCGCTTTCGTGCCCTCTACGTCGGCGATTTGTGCAGATGCACCATCTTCCACACCCCGTCCATCTTCACAAACACCCGCGTCTCGTTTATGGTGGAAAATGACGCGGCCTGCCCTTCCGTCCCCGTCGCCGTTTTCAGCAGCGTGTAATTCACAATCGCCGTGTTCCCGTAGACCTGCACACGCGGCGTCAGCATCTCCCAAAACCCCAGCGTTCCATTGCCGCCCGCCTCAATCAGCTTCAGATGAAACTCCGCGCCGTCAATGCGCTGCGGCGCGATATACCACTCATACGACGACATATCTTCGGCGCTATACGCCCGGTGGACTTCGGCGTCGCCCGAATACATCGCGTCCAGCATCCGGCGCGTGATGTCCAGAACTTCGGTTTCACCGGTGGTCATAGTTTTGTCTACATTCATCGCAAAAAACACCCGCTCAGGCAAATGTCAGGACAGTCGGCAGCAGGTCGGCGACGGCAACCGGGGCGTCGGGTGCGGACAGAGGGGCGAGGGAGTCGCCGGGCAGCAATATCTGGCTTGTGCGATAGAATGCGCCTTCAGGGCGTGTAAGCGGGTCTCGAAAGACTTCCAGTTGGCGGTGAACCAAGTTAATGATCCAGTAGTCGGCGATGCCCGCCCGTGCGTAGTCTTCGGCCTTTGTCATCCGATCTTTGCGAAGCGTGGCGTCGGATACTTCCACCAGCAGCCGAACTTCGGCAGGCGTGGGATGATGCTGTTCGTAGTCCAGATAAGAACCCGGTGCAACAACAACATCCGGCTCTGGCTCTGTACCGTCACTCAATGTGATTGGTGCTTGCGGACGGATTTCGAAGTTTGGCCCAAAAGCAGTCTCCATGATTTCCACCGTTCGGCGAATGGCGGAAAAGTGCGGCGTTTTTTGTGGTGGCAACGTCCATATCTCCCCGTTTAGAAGTTCTACCCGCTCATCGCCGAAGAAGCCTTGTTCGCCAAGACGATAATACTCCTCGCGTGTCCAGCGGCGCGGACTGAGGAACACAGGGTCTTCGGGTACTGCTTCTGTTTCCAGCGGCTTGGGCGCTAGTTCAGCGGGGCGTTCTGCAGTGAGTGTCATAGCAGTGTTGCTTTCAGAAAACAAATATAAGAAGAAAGGGCAGGGGCAATCCTTGCCCCTACCCATATCCGGTTCCCCCATTATTGGGGGTTAGGGGGTCTTACTTCAGTGCCCCGATGCGGAGGACGGCGCGGTGAATTAGCTCATTAACCGCGTCCTGCGTGCCCGCTTCGGCGTAAACACGGAAGAAAGGCTCGGAGGCGTCAGGCAGGATCAGCGTCCATGAGCCATCTGTGCCATAGGTCTTGATGCCGTCCACCAGCTCGGAGCGGGTCTCGTCGGCTTCGGAGGTCAGAACGCGCATAATGCGGCCCTTAACTTCCCAGGGACAGGGCACGTTCTCGGTTGCCAGGAAGTAGGACGGCAGAGAGTCGCGGACCTCTTTCAAAGTCGTTTTCTGCACGGCCAGCATTTCCAGCAGCTTGGCGAAGGAAAACAGGCCATCAAAAGCCGGGTGGAACTCGGGGAAGATAAACCCGCCCTCGGTGTCCCCCGCCAGCGCAATGCCTTCCTTGCCCTCGGCGGCGGTCGCCATCAGCGAGCGCACATCGGTTTTAGTGCGGATGACACCCCCGCCATGCTCTTTCATAATACGCTCAATGACCGATGGCGCGGTCACGGGCACGGCCACCTGGGCACCGGGCCTGGCACGGGCGACCAGCAGGGCAAACACGGCCAGCAGGTCCGGGCCGGACAGGATCGAGCCGCTTTCGTCCACGACGTTCAGCCGCTCGCCATCGTCGCGCAGGAAGACGCCCATATCGGCTTTTAAAGTCACCAGATATTCGCTCAGGCTTTGGACCATCACGGCCCGGTCTTCAGCGGTCTTGGGCGTCTTTTTGGCGTCGATATAGCCGTTCAGCGTGATCGTCTCGGCTTCCAATCGCCCTAGCATTTGCGGCAGAATGCTGGAAATGCGGTTATAAGCATAGTCCACCACCACACGGAAACCGCGCTCCTGCACGGCTTTGGTGTTGAGCAGGCGGAAGAAGTCCTGCGAATACTGCTCAATCGCACGCGGCACATAGTTGATTTCGCCCACTTCATCCGGGTCGGTGCGCCCGAAATCTTCTCGGTAGAAAATGGTCTCGATCTTGCGCTGCCCGTTGGTGGACAGATAGATGCCGTTCTTATCGAAGAACTCGACCGAGGCTAGACTGGGCTGATCCGGGGCCAAGCGGACATGAATGCCCGCCACAGCGTTGGTGGAGCGAATGGTATGCCGGGACACCGGCAGGGGCATCCCTTCATTGTCCAGCACATTGACGCCGACCGAGACCAGCCCGGCAATAAGCGCCCGTTTCAGCATCCGGCAGACCAGCGTGGAGTCGCGGCTCGTGATGACCGTGGAGCCTTTTTTCAGGAATGCCCCGTAGCTTGCGCCGAGCTTTGTGGCAAAGTCCGGTGTCATCTCGACATTGGCGATGCCTGACACACCGAGGTTGCGGAACAGCGCCCCCTGCCACTTGGAACCCCAGATCAGCGACATGGTGACGATAGACCCGGCTTCAATGATTTTATCGGGCCAGAGCTTGATCAGGGGCCGGATGTTGCTGCCGTCTTCAATATGGCAGCGGTCACCGATGACCGCGCCTTCCTGAATAATGACATCATCTTTAATCGTGCACCGGAAGCAGACCGTGCAGGCCGTGAGCTGCGACCGCGCCCCGATGTAATTGGAGTCCCAGACTATCGCCCGCTGAAGTGTTGCATTTTCTTCAATCAGGCAGTTGTCGCCGATGACCGTTTCCGGGCCGATATGCGCCCCGGCTTTGATGCGGCAGTTCTTGCCGATGCAGACCGGCCCGATAATCTGCGCTGACGGGTCAATTTCCGTCCCCGCGCCGATCCAGACCGACCCGCCTTCGCGCCGTCCTTCAATCGGAAGCTGCGTCATGCCGCCCAGCATCTCGTACTGCGCCTGCCGGTATTGCTGCAGGGAGCCGACATCGGTCCAGTATTCGCCCAGCACGTAGCCGAACATGGGCTTTTCGTCGGTGAGAAGCTGCGGAAAGATGTCCGAAGACCAGTCGTAGTTCTTTTCCGGCTCCATATAGGCGAAGATGGACGGCTCCAGAATGTACATTCCGGTATTGACCGTGTCCGAGAAGACTTCACCCCAGCTTGGCTTCTCTAAGAAACGCCGGATGCGCCCGCCGTCGTCGGTGATGACGACGCCGAACTCCAGCGGGTTGTCGACGTGCTGCAGTACCAGCGTCGCCATCGATTGCTTTTCGCGGTGGAACGCCAGCGCCTTGTCCACATCCAGATCGGTCAAAGCATCGCCGGAGACGATAATAAACGTGTCGTCTTTGAGATACTCCTCGGCCTTTTTGACACTGCCCGCCGTGCCCAGCGGCGTGTCTTCCACGGTGTAGATGAGGTTGACGCCCAGCTCGGAGCCATCGCCAAAATAGCCCTCGATCTCGTCGGCGAGATAATAAAGCGTCACCACAATATCGGTGATGCCGTGGCGCTTGAGCAGCTCAATCGTGTGCTGCATACAGGGCTTGTTCAGAACGGGGACCAGGGGCTTGGGTCGGCTGGAGGTAAGCGGGCGAAGCCGCGTCCCCTCTCCGCCCGCCATGACGACAGCTTTCATCAGTGTATTCTCCTAACGTAACAGTCAGCGGCCAGAAATCGAATCGTTCAGAAATAGAATCGTTGAACTAAATCTTTGCCTTTAGGACGGCATCTTCACCTGTTGTAATCATTGATCTCAATGCCGTCTTGTTTATCTGTTCATTCCCAGTTTTGACGTGTTTGATACAGAGTTAAAATAGTCGTGCCGGATAATCCGGGAAGCGGTTGTTCCACTGAGACAAGTCCAGCACGGATACAGAGATCGGCTGCTGCCATCGGGCATTATTTGGAACCTGTGCTTTGATGCGAGATTGGAACGTGACCAGCAGTGCGGCATCCAGGGGTCGTGGCGGCTCAAAAAGAAGGATAAACCGCGTCGGCGCAAGCGGGAATGTCCCGGACCATGCCAGAAATGCTGTTGTGCCTAAAAATTTATCGCGCACTTCTTTGGCGAACGACTTGCTCTGCATCTTGCAGATGAATGACCAGCGGGTCCCGCCCCGGTCTTTCGGAGCAATATTCGTTGGGTCCCAGCTTTTGACTTCCAGCCATATCCAGTCGGGGCCGTCCTGAAGGCAGAAGTCAACACCCGGCCACACCGAATTGCCCTGCCCTCCGGCACGATTGTCGTGCGGCACGGCGCTGACCGCGTTCGTGAAGTCGAACTCCATTCGCTTTTCAATAAATACGCTCACCCTGACGGTTCCTTCCGGTAGAACGGGTCAACTCGCGGTCATAGAGCGAAGCATACTGATCCAAAATAGGGTTCGGCGAAAGCTGGGCAAAATCCTCAGTCGCCTGCACCGCTGTTCCCTGCTCGCCGGGCTGAAAGGCGAAAAAGCGCACGGCATCGCTTCTTTGCGCTTGCAGGTCGATTTCTTTCAGAATGACGTAGCTATGCGTCGCCAGAAAAATCTGTACGCCCCGGCGGGCAAGCGCCAAAATCGCGCCCACCACTTCGTCCATAAGGATAGGATTAAGGTTCACTTCCGGCTCATCCCAAAACAGCGTTGTCCCCGGCACAAGCCAGCCGTTGCGCTCTAGCTGAACCAGTGTCGCAATCTTCCGCAGTCCTTCGGCCACCATCGGCATGGGCAACCGTCCCACTTGATTCGTCAAATAGAACCGGCCTGCGTCGTCGCGCTCAATTTTGCCGTTCAACAGCTTTTCCAAATCTGTGCTAACTGCGCTTTTATCGCTGCCGTTTCTACGTTCCAGCCGCAGTAAATTCACAACATCGCGGCAGGTAAGGTCAAAATCAAGGCGGACTTCATCATAGGCTTCCGTGAAACCTTTCGTGTGCCCCATCATATCAATCGCTGGAATAAATACTGGTCGCTCAGGGCGTGGCATTTCGCCATAATTTTCCCACGACAAAGCGTGGGCGTTTCTCCAAACGCCGTATTCCCAAGCAATATCGTTATAGATGCCGTGGGCGCTTGCAAATGTGCCTCCGGTTCCGTGATGGATTATGTCCTTAATATTTTGTGTCTGAAATAATTCTTGTAACCTAATACCGTCGGAAAAGGTTTGACGCGACTGTGCAAGCTGCATGGCATACAACGCCTTCATCACATGAGTTTTGCCCGTGCCGTTTTTACCGACAAAGACGTTCACACCCGGCACGAATTGAAACTCTACGTTAGAGAATGCCGTGAAGTTTTCCAGTCGCAGAGACTCGTGATGCGCGTATTCACTCATTGCGTTCTTGTTACTCTTCCGCCGGATGCTCGGCTTTGGCAAAATAGGCGGGGTTGATGTCGGGAAACAGGCTGTCGCGGGTTTCGCACTCGGCGATGTTTTTCCAGTCGCCGACCGATAATTCCTCCCCGGCCCCGGCGCGGCGGGTGAGGGCAGCCAGGGCCTCGAAGTTCGCGTAGTGGTTTCGCAGGCGCACTTCGGCGTAGTCTTTCGCACCGCCTGTCGAGATGCAGAACTGCCAGTCGGAGGCCATCAGCAGCAGCGCCTCGCGGGCGGCCTGTTTTAAGACGCGGGCTGCGACGGCGACGCCGCCGAACTCACGGGCCAGCGCAGACATTTCGGCTTCGACTTCGTACACCAGCTTCCAGGACCAGGCGGTTTCGTCGTTGAGCCAGATATAGTGGAAGCCGCCTTCGCCCCAGGAGCCTTCCGGCAAGGTCACCGGCAGCGTCGCGGGGTGGGCTTCCAAGTAAGCACCAACCGTTTGCATCTCTACTGCGGGGTCGAGGGCCAGCGTTCGGAGGGCGTGATACAGAAACTGCGGGCCTTCAAACCACCAGTGGCCGAACAGCTCGGTGTCGTACACGGCAGTCAGGATGGCGTCGGGGTCATTTTGCGCTTTCAGAGTGTCTTTCACAAGGCCCGCGAAGTGGACGGCGTGGGTTTCGGCGCGTTCCTCGGCGTGGTGCGGGTCGTACAAAGACTTCGTGCCGAGGTTGGCTTTGTCCCACGAGACGCGCCAGAAGCGCAGGCCCAGCGACGGGTCCCCTTCGGCGACAAACTTTTTGTGGAACTCCAGATACCATTCATCGCCGGGGTAGCCATGCTCGCCGCTCCACACCTGCTGCCCGGTGGCCGTGTCGCGCCCGAAGACGGCCAATGTTTTGCCGCCCTTGCCCGAGGAGTCCACCAGGTACGGGTGGTAGGTCGTGTAGGGCCGGTACTCGACTTTGACGGTCTCTTTCTGGAACTGTTTGTAGATTTCTTTGAGCGGCCCAAACTTGTCGGCATAGACCCCCAAAGCCTCGCCCCCGTGAAGGAGGCTGCCTTCCACGAAAAAGTACCGGATGCCGTTCTCAGCGAGAAACTCATCCACGCCTTTTCGCAGAGTGGGGGTGCGGGGGACTTCGGGCACGGACACGGGTGCGGCCCAGTGGTAGCGGGGCCGGTAAGAGCATTCAGGAAGCCAGTAGCCACGAGGCGCACGGCCAAAGTGATGCTTGTAAGCGTCGATGCCCACTTTAACCTGTGCCTGCAAGCTCGTGTCCTGCGACAGCAGGGCCGAATAGCCGTGTGTCGCGCTGCTGGTAATCACTTCGATATGGCCGGCGTCTTGAAGCGCCCGAAAGGCGCCCACGATGTCGCGGCTATAGACCTCTTCAAAGTCGCGCAGGGCGAACCCGTACCAGTCCTCCCAGAAGCGGGCCAGATACGCCATGTGGTAGTTGCCGTCGCGCCGGAACGCCGTCTGCCCGGTGCGGGACGCGCTGATTTTGCCGCGCAGGTAGTCCGAGAACTCGTCCTGAAAACTCGGGTCCCGAAGCTGCTCCACCAGCACCGGGGTCAGCCCCAGCGTGATTTGGGGGGACAGCCCCTCCGCAATCAGGCGGCGGCAGGCATTTAGGAGCGGCAGGTACGTCTCGGCGGCGGCCTCCGAGAGCCAGTCCGTGCCGTGCGGCGAGCGGCCATGCGCCAGAACGTAAGGGATGTGCGAGTGCAGGACAAAAGAGAATGTGCCGACAGGCTGTGTCATGAAAATGCCTTAAAAAGTGCTCCTGCCCCTGCCCCGAGGGTGGGGTGGTTATGCCATGAAAAGAATAGCAGTTTTCCTGAGCTTTGTCAACGCACCCAAAAAGAATTGAAGCCTTGTCCCCGGTGCGGGGTCAGACAAAGCAGCGCCCACTTTTCAGGAGATACACGCCATGACAACGCCCTCACGCTCGCGCCGACTTATGAGACTCGCTCTGCCCTTGCTCTTCGGAACAGCAGGCGTGGGGGCCTGGCTGGCCGTCCACGCCCAGACGCCGATAGCGCCGGACGCCCGCATTCTCCCGTGGCCCGGCCCTCGCCCCCTGCCTCCATTTCTGCCGCCTATCCAGGGGCTGCTGACGATTGATGCCGTCCATGTCCATGCCGAGATCACCGGCGGCGTGGCCCGCACCGAAGTGGAGCAGCTCTGGCGCAATGACTCCGACCGCGCCGAGGAAGGCTCGTATCTGTTCCCGCTGCCCGAGGGGGCGTCCATCACGGATTTTGCGCTGTACGACGGCGACCGCAAACTGGACGGGCAGCTTTTAGACAAAGACCAGGCGGCGGGGACTTACGAAGATATTGTTCGGCGGCGGCGCGACCCGGCCCTGCTGCGCTATGTCGGGCGCGGGGCTTATGAAGTCAAGCTGTATCCGGTCCCGGCCCACGCGACGCGCCGGATTACGCTCCATTATGTGCAGCCGCTGGCCGCCGAGGGGAGCGGCGGGACGCGCCGGTTTGAATGCGCGTTCCTGAGCGGCGGCGGGCAGGCCCCGCGCACGGCCACGGTGGAGGTCAAGCTTGCCGACCCCGACGCGCTGGCCTCGGTGTATTCGCCGACTCACGAAGTCAGCATCAAGCGCACTACGGACCGCACGGCGACGGTTTCCTGGGAGGCCAAAGAGGGCCGCGTGCCCACCGATTTTCTGCTTTACTACGGCACGGCCCAACGCGCCCCCGTCGGCCTGAGCCTGCTGGCCTACAACGTTTCCCTGCCCCGGACGCGAGCCGCCACGTATGCGCCCAGGGGCAGCGAAGGCAAGCGCGACTCGGGCTACTTCCTGCTGATGGCCGCGCCGACCCTGACCCAGCCCGGCCAGACTGCGCCGCCGCGCCGCCTTGTGCTGACCCTTGACCGCAGCGGCTCGATGGGCGGCGATAAAATTGAACAGGCCCGCAAAGCATTGGTCTATGTGCTGAAGCGCCTGCGGCCTCAAGATCAGTTCAACGTGCTGACGTTCAATCAGAGCGTGGACAAGTTCAGCGCTGCCGGCCTGCTGCCGGCCAGCCCCGCAAATATCACGCGGGCGGTGGCCTTTGTGGGTGACATCCACGCCGAGGGCAGCACCAATATCAACGATGCCCTGCAGGCGACGCTGAAGCAGTTCCCGGCGGCGGACGATGGCCGCCCCAATATGACTATTTTCCTGACCGACGGCCTGCCCACGGTCGGCGAGACGGACCAGAACAAAATCACTGAAGCCGCCCGGCTCCTGAGCCGCCCGCGCCAGGTGCGGCTGTTCGATTTCGGCGTCGGCTACGACGTGGACGTGCCATTCCTGGACCGCCTCGCCGAAGCCAACCGGGGCGATTCGGACTACGTCCGCCCCGAAGAGGACATTGAAGCCAAAGTGTCGCGCTTCTATGAGAAAGTCGCCTCGCCAGTGCTGACCGACCTGCATTTGCAGCTTTCCGGTGCGGCTACGACGGAGACCTACCCACGCCCCTCTGATCTGCCCGACCTGTTCGCTGGCTCACAGCTTCTGATTGCGGGCCGGTACACCGGCTCCGGCCCGGTCACGGCGACGCTGTCCGGCACGGTCAACGGCAAGCCTGCGTCGTATACCCTGAGCGCCGCCCTGCCCGCGCTGGCCCCGCAAAACGACTTCCTGCCCCGGCTGTGGGCCACCCGCAAAATTGCCTCCCTGCTGGATGCCATCCGCCTGCGTCAGAGTGACACGGCCAGTGGCTCCGCCGAAGACCCGGCACTGGTGTCTGAAATCGTGCGCCTGTCCAAAGAGTATGGCGTGATTACCCCGTACACATCGTTTCTGGCAACCGAAACCAGCGGCGAGGCGATCCCGCCGCCCCCCGGCCCCGTCTTCCAGGGCGGTGGCGGCTTTGGTAGTGGCTTTGGCGGTGGGGGCGGCTACGGGGGGCCGGTACGGTCACGCAGCGGCGGCTACAGCGGAGCAGGCGGGGCCACTGCCGCCGCGCCTGCTGCGCCAGGCGTCATTTACAAGCTGCCTGGCATAAGCGGCCAAATCAGCGGGGCGAACGCAACCACGCAAAGCCAAACCCTGAAAGCCGCCCGCCGCGCCACCGTGGCAGACGGTCTGGCAGGCTACGATGCCGCCGGGGGGAAAGACGCCGCCGCGCACGTCCGCGCCGTGGGGTCGAAGACATTCCTGCTCAAAGACGGCGTCTGGACCGACAGCGCCTATGACCCCGCCAAAACCAAAACCGTGACGACCGTGCGGGTCTACAGCGACGCGCAGTTCGCCCTGCTCAAAGCTCTGCCCGCGCTGACGGACTACGCTGCCCTCGGCGACTCGGTGCTAATTGTTCTGGAGAACGGGGAAGCCCTGCGGTTCAGCCCGACCGAGGGCCTGCAAACGCTGGATGCGGCGACGCAGGGAAAGCTAGAGAGGAAATAGCGAGGCCAAATGTGTAAGGCCGGCAGAAAGCGAGGGGTTAAAACCCCTCGCTCTTTTTCACCTCTCCTTCGTACCGCGCCAGGTGACTCGCCTTCAGGCGCAGGTACGTCGGATCGGTTTTGGCCGCTTCCCATTTATCACGGAAAATCGCCGCTGACTCGGCTTTTGCGGGGTCCAACTCGTAAGGCAGCATCTCGCGCCCGTGCGCCCCGCTTTGCCCTTTTTTATCGTTGGGAACCGGGCCATCATACTTTTTGCCGCCTTTGTGGTTGGCATACCGCCGGGCGCGGGTCATGCCCATCTGCAGAAACTTCCGGGCCATATCCATGCCCACAAAGTCGTTCTGCTCGCCGTATGTTTGGAACATC
>CAXUKS010000011.1:105639-112696 GCA_964251675.1 uncultured Armatimonadales bacterium
AGAGCGTTTCCGAGGACTCGCGGGCAGCGTCCGGCGTCGCAAAACGCCAGTGCGGCAGCAGTTCACCTTTGTATGGCTCCACCAGAAGCACGCCCTGCTCGCCGATGCCCACCCGGTACAGCTCCGGGTGAGCACGAAGGTCAAGCTGTTTGTAGTCTAATGTATAGTCAAATTTGAGCATCGTTTACTCTCCGACCCAGACCGCTTCCAGCTCTGGCAGGAGGCCCGGCAGGGTGCGGCAGAGCGTTCGCATTCCGGGCCGCTCGGTTGCCCCATGTCCGGCATCCAGCAGGGCCAGGCCGCCTGCCTCCGCTTCCCAGAACTCGTTGTGGCGCACATCGCTGGTCACATACGCCTGCGCCCCCGCTGCCTGCACCGCATGGGCCAGCTTCGCCCCCGCGCCTCCGCAGACGGCCACCCGCATGATCATCCGGGTGTCGTCTGCCCCGCTGATCCGCAGGGCGCTGGTTCCGCCGCAGCCCAGCGCCGACTCAACAAACCGCGCAAAGTCCGCGAGAGGCCGGGGCGCGGCCAGATCGCCCAGCCGGGGCAGGGCCTCTTCGCCGTCAGCTCCCAGGAGCCGGATGTTCTGCAGCTCCAAACAGTCGGCCAGCGTGTCGTTGATGCCGCCCTGAGCGCGGTCCCAGTTGGTGTGCATCACATACAGCGCGATGTCCGCCCGGACCAGCGCGGCGACCGCCTGCGAAACCGGGTCTGTGCCAAGACGCTGCAGCGGGTGGTAGATCAGGGGGTGATGGGCTATGACCAGGCTGGCCCTGACTTTGACGGCCCGCGCCACGGCGGCGGGCGTACAGTCCAGGCAGATGCCGACCCGCGAAATTTCCTGCGCCTGCCGGTCTACTTGCAGCCCCACCGGGTCTCGGTCCAGCGCAGTCTCTTCGGGGGCCAGCCGCCGCAAAGCTCCCAGTATCGCTTCCAGTGTCATGGCGCTCTCTCCTTTTGAGTTATGGCTGTTGTACCCAGATTGCGTGCCGGTGGCCCCGTGCCCCAAAATCTGGGTGAGCCAGAAGTTAGGTGGCCGGTCGCTTTTTGGGTATTATATGTTTGATAGACGCACACGGCAAACAAAATTGCCAGCAACTGCGTATATAGACGCGGAGACACCAATGACACGCAAACCAACTCAGAAGATATTGTGGACCCTGTGCGCGGCGCTGACCTGCCTGCTTGCCTTTGGCGGGCCGGGATTTGCACAAACAGACAGCCCGACGCAGACCGACAGCCCGGTCGCTGTAGACGCGGGCGGCAACCCGGCCTATCAGGCCCTCACTGCTGGCAATGTCTATGTAGACCCTGCCGTAAGGGGCGTGGACGCGCAGGCGCTGGAGCAGGCCGCCATGCAGAGCCAGGACAACCCGCACACCCGCGTCAAAATCGCGGTGCTTTCGGCCCTGCCCCCGGCTTATCTCAGCGGGCTGGATCAGGCCATGTCCCGTAATCGCAGCCTGGCGCGGCAGGTGTCAGGCAAAGAGCGTAATTACTATGCATTCCGTATGCACAAGGCGCTCGGTCTGGATAAGACGCCGCTGGTGCTGGTGGTCAGCGGGGGACGTGACAACGGCGTGAGCGTCTGGTCTACCGCGCTCAGCGCCAAGCAGCGCTCCGCCCTCGCCTCGGAATACGCGCCGAAGATCTTTGCCAGCCCGACCACCGGAACCGCCGCGCTGGCGCAGGCGGCAGCGGGCCAGATCAACGGCCAGGAGCGGCGCAGCACCGCAGGGCTGTGGGGCTTCTTCCTGCTCGTGGTTGCCGTCATCGGCGGTCTGCTGCTTATGGCGATGCGGCGCAAGAAAGAGCAGCTAGGGGCCGCACGGGTCCCCCTGCAGGCGCTCCGCGAGAACGTGCTGCAAGGCATTGAATACTTGGACGGCTATATGGACGTTCTGCCCAAAAACAACCCGGATTCGGACGCCGTGCGGACCTACCGACAGGCGGCTTCGGGCAAGTACGAGCAGGCCGCGAAGGTCATGGACCGGGCGACCGAGCTGACTGACCTGAACCGGGCGCAGTACCTCTTTGACCAGGCGCAGGCCGATGTGCAGCAGTCGCGGCGGTATCTGGACCGGACAACCGGCGGCACGGGCAGCATTCCTGGCGACGATGCCCCGGAGCCGCTGCCCGCCTCGCAGCCGCAGGTGGACTCCATCCCGGAAAACCAGCGCGGCGTGTCGTTCTTCTCGGGCCGTCCCGCGCCGCTCGGTTCGCTGGTTCCGGTGACCATTACCCTGAACGGCCAGAGTCGCCAGGTGCTGGTCACACCCGATGAGGCCGAAGACCTGCGCCAGGGCCGGATGCCACAGGTGCTGGCCTTCCAGCAGGGCAATCAGCAGGTGCCGTGGTATGAGTACCAGGGCTACGACCCGTACCGCGACTACTGGCGCAACCAGAACTCGGGCTGGGGCGGTATGGGAACTGGCCTGGTCGCAGGTTTTGTCGGCGCGGAGCTATTGCACGGCCTGATGGCCCCCTCTTATGGCATGGGCTATTCGCCCTATGCCTATGCCACGGATATGTCCGGCTATCAGAACTACAGCACGCCCGACTCTGGCGGCGGCTTCGGGAACGGCGGCTTCGACGGAGGCAATGACAGCAGTGGCGGCTTCTTCGACGGCGGGGGGGGCGGCAATTTCGACACCAATGGCTTTGACAGCGGCAGCGACAGCAGCGGCGGCTTCTTTGACGGTGGCGGCGGCTTTGGCGACTTTGGGGGCGGCGGCGATTTCGGCGGGGGAGGGGACTTTGGCGGCGGCGGAGACAATTAATGTCTCTCCGGGCCTGCTGGTCTCCGGCCCGGAGGACGCCGCTGAAACGCTGGTGTTCCTGCATGGCTGGGGCGGCAGCCGGGAGCTGTGGCGGCACACCCTGGAAAAACTTCCGCAGTTCCGGTGCCTTGCCCTGGACCTGCCCGGAACCGGGGATACGCCCCTGCCGCCGGAAATGACTGCGATGTCGCAGCTCGCGGCGTGGGTCTCTGAGACCTGCGCCGCGTTCGGCCTGACGCACATCACGCTGGTCGGGCACTCGCTCGGCGGCAATCTGGCGGCGCAGACGGCGCTGGACTTTCCGGCCCTGGTTCGCCGCCTCGTGCTGGTGGATGCCGCGCTGAACCCCGCGCATCTGCCCGTCCGCGCCCGCTGGCCGCTGCACCGCCGCTGGGGCCTGTCCGCACTCAAGCTGCTGCGTTTCGGCGCACTGGCTATGGCCCCGTGGGGCCGCCGCGTGTCTGCCGCTGAAGCCGCGCAGTTCTGGCG
The DNA here is from genome assembly GCA_964251675.1 of uncultured Armatimonadales bacterium. GTDB lineage: Bacteria > Armatimonadota > Armatimonadia > Armatimonadales > Capsulimonadaceae > JANXMY01. Next base: position 108,912 of record CAXUKS010000011.1, read on the forward strand.
TGGGCAGGCCCGGCGGATGCACTGGTATGTCGCCGCGAACCCGGATGACCGCCGTCTGCAATGCCAGCTTCAGGCGCTTACTGATAACCCACTCTTGCCCGCACGTCTGGCGGCTCTGTCGATGCCGGTTTTAATCCTGCACGGCGCGTATGACCCGGTGGTCCCGGTCGCCTCGGCGCGGGCGCTGGCCCGGTCTTTGCCCGCCGCCCGTCTTCAGCTCTTTCCCACTTCCCTGCACTGCCCGATGGACACCGAGGCCGATGCCTTCGCGCAGGCTCTCACGGAGTTTGTGCAGGCTTCGTCTTCAGATACGTAATCACGGAGTCGCGCATATCCCGCCCCGTGTCTGTCAGGCGGGCGGCGGGCAGATGGTACTCCGAGGCGGCAATAAAATCAACAAACGCCACGCGGTATGTCTTCGCCGGGTCAAGGTCTGCGACAGACCCCGAGGCCACTGTGGTCGGCGCGGCTTTGAGCAGCCCCAAGACTTCTGCCCCCGTCAGGCTGGCCGTCACCACATGGTCATTGAAAGGCATCGCGGCCAGAATGTCGTAGCGCGTTACGGCAGAGTGTCGGAAGACATTGAAAAAGCCGCTGCCGTCCGGGTTCAGCGCCAAATCCGCGCCTGCATCGGAGCGCAGAGCGTCCATCACAATGTGCGTTGTCTGCTGCATCCGGGCGGCGGGCGTGGCCGCCACCGGGCCTATCTGCCCGACCACCGTTTGCAGGGGCGTCACAAAGGGACGAATCACCGCCGCGATATCCGGTGCTTCGGCCAGCTTTGCATCCACCGGCAGCAGCTTGTCTGCATAGGCGGCCAGATGCCAGGGCTTACCCGCGCTGTCCCGCGCAAAGCGCAGGTCAAAGCGGCCCAAATCCACGCCGAACTCCCCGGCCTGCACCACCGGAACCGGGTCGCCCTTGCTGTTAGAGAGCAGCAGGGGCTGGTACAAAAATGTGTGCGAGTCGCCCCCCACAATGGCATCCAGCCCGGACGTCTGCGCGGCCAGCAGCATATCCGCCGGAGTTCCAAGATGTGTGAGGCCGATCAAAACATCGCAGTGGGCGCGGGCTTTCGGTATCCATTCCTGCGCCGCTGCGACCGGGTCCGAGATACTCCAGCCCTTGGTCTGCGGGTACGCCGCCGAGCGCGGCGTGGTCAGCCCCAGAAAGCCGACCCGGACACCGCCAATGGTTTTCACGACATAGGGCAGAACGCCAGGGATGGGGGTGCCGCTTGTGTCGGTGAGATTGGCACAAATCCACGGGAAGTGCGAGGCGGCGATCACCTTTCGGAGCGCGGCCTGCGCTCCTGCCGCGTCGTTCTGGTCAAAGCCGTCTTTGGCCTTGAACTCATTGTTGCCCACGGCGAACAGATCATAGCCCGTCGCGTTCATCGCGGCCACATCTGCCTGCCCAAGATATGTAGTCGCCAGCGGTCCGCGTGTGAACAAATCTCCCGAGTCAATCACCAGTACCGGGTTCTTGATCTCTTTTTTGAGGCGGCGGATGAGAGTTGCCCGCCGCGCCGCGCCGCCCCGCTGCGGCTGCTCATTGGGACTGCGCCCGGCTTCCACATAATCAAACGGCAGCAAGTGTCCGTGGATGTCGTTGGTGTGCAGCAGCGTCAGCCGAAGCACGTTCGGGTTTGCCTTTGCGGCGGGTTTCGCCTTCGGCGCGGCGGCGGCGGGCAGGATAAAACACAAGAGGACAAGAGCGAGGGGTTGAAAACCCCCCGCTCGGTAAGGCGTCCTTCGGACGAAAGAGCAGGTAAGCGAGGGCATTTTCTTCCACCCGAAGGGTGCCTCTTTAAGCGAGGGGTTTTCAACCCCTCGGTGATTGCGGTCTTTTCGCTCGGTCCTCAATATCCCTGCTCCTTGTCCACCACATTCTCCAGCGTCTCGCCACGCTCGAACCGGCCCAAATTATCCAGGAAGATCGTGCGCCGCCGCGCATCAATTTCCGCCCCGCCGCCCGATGAATCGTGTGGCGCGATATGCACGTTCGGCAAATCCCACAGCGGGCTGTCCGGGGGCAGCGGCTCGCGGTCAAACACATCCAGGCAGGCCCCGGCTATCGCGCCCGCCTGCAATGCCTTAATCAGCGCCGGCTCGTCCACCAGCCCGCCCCGCGCAATGTTGATCAGCCATGCCGACCGCTTCATCCGGGCCAGCGCGTCCGCCCCGACCAGGGCACGGGATTCGCCGGTCAGCGCGGCGGCGATCACCACGAAGTCGCTTTCCGCCAGCAGCGTTTTCAGACCTTCTGACCCCGTCCGCACCTCATCGACACCGTCTGCGGGTTTGTCCTGGCGGCGCAGTCCCAGTGTCTTCATGCCGAACGCTTTGCTGCGGGCGGCCACGCCGCGCCCAATCGGCCCCAGCCCGATGATGCCCACGGTTTTGCCATGCAGCTCAAACTGCGGCACGCCGCGCCAGACATGGGCACGCTGATTGTCCGCCAGTGCCGCCAGACCATGCGCGGCCATCAGCATCCACGCCAGCACAAACTCGCCTATCGCAATCTCATACGCCGGGCCTGAGTCCGTCAGCACCAGCTTCGGGTTCGCCCGCACCGCCGGGGTCAGCACATGGTCTACGCCCGCGCTGGCCGTATGCAGCCAGCGCAGCTTCGGGGTATTTTCGACGACCTGGGCAAACCGCTTGCCGCCCGCCCAGCGCAGGACCGCCTCCGCGTCTGTCAGTCCGGCGACGGGCGCGTCGTCCTCGCTGTATGGCAGAAGCTCCGCCGTCGGCGCGGCCTCACGGGCAGGGCCGATGAACGAGGCTAGAAGGTAGTCAGGAACAAGGATTTTCATGGGGCTAGTGTACCCGTCGTGTCCTGAAATCGCCACCAGAACAGCCGAGCGATTGACAACCGACCCCCAAGTCGGCTATACTGCCTTCAACGCTATGGCTCAAGTCACGTTATATTCCAAACCCGGCTGCCACCTGTGCGAGGACGCCCGGCGCGTTCTGGAGCAGGTGCAGAAGCAAATGCCGTTCTCTTTAGAAGAAGTCAACATTCAGCAAGACCCGACCCTGCTGGCCGAGTACGGCGAGCAGATCCCGGTCGTGCTGCTGAACGGGACATTTTTCTGTGAATATGAAGTCGATGCAGAGCGTTTGCGGCAGCTTCTAAACGAACTATCTTAAACGAACTATCTTAATTACTATTTTGAGGAGGTGAACCTATCATGCGTGTCCGTGCCAAAGAACTGCGCCGCACTCGGAAGCGGTCGGAAGATCGCCATAAAGCCCGTCACAAGGCCGATGTCAAACCCGCGCCGAAGAAATAAACGCTTATGGACACGGAACTGGAACGGCTGCAGGATGCGATCCGCGCCGACAAGCGCGTTTCGCCCCGCGAGGCGGAACTGATCAAATACCGGGACAACCGCACGCCGCTGACCCTGAAGCTGATGAGCGGCGAGACGGTGGACGGCGCGATCCGCTGGTATGATGCGTCGGCCCTGCGGCTGGTACAGGCAGACCGGTCCGAGATGACGATATATCATCACGCGATTGCCTATTATCGTGCCCGCTCGTAGCTGACTCGATTAAAACAGCCCTGCGGCTCTCTTTGAGAGACGCAGGGCTGTTTTGTTGGCGGATAAAATTGGAGGTGCCGGGCAGAATCGAACTGCCGCATAAAGGTTTTGCAGACCTCTCCCTTACCACTTGGGCACGGCACCACACTCAGAATAGACAAAGAAAGCGGGAGACGAGATTCGAACTCGCGACATTTTGCTTGGGAAGCAAACGCTCTACCACTGAACTACTCCC
>CAXUKS010000012.1:0-41144 GCA_964251675.1 uncultured Armatimonadales bacterium
GCAGGCGCGTGATGCCGTCGGTTCCGACTGCGAGAGACTTGCCGCTCCAGTTAGGATAGGGGCCGTAGGAGTTCTGCGTGGCGACAGAGCCGTCAGCGGCAATCTTCCAGACGCCGACCGTGCCGTTGGGGTTGTTCCACAGCAGGCGGGTGAGGTTGTCGCCGCCGACGGCGATGCCGACGGGCGACTGTGCGTTGGTGGGATTGGGGAGCAGGCATAGCACGATGAGGAGTATCAGCAGGCTATAGAGGCTGAACCGACGAGGCTGAACCGACGAGGCTGAACCGACGAGGCTGAACCGACGAGGCAGGGACGCATAGAGTTCTCCGAAGGCAAAATAAGACAGAGCGCCCGGCATTCCGCGCACTGAAGACAGAATAACACAAATGGCGGCGGCTGTCAAGGCCCGTCTCCAGGTTGTTTCGGGGCGGAATGCGCTCGGGCAGGCCGACGCGCCCAAAGGTTTCGCCGAAATACGCTATAATAACTCTGAGAAACGCAGCATAGCGAAGGAGAACACAGACAAATGACGCAACTGAAGACACGCACCGGCGGCTTCCCTATCGGGTTCCGGCGCGGCGGCTGGGGCTGGCAGAGGGAGATTGGCACGGCGATTGAGTGGGCGCAGGCGCATGGCTTTGGGGCGCTGGATTTGTCCCGCAGTCCGGACGACATTGCCGCCGTGACGGGGGCCGGGCTGCGGGTTGGCTCGGTGGATTTAATGGACTGGAAAGGGCTGATTTCGGCGGATGCCGGGAAGCGGGCTGAGACGGTCGCCAAAAACAGCGCGTATTTCAAGGCGTGCGGCGCACAGAATTACTTCGTCGTGATGCTGCCCGAAGACCCGCGCCTGCCGCGCCGGGAGAACTTCGGCTATATGGTGGAGGGGCTAAATGCCCTGTCCCCGGCCCTCGAAGCCGCCGGAGGGCGGCTGGTGATTGAAGGCTGGCCGGGACCGGGGGCGCTGTGCTGCACCCCGGAGTCGTTTCGCGCCACGTTCCGCGAGTGCCCGTCTTCGGCCCTCGGCATCAACTATGACCCGTCGCACCTGCTGCGGATGGGCATTGACCCTCTTCGGTTCCTGAAAGAGTTCATCGGGCGCGTCGGCCATGTCCACGGCAAGGACACGGAGATTTTTGCCGAGGACCTTTATGAATACGGCCATGAGCAGCCCGCCACGTTCAAAGAGGATCCGTTCTGCGGCGGCTCGGCGTGGCGCTACACCATTCCCGGCCACGGCGGCACGCCCTGGCTGGAAGTCTGCCGCCTGCTGGCCGAGTCGGGCTACGCCGGGTGCATTTCGATTGAGCTGGAAGACAGCGACTACCACGGCAGCGATGAAGCGCAGCAGCGCGGCCTGCGGGACGCCGGGGCGTTTTTGGCGACGTGCTGACCCCTCCCCTGTCAGGGGAGGGTAAGGATAATAGGAGTGGGAAAAGACAAAGCCCCCGCTTTACCAGCGGGGGCTTCATTTCTTGTTTCTAATCTTAACCCTGCCCTAGCAGGGGAGGGGTTACTGCGGCAGGATTTCCAGACCGCTGATTTTGGCGTTCTTATCGGACGCGGCCTGAGCAGCGGCGATATTGATGCGAATCATTCCCTTCGCGTCAGGCTTGATGCCCGTGAACTCTTTCACCACAGCCTTGTTCGGTCCGCCCGCAGCGCCCACCGGGTCGAAATTGGACAGCACGGGCTTGTCGTTAATAGAGATGTCCTCCAGACGCTGGCCTGCCGTGTCGCCAAACACCTCGGCAAAGTGCAGGCGCACCGTGTAGAGCTTGCCCTGGGGAACGGCGAACGAGTACGTGAAATCGCTGCCGTACCGCTCGCTGTTGTAAACTCCGGCGGGGGCAGAATTCGCGGCAGACGTATCAATCGTCCCGGCGGCGCCGTTAATCGAGCCGTCCTGCATATTCGGGTCCGGGATGAAGTTACCCACGGCGGTGTCGCTGCCCGCCACAATGCGGATGGGCAGGGACAGCACCACCGGCTTGTAAGGAACCGAGGGCGTCGGCAGCTGGGCGTAGATGGCTCCGGCGGGCATCCCCGTTTGTGGGCGGGCGGCGGCGGCTTTGCCCCAGGCCAGGTTCGGCTTTGGCCCCATGACAAAGCGCAGCGTGCCTCCGGCAGCCAGCTCTTTCTGGGTAAACCACGAGCGGGTCAGCGGCTTGCCGTTCCACGTAGCGGACTGGATATATTTGTTGGTCGCCGAATTGTTAGCGGCGATCATCGTGAACGTTTTGCCGCCGTAGTGCTGCTTGTCCAGCGGAATGACGGCTTTGTTGACCAGCGGGCTGCCGATCACGTACACCCCCTCCGCCGGGTTGACCGGGTAGAAGCCCAGGGCGCTGAAGACGTACCACGCGGACATCTGCCCGCAGTCCACATTGCCGCACTGACCGGCAGGCGTGTCGTTATAGAGGGTCGTCATGATCTGCCGCACTCGACTCTGCGTCTTGTAGGCAGCGCCCGCGTAGTTGTACAGGTAGGCGACATGATGGACCGGCTCGTTGCCGTGAGCATACTGCCCGACCAGTCCGGTGATGTCGGGAATGCCGGAGATGACATCCGATTTAGCATTGAACAGGCCGTCCAGCTTGCCGATGAACGGCGTATCGCCGCCCATGATTTTAATCAGACCCGGCACATCCTGCATGGCCGTCCACGTATACTGCCAGGCGTTCGCCTCGGTGTAGTCCGCCCAGTACAGCACTTTGGGGTTGAACGGGCCGCGCCACGTTCCGTCTTCCTTGCGCCCGCGCATAAAGCCGGTCGTGCTGTCAAAAACGTTGCGGTAGTTGGCGGCGCGGCGGAAGAACAGGGAAGCGTCCTCCTTGTGTCCCAGCGCCTGTGCCATTTTGGCGATGCACCAGTCGTCATAGGCGTATTCCAGGGTGCGCGAGACGGACTGCCGGGAGCCTTCGGACGCAGAGTACACATAGCCAGCGGTCTTGTATTCGTTCAGGCCGTCCGAAGTACCAAGCGCCGTGGTCCGCATGGCCTGATACATTTCTTCGGCCTTGCCAGCAGGCAGCAGGCCCTTGAAGTAGGCATCCGTGATGACCGGCACGGAATGATAGCCGATCATGGTGTAGGTTTCGTTCTCCGCCAGGGGCCAGACCGGCAGCCGTCCCGTGCCCGACTCGTTGAACTCCGCCAGCAGCGACTGCGTCATATCCGGGACGCGCCCAGGCTGCACAATGGTCAGCAGCGGGCTTTCAGCACGAAAGATGTCCCACTGCGAGAACGTGGAATAGTTCTGGAAGCCGGGCGCGGTGTGGACCTTGTGGTCGCGGCCCAGGTAGGCGCCGTCGGCATCGTTGAACAGCACGGGAGCCAGCATGGAATCATACAGGTTGGTGTAGAACGTTCGGCGGATGACGGGGTCGGGCGTCTCCACTTTCACCGTGTTGAGCGCCGCACTCCACGTTTTGGTGGCGGCAGTGTGCACAGCATCAAAGTTGAAGCCGGACACTTCGGCCGTCAGATTTCTGCGGGCGCCTTCGACGCCTGTGCTGGAAATGCCGACTTTGACTACGACCTGTTTGTTCGCTGTGGTGTCATAATTCAGCGCGGCTTTGAGTGCTTTGCCGTCCGCCGCCTTTGCGCCGCCTGCCAGCATCTGCCCGTCCTGCTGGATGCTGATGGCGTCAAAGGGCCGCGAGAACTCCATCACAAAGTAGACGACGCGCCGCCCGCCCCAGCCGTTGGAGACACGCGAGCCGCTCAGGGTGGTGCTGTTTTCGACAGTCAGCGTCGCCGACTGCGTGTTGTTGCCGACGCCGTGGTTGAGGTCCAGAATCAGGTGCGCGGCATTGGAGGCGGGATACGTGTACCGATGCACGCCGCACCGTTCGGTGGCGGTCATTTCGGCCAGCACGCCGGGGGTCTCCAGGAATGCTTTGTAGTAGCCCGGCTTGGCGACTTCGCGGGAATGGGAGAAGCGGGACGCATAGCCGTTTCCCGGCGTCCCGGCGTCCAGGCTGACCGTGCCAACGGTGGGCATGAGCAAGATGTCGCCGAGGCCGCCGACGCCGGTTCCCGACAGGTGCGTGTGGCTGAAGCCAAGAATCACGCTGTCTGTGTAATGGTAGCCCGAAGAGCCGTCCCAGCCTTGCAGGGGCGTGTCCGGGGAAAGCTGCACCATTCCAAACGGCACCGTCGCACCAGGGTAAGTGTGCCCGTGTTCGTCCGTTCCCACCATCGGGCTGGCGCTTTCCACAGGGCTGGGCGCGGCGGCGAGGGCGGGCGGCGCGGACGCCCAGAGCAGTCCTGCTCCGGCGGCAGCAAGGCCCGCCTGGAGCCGGCGACGAGTAAATTGGACCATAAAAACGTTTTCTCCTACTTTGGCATCACTTCGATATCAGCAGTATGTACCGGTATTATACACCATATACGAAAAAACCGCCCCGGCTGTTCGCCGGGGCAGTCAAAACAGATTAATTACACAGCAATTGCGGCAGGTGAAACGGGAGCAAAGCGCGAACACAGAAATATAACCCCTCTCAAGCAAAGGAACACACAATGGCCGCATCACCAGAAACGAACACGCTGCGGGTGGGCACGTTCAATGTCCGCTGGCCCAATCCCGGCGATGGGGAGCATCAGTGGGACAAGCGCAAAGGGCGGCTGCTGGACTTTCTGCGAGACTGGAAGCCCGATGTGCTGGGAGTGCAGGAAGCGGTGCGCGGGACTCTGGCGGAAATCCGGGCGGCGCTGACCGAGTATGACGTGGCAGCGGCGGGGCGCGAGGATGGGCAGGAAGGCGGGGAGTTTTGCCCGGTGTTCTTCCGCCGGAGCCGTTTGAAGCAGCTTGGTACAGGCACGTTCTGGTTTTCAGAGACGCCCGAAGAGCCGGGGTCGCGGGGCTGGGGAAGCGGGCATCCACGCATTTGTACGTGGGTGCATCTGAAAGAGCACGGCAGCGATAAGACGTTTTTTGTCTACAACCTGCACTGGGACAATGAAAAGCAGGAGGCCCGCGACCATAGTGCCCGGATTTTGCGGGAGCGGATTGCCGGGCGCCCCACCCCGGACCCGGTGATTGTGCTGGGCGACTTCAACGCCGAGGCGGCGGATGCGGCGGTGGCCGCGCTGAGTGCGCCGGGTTCGCCGGTTCCCATCAGCGCCCTGCGGACTGTGACCCCGGAGCCGCCGGGGACGTTTCACGGCTTCACCGGGGAAGCAGTGGGGACGCCGATTGACCACATTCTGGTGTCGCCCGAATGGAGCGTGGAAGACGCGCAGATCTTGACCGGCGACGGCCAGCGTCCGTTTCTGTCAGACCATTTCCCGGTGAGTGCCACCCTGCGCCGTCTTTGATTCCTGAGGCAGCCCGGCTTCCTGCCAGGCATCCCAGCCGCCGACCAGAGCGCGGGCACGCGGCCAGCCCGCCTGCCGCAGCTCCCCCGCCACATGAACGCTGGTTCGGTCATTCGGACAGGCACAGAACGCCACGATCCAGGTGTCTTCGGGAACAGCCAGCGCGGCGGCCTGCCCGGCAGCCCGGTTGGGATCCACGCGAGCCGCGCCGCCTGCCAGAAGCTCGCTGTCATTGAACGTGCGCTCACTGCGAACGTCGAACACCGCCACCGGCTGCCCGGTGTCCCACAATCGCCGAAGCTCCGGCACAGTGATTCGCTCCCCGTCTGAGCCTGCGTCTTCCAGGACGACCACAGAAGCAGGCGGCATCGGCAGCTCCCGCACGGGCACTTCCCGCGCCGCCAGTTCCGTGGCGCGTCCCAGCAGCATCAGCGAGCCGCCATGCAGCACCACGGAAAGAACCACGACCAGGCAGCACAGCGAAAACAAATGCTCACTGCTGGGAATGCCGCCAAAGACCGGCAGCAGGGCCAGCAGCAGCGTGCTGAGGCCACGCGGGCCAAACCAGGAGATCAGAGAAGCGGCGCGTTTCTCCAGATGGGTTCCCGCCAGAGCCGCCACAAACGCCACCGGGCGCACCAGCAGGGTCAGCACCACGAACAGCGCGACCGCCCCGGAAAGCAGAGCAAACCCGCTCCAGATCAGCGAGCTGCCGAGCAGAACAAACGTAAACAGCAGGGCCAGCTCCGCCGTCGTTTCCCCGTATTCCAGAAAACAGTCGCACAGCTCCACATCCAGCGCCGCAATAGTCAGCCCCGCCGCAAACACCGCCAGAAACCCGCTGCCATGCACCGTCTCGGCGGCGGCATAGGCGGCGAAGGCAATTCCCAGCGAGTACAGGCTTTCGTAATCGCGCCGAATGCCCACGCGGCGGCGCACCAGGTCCAGCGTCGCCACCCCCAGCAGGCCCACAGCGATCCCGGAGACCGGCCCCAGCAGGAACAGGCTGAGGGCCATATGCACCCAGCCCAGAGCGGTCTGCGCCGGGCCGGGGACAAGAAACTGCATCGCCACCAGGACAACAGGCAGCAGGACAATATCATTCAGCCCGCCTTCGAGGCGCAGCGCCTGCCGGGCCGCTCCGGGAATATCCGGGCGGCGCAGCAGGCCGCGCAGCAGCACCGGATCGGTGGAGGCGAGGGCCGCGCCAAGCAGGATAGAAGCCGCCGGGGACAGATGCAGCAGGCCCCAGGCGGCCAGTGCCACCAGCGCCGCCGACAGCAGCGTGCCCGGCCCCAGAACGCGGGCGGCCAGCCCGGCCTGCTGCTGAACCTCACGGACTTTGAGCGAGACGGCATCGGTGAACAGCACCAGCGCGAGGCTGAGCGTGGCGACGACGCGCAGGATCGGGGAATGCAGGTTGACATGCAGCAGCCCCAGCCCTGCCGGGCCGAGGGCCGCTCCCAGCCCGAGAAAGATGGCGATTTGCGGGGCGTTGCTGCGCTCGATAAAGCCCGACAGCAGGGCGGCAATGATGATGACAACGCCAACCAGCGCCAGAATAGCGGCCAGGGAGTCTGTGCTGAGTGCGGTCATGCTTAGTTCTCAGGGAAGTGATTATGGACAGGGCAGCGGCCATTTGCCATAGAGCCTGCTCGTATTGTACCTCACTGAACAAAAAAGCGCCAAGGACTAGAAAGTCGCGCTCGATGCCCAGATTGCCAACATCCTGGACAGTGACTTCGACCTGCTTTGCCGCACCTTCTCTATCACGCACGTTTTCCTTAGCCAGAGTTTGGCATGAGAAAAAATTATCTTTGTCCCGTGGTTGTCCTCGCTTTGATGATTTCCTCACGAATTTGGTCCACGCTAACGCCCTCGCGGAACAAAACCTCGGCTGCCTTCCCTTTGCCTACAAGCACTAGGCCAAGCAGAAGATGCTCCGTCCCGACACATGCTTTATCGAACCGATGCGCCTCTTGGGCTGCCAGGACAAGAACCTGATCCGCGCAGTCTGTCAGCCCCAAAGGGTTCGTCGGTGCTTGCGGTTTGCTGAATTTCCGGGCGGAGGCCATCTGTCCAAGCAGCTCCAGATGAACCTTCTGCGGGCTGATGTTCAGAGCTTCCAGAAGACGCACCCCGGCAGAACTGGAATCGCTCAACAGGCCAAGAAGCAGATGCTCGGTATCCACACCGCAGTGATGCTGCAGGTCGGCTTCGCGCTGAGCCTGAAGGACGGCCTGATGAGCCGGGGCGGCCAGTGGAGAAAGGGAGGCGGCGGACAGAGATGTCAAAATCGCCTGGGGGACAGGCACATCTTCCTCATTCGGCGGAACAAAATGCGCGTTCCGGCGCTCAGTTCTCAGCCGCAAATGTTCTATCCAGCCCACCCAGAGGAACGCCGTGCCCAGAAGCGAGCAAGCCAGGCCAAGAAATAGAAGGGAACCGTGCGGCGGCGGATTTGTGATGCGAAGGAGATAAGCGATGGCAGACAAGCTCAGACCAAGCCGCAGAAAGTGCAGTACACGAATTTGGCTTTGATCCCCTTTTTCGGTGGCCGCTTTGCGAGCGGCATAAATCACGAAAAGCAGCACGAGGCAGCTACCGAAGATAACTTTATAGAGCAGCATCGCTTAGGATTTCTTTGATGATTTCTTTGATGATTTTTTCGAGGCACTCAGGCAGCCGGTGGCGAGGAGAGATGCCAGCAAACTGACTCGACGCCGTTTTCCCCCGCGAATTGAATCACGATTTTCTTCAGGTCTTCATCGCGGTGACTGGAGGCTTTCAAGTCTACAGTGATCTGAAGCCGCTCAGGAACTCCGCTTTCCAAGACATTCAGACGTTCCATGCCTAGTCGGCACAGGGAAAGATGCTTGCGGGTTAGGGTTTGCAAAAGAAGGCTCCGCAAATGCGGCTCCTGGGCAGTCTGGCAGATCATCTCAAGTCGGTACTCCACCAGGAAATTCAAATCGGGGTGCAGTTTGTAAGCTAAAGGACGAAAGACGACGTTCGTGATCACAACGCCGAGTGCCAGGGCCAGCGCAAACAAGGGGTGGCCAATGCCTGCCATAACGCCGATAGCCGAAGAACACCAAACGGTCGCGGCCGTGTTGAGGCCCCGGACGCTGGCTCCTTCTTTCAGAATGACACCCGCGCCGAGAAACCCGATCCCGGAAGCGACCTGCCCGGCAATTCGGGCAGACCCCGTGAAATCGCTGGGAAACAGGTATCCCGCCATCACGAATGTCGCCGAGCCAGCAGCGACAAGCGCGTTTGTGCGCGTCCCAGCCATACTCTGCCGCCACTGCCGCTCGAACCCAAGCAGTGCTCCCAAACCGAGAGCCACGCCGAGATGCGACACAAAGTCATTTAAATTTAACACGCTGTCCGCCTCACGTGACGACAAGCCACGCTTTGCAATCATCTGATCCTCAGATCCAATGATAGCCGGTTGCGTATAAAGAAGACATTTAGAGCACGCTGGGGGAAATAAAGATTGTGTAAAGGTTGCCCAAAGATCCAGGGTTCTAACGGGCGGGGCAAGTGCCCAGGAGGCGGGTGTAAATGCCTTGCAGCGCATGGATGGTCTGTGTCATAGTGAGACGTTCGCGGACGCGGTGGCGGCACCGCCCACCAGCACAAGCAGCCACGGGCTTGCTAGCGGCCATTTGCCACAGAGCCTGCTCGCATTGTACCTCACCGAACAAAGAAGCACGGAAAACTGCTTTCCACACGGCCAGGACTTAGGTTAGACCGCAGCGAAATGACAGCGGCGATACCGTGTTTCTCAACACCGGGAAGGTTGAATGCGGCTTGGTCCTGATGGGTCTTGCGTCAGGGATTTGCAGACAGGCTGATTCATGATGACATAATTCATCCAAAAAAATCCAGTCAGAGTTATGAACTTTGGGCCGCTAAAGTCAGACGCCAGTAGTTGAGTGTGTCTTCGAGAGTTTGTGCCCAGGGAATGCGGGGCTGCCAGGCGGTTTGGGCGAACAGTTTGACGGGGTCGCCGACAGAGACGGGAAGGTCGCCGGGGCGCATCCGGGCGGGGTCGGGAGCGACGGCGACGGGGCAGGAAGCAAGGGCAAGCAGGTCGTCGAGGACGCTTTGCATCGAGACGGCGCGGCCCCGGCAGACATTGTAGGTTCCGGTGGCGGCAGGGTCTTCCAGCAGGGCAACGTAGGCGCAGACGACGTCTCGGACATCCAGAAAGTCCCGCTCGGCGTCCAGATTGCCGACTTCCATTCGGGGCGGGCGCAGGCCATGCTCGATTTCAGCGATCTGGCGGGCGAAGGCGGGGACGGCAAAGGTGTCGGTCTGGCCGGGGCCGGTGTGGTTGAAGGCGCGGACGATGACGGCTCCAGCGGCTTCGGCGTACTTCTCGGCGTCACGCTTGCTTTCGGCGTACAGACCGACAGGGTGAAGTGGGTCGGTTTCGCGGGCGGGGCGGCTGGGGTCGCAGGGGCCGTAGACGTAGCCGGTACTGGTGAAGAGGCACCGGGCGGCGGAGGCTTCGGCGGCGAGGGCGGCAAAGAGGCGGCGTGTGACGTCGATGTTGGCGCTTTCAACGGCGGCGGGGTCGGCGGCGGCCCCGGAGGAGACGGCGGCGAGGTGGTAGACGTGGTCGGGGGCGGCGTCGGCGATGAGGCGGCGCAGGGCGCTGTCGTCGGCGCGGACGAGGTCGCAGGCGACGAGGCGCAGGCGGGATTCGGCGGGGGCCGTCTCGCGTAGGTTCAGAGTGGTTCCGGTGATGTGGAGGCCAGGCCGGGTGTGGAGGAGATGGCGGATGAGGTGCTGTCCGACAAACCCGGTGGCTCCAGTGATAAAGACCCGCATGGGCGCTCCTAGAAGTCGGCGTAGGCTTGCTCGCGGGTGAGGCGGGCAAGGTCGGCATCGACCATCAGCTCGACGAGCTGCTGGAAGCTGGTTTTGGGGGTCCAGCCGAGTTTTTCGCGGGCTTTAGTCGGGTCGCCAATCAGCAGGTCCACTTCGGCGGGGCGGACGAAGGCAGGGTCGGTAACCACGTATTTTTGCCAGTCCAGGCCAACGTGCTGGAAGGCGGTGGCGACGAGTTCTTCGACGGAGTGGGTTTCGCCGGTGGCAATGACATAGTCGTCGGGTTCGGGCTGCTGAAGCATGAGCCACATGGCCTCGACATAGTCTTTGGCGTAGCCCCAGTCGCGCTGGGCGGTGAGGTTGCCGAGGCGCAGCTCTTGAGCCACCCCCAGCTTGATGCGGGCGGCGGCGTCGGTGACTTTGCGGGTGACGAATTCGAGGCCCCGGCGCTCGCTTTCGTGGTTGAACAAAATGCCGGAGCAGGCAAAGATGTTGTAGCTTTCGCGATAGTTGATGGTAATGTAGTGGCCGTAAACTTTGGCGACGCCGTAGGGGGAGCGCGGGTACAGGATGGTGGTCTCGCGCTGAGGGACTTCCTGGACTTTGCCGAACATCTCGGACGACGAGGCCTGGTAGAAGCGGATATTGCGGTCAACCAGACGAATGGCCTCCAAGACGCGGGTGACACCGAGGGCGGTAAACTCGCCGGTGAGCACGGGCTGCCCCCAGGAGGTGGGGACGAAAGATTGTGCGCCTAGATTGTAGATTTCATCAGGGCGGGTCTGGTGGAGGGCGTCAATGAGCGAATACTGATCCAGCAGGTCGGCGGGGATCAGCTCGATTTTGTCCTGAATATGGCTGATGCGGCTGTAGTTTTCGGTGGACGAGCGGCGGACCGTGCCGCAGACACGGTAGCCTTTTTCAAGGAGCAGCTCGGCAAGAAAGCTGCCGTCCTGCCCAGTAATACCGGTAATGAGTGCGGTCTTCTGTGTCATGTTTCGTGTGTTTCCTTTTGTTATGTCTGTGTCGGTTACGATTTGGGCAGTGCGGCCTGCTGGCCCTTGCTGTAGACGATGGCGCGTTTGTCACAGGCGCCGCAGACGAGCTTTCGGTACAGGCTTTCGACGGTATCCGCGTGGCGCTCCCAGGTATAGTGGTCGCGGACGAAACGGTGCAGACAGGCGGGCGTGAGGGCACTGGCCCACTCGCCTTCGAGAAAGCCGAGGACGGCCTGAGCAAGATCGGCGGGCTGCGTTCCGGCGGCGATCAGGCGCGGGTCGAGCAGGCCGAGTATTTCCGGCGTGGCACCAACGGGCGTGCCGATGACGGGCGTGCCGCAGGAGAGAGCTTCAGTGGTGACCAGCCCAAAGCCTTCCAGTGCGAGTGTGGGCAGGACAAACAGATCGGCAGACTGATAATACCCGGCCAGCTCGTCATCGTCAATAAAGCCCAGCAGCCGGACATGATTACTGAGGCCGTTTTGTTCGATCAGCTTTTGTAAGTAATTCCGCTCCGGACCTTTTCCGCCAATGAGCAGGAGGGCATCCGGGCGTCTGGCGATGATGGCGGGCATAGCTTTGATCAGATTGTCCAGCCCCATACGTGGGGTAAGACGCCGCACAGACAGCAGGAGGGTCCGGTCCACGGGCAGCCCCAGCGCGTGGCGCACCTCAGCGCGGCTATCAGGGGGCGTGAAGCGCACCACATCGGCTCCCCCGGCGATCAGGTGGATGTCTTTGTCCGGGTAGCCGAAAGACTGGACTTCGCTTCGGGAATGCTGGCTGAGGACCACGACCCCGTGGCCGCGCTTGAGATTGGTGGCTTCAACTTGATGGCGCAACCTGCGCTTGATCTGCGCTTTGACCTTGCCCAGTCGCAACAAGCGTTTGGCGGCATCGGCGACCCAGCCTTCCGCGTCCCAGGGTCCATAAAACTGGCGTCGTAGATGTTTTTGGCGAGCAGAGCCTGCACGACACCGACGGCGGCGATCAGCACGAATGCCTGCAAAATAATCCAGCGCCGTCGCCGAAGAATCGCAATATATTCTTGCAGTGAAAAACTGGATGCGGTAGTGTCGGTATCAGGTTGCATAGGAGAGTAGGATGAGACCATTGGAAAGAGCTTCCTGGCCCGAAACAGCGCGGGCCGGCTTCCTGTGGTCACTTGCTTGCACCTTCTTTTTATGCATAAATCGTGCCAAAACGGGATGCCCTCCCAAATTTCGCCTGATTTAATCCTAAAAGCCAGCAAAGTTATTTATTTTTACTGAGTCGCGTCAGGGTTTATCAAGGCAAGTATCGTGCCAGACCCTCCTGCTGCCTGTTCCTTCAGCAGAAACAGCGGGGCGGCAGCCTGCTCCCAAGTCATCTGGCGGCCCTTAGCCCAGGCGGACTCAAAGGCGGGGTCGCCCAGGGCGGCGCGGGCGGTGGCGAGGTCTTCGTCATGACGGGCGGCTTCATTGGCAGGCAGGGGGGCAGCGATTTCATCCCGCAGGGCAGAAGCCGCGCCGGACAGGGAGGCGCACTGGGCAGGCTGCCCGGCGGCCAGCGCGAGGGCGGCGCCGGTCTCCAGGGTGCGGGCAATGCCGGGGCGGCTGCCGATTTCACTCAGCAGAGGCAGGCTTTCGGCCAGAAAGCGGCGGGCGGCTCCCAGATCGCCCCGATGACGGGAAACGGTCGCCATCACGTTGAGCAGGTACGCAATGTTGAACTTGCTGCCAACTGTGCGAAGCAGTGCCAGGGCTTCTGCCAGCAATGTCATAGCCCTGTCAGAGTTGCCCTGCTCAAAGGCCAGCTCGCCGAGATTTGCGAGGCAGCTTGCCATGCCCACGGGGGAGTTTGAGGCTCGCACTACGGCCAAAGATTCTTCCCAAAGCTGCTCGGCCAGGGCGCTGTCGCCTTCATCATAGACCACAATAGCGAAGTTATTCAGCGAGAAAGCCAGCTTGTCAGGGTCGCCCAGCCTGCGGCGCAGTTCCAGCGCCTCTTCATGCAGGTGGTGGGCGGCGGCAAGGTCGCCCTGCTCTGTGGCGAGCAGGGCGGCGGTGTTAAGGGCGCTCGCACGGCGCGTCGGGGAATTCTGGCCGTCAGGCCGGGCCAGCGCCGCAGTCAGATAGGCACGGCCTTCCTGCAAATGACCCCGAATGAGCCAGAACATTTCCAGCGCATTGGCCAGACACAGTCCCGGCGGAGCGTCGTCCGGGGCGGCAGGCGGAGAACTCGGCGGCAGGAAGCGGCTGTCGGACAGTGCCCAGTCCAGCGCAGCTCGCAGGTTGTCATGCTCGGCTTCCAGCCTTTGCAGACACTTCGCCTGCGCGGGGGTGCGGATTTCCGCGTCAGCCTCCAGTGCCAGCGCCAATGCCCAGTCCAGATGCCTCTCCCGCACAGCCTCGGTTTCGCCGAACTCAGTGTCCAGCCGCCGGGCGGCGAACTGCCGAACGGTTTCCAGCACGCTGCAGCGCACTTCTCCCTCGGCGTCTTCGCGCAGCGTGATCAGCGAAGCATCGGCAAGCTCGGTCAGTAGCACCAGCGTGTCCGGCTCACCCCCGACCGCCTCCGCCGCGTCCAGGGTCCAGCCGCCCCGGAAGACGGACAGGCGGGCCAGCAGCCGCCGCGCCCCCGGCGGCAGGAGCCGCCAGCTCCAGTCCAGAGCGGCAGCGAGGCTGCGGTGGCGGGCGGGCAGGTCCGCTTGCCGTCCTTCGGGCAGGTCTTCTCCCCGGACCAGACGCTCCCACATCTTGCGCGGCGGCAGCAGGCGCACCCAGGAGGCCGCCAGCTCCAGCGCCAGCGGGCTGCCGTCCAGCAGGCGGCACAGGGCGGCGACGGCGGGGGCATTGGTGGGGGTCAGGCTGAAATCCGGGCGCACGGTCTGGGCGCGGTCTATATACAGGCGCACGCTCAGAATGCGTCCCAGGGCCGCAATGTCCTCGGCCCGGTCCGTGTCCGGGACCGGGAGAGGCCCGAGCGGCAGGCGCTGCTCGCCCGCAAGCCCCAGAGGGCGGCGCGATGTCCCCAAAATCGACAGCCCCGTTTCCCGCCCCAGCAGTGTCCGCACCACCGGCACGGCCTGCGCTTCTCCCATCTTCTCGCTATCCACCCCCAGCAGATGTTCCAGATTATCCAAAATCAGCAGTGCCGTTTTCTCGCCGGAAGCGCGGCGAGCCGCAAAGAAGGCTCGCACCTGTTCCAGAGGCGCTGCCGTTGGCGCAGGCGCCAGCGCCAGCGCCTGGAGAATGCGGACAGGAATCTGGTCGGGGGTGCTAAGGTCCGCCAGCGAGACAAAGCCGCACCAGTGCCCGAACTGTTCGGACAGGCGGTGTCCAAATTCAGCCGCCAGCCGCGTTTTGCCCGCGCCGCCCGGCCCGGTCAGCGTCACCAGTCGGGCCAGCGCATCCGTGTGCTTCGAAGGCAGGAGCAGGTCTGCCAGGCGGGCCATTTCGGCCTCACGCCCAAAGAACCGGCTCAGCCAGAGCGGCGGGGCCGCCTGCGGCCTGTGACTAGCAGGTTCAGGAGAAAACGCTTCGGGGGAAAGCACAGACGCAGTTGGGGGCGTGGCGGGAAAGACGAGTGGCTGGGCGAAAATCTCTTCAATCGCACGGCGCGTTTCCTCTCTCGGGCCAGTCCCAAACTCCTCCTGAAAAAGCGTTTCCAGCGTCCGAGCCGTCTCGCGGGCTGCCGCCGTCTGCCCGGCACGGACCTGGCGGCGGATCAGCGCCACCTGAGCCGCCTCAGAAAACGGGTCAGCAGCGAGGCGGCGGCAGGTGACATCCACCGCCTCGGCAGTGCGTCCCAGCTGTTCCAGAGCCTCGGCCAGCGCGTCCAGCGCAGCGACGCGGCGGGCTTCCAGACGCTCCGCCTCACGCACGGCCCAGTCCTGAAAGCTGCCTGCCTGAAAGCTGCCGCCATGCAGCGCAAGGGCGCGGGTCAGGAGCGCGGCCCGCACGGCGGGGGCTGCGGCAAGTTCGGCCTCGCGCAGCAGCCGCTCGAACTCGGCCAGATCAATGGTGACAACAGCAGGGTTCAGACCGGCCTGCGCGTGAGTGGTCACCAGCACTGTGGCACGGGGAACGCCGGGCGGCTCCAGCAGGCGGCGCAGGCCGCTGAGAGTGGTGCTGAGGTTGTTGCGGCCTTCGGCGAGGTCCATATCCGGCCAGAACAGGTCAATCAGCGTCTCACGGGGGTGCGGGCCGGGCCGCAGGGCGAGATAGGCCAGCAGTCCCGCCGCCTTCTGCGTGCCGAAGCGCGTAATGATGTCGTCGCCGCGCAGCACCCGGAGCGGTCCCAGCAGTTCGATTCGGCAGTGTGGTTCCATGCGTTTTACCAAAAATGCGCGGGAAGCCCCTGGCTTTAGCCACGGGATGAATAGCGCGTCGTCTTTCCGAAGACGGCAAATCCCTTTCGTTTGATTAGTGTGTCGCTTGTTGGGTTTTACATCATACTCGAGCTATAGTGTAAAGTATAGGTTGTACCCCAACCACACACAACAGCGAACGCTCAATAAGACGCTGTCTATCTGCCGTGATGTCTATAACAGCCTTGTTCACCAGCGAACCGTCTGTCAGGCGAACTATGCCGAACTCACAGCTCTTTGCCGCGCTCTCCAATGGCGACTTCAATGATAACCCGCGTTTCTTTAGACAAGAAACGGCTCTTGCTAAGAGACTGTATAGAAAGCCCCCGGACAGCCCCCTAGCCCCCAATAATGGGGGAACCGGACAGTTAGGATTTGGCCCTCTGGTTCTTATTCTGGCTCCCCCAGTGTTGGGGGCGGGGGGGCCGTCTGCGCCTGCTGAATAGCTTTCTATACAGTTTCTAAACACCCTCTAACCACTCCCAGCCTCAGAGCGTATTCAAACAAAGACCGCTGGAGATCACATCTTGTGGCCTCCAGCGGTTTTCTTTTCAGGCAGCCAAAAATCGCGCCTGCAGATGCCGGGTGATCCGGGACAGCATCTCTTCGCGGGCGGATTTGGACGTAAACGTGTGGTCGGCGTTGTCAATTACCGTCAGGTGCGTGCCGGGCAGGCGGGTGAGGCGGCGAGCGGTGGTTCCCAGATGCAGCAGGGTCAGCTCCAGGCCAGCGTCTTCGGCGGCGAACAGAAACAGCGTGTCCACGCCCCGCTCGGACGCCGTGCGAAGGCGGCTTCCGGCGGGTGTCTCGGCGGGCGCTCGGCGCAGGGCGAGAGACAGCAGGGAACGAAGTCCAGCACGGCTCCGAGCCGCCAGCCGCTGCCCCACTACCCGCGTGATGCCCTTCACGTCTACCTGAGAATAGAGCACCCGCTTCCACACATCCGGGTCGCGCAGGGAGGAGACATAAGTGATAGTCGGCTTGTAGCTTTGCCGCATCAGGACATCCAGCGCGTCGCCCTCTTTCCAATCCAGCGCCTGCGCGTTGATTAAAATCTGGCCGGTGACACGCGGGTCCTCACAGGCCGTCAGGCAGGCGGTGTAGGCCCCGGAGCAGAGGCCGACCAGCGTAAACTGGCTCGCGCCGGTGCGTGCTTCCAGAAAGGACAGGGCGGCGCGAACATCCGTCACGGCGTCGGCACGGTAAAGCTGCTGCCGGGCAGGGGCGGCTCCGTGGGCGCTGTCGCCGAGACCCTCGGTGTCCAGGCGCAGCACGGGAAACCCCAGGGCGGCGAGCTGCCGGGCGAGCGTCACCCACATCCGGTTCGGGCCGATGTGAGAATTGGCCCCGACATTGAGCAGCACCACGCCAGTCTGCTGCCGGGGTCCCTCCACGCAGGGCCGGGTCAGGATGCCAAAGAGCCGGGCGGCGGGGTTCCAGAAGACGGCCTCTTCGGTATAGGCTGCCGCCGTCAGCCGGCCCGCGTTTGGGGAGGCGGAAACAGAGATGGGAGCGGAAACAAAGCCGGGAGCGGGGGCAGGCGCCGTGCGGGCAGTCAGCCAGTCAACCAGCGAACGGGCAGCCGAGACGGGTATCGCCGTGTCCTGGGCATCGCGCATCATCGCGGCGTAGCCCGGCCAGGCGGCTGCCGTCACTGCCGCGCCGAGGGCAGTCAAACTTTTGACGAGGCGGGCGTCTTCGGGCAGGTCATCCCGGCCCACCAGCAATACGGCGTCTGCCGGTTTGCGGATCAGCGCAGCGGCGTTCATTTTGCCAAGCGCTTCCTCCGTAGAGCGGCTGTAAACAAAACCGCCCGCTT
Source organism: uncultured Armatimonadales bacterium (assembly GCA_964251675.1). Classification (GTDB taxonomy): domain Bacteria; phylum Armatimonadota; class Armatimonadia; order Armatimonadales; family Capsulimonadaceae; genus JANXMY01. The sequence continues at coordinate 17,333 of CAXUKS010000012.1, forward strand.
CTTCCCCTTCTTCTGCGGGGTCGTCTTCGTCCCCGGTGCCTTCACGCGCCTGCTGCGGCCCGCGTGCGGCCTGCAAAACGCGCATCTCGCGCTGCCAGAGCCGCCCGCTGCGGCAGGGTGCCCACAGCAGAAGCTCCGTGATGTCCCCGCGCTCCGCCGCCGCGACGGCGGCCAGTGTCGCCCCCATCCGCACGCCAAAAAGCGACACGGCCTCGGCTGCGCTGCATCGGCGCAAAGTGTCTGCGGCCTGTCCGATGCTTTCGAGCCAGTGTCCCACCCGGTCTTCGTCGTCATCACCGCCTGCCGAGTCGCCCGTGCCGTCGTAGTCAAAGCGCAGAGCGGCAAAGCCCGCCGCCGCCAGTTCCTCGGCCAGATAGCGGTACGCAGCATGGGCGTGCAGGGCCTCATGGCCGAGCGGGGCGCACAGGACCACAGCCCGGTTCCGGGCGGCGGCAGGCGCCGGGGCATGATACCACCCAAACAGCCGCCGGGCGGGCGGGCCAAAGTAGATCGGCTCCGGCGCGGGCGGGTCGGCAGGAGCGCACAGCAGGGAAAAGTCTGCCTCGGGTATTTGACAAATCATAGAGCTGCACAGCCAGCATTAATGCCAGCACAATTTCATGGAGATACAATCCAGAGATACAATCCAATGTGCATAAACAATGCCAAGCGAGTTGTGAAGATTTGCTGCCTCTCACGAAACACGAAGTTTCACCGGGGCCAGCGCATTCAATGCAGTCACGGTTCCTATCAGCCGCACGGCAGGCCGCTCCGGCGACAGCAGCACTGTGCGCGTGCCGCCCGGCTCCAGATGAAAATAGTTGTCGTCCGCCCGCCAGCCGCTGGCTTCCACATGCACCGACTGCGCGAAGCGCCGGGTGGTCACGGTCAGGGCAGCGCGGCCATCCTCGCGCCGCACGGCCTCAGCGTGCAGGCCGAGGTCGGCAGACTGCGGGAAGGACAGGCCGCTCGGGAAGTAAAATGCGCCGGGCACGACTGCATCCAGCATAGCATCTTTGTTATCGGCAGCTAACGCCGCAAACACCACATCATGGCCGAGCGGGCCGTACTGATAAGCATAGGTGGTGTCCAGAAATGACCCCAGCAGGGCGTCCACGCTCAGTGAAAGCTGGCCGTGTGCGTCTATGTGTATGGGCACGGCGGCTTCCCGCAGGCGCGTGTGCCCATGCCGGAACAGGGACACCCGCAGGGTGGCAGACAGCGGCTCAGGGCGCTCGTTGATCAAGTGAAGGCGCAGGCCGCTCATTCCTTCATCGGAGAAAAACAGGCTGCGCGTGGCCAGCGCCCGCTTGAGATAATAAAAGACCGATTTGGGCCGGTCGGAGGAGTCGATCACCCCCCACCCCGCGCCGGGCCACAGGTCCCGAAAGAGCCAGATCAATGCCCCCGCACATGAGGAGCCAGGACGACGCCATTCGGCAAACGCCCCGGCCATCAGCTCCCCGGAAACCACGCGGCTGAGGGCCAGAAAACGTTCCGAATCCCGGAACATAGACTGATGTAAATCTTCGCCGAACAAGAGCTGCGTGTAATGCCGGGTGACATCGCCAAAGTCCCAGCCGAGGCCGACATTGCGCGGCACGGCGGCATTCCACGACGGGTGATGTCCCGGCGACTCGCCATCAGCCAGAAACTCATCAACGGTGTCATTTTCTGGAATGTTGGAAAAACCTAAACACTCTGTGGCGAAGCGGACTTTGCTCCGGCGGACATCCTCAGGTGGGCGCAGATACGCCCCGAGGCCGTAGGCATGGCTGACCCCGCTGTCCACATGAAACGGCAGCGCCCCGCCCCACTGCGACGACGGCACATAAGGCACTTGCGGACAGCTTTCTGCCGACAGACGCGGCAGGAGTTCGTCAAAGAGCGGGTTTGCCCAGTCTTCCGCCGCCAGCCCGTGCATCGCCGCCGCCGCCGCACACTCACTATTGCCGCAGAGCATCGTCAGCGCGGGGTTCGCTTGCAGACGCCCCAAAAGCTGCTTGGCTTCTTCGGTGACGGAAGCGCAAAACTCAGGGTCGGCAGCGGGGTAGTCCATCAGCGCAAATGCGAAGTCCTGCCAGACGGTGATGCCCAGCGCCGCGCAGCGGTCATAAAACGCCTCGAACTCATAAAAGCCGTTGCCGGGGACGCGCAGCATATTCATCCCCGCTTCCCGCGCCAGCCCGAGCAGATGGTCATACGCCTCCGGCGATCCCGTCAGCGCCGCCGCGTCCGCCGCCGTCCAGCACGCGCCGCGCAGAAACACATCTACGCCGTTGATGCTGACCGCAAACCGGCCATCAGTCTGGTTCACTGTGATCGTCCGAAAGCCCGTCTGGCCCAGGTCGATCTCGACCGCCTGACCGTCCACGGTCAGCGTCACCCGCACCGAATACAGCGGCTGCGGCCCATGTGTATGCGGCCACCAGAGCGCCACTTTGGGCAGCGAAATGCTGCCGGTCAGCGAAACCGTGCCGTCGTCGCATGGACTGACTGCAAGTTCGGCCGCGCTGTCCCCGACGTGCAGCAGGGCCTCAGACACCTCACCTGCCAGCACGCGCAGGCCAATCCGCGCTGCTACCTGTCCGGTTCCTTCTTCCACCGTCGCCCGGATGTCCGACGACACCACGCGGACCGCCCGGTCCGTCACCAGCGAGAGGGGCCGCCAGGGGCCGACGGCATGAATACACTTCGCCCACTCGTGCCAGCCGGGCATCCGGCCCGTGAGCGTGGTTCGCACCCAGCGAAGCTGCGCGTGGTCTACCAGCTTCGTGCGCCAGCGGGGCCGGGGCCGCCGTGCTGACAGGGCCGTGTTCAGCGACTCAAACCGCAGGCAGAGCGTGTTGCGGCTTTGCAGACGCCCGGACACGTCTATCTCGTGCCGCAGGTACATATTCTCGCTCTGTAGAAGCCATTCCCCGTTCAGCCAGACTTCGGCCAGCGTCGCCAGACCCTCAAAGACCAGCCGGGTTTGCTCGCCCGGCGCGGGCGCGTCGGCGTCAAACGCGCCGGTGTACCAGACATCAAAATCGTCGGGAGACTGATACGCCAGCGCCTGGCTGCCTGCGTCCCGCAGGGCCGAGACGACCGTGCCGGGCACGACGCCCGGCACGCGGGCAATGGCGGCGGCGCCAGCCAGATCGCCGGGGTCTGCCGCCGCGCCGGGCGCAGTAACGGTAACGCACCAGCCGGTGTGCAGGGGGGTAACGGTTTGCGAACTGATGTGGCGTGGTGTCATAGGCGTGAGGCAGGCAAGAAGGGCAGGAGCAAGCCCTGCCCCTACTCTGGCTCCCCCATTATTGGGGGCGGGGGGGCCTCCTAAAGCCGCGCCGCCAGCGCCTCAAACCCGGCCTGCCAGCCTTCTTCCATCGTGTCCAGCGAGGCGGCGTATTGGAGGGGTTTGCCGGTGTTTGCGGCGCGGGCCATCTTGAACAGCAGGGCTTTCGCCGACACCGAAATGCCGTCAAACGCCGTGGCGGCATCGGCCAGTGCCCCGTCCGTGTCCAGCCAGCGCACGCAGGCGGCGGACATCTGAAAGGCGGCTCCGAGCTGACGCACGGTGGCGAACGCCTCTTTGTGGTAGCGGGCCACCGGGTCAGCGGGCGGCGCAGTCGGACCGGCGGCCAGAGACGCCCGGAAGGCAGGCAGCGGGTTCCGTGCGGGGCGGCGCTCCAGGTGGCGGCGGGCCACGGCCAGCGCCTCGCGGCGCAGGCAGTCCGGCGGCAGGCGGCGCAGACGGGACAGCTTGGCTAACTCGGCATAAGGCAGCAGGTGCGGGCTGCCAGGCGTGTCATCCAGGCGCAGGACGGCCCGCAGGTCATCGCCGGTCAGCGCGTGGTAGCCAGAATTGTGGAAGTACGCCATATAACCGGCATCTAAATCTAAGACGTTGACGCCAATGGTAGTCTTCGTATGTTCGGTCTGATAGGCCGTGCCGACGGAGTCGGGCAGGTAAAACGAGTCCACTTCCACCAGCGGCAGGTGACCGCGCCCCACCTGCGCCTGCACATGAGACGCAAAGCCGTCCCACAGGTTCAGCTCCTGCACTTCGATCCCGTAAAGAGTCCAGAGATCGTCCAGCGAGGGCTTCAAAAACGTCCACTGGTCGCCTTCAAAGTCCGCCTCCAGGCCGAATGACAGCAGGGGCAGCGGGTCCAGACCGAGCGCGTTTAAAACGCCAATCCACAGGTCAGCATAGCAGTTGGTTTCCGGCCACACGGACGCCTCGCCGTGGAGCGAGTGCGGGGCGTAGTGGGCCGGGTCCAGCCCGGCAATCGCGCTCATGCCCACAGCCTTTCGCGGACGGGGGCGGGCCACGTCTCCGGGTTCAGGCCGTGGGTTTTGAGCAACGCCAGCACGATGCGCTCCATGCCGAAGCCCACGCAGGCGGTATGCGCGACTTCACCCGCCTCCGAGCGCAGGCCAAAGGCCGTGCCAAAGTGGTCCTGATGGTAGTTGAAGGACATGATCGCCGTCGGCTTCTCCGTGGAGCAGATCGGGATGACCAGCTCAAACTTGAGGCTCTGCTCGCGCTGATCCAGCGCCAGCATCCGCCCGCCGCGCCCGAAAAACGGGTCATTGGCGATGTCGCACTCCACCGGCAGGCCAACCGAGCGGAGCAGGGCCGACCCGCGCTCAATCCAGGAATCGCGCCAGGGAACGACGCTTTCGGCGGTCCCCACCAGCACATATTCGCGCATCCGAAAGAGCTGCATCCGGGCCGGGTCGTCCGACGGCTCGTGGCGGAAGCAGTAGGAAAACACATCAAACAAGCGGCCCCCGTCGGGGACCGGTCCCCGTGCGGCAGTCATCGGGTAAATCGGGTAGCAGGCGGCGGGGGTGAATGCCACATCGGTCATGGTCTCGTATTCAGACCAATCTTTGCCCTCGTGAATGGCATCCATCATTTGCAGATGCTCGCGGGGCGTCCCTTCAAAGCTGAACAGTGTTCCGGCCAGTTGGGGGAACGACTTCAGGAAGCCGCTTTGCTGGAAATCGGCGCGGCTGAGGGCGGGCGGGAAGCGCACTTTCTCCGCGCCGTCGGCCCGCCCGGCTTCAGTGATCAGGGCGTCAAACCGCTCCAGTATGTCCTCAAAGACCTGCCCGCGTCCGAAGACGCCGGGCACGCCGGAGGGGATCAGCAGGCCAGCGGCAATCAATTCGTCGCGGAACTTAATTTCAAGGGGGTTGGATGTATCAATCAGTGTATCAGTCATAATTGGTTGCTTATGTCGATGTGCCGGGGGTGTAGAAACCCCCGGCAGGGAAATGTCCTTCGGACAAAGATAAGAGATAAGAGGCGGGCGGGGAGACCCCGCCCCTACATTTCCTCACCCGAAGGGTGCTTTCTTGCCGGGGGTTTCTACACCCCCGGCATTCATCTACTGGTCTTTATGGACTAGCAGCAGGGAAGCATTCGTGGCGAGAATGCGGTAATTGGACACCATCAGGGCGGCGGAGTGGGCATCGCGCAGGTGACGGCCCAGCGAATAGGGCGTGTCGTTTTTGTAGCCCGCAATGCCGCAGATGCCGAGGCAGCGGGTCACAATATCCGCCACAAGCTGCGAGGCGGACAGCTTCAGGTTGTTCATCTGAAGCGCATACCCCACCGTGGTCAGCATGTCTGCGCCTTCCGGCACGCTTGTCAGCCGCTCGTATTCCGCGCAGGCCGTGCGGACGCTGTGCTCCATGAGCTGCAATGTAGTCAAAACCTCGGCCAGCGGGACTGCCCCGGCAGGAACCACGCCCGGCTTGCGCCGCGCTTCGGCCCGCAGGCAGGCCCGCGTTTTAGCGACCGCCCCTTTCGCCAGTCCAGTCCAGGCGGAAGCCCAGAGGATATGCGAGTACGGAACCATCGAGAGCGCGGCAATGTCAGCAAATGTCCCCGGCACGATCTGCTCCGCCCGGCCCGAGGCCCGCAGTTTGAAGCCGGGGCTGCATGTGCCGCGCATGCCGAATGTGTCCCAGTTTCCGGTTTGTTCCAGCGTGTAATCCGATTGAGGAAGAAGCACCAGCACCTGGTCGCCCGGCGGCGAGTCGGCGGCGCGGCGGGTGGTGACGAGAAGCGCATCCGCCTGCGCCCCGTAAGAAATCGTCGTGGCCTCTTTGCAGAGTGTCAGCGCATCGCCGTCCACTTCCACGGCGGCCCGGCTGCTCCGCATGTCGCCGCCGACTCCGACTTCGGAGGTCACCGAGGCAGCCAGCCACTGATGCGCTGTCAGGCCGCGCAGAAACTGCTCCACGTACTCCGAGCCGCCGCCGTGCCGCACCAGGCAGCCGATTTGTATCTGGTGCATGGCAAAGATCATGGCCGTCGCCGCGCAGTGCCGCCCTAAAGCCTCGCACATCGCCGCCAGCGCCGTCAGCGAACAGCCGCCCCCGCCCAGCTCCACAGGAACAGCCGCGCCCAGCAGCCGCGCCTCTTTCAGCGCGTCCACGGCCTCGATGGGAAAGCGTCCGTCGCGGTCCACATCAGCCGCCGCCGGGCCAGCCACCTGCTGACCAATCCGGGCGGCCTCGGCCACAAACTCGCTGTGTGTGGGTGTTCCCATGAGTTAGCCTGCCGTCAGTTCTTCTATCGCCGTCTGCATCGCGCCCAGCGTCTCAAAGACGCTGCGGCGCAGCATCCGATCGGGGAACTCGATGTCAAAAGCATTTTCCAGCCCCAGCATCACATTGACGCTGGCATGAGAAGTCATCCCGGCTTCGTAAAGACTGCTGTCGTCAGACAGCGTACCAATATCCACACTCAGGCGGCCATACTCGCCGACCACGTTTCGCACTTGTTCGCCCAGTTCCATCACACTTTCACCTCATCTGCATTTTACACCACTATTGGGGATTATGGCAAGCGGACGGCACATCTTTAATGGCAGCAGCCACAGCGGCCACAAAGTCAGGAGCAGGAGACAGCGGCAGGAGGCGCAGGGGGGGGGAAAGCGTATGCGCTGCATCGAGAGACACGGCAAAGCTGTTCAGCGGCGTGTCCAGGCCCGTTCCGAGGGCTTTCAGGCAGGCTTCTTTGGCCGTCCAGATGGCCCAGTAGATGCGGTGCTTGTCGGCGGGGGAGGCTTGTTCGAGGGCCTCCCGCTCGGCAGGCGCGAAGAACCGGGCGGCCAGCGGCTCCGGCGCGAAGTCCGTCCGCAGGCGCTCCAAATCTATGCCGACGGGGCCTCCTGCCGAGACGGCCAGCAGGGCCAGGTCTTCGCAGCGCGTGAGGTTGAAGTGCAGGCGCGGATCGCCCGCCAGCTCCGGCTTGCCGTGCAGAGAGTACGTAAAGCGCAGGGCCTCCGGGGCCGTGTTCAAACGACCCGCCAGAATGGCGCGGACCGCGCCGCGCCCGGCCACAAAACGGGCGCGATCCACAGGGGACAGAAAGCGGTCGGCGCGGGCCAGCTCGTCCAGAGACAAGCTCTGCGTCAATGCCGCGAGGCGCTCGGCGTCCACATCCAGCGGGATCTGCCAGACGTGGACCTGCTGCGAGTCCGCCCACAAATCGGGGTGGGAACAGTGCCAGAGCCAGGGGCGGTCTTGAAGAACGGCCATGATGCCCACAGAATACCCCGCAAACTTGACTTTGGACTAATCTTGTGACATACTTCTGTTACGTTACCATATATTAGATCATGTGCCGAAGCGGCAGCCCGAGAGGCTGGCGCTTTTTTGCCGTGTTTGAGGACAAGACTGATATGCTGCGCCGCTTTTTCTCTTACTACCAGCCCCATCGCCGGCTTTTTCTGGTGGACTTTTTCTGCGCGGTCCTGTCGGGCCTGCTGGAGCTGGCCTTCCCGCTGGCCGTCGGAGCGTTCGTGGACCGGCTGCTGCCTTCCCAGAACTGGAGCCTCATTCTGGGGGCGACTTTCGGTCTGCTGGCGATCTATTTTCTGAACACGGGCCTGCAGTATATTGTCAACTACTGGGGCCATGTTCTGGGCATCTCCATTGAGACCGAAATGCGGCGCAAGATTTTTGACCACCTGCAAAAACTCTCCTTTCGATTCTATGACAACCAGAAGACCGGGCGGCTGGTGGCACGTGTCACCAAAGACCTGGAAGATGTCGGCGAGGTCGCCCATCACGGCCCGGAAGATGCGTTTATCGCCGTGATGACCTTTCTGGGGTCGTTCGCGCTGATGTTCACGCTCAACGCCAAACTGGCTCTGGTCACCGGCCTGGTCGTCCCGCCCATGATGTGGATCTCCACCCGCTACGGGCGGGCGATGACCCAGACCATGCGGACGCTGTTCGGACAGGTCGGCGACTTCAACGCACGAATCGAAGAGAATGTCGGCGGCATCCGCGTGGTCCAGGCATTTGTGAACGAAAACCACGAGCGGATGCTGTTCGCCCAGGACAACGCCCGGTACCGGGCGACCAAGCTGGATGCCTACCAGCTCATGTCCAAAAGCATGTCGCTGAGCTACATGACCATGCGGATTGTGCAGCTTTTCGTGATGATTGCCGGGGCCTACTTCGTGCTGCACGGGGCGCTGACGGTGGGCGGCTTCATGGGCTTCCTGCTGCTGGTGAACGTCTTTTTCCGGCCTGTGGAAAAAATCAACGCCGTGCTGGAAACCTATCCCAAAGGCATCGCGGGCTTTAAGCGGTACACGGAGCTGCTGGACACCGCCCCGGACATCACCGATGCGCCGGACGCCGTGTCCGTAGGAGTCCTGCGGGGCGCGATTCAGTTTGAGGCCGCGACTTTTGGCTACACCCCCCACAAGACGGTGCTGCGGGGCATCGACCTGTCCATCCGCCCCGGCGAGATGGTCGCTTTTGTCGGGCCGAGCGGGGCAGGCAAAACGACCCTCTGCTCTCTGCTGCCGCGCTTTTACGACCTGGATTCGGGGCGGATCACCGTGGACGGCATCGATATTCGGCAGATGACGCTGGACTCGCTGCGCCGGAACATCGGCATTGTGCAGCAGGACGTGTTCCTGTTCGCCGGCACCATCCGCGAGAACATCGCCTATGGCAAGCTGGGGGCATCGGACGAGGAAATCTGGGAGGCGGCCCGGCGGGCGAGGCTCGACGACATGATCGCCCTGCTCCCGGACGGGCTGGACACGCTGACCGGGGAGCGGGGCGTGAAGCTGTCGGGCGGCCAGAAGCAGCGGATGGCGATTGCGCGGATGTTCTTGAAGAACCCGCCGATCCTGATTCTGGACGAAGCCACGTCCGCACTGGACACCGAGACCGAGCGGGCGATCCAGGCGTCGCTGGCCGAGCTTGCCCTGGGCCGCACCACGCTGGTCATCGCGCACCGGCTGGCGACGATCCAGAACGCAGACCGCATCGTTGTGGTTGATGAAACCGGCGTGGCCGAACAGGGACGGCATGACGATCTGGTCCGGGCTTCGGGCCTCTACCAGCGGCTGCACGAAGCGCAGTACAGCCGCTGAACTTTCGGAGACCTAACCCCCGTCCCCCTTCCCTGAGATGGAAGGGGGAGTAAGAACAAGAGCGTGTTCACTGTAGGGCAGGGCTTGCCCCTGCCCTTCTTTCTTTGCCCCTGCCCTTCATTTCTTATCCTTCTCAGGCTGCCCCTAAAATCAACACCCAAAATCAACACCAAAATCAAAAGGTGCTGGGACGGGGGTAATCGGTGGCTGCACTCGGCGCGGGTTATTTCCCAACCGCCACCGGCTGCCCCGCGTCGGCGGAGCGGTAGGCGGCGAGGGCGACTTCTAAAGCCCGCAGGCCGTCTTCCCCCGTCGCCAGATCGGGGGCCTCCTGCCCCGAAGCCAGGCGCACGAAGTCGGCGACCAGACCTGCATCTGTGTCGCTGCCCCAGTTCGGCCAGGAGACCTGCCCGGCGTGATCCTCATAATGCACAAGGCTTTGCCCGAACATATCCATGTCCAGCACGCCCTGTGTGCCGACGACCTGCATCGTGACATCCCCCCACGTCGGGTACGTCTTGGGGCGGGACCAGCTTGTGTCGAGCGTGGCGAAGATACCACCTTCGTAGCCAATTGTCAAAAAGCCGGTGTCGTCGTAAGTGCCGTGGGCAAAACCATTACTGATCTCGGCATACACTTCGGTCGCCTCGCGGCCCAGCAGCACGCGGTTCAGATCGGCCACATGGACCGTGTGGTCGATCACCGCGCCGCCGCCGGAAAGGGCCGTGTCGGTGAACCAGCCGCCGGGCGCACGGCCCCGGTTGGTTCCGCGAATCGCCAGCACGTCACCGATCACCCCTGCCGACACCTGCTCCCGCAGCTTCCGAAAAACGGGCGAATAGCGGCAGGGAAACGCCGTCGCCAGGCGCACCTTCCGTGCGGCACACGCGGCAACCAGGGAACGGGCATCTTCCGCCGTGGTCGCCAGCGGCTTTTCACACAGCACGGCGCGGACGCCGGACGCGGCGGCCTGCTCGGTCAGCGCCCGGTGATGCACGTTTTCTGAAGTCACAATTGCGCCGTCCAGCTTGCTCTCCAAAAGAGCGTCAGCGGAGGCAAAGTAGGCCGTGCCGACGCTTTCCGCCAGCGCCCGCCCGCGTGTCTCGTCCGGGTCGGCAATGCCGGCAAGCGACACCTCCGGGTGCGCGGCCAGAGCGTGGGCGTAAGAGACGGCGTGCATATGGGCCGCCGACAGAATACCGATTTTGACTTGCGTGCTCACAGAGACACCACCTTTCCACTATCCAGAGACTCACGCACGGCCAGCCCGAGGCGCGTGGCTTCACGGCTGTCTTGCAGCGTCACCGGTGGCGCAGTCCCCTTTTGGAGCGCCAGCACAAAGGCCGCCAGCTCCGAGGCCAGCACGTCGGGCGGCGGGCCGGTGCGGGCCGAATCCTGCTCGATCAGCCCGGCGTCGCCGGCCACTTCCAGCGTCGTGCGCGGGCTGCCGCCGAACGTCAGCATTCCCGTGACATGGGCCATTGCGCCGGACTCAAAGCGCAGAGTAACCAGCACATAATCCCAGATGTCCAGATTGAAGCTCTGACTGATAAAGCCGCGTGCGAACACCCGGATGACCGGGCCGAAGGTCCACCGCAGCCAGTCGAAGTCTGCCGACAGTTGTTCCAGCAGGCCGTCGACCTCTTCTGTCCCTTCGCCATTTTCGCAAAACACCTGTGCCAGACGGACCGCTGAAGGCGCACCGACCCCGCCCCCACGCACCAGGCGATGCACCGCGCTGAACTCCGGGGACAGCCGCCGCAGGCCGGTCGGCATGGCGGCCACACCGGCCTGCTGCACTGCCGCCAGACACGCTTCGGCGTCCGAGGCTGCCTCGGCCAGCGGGCCAGCCAGGAGCAGTGATTTCCCCGCTTCTGCCGCCTGTTTGACCCAGAGCGGATTCGCAGGCGGCGGGGTGCAGATGTCAATGATGTCGGGCCGGGCCTCTAAGAGCAGCGCGTTCCAATCGCTAAACAGCGGGCCGGGCGAGTCATCCTCGCCAAATGGAGGGACTAGAACGCCGACAATCTCGGCGTCCGGCAGGGTCGCCCAGGCGCGGGCGTGCCGTTTGCTCAGGCTTTCGGCCCCGATGAGGGCCACGCGGTAGGTCATGGATTGTCTCCGGTTTGATAGGCTGCCGCTATAATACCCAGTTGTGACAGCTCTGGGGCTTGTTATCGGGGCCGTGAATCGGATATACTCTTGTGTCTGGGGCAGCGGCCCGTGAAACCGAAGAGGAACTAACACTTGAACAACACGCCATTTATGCGGGGAGCCAGCCTGGCTGCGCTGCCCCTGCTGCTGCTGATCGCCGGGTGCAGCACCAAGCCGGGAGGGTCCGGGACCGCCGCTGGCGGCGGGTCCGGGCCGGGGCTGCCGACGCTGGCAAAGAAAGACACCTACAAAGTCGGCTTTTCGCAGGTGGAAAGCAACAACCCCTGGCGCATTGCCGAAACCAAAAGCCTGCGCGATGAAGCCGCCAAGCGCGGCTACCAGATCGTGGTCACGGATGCCACCGGCTCCCCCGCCAAGCAAATCTCCGATGTCGGAAACATGATCGCCCAGCGCGTAGACCTGATTTTCCTCGCGCCGCAGTCGGAAAAGCCGCTGGCTCCCGTGGTCCTGCAGGCCAAACAGGCGGGCATCCCGGTGATTCTGCTGGACCGGCGCGTGGATGCCAGCATCGCCAAGCCCGGCAATGATTATGTGACGTTTATCGGCTCGGACTTCGTGCAGCAGGGCAAGGAAGCCGCCGACTGGCTGATTAAAGAGTCCGGTGGCAAGGGCAAAATCATTGAGCTGGAAGGCAGCACCGGCTCGTCCCCCGCGATTGACCGCAAAAAAGGCTTTGATGACCAGATTAAATCCCAGCCAGGAATGCAGATTGTCGCCTCGCAGCCCGCCGACTTCGCCCGTGAAAAAGGCCGTCAGATCACGGAAACGCTGCTGCAGGCCCATCCCGACGTGACCGCCGTGTACGCGCACAACGACGAAATGGCCCTCGGCGCGGTGGTTGCCTTGCAGGCGGCGGGCAAGCAGCCCGGCAAAGCCGTTCAGGTGATTTCCATTGACGGCGGCAAGGAAGCCTTGCAGGCGATTATCAGCGGCCAGATGAACTATGTCGTGCAGTCCAGCCCCTTTTTCGGCCCCATCGCGTTTGACACGATGCAGCAGTACGTGGGCGGCGAGAAAATCCCGGACTGGGTCGTGGTCAAAGACAAAGCGTTTGACAGCGCGAATGCTAAAGCCGAGGTCGGCACCGCGTATTAACCCCGAGACCTACCTTCCTTGCTTCGCAGGGTCCTTCCTAAAGGAAGGATACAGACAAGATAGACGGACAGGATAAGAAGGGCGGGGGGACCACGCCCCTATGCCGCGTCTTTTCTGTTGTCCTAATCCTTCCTTTAGGAAGGACCCTGCGAAGCAAGGAAGGTAGGTCTATTGATTGCAAGCACCCTATGCCCACCCCCACCCCACCCTCCAAGCCGCTCCTGCAAATGGAGAACATCAACAAGGCATTCGCCGGTATCCCGGCTCTGTCCAACGCCCGGCTGGATATTCTGCCCGGCGAAATCCATGCGCTCATTGGCGAAAATGGCGCGGGCAAGTCCACGCTCATAAAAATCCTGACCGGGGCCTATCGCCGCGACGGCGGGACAATCACGTTTCAGGGCAAATCCATCAGCTTCCAGTCGCCCCGGCAGGCGCAGGACGGCGGCATCAGCACCATCTATCAGGAAGTCAATCTGGTCCCCTATCGGTCCATCGCCGAGAACATCTTTCTAGGCCGCGAGCCGCGCCGCTTCGGGCTGATTGACTGGAAGCGGCTGAACCGCGAGGCCGGGGAGGCGCTGGCCCGTCTCGGCATCACTACGCTGGATGTGACGCAGCCCCTCGCCACGCTCAACATCGCCTTGCAGCAGATGACCGCGATTGCGCGAGCCGTGTCTCTGCAAAGCAAATTAGTGGTCATGGACGAGCCGACGTCTTCGCTGGACGACGGCGAGGTGGCGACCCTGTTCACCGTCCTGCAGGGCCTGAAAGCCGAGGGCGTCTCGGTGATTTATGTCAGCCATAAATTGGACGAGCTGTTCGCGCTCTGCGACCGAATTACGGTCATGCGCGACGGCAAAACGGTGGACACGCGCCGGATTGCCGACACCAACAAATTGGAACTCGTGTCCCGAATGCTGGGCCGCGAGCCGGGCGAAGTGCAGCGGGCCGGGCAGACCGGCTTCCGGCGCACAGACCACGCCGAGGGAGCGACGCTGCTGGAAGCGCAGCACCTGAAGCATGGCCGGGCGCTTCAGGATGCGTCGCTGAGGGTGCGTCAGGGCGAGATCGTGGGCCTGTCGGGCCTGCTGGGGTCGGGCCGGACGGAAGTGGCGCGGGCGATTTTTGGCGCGGACAGCCTGGACAGCGGCACGGTGACACTCGGCGGCAAGACGGCGGGGTTTCGTGCCCCCGCCGATGCCATCCGGGCGGGGCTGGGCTTCTGCTCGGAAGACCGCAAGGGCGAAGGGATTATCCCCAACCTGTCGGTGCGCGAGAATATGACGCTGGCCGCACTGCCTGCCCTGACGCAGGGCGGGGTCGTCTCCCGCGCCCGGCAGCAGGAGATCGTGGAGCGGTTTATCAAGCAGCTCGGCATCAAAACGTCGGGGCCGGAGCAGCCGATTAAAGAGCTGTCCGGCGGCAATCAGCAAAAAGTGCTGCTCGCCCGCTGGCTGTGCCTGAACCCCAAATTACTCATTTTAGATGAGCCGACACGCGGCATTGATGTCGGCGCGAAGGCGGAGATACAATCGCTCATCGGCAGGCTGGCCGATGATGGTCTGGGAGTGCTGATGATTTCGTCGGAAGTGGAAGAAGTGCTGGAAGGCAGCGACCGGGTGGTGGTCATGCGCGACGGGCGCTCGGTGGCAGATATGCCCCGCAGCGAAGCGACGCAGGAGACGCTGTTTGACGCCATGGCGCAGGGCGGCGTGCAGTCGGACGAAGCGCAGACGGACGAAGCGCAGACGGACGAAGCGCAGACGGAGGAAGTCGATGGTCGTTAAAGACACGTCCCCCGCCCCGGCGTCTGCTGCCCGGCGCAGGCTGCCGCACGATGCAGGCCGCCTCTGGGGCGCTCCGGTGGCCCTGCTCCTGCTGGTGCTGTATAATGCGTTTTTTACGAAAAACTTCCTGACGGTGCAATCTATCGACGTGCTGCTGACGCAGATTGCGCCAATTGTGATTGTCGGCGTGGGCATGACGCTGGTGATCGCCACAGGCGGCATTGACCTGTCGGTCGGCTCGCTGATGGCGATTGCCGGGGCGATAGCTCCCCTGCTGTTCTCGCAGCACCACGGCATTTTTGCCGCACCGGGCATTGGAACTTTGCTGGCGTGTCTGGCCGCCCTGGTGCTGGCCGCGCTGCTGGGACTGTTCAACGGCCTGCTGGTGACGACATTTCGTATTCAGCCGATCATCGCCACGCTGGTGCTGTTCATCGCCGGGCGCGGCATCGCGCAGGTGCTGACCAACGGCAAAATCCAGACGTTCAGCAACCCCGGCTTTCAGGGTCTGGGCACGGGGCACATTCTGGGCGTGCCTGTTCAAGTGATCCTGATGGTCGTCATTGTCCTGCTGGCCGCGTGGGCGATCCGGGCGACGGCCTGGGGGCGGTACGTGCTGGCGTCCGGCGACAACGAGGCGGCGGCGCAGCTGTCGGGCGTCCCGGTGGACCGGGTCAAGCGAACGGTGTATGTCCTCAGTGGCCTGCTGGCCGGGCTGGCGGGTCTGGCGGCCGTGTCCATCAATGCGGCCTCGGATGCGGCTTCGGTGGGCCTGCTGATGGAGTTGAACGCGATTGCCGCCGTGGCGATTGGCGGCACGCCGCTGACCGGGGGGCGGGCGTCGATCATCGGCACGCTGGTCGGGGGCGCGATTGTGCCGCTTCTTCAATTCTCGCTGGTCTCGCACAATGTTCCCGCCGCCGCCGCGCAGGTGGTCAATGGCGCCATTATCATTCTCGCCGTGGTGCTTCAGCGGCAGCGGCGGCAGTAGAAAATTATTTATGTCAACAACCATTACGCCAAAAGCCGCATCGCCGGCACGGCCGCGCATCGGCCTGTTTGTCAGCCTGCTTCAGCGGCAGGCCGCCCTGATTGCCCTGCTCCTGCTGCTGCTGTTCGGCAGCCTGCGCTACACGGGTTTTTTAGGCGTCTTCAACCTGTCTGCGCTGGTGCAGTACAACGCCGGTTACGGACTGATTGCGCTCGGCATGACGTTTGTAATTATGACTGGCGGCATTGACCTGTCGGTCGGCTCGGTGGCGGCGCTCGGCAGCGTGCTGGCGGCCATGATGAGTCCGCATGGACTCCTGCCCGCGCTGGCGGTTCCCATTCTGGCCGGGGCGGCGATTGGTCTGATCAACGGCTGGCTGGTCGCCAAAGTCAACATTCTGCCGTTTATCGTCACCCTGGCAAGCCTGCTGGCCGTGCGCGGGCTGGCCTTTGTCGTGGCGCAGGGGCAGAATGTGGGCGTGGATGCGGACAGCGGCTTCACGCTGATTGAGCAGGGCTATGTCGGGATCGTGCCGGTCCCGGCGATTATCCTGGTGGTCGCGTTTCTGCTGGGGTCTCTGGCGCTGAACTTCACCCCCTGGGGCCGTCATGTGCTGGCCCTCGGCGGCGGCGAGGAGGCGTCGCGGCTGATGGGGCTGAACACGGACCGGATCAAAATCAGCGTCTACGTACTGAGCGGGGCGCTGGCGGGAATGGCCGGGGCGATGCTGGCGGCGCTGACATTTTCGGGCATCCCGTCGGAAGGCATAGGCTGGGAGCTGAACGCGATAGCCGCCGTGGTGGTCGGTGGCACTCTGCTGACCGGCGGGCAGGGGTCAGTAGGGGCGACGCTGTCCGGGACGCTGCTGCTGGGCTTGATTTTCACGGTGCTGAACTTTGAGAACAATCTTGGAAGATTTAACTTCAGCACCTACTGGCAACAGGTCATTCGCGGCCTCTTTTTGCTCGTAGTGGTCCTCAGCCAGAGCCGCGCCTTGCGGCGCAGATGACCTGCTGCAGTGAAGCTGTGGCAGAATATGTCGAAGTGGAGTTTCCGGCACAGCTTGAAACGGCGCCAGAAAACCGCCCTCTCATCTCGACGATGCGAGGGCGGTTTTTGGTGTGTTGTGCGGTTTTTGGTGTGTTGTGCGGATGGTGCAGATGGCCGTCGCGGAGGAAGTCCGCATGGTCATCGTGTATAACTCATTGTATTGTGAACGATAAGTAGAAGTGTATACCGAATGTGCAAATTAGTGACTGACACTTGACTCTTGCACGGCGATTTCGGTAAACTACTTACTTGTACACATCAATGCAAAAAACTGGAAAAGCACGGGCGGAACAATGACACTTCTGCTGCTGCGTTCCACCATTGCCATGCTGGTCGCCTTCGGCGGGGGCGCCCTCGGGGTGCTCCTCGGCGAGCTGGCCCCGCGCCGCCTGAACATTCTGGTGTATGCCGCCATGGGCGCCCTGCTGGCCGTGACCGTGTTTGACGTTCTGCCTGACGCCAGAGCTTTGCTGCCGTGGCCCGCGTTTCTGCTGGCCGGAGCCAGTGGCTACGCGCTGTTCTGGGCGCTGGGCAAGTACGTCTACCATATCTGCCCGTCGTGTTCGGTCTCGGCGTTTGACAAAGCGACGACGGAGCGGCTGGGGCAGAGCGTCGTGCTTTTAATGATCGCCCTGAGCCTGCACAGCGCGATGGACGGCATTGCTATAGTGGTCGGCGACCGGATTATGGGCCGTCCCAACCTCGCTTTGCTGATTGCGGTATCGTTCCACAAGCTGCCCGAAGGGCTGGCGCTGGCCTTGCTGCTACTGGGCGCGGGCTATTCCAAACGCACTGCCTTGCTGTGGACCATCGGTATCGAGTCCACCACGGAGATCGGGGCGCTGATCGGTATTTTGGGCCTGCGCCACGTTTCTTTGTTTCATCTCGGTCTGCTGTTCGCCCACGTCGGCGGCGGCTTTTTGTATCTGGTGGTCACCACGCTGGGCATTTTCACCCAAAAGCGTGGGCCGCACGCGGTATCGCCCCTCACCGCGCCATTCCTTGCCAGCAGCGGCCTGGCCTTTAGCCTAACTTCCGGCCTCATCTGGGGCCTTCACCGCCTCTACCCCTGAGTTTCTTTCCTCTTTTTTGCACAGCCCCTTGACAGCGCCTCAGTCGTGTGTTATCATACACACTGTTACACATAAATGTATACACTTAGAGTGAGCGCACGGGCTGTGTGTCACCAGTTTCTCCTTTAACTTCTCAGACGCCCGGCACAGTTTTGTTCGACCAGCAGATGTGATGCTGGGGGCAGGATGTACGCTGGGAGGGCGGCAACGCGCTTCTTCTGTACGGGTTGGAGCGAGACACGCCTCCGGCTGGCTGCGGGAGATGCGTGGGCAGCACGTTCCCGAGACCGAGGAATATGGCATCCGTTCGTTTGTGTACCATGCCCGCCGCCCGTTTCACCCCCGGCGGTTCTGCCGCCTGATTTCTGCCGACTGGCCGGGCGTGTCGCGCATCAAAGGGTTTATCTGGCTGGCCGCGTGCCCGGACACGGTGGGATTGTGGCACTGGGCCGAAGGCGTCTGCACGGTGGCCCCGGCGGGCCGGTGGTGGGCGGCGCGGCCTGAAGCCGAGTGGCCGGCCTCGCTGGCCGTGCGGACGGAAATACGCCGGGGCTGGCACAAGGCCACGGGGACCGGCGGCAGGAAGTCGTCTTTATCGGCGCGGCCCTGGACCGGTCGGCGCTGACGGCGTTTCTGGACACGGCACTTTTAACCGAGGAAGAAATGACGCAGGATTGGAGCGAGGGATGACACAGACAAAAACCAGTCGACGCACCGTGGAGCCGACCCGCGTGGATTTGGATAAAGCGGGAGCCACCGCGTCGCTGGCCTGCGCGGTTCACTGCGCCCTGATGCCGCTGGTAGCAACGCTGCTGCCGCTGATTGGGCTGGGGTTTCTGGCCGATGAGCGGATGGAATGGGCGCTGCTGGGCCTGTCCGCCGTGCTGGCGTCAAGCAGCCTCGGCCTCGGATACCGGGAGCACCGCAAGCGTCAGGCGCTGCTGGTGCTGTCGCTCGGCCTGACGGCGCTGGTGGCGGGCCGCCTCCTGGAAGAAAGCCGCTTTGAGACGGCAGGTGTGATCGGGGTCGTGCTGGGCGGCTGCACCGTCGCCGCCGCCCATTTCCTCAACCGGCGGCTCTGCCAGACCTGCCGGAGTTGTCAGATAAAGCAAATAAAACAAGGACAATTAAGTATGGCGGCCAAAGGCGAAGCACGCACTGCTGCTACACCCGCAAAAACAAGCGCAGCAATCCGGCCCGGCTGGAAAAGCGCAAATACGATCCCATTGTCCGGCGGCACGCTTTGTACCGTGAGGCGAAATAAAGGGTATAATTGAATCAGCCTTGCCGTGCCGAAAGCCTTCTGAAGAGACAGCCTATGAAACGCTTGAATTTTACCTTTGATGAAGAGACCGTGGAGATGCTGGACCAGATTTCGGACAAGTATTACCACGGCAACAAGTCGCTGACCGTGCGGGCCGCGCTGGAATCGCTGGCGACGCACCTGGGGCACGCGGGATGGATCATCGCGGGCTACGCGCCCGCGCCGCTGGACCACGTCGAAAACTGTCATTCCTGCGGCACGACCTATCCCATTGGGGATATTTTGTACCGCCCGGTGTTTCAGCGCGGCAATGCCCCGGATGCCCTGCTGCGTATCCCCGAAGAAGACTGGCTGGACTGCTCCAAGTGCGTGCAGATACGGACGGCCTGAGCCGCCTTTCCTCTACAGGACGGGGGAACTTTCTACCGGGGGTGGGGCGTTCTGAACTTAGGAAAGCGGTCAGCCCTTAAGCTGATCTGCGGCAAAGGAGCCATTCTCATCATGTCCAACCAGGTGTATCTTCCCCAATCAGACGCGCCCCCTGCCCTCGCTGAGATGGAAATCGGTCACGCCAACCAGATCCTCGCCGGACAGACCGCCCCGGAGCGGGTGGCCTATGCGCTGGAACGCTGGTCCCCAGAAATTGTGCTGTCTTCCAGCTTTGGCGCACAGTCCGCCGTGCTGCTGCACATGGTCACGCGGCAGTGGCCGGACATCCCTGTGGTGCTTCTGGACACGCAGTACCTGTTTCCTGAAACGTACACCTTTATTGACGCGCTGACCGAGCGGCTGACGCTCAATCTGAAAGTCTACCAAGCGGGCCTCAGCCGCGAGTGGCAGGAAGCGCGTTACGGCAAGCTCTGGGAGCAGGGTCTGGACGGCATTCATCAGTTCAACGCCATGAATAAGACTGCGCCGATGGCGCGGGCGCTGAATGACCTGAACGCCCGCGCCTGGATCACCGGTCTGCGCCGCTCGCAGTCGTCCACCCGGCAGTGCCTGGAGACGCTGGCGATGCAGGAAGGCCGCGTCAAAGTTCATCCTATCTATGACTGGTCCAACAGAGACGTTCACCAGTATTTAACGGCGCATCACCTCCCCTACCACCCGCTCTGGGAACAGGGCTATGTCTCTATCGGCGACGTGCAGACCTCGCGCCCGCTGACTGCCGGGATGACCGAGGAGGATACCCGCTTCTTCGGCCTGGGCCGCGAATGCGGCCTGCATATCCCGCATAAAGACGCGGGAGCGGGGATTTAGTGGCCCGGCTGAGTGCGAGGGGTCTCAAACCCTCGCCCTCTAGCAGGACGTCTCCCCCAATGTCAGGCAGGAACCCTCCCATTCCATGCCGTATTGGGGCTGTATGAACAAAATCGCGCTTGCGGCTATTGGATATTCACGACAACTGGATCAGCCTGAAGTCTATCGGCTTCAGCCAGGACGGCCACGAGTAGTACGCCGGGCCGGGCCACTGGAATGACCCGGATATGCTGATGGTGGGCATCGTCGGCTTCGGCAATACCCATCCAACGCACCTCAAGCCCAACGAGCAAATCACGCATCTCACGCTCTGGAGCCTGCTATCCTCGCCGCTTCTGATTGGCTGCGACCTGAGCCGGCTGGACCCGTTCACCAGAGCATTGCTCATCAATGACGACGTGCTGGAAATCAACCAGGACCCCCTCGGCAAGCCTGCCGCCCGCGTCAGCCCCGCCGGGGACACGCAGGTGTACGCCCGGCCTTTGTGGGACGGCCCCAAAGCGGTCGGCCTGTTCAACCTCGGCTCGGAAACAGCGAACGTCACCGTGACTTGGGCGCAGCTTGGCCTGTCAGGCTCGCAGCCCGTCCGCGATCTCTGGCTCCGCAAGGATTTGGGCAAAAAGTCAGGAAGCTTCACCTATGCCGTGCCCGCGCACGGGGCGTATTTGATTAAAGTCGGCAAGCCGAACCGGACGGATTAAGCCCCCACCCCCAATAATGGGGGCGGGGGGGGCCTCTACTTTTCCTGCGCGACGGTGGCGTGCAGATAGGCTTTCTGCGACGCCAGCGCCTCCAGGTTCTTGCCGTCGAGGGCGTAGGTCTGAGACAGTGACTCGGGGGTGGGAAGCTTTTCAATCACTCCCACCAGAGACACCGGCTGACCGGCGGTGATGGTCACTTTGGCAGCGTCGCTCGTGCCTGCGTCCATGCCCTTGTCCAGCAGAACCAGCATCTCCTGCGTGTCGCTCGGCCCAATAAAGAACGCACGGCTGGTGATGACCCGGCGGACGGTCACATTGGTCAGCTTCGCCCGCTGACCGGCCAGTGCCAGTGGGTCGGCGGCGGAAGTGAGCGCATTGACATCTGACAGAGGCACGCCGGGCACGCTGGCCTGTCCGGGCCTGGCGGTCGTGATGTCCGCACCGCTGTGGATTTTGATGTCTTTGCCGGATGCAGTCGCGGTGGGCGGTCCGGGAGGAACCGGCTGACCGTTAGTGGTTGCGGTGTCAGGAGTGGCCGAAGGCGTTGTCTGTGCCGGAGCTGTCTGCGCGGGCGGGGCCGCCGCCTGCGGCGTTCCGCTCTGGCGGTTCAGCAGGAAAAACAGCAGGCCCAGCAGCAGCAGGCCCAGCACCAGCCAGAGCCACCACGGCAGGGCTTTTTTGTCCTGATAAATCTGTGCGCCGCCCTCGGCCCCCTTGCGTCCATCGTCTTTGTATTCTTCAGCCATGAGTGCAAAACTTTCCGGCCCGTCGGGCCAGCGTGGAAACGCCCCCGCTTCTTTAAAAAGCGGGGGCGTTTTATTACGGGTGTGGTGAATTATGACTTGCGAACGTCGCCGGTCAGGTCTTCCACATCCACATCGGTGCGGCGAACGGTGTCGGTGACGGTCTCGGTGTGCTCCGTCGCGGTCTTACCGACGATGACTTCTTCCACGACCCGCGCTTCTTTGCTGACTACCGGCACTTCGTCCGTCTCGGTCACTTCAAAGTTCTGCTCTTTGAAGGCCAGATCGCCTTCTGTGGCAGCGCGGTCCACCGGGCGGCGGTCGACCGTCACTTCTTCCTCACGCAGCGTCACCTGCGCGGACACCGGACGCTCGGTGATCCGGGTGTGGATGCGGGCGCCGCCGCGCTGAATCTCGCGCTTGCCGACAGCCAGCTCTTCTTCCACAATGGGGATCACTGTTTCGCCGCCGAGGTTCGCACCAGGCGTCAGGGCCGTAGTATCGCGGTCTGTGGTAGTCGTGCCCAGTGCTGCTGTGCCCAGTGCCGCTGTGCCTGCCGCCGCTGTGCCCAGTGTGGACGCGGTGGTGGAGGTGGGCAGGGTGGTCGCGGCCTGGTCGCCGCGCAGGGCGTAGGCATCGTGGATGTCCAGTGCCCCGTGGCGGTCCATAATCTCGCGGGCCTGCTCGGCCTTGTCATCGTCGGTATGCACGATTGCCAGGGTGTCCCCGGCGCGGATGCCTTCCAGAAACAGCTTGATGTCGGCATCGGGAACGCCATGTCCCTGCAGGTCATTATCCAGGCCGGAGGCGCTGCCCGCTTCCTTCGTTTCAATATCGCTGCCGCTGAAGCCGGCTTCTTTCAGGTCGCTGATTGCGGCGTCGGCATCGGCCCGCTCTTCAAATAAGCCAATCACTGTGCTTGCCATGGTGGTCTTCTCTTTTCTTTCGATTTTCAGGATTAAGGCCGGGGGGCTATGCGCGTCGCCCCGACAGCCCCTCTATACCCGGTGTCCTACAGGGGCAAACCGGCGAAGGGACTTCCTGTCTGCTCGCACTCTCCCGGAGCAGAAAAATAGGCAAAAATAGTTTCGCAGGGGTCCTTAGCCAACACTTCTGCCTCACTTTTCGCGCCGTGATATAGGGCCGGATATGCTATACTAGCTCAGCATTCAGGGTTCAGGAGCGGCACGTCTTTCATGTTCAACTTTATTCAGCGGCTGTCGGGGCGGTTCTCACGCGACATGGGGATCGACCTCGGCACGGCTAACACGCTGGTTCATGTGCAGGGGCGGGGGATTTTGCTGCGTGAGCCAAGCGTGGTCGCGGTGGATATGTATACCAACAAGGTGATCACGGTTGGTGAGGAGGCCAAGCGGATGCTGGGGCGCACGCCCGGCGGCATCACGGCCATTCGGCCCCTGAAAGACGGCGTCATCGCGGACTATGACTACACCGAGCGGATGCTGCGCTATTTTATTGAAAAAGTGCATCGCCGCAAAGGCTTTGTTCACCCATTAGTCGTCGTCGGCATCCCTTCCGGCATCACCGAAGTGGAGCGGCGGGCTGTGGTGGAAGCCGCCAAAAAGGCCGGGGCACGGGAAGCTCTGCTGATTGAGGAGCCGATGGCGGCGGCGATTGGCGCGGGTCTGCCGGTGTCTGAGCCGATTGGCTCTATGATTGTGGATATCGGCGGCGGCACCTCGGAAGTCGCCGTGATTTCGCTGGGCGCAATGGCGGCATCTAAATCTGTGCGCGTGGCTGGGGATGAGATTGACGAGGCGATTGTGGCGTATGTGCGCCGTGAATTTAATTTGTTTATCGGCGACCGCACCGCCGAAGACTGCAAAATTACGATAGGCTCCGCCGCGCCGCTGGAGCAGGAAACGACCATGGAAATCCGGGGACGCGACTTGATCACCGGCCTGCCCTGCTCGGCGATCATCAGCTCCCAGCAGGTCCGGGAAGCGATTGCCGACCCGATCCATCAGATTGTGCAGGCCGTCAAAGAAACGCTGGAAGACACGCCGCCGGAGCTGTCCGCCGACATCATGGACAGCGGCATCATGCTGGCGGGCGGCGGGGCGCTCCTGCGCGGTCTGGACCGCCTGATCACCCGCGAAACGGGGATGCCGGTCCATATCGCCCCCGACCCGCTTTCGTGCGTGGTGCTGGGCACAGGCAAGTGCCTCGACGAAGCGCAGCGTTCTACGGCCCTGCGGAACGTGCTTCTGAGCGCCTCACGCCTGAGCCATTACCACACACC
>CAXUKS010000012.1:41154-110852 GCA_964251675.1 uncultured Armatimonadales bacterium
GGGCTTCCAGCCGCATCACGTTCAGGCGAGTCCGCCTCACCGCTCCTCCTGCTGAACCACACCATTGAGTCTCTCGGACCGGTAGTACCGCGGCAACAAAAAAGTCGGCACAACCCGTCACGCCCCCTCGGCGGTGGCCGGCGGCGGCCCGGCCGGCGCCGACACGGTAGCGGCTGAGGCAGGTAACGCCTGCCGCTGCCTCCAGAGTGAAATTCGGGGTCAGCGGCGGCTTCTTTTCTCACTTTGCTTTCTCACTTTTCAAGGACACTCACCCCATGCGGCCTGACCCTTTGCGGCCTGAGCGGGACAATCCACGCGGCAGAACCCTGCTGGCGGCGCTCCTTGTTTGTGCGCTTCTCAGCGGCCTGCACCTTCGCGCAAGCCGCAGCGGGCGGCTGGACCCCGTCACCGGAGCGGTGCGGGACTTCGGGCTGGTTCCCGCCCAGACCGTGGCCGCAAACTTCGGGCAGTGGTGGCATCTGCACCCCGGCTCGCTGTTTTCTGGACCGCGCCTTGCCCGCGACAACGCCGCCCTGAAAACGCAGGTGCTGGCACTGTCCGCGCAGAACAAAGAACTGCGGGCCGCGCAGACCGAGAACACCCGCCTGCGGCAGCTTGTCGGCTTTGCCGCCCGCTCGCCCCGCCCCCTGCTGGCCGCACAGGTGGTCGCCCTCAAGCCCAGCCCGCAGACGGATACGCTGACTCTGAACCGGGGCACCAGTAGGGGCGTGCATCCGCATTCGGTGGTGCTCTCCCCCAGCGGCGCTCTTGTGGGGCAGGTCGTGGCGGTCTCGGCGCATTCCGCCGAAGTGCTGCTGCTTACCGATGCCAATTCCAGTGTCGGCGCTCTGGTGCATAACGCCGCGCCGCACGGCCCGGTCGGGCTGTGCCAGGGCGACGGATCGGGAGGGCTGCGGGTGACCTACCTGCGAAGCGATGCAAAGCTCACTCCCGGCGACGCGGTGACGACCTCGGGCCTCGGCGGTGTGTTTCCCCGCGACCTGCCCCTCGGCGCGGTACAGACAGTCACTGTAGACCGCACCCGGTCTTTGCAGACGGCAACTTTGAAAGCGTCCGCCGGGTTTGACCATCTGGAAGAAGTGTTCGTGATCGGTCAGCCCCCCGCGCCATGATCCCGAAACGACAGGTGGTATTGGTCGCGGCTTTGATCTGGCTGGCGGCGGCGGTGCAGGGCCGGGCGGCACACGCGCTGAATATTCACGGGGCGCAGCCGGACCTGCGTCTGGTCGTGCTGGCCTGCGGAGCACTCCTGCTGGGGCCGCGTGGGACGCTGCTGGGGTTTTGGACGGGTCTGCTGACGGCCTCGGCCTCGGCGGACCTGTACGGCAGCCTCTTTCTGGGCCGCCTGCTGGCCGGGGCGATGGCGGGGGGGCTGGGCCGAAGCCTGACCAGCGGCAATTTTCTGGTTCCGCCGCTGGTGACACTGGCGGCGACGCTGCTGGCGGAAGCGGTGACCGTGGTGCTGGCGCCGGGGCTGGCCCTGCACCACCTGCGGCACTGGGCATGGCTTGCCGGAATGGGGGCGCTGTACAACATGGTTCTCGCCCTGCCCATGTCTCTGCTCCTGCGGGGGCTGGGCGTGGGACGCCTGCGCGAAAACCCGTTTGGGCGGCTGTGAAGCTGTTTTGGCGGAAGATTTCCCCTCTTGACAGCCGGGCCATATTGCCTTATAATTATGAAATAGCGACTGACGCTTTTCCAGTGACACTTTTCCAGACACCTCGCACTGAAGATACGCCGTCTTCCGAAAGACGGTGAGGACCCACACCTTATGCACTTCTCTAAACCGTCTTTTCTGGCCCTGCTGACGGGGCTGCTGCTGGCCCCCGGCCTGACCGCGCACGCCGCCGAGCCGCGTCTGGCCGTGCCGCATTCCGCCACTCCCGCTGCCGCCCTGCGCGGGGCGCGGGCGCTCGGCAGGCTTCCGGCAGGTCAAACGATGCGCCTGGCCCTGACCCTGCCCCTGCGGAACCAGAGCGGGCTGGAGGCGCTGATCAAGGCGCAGTATACGCCCGGCAGCCCGCAGTTTCATCGCTTCCTGACCCGCGACCAGTTTACGGCTCAATTTGGGCCGACTGAGGCCGATTACGAGACCGCCGCACGCTGGGCGCAGTCGCAGGGGCTGACCATCACCGGAACCTCCCCCACACGCACCCTGATCAATGTCTCCGGCCCGACGTCTCAGGTAGAGAAAGCCTTCGCCGTGCGTCTCGGGCAGTACCGTCTGCCGAACGGACGCACCGCCTATGCCAGCCCCGCCGCCGCCAGCCTGCCGTTTTCCATCGCAGGCCGCGTATCCGGCGTCGTCGGCCTCAGCAACTTTGCCCAGCGCCGCCCCTCCCATCGGGTGCGTCCGAGCGCCGCACGACGTCCGAATGCGGGTCTTGGCGCGGGCACGTTCAGC
Organism: uncultured Armatimonadales bacterium; assembly: GCA_964251675.1. Taxonomy (GTDB): domain Bacteria; phylum Armatimonadota; class Armatimonadia; order Armatimonadales; family Capsulimonadaceae; genus JANXMY01. The sequence continues at coordinate 43,580 of CAXUKS010000012.1, forward strand.
GGCTCCGGGCCGCTTGGCTTTATGGCCCCAAACGATGTCAAGTATGCCTACAGCCTCAGCACCATCACGCCCTTGTATGGCCCGGCCAGTGTCGGCGGTCTGAACGGCGCAGCGTATTCGCCCAGCACCGGGACGACCACAACGACGGTGGACCCGACCACCGGCGCAGCGGCCGCAGCCACCCTCCTGGATGGGACCGGGCAGACCGTTGGCCTCTTCGAGCTGGACGGCTTCGCTTCTGCGGACACCGATCAGTATATCACCTACTTTAACCTGCCTGCCGTCACTGCCGCCGCCGCCGCCGCCGCGACGCCCGTGGGTACGCCCTCCGTGCAGACTGTGCTGATTGGCGGTTACGATGGCACGCCAGTCAACATCGACGGGCAGACCGAGGTGACGCTGGATATTGATATGGTGCTGGCACTGGCTCCGAAAGCCACCATTATCAGCTACGAGGCCGACCAGACCACCAACCCGACTGCCGCCCTTGACACCTATCAGCGGATGGCAAATGATGTGGCCGCCGACGGGACGCCGCGCCTGCAGGTCATCAGCTCGTCCTGGGGCTTTCCCGAAACCCTGTCGGACCCCGCCGACCTGACCGCTGAAAACGCGATCTTCCAGCAGATGGCCGCGCAGGGCCAGTCCATTTACGCCGCGTCGGGCGACAGCGGGGCCTATGATGCCTTCCGAACCCAGGACCCGACCGTCCAGAACCTGATCGTGGCCGATGACCCCGCCACGCAGCCCTATGTCACCGGCGTGGGCGGCACGACACTCAGCTACAAGAAACCCAGTCTCACCGCCGCAGGCGTCCCCGTCCCCGGCAGCTATCTTGGCGAGGTCGTCTGGAACACCGGCAAGCTGAACAGCATCGGCGGCCCCGTTGGCGGCGGCGGCGGCAGCAGCCAGATTTGGCCCAAGCCGATTTATCAGATCGGCTACGGCACCTCGCCCAACCGGCGCGATGCCCCGGATGTCTCTCTGAATGCCGACAGCAACACTGGCTATGACCTGTTCATCGGCGCAACCGCGACCACTCCTGGAACGGCGGTGACCGTGGGCGGAACCAGTGCCGCCGCGCCGCTCTGGGCTGGCTTTACCGCGCTGATCAACCAGCAGCGAGCCGCCGCCGGGCTGGCTTCCGTGGGCTTTATCAACCCGCAGCTTTATCCCCTGCTGTCCGACACGGCCTACTCGTCCCTGTTCCACGACATCACAGTCGGCGACAACCTGCTGTATCAGGCCCAGCCCGGCTATGACGATGCCAGCGGGATCGGAACCTTTATCGGCTCTGCCCTGCTGTCGCGTCTCAGCTTCAGCGCCGATGCCGGGGTCGGAACCGCCACCATCAGCGGGATCGTCACGGATGCGTCCACCGGCCTGCCCATTGGCGGGGCGCTTGTGTCCGCTATCGCCGCCTCCGGGGTCACCCGGGGCACGGCCACCACGGCCACCACTGGAGCCTATACACTGACGGTCCCCGGCGGCATCTCGCTGACCGTCACGGCCAGCGTCGCTTCCACCACGGCGACCACCGGCACGACGGCAGCCACCAGTACGGTGTACGCCGGGCAGAGCGTCGCGGGCGTGACGCTGACCTCCGGCGGAACCGCCACGCTGAGCTTTGCCCTGTCGCCCGCCCATGCATTCACAGCGGGCCTCCAGATGATCTCCGCGCCCTTTGACTACACGGGCATCGGCGACTTCGCCGCGCTGTTCGGGCTGACCACACCCCTGGCGGCGACCAGCCCCCGCCTGATCCAATGGCAGCCGAGCCAGAGCACGTATGTGTTCTACCCGACCGCCCCCGCCGATACCATCCGGCTGGGTCAGGGCTACTGGGTGCGGTTCACGCAGCCGTCGTACATCAGCCTGGCGGGAACGCCCGCCCCGGTCACACAGCCGTACACCATCAGCCTGACGGCGGGCTGGAACCAGATCGGCGACCCGTTCAACAGCAGCGTCTCCCTGTCCGGGGCCACAGTCAGCACGGCGGGGGGCGGCTCAAGCACCTCGCTTGCAGCCAGCACGCTGGTGCAGCCGATTATATTCTCTTACAGCACCACGCTGAACAACTACCTGTCGCTGGATGCGACCACCGGCACGCTGGACCCCTACCAGGGCTACTGGATTTATGCACGTCAGAACTCCCTTCTGACCCTGCCGGTTCCGGGCGACCTGCCGCCGCCGAGCATCCCGATCACGGGCTTCTAGAGTTCCGAGTGCCTTTCGGGGGCCGCTTTGCAATGGAGTTTGCAAAGCGGCCCTTTTTTATGGCATAATCAGCACGTAAGACTCTGGGTCTGCAAGGTGAGGGGCGCGATGCACGATTTCTGGCGAAAGGAACTCTCGTGGCTGGCCGGAGGATGGCACGCCTGGTGGCACGACGACGCCTGGGCGCTGGTGCGGACCGGCGCGGACATCCTGATCGTTTCCTACCTGATTTATCGCCTGATGATGCTGACGCGGGGCACACGCGCCCGGCAGATCATCATTGGCCTGGTCGTGTTCGTCGGGATGCTGCTGTTTTCAACATGGGCGCGGCTGTCGGCGCTGTCGTGGCTTTTGCAGCAGATTTTGCCGCTTGGCCCGGTGGCGCTGGTGATTTTGTTTTACCCGGAGCTGCGGCACGCGCTGGAAGAAGTCGGCCGGCTGGGCTTCTGGGGCAAGGGCTTTACGGGGCTTGCCCGCGAAGATTTAACGTCCATGGTCGGCGAAATCGTGCAGGCCGCCGAGCAGTTATCAGACAAAAAAATCGGGGCGCTGATGGTTTTGGAGCGCGAAACGGGCCTGAACGACATCGTGGAAACCGGCACGCTGATCAACGCCGAAGTCAAGACCGACCTGCTGTGTACCCTCTTTTATCCCGGCTCTCCGCTCCACGACGGGGCGGCAGTCCTGCGGCGGGACCGCATCGTGGCGGCAGGCTGCACCCTGCCGCTGTCGGAAAGCCGCGTCGTCAATGGAATGCAAATCCACACCCGGCATAAGGCCGCGCTGGGCATCTCTGAGCAAAGCGACGCGCTCGTCGTGGTCGTCTCCGAAGAGACGGGCATTATCTCGCTGGCCTTTGACGGCAAGATGGTGCGCGGCCTGCGCGACGATGGCCGCCTGCGCGATCTGCTGATCCGCGAATACACGGGCCGCGAGCGCCCCGGCCCGCGCCGCCGCCGCAGCTTGATCCGCCCCCGCTTGCGCCGCCCTGCCCCGTCCGAAGAGGCCGCCCCGCGCCCGGAGGCAGAGCGTGTGCCCGACCCGGAGCCGGTTGGCCCCACGGAGACACGGCTTTAGGCCGGTTTTGTTGATATTGCTATGATTTCCTGGCTTCGTCACAATTTCGGCTACAAGCTGCTGGCGTTTGTGTTTGCCTGCCTGCTGCATTTTTATGTCGCCGGGTTGATTAACGCCCGTCCGTCACACCTGCTGACACTGCCAATCACGGTGCGTAACCTGCCGCCAAGCCTGATTCTGGACGACAGCAGCCTGCCGTCGGTGACGCTGACGCTGGACGGCCCGCCTGAGGAGATCAGTCGCCTGACCGATACGTCCGTCACCGCCTGGGTGGACCTCTCTCATGCGCGGGCCGGGCAGACCCGCCCTCTGCCGGTGCATCTGTCCGGCGTGCCGCCGACCATCACCGTAGACAGCGACCCGCAGCCGGTGACGCTGACCGTGCAGCAGCGGCGGCGGCGGCAGATGGCGGTCAGTGCCGACGATATCGGCATTGCTCCCACCGGATACTCGTTCGCACCGCCAAGTGTTTCCCCGCGTGAGGCCGTGATCACCGGAACCCGCGAGGCGGTCAGCGCCGTGGCCCGGCTAGTCGCCCAAGCGGACCCGGATCAGCAGCCGGGGGCCGTGGACGAAGATTTCCCCATTATCGCCCTTGACGCGATGGGCATCCCGGTCAGCAATGTGACTGTGTCGCCGCCGACCGCCCATGTGCGTCTGGCGCTGACCCGCGCCCTGGCCCGCAAGACTCTGCTGGTTAGCGCGAACGTGGTTGGAACCCTGCCCGCGCCGTACCGTTTTGGCAGCATTGAAGTGGCCCCCGCCGCCGTGGAAGCGGAAGGCAGGCCGGAAACACTGGCCGCCGTCAACACACTGACCACCCAGCCGATTGACGTTTCGGGGGCAACGGCAGATTTGGTGCGCCGCGTCGAGCCGATTATCCCGTCGGGCATCACGCTTTCGCCGCGCAGCCCAATCACCGTGACTATTCATGTGATTGCTCCGCCAGCCGACGCCGCGCCCCCTGCGGTTTCGCCGCCTGCGGATGTACCGGAGAAAGCGGTCCATTCTTAAAATACACGAACGCAGGAGAGCATTCTTTCACTCATGGCCGAAAAATTATTTGGAACAGACGGGGTGCGCGGCGTCGCCAACACCGAGCTGACACCCGCCCTGGCGATGGCGCTGGGGGCCTCGGCGGCGCGGACGCTGGGGCGCGGCAAGACGCCCCGCTTTATTGTTGGCCGGGATACCCGCGTTTCCGGCACGCTGCTGGAATCGGCTCTCGCGGCGGGGCTGTGCTCGCTCGGCGCACAGGTGGTCACAGCGGGTGTGGTCCCCACCCCGGCGGTGGCGAGCATTGCGCGGGTGCAGAACTTCGATGCAGGGGTGGTCATCTCGGCCTCGCACAATGCGTTTGCCGACAACGGTATCAAGTTCTTTGGCGGCGACGGCTACAAGCTGGACGATGCACTGGAAGCCGAGATTGAGGCCAATCTGGCGCACGTCGAATCGTGGGAGCGGCCTTCCGGGGCGGATGTCGGGCGGCTCACGCACGCGCCGCATCTGGGCGGGGTTTATGCCGGGCATCTGGAAGAGACCATGGGGGGGGTGACGCTGGCGGGCATGAAAGTCGCGCTGGACGGCGCGAACGGCGCGAACTGGGAGTTGGCCCCGCGTGTAATCACCGATCTGGGCGCGGATTTGATCGCCCTGCACTGCGCCCCGAACGGGGTCAATATCAATGAAAACTGCGGCTCGCTGCACCCGGAAGAGATGATGCGGCGGACGGTCAGCGAAGGCGCGGACATCGGGCTGGCTTTTGACGGCGATGCCGACCGCGTGATGCTGTCCGACGAGCTGGGGCGCAAAGTGGACGGTGACCGGGTGATGCTGCTGGTGGGTCGTCATCTGGCGTCGCAGGGGAAGCTGACCAACAACACGGTCGTCGGCACGATTATGAGCAACATGGGCCTCGAAGTGGCCCTGCGGGAGTCGGGGCTGACCCTGCTGCGAACGGCGGTGGGCGACCGCTACGTCTCCGAGGCCATGCGCCGCGACGGCCATGTGGTCGGCGGCGAGAAATCGGGCCACCTGATCTTCGGTCATCTGACAACGACGGGCGACGGTTTGCTGACCGCCTTGCAGGTGCTGAAAGTCATGCGTGAGACCGGCCAGCCCCTGTCGGCGCTGGCGGACCAGATGACCGAATACCCGCAGATACTGCTCGGCGTCCGCGTCCGCGACCGCCGCACCTGGGCCGAGGACCCGGATATTCAGGATGCCATCCGCCGCGCTGAAGCCGCTTTAGAGGGCCGGGGCCGCATCAATGTCCGGGCATCTGGCACGGAAAAGCTGGTGCGTGTCATGGCGGAGGGGCCGGACCAGGCCGAGGTGGAGGCGCTGGCCGGGGGAGTGGCCGCGCTGGTGCGGGAAAAGGTGGGAGAGTAGCCGAATCAGGGCAGGGGCAAGCCCTGCCCCTACGGGTTCGGTTCCATTCTTATCCGGCTCCCCCAGAATTGGGGGCGGGGGGGGTCATCTGCCCCTCCAGATGGGCCAGCGCGTCTTCCAGCACGGCGCGGAAGCGCGGGTCTTCTCCGCCGAGAGCCAGACGCGCCTGCAAGGGACGGATGGCATCGGTCAAATCTAAATCCGAGGCCGTCTGGGCGGCGACGGTTTGCAGCCAGCGGTCTTCCATCAGCAGCAGACGCAGGATCGCCCGGTGCAGGGTAGCGCGGGGCTTGGGGGTGAGCGTGGCGTCTAGGGCGGCAATCTGCGTGTGCAGGTCCCAGAACTCCGCCGCCCAGGCCTGCCGGTTCAGGTGCGTCAGAGTCTCCTTCAGCTCGGCCAGCAGCGCGGGGTCGTCGCCGTCACGCGGGCGCGGCTGAAGGGCGGCTTCCAGCAAAGCGGCATCAAAGAGCGGCGTGGTCAGCGCGGCTTTTTTCAAGCGGGAGCCGCGCCAGCCGCCGACAATGCGGGCCAGAAAAATCGCGCCGACAGCAAGGCCGCCATGTATGAGTGTATCCGTGTTCACGCCGTAGTCTCCGGGGCGGAGGCGCCGTATTGCGCGTCGAACTCGGCCAGCCGCCGCTTTTTCATAAAGGGAATGGTCACGCGCAGGGCAAACGGGCTGGAATAGTTCAGCTTCAAGATCAAGTCGTTGGTTTGCTGCAAGTGCCGGGCATAGGCGTCCCGCGCTTTGGCCCGTGCGGCAGGATAGTCCGGGGAGCCGTCAAAGCCCGGTGCGGCGGCCTCCCAGCGAGCCAGCACGGCCAGCGCCAGAGCGCGGGAGGCTTCGATTTCCTGCTCCAGCAGCAGCCACAGCGGCAGCACCTTGTTGTGCCGCAGCATCCGGTTGACCGCGCCCATGCCGGGCGGCTCGAAGGGGTTTACGGACAAGTCTAACGGCTGTCCGCGTCCGGGCAGGTTGTCAAACAGCCCTTCGTCAATCGCATCCTGGATTTTTCGTTCCGCAATCCCCGCCGTCCAGTCCGGGTTGTCCCCATCGTCTGCCCCTGCCATCGCCCCTGCTCCTTGCTGTAAACGTAGTTGCGAAGCCCCGGAGACCTACCTTCCTTGCTTCGCAGGGTCCTTCCTAAAGGAAGGATACGGACAAAACAGGCAAGCCCTTCCCCTTCACTCCTCATCCTTCCTTTAGGAAGGACCCTGTGAGCGAAGCATGAGGGAACAAGGTGGTAGGTCTCCGAATTTCTTTCTGTATTGTACCCGGTGCAGGCCACGGTGCAATGCGGCAGGTTTAACATCATGCCGCCGCGCCCAATAGTAAACCAATGACCCCACGTATTTTTCATCGGCCCTTTCGCCCTCTCCTGCTGCCCCTCTGGCTGCTGTGCAGCCTCGCATTCACTGCGCCGGGCGCATTGGCCCAGATACCCGGCATCCCTGGCCTGCCCACGGGTCTTCCGGGGGCCGCACCCGCAGTGCCGAAGACGCCCAGTGCGCGGGTGACGCTGAACGGCAGCCGCGTGTTCGATATTTATGCCGCCACGCAGAACGCGGCGCAGGACCGGGCGGATTTGGTCAGCCTGCGGCTGGCACAGGCCCTGCAAAAAACCGAGCCGACCGACCCGCCGCCGACCGTGACTACGCAGGTGGTGGGCGGCGAAACCGTGATTTTGCTGGCCGACCGGGCCGTGCTGACCGTGACGCAGGAAGACGCTGCCGCAAATGGCGAGACGACGGTGCAGCTTGCCGCCGACTGGACCACGACGATGGAAAAGGCGCTGACAGAGGCGCAGCGAGAGCGACGCCCTGGCTACTGGCGCGAGGCGGCGCTGGAAGCGGGCGGCATTGTGCTGGCGGCGGCGCTGCTGACGCTCGCCATCTGGCTGGTCGCCCACCGGCTGCTGGACCGGCCCGGCTGGCCGCTGCTTACTTTGGTCTGGCTGGTGGCCGCGTTCTTGATCACGAATCTGTTCCCGCAGACACGCCCCCTGCACCGGCTGCTGGGACACGGCATTATCCGTCCGGTGGGCATTCTGCTGATTATGGCGCTGCTTACGGCGGGCGCCTCGCGGCTGCTGACGCTGTTTTTGCGGCACGTTTTCCCGCCCATGCCCGATGACCTGTCTGCCGAGGAGCGCACGGAACGCACTTACCGGCGGCGGGCGACGCTGGGGGCGGTGGCAAGGATTACAGGCGTTTCTCTGCTTTGGATTATCGCGTCTGTGGTGTCCCTGAGCTGGATTGGCGTTAATTTGTCCGCCCTGCTGGCCTCGGCGGGGCTGATTGGCGTCGCGTTGGGCCTGGCGGCACAGGACACGATGAAGGACCTGGTAGCAGGCATCAATATCCTGCTGGATGACCGCTTCGGGGTCGGTGACAACATCGCCGTCGGCCAATTCTCAGGCACAGTAGAGAATTTAAACTTGCGCGTGACACAGATACGGGATTCGTCCGGGCGGCTGATTACGTTCCCAAACCGCAGCATTGAAGCGGTTGCCAACGCCACGCAGCGATGGGCACAGGTGGACTTCAAGGCGGGGGTCTCGTATGATGCCGACCTGCGGCAGTCGATGGAGGTCATGGAGGGCGCGGCGGAGCAGCTTGCGGCGGACTGGCCGGACCGCGTCCTGTCCCCGCCCAAGATGCTCGGGGTAGATGCCTTCAACCCTGCGGACATCACCCTGCGCCTCCTGATGCGAACGGTTCCCGGCGATCAGTGGGCCGTGGAGCGCGAGCTGCGCCTGCGGGTCAAGGAGGCGTTTGACAAGAACGGCATTTCGATGTCCACCACGCAGCGCACGGTGACGGTGCTGGAAAACGCACCGGGCGCAGCGGGGCAGCAGGAAGCCGCCGTGCCCCAGGATGAGGGTGCGGCGGCTTAGAAGCGGCGGTTTTCTCTCACCGCTCCAGCGGTACGCTGCCCCGGAATGTGTCGCGGGTCGTGATGGTCTTCAGCGCCACCGCCTTGCCGGTGCGGGCCGACTCATAAATGGCGTCCATGATGCGCTGGTCCTGCAAGCCTTCCTCGCCGGGCGTCCAGGGCGTCTTGTCCTGCATCACACACAGAGCCATGTGGTCCATCTCCAGCGCGAACTGGTTTGCCGGGGGCAGGGAGGGCGAATCACGGTGAGCGATTTTTCCCTGGGCGTAGTCCATCTCCATACGCAGGCTATTGTAGGCGAAGGCCGGGTCCAAACCAAACCAGCCGGTCTCCGCATGCACCCGGTAGCGGCGGCTCTGGTGGGTGCCGTAAGTGGTGGCATGGTTGGACTGTATGCCGCTGGGGAAGCGCATCTGCCACGTCACCATTTCCTCCACTTCGGCAAAGCGCGGGTCGCCGGGCGTGCTGTAGGTGCGGGCGAAGACTTCGTTCGGCTCTTCGCCCGTCAAGTAGCGCGTGGTGTTGAGGCAGTACAGGCCGACATCGGGGAGCGCCCCACCCCCGGCCAGCGCCTTTTTCTGCCGCCACTGGTTTGGGTCGCCCTGGTTCTGGCCGTTGACGCACTCAATCAGCTTGACTTTGCCAAACTGGCCGTTCTGCACGAGCTGCCGGGCCATGCGGTTGGTCGGCTCATACTGGATGCGGTAGGCGATCATCAGCTTCTTGCCTGCGGTGCGGCAGGCGTCGATCATCTGCTGGCACTCTTTCACGGACACAGCCATTGGCTTTTCGCACAGGATATGCTTCCCGGCTTTTGCGCCTCGAATTGTGTATTCGGCGTGCTGGGAGTTCGGCAGGACGATGTAAATAATATCCACATCCGGGTTGTCTTTGATGCTGTCGTAAGTGTCATAACTGTAGACGCTTTTCGGGTCAATCCCATACTGCGCGGCCACTTCGGCGGCCTTGTCCGGCGTACCGCTGACAAGTGCGGTCAGCTTGCAGTATTTGGTCTGGCCCAGGGCGGGAAGGATCTGCTCCAAAGACAGCGTGCCGAGGCCGACCACGGCGATGCCGAGGCGTTTTTCGGGCGGCAGAGGCAGCGGCGGGCCGCCGGTCTCCTGCTCGGTAGGGGCGTTCAGTCTGGGCAGCGGGATCGGCTTTGTGGCGGGCGCTTCGGGCCTAGCAATGGGGGGCGCGGGCGGCACGGCGGCCTGTGCCAGTACGCGGGGGGCAGCCTCAGCCAGCAGCCCGGCGGCGGCAATACCCGCCCCCGCAGTTTTCAGAAACGAACGGCGGGTCAGGTCGGTTTCGGAGGCAGGCGTATCGAAAATGGGCGTATCGGACATGGGACTTTCCTGTCTAATCGGGGGTTCTAACTATCTGTCTTCAACCGGGCCGGGCCGGGCGTCAGAGCCAGAAGCTCGGCGTGGGGCATGAGGGCCATCTGGCCGAACTCTTGGAGCAATTGACGGTACGCCCCGGCAACCGGGCGGGGGCGGCGCTCCAGGTCGTACAGGCCGCAGGCGTTGACAACGCCTTTCTTTTCAGCCAGCTCAATATCCCAGTCAATCTGGTCAATCAGGCTGTACCAGGTAAAGCCCAGCACGGGAACGCCGTCGCCGCGCATTCGGAGAATGTTGCGGAACTGCTTCCAGAGCCATGACGGTGCGGCCTCGGGGTCCAGCGTGTTGGTCTCGGTGTGCATGATGGGCATGAAGTAGCGTTTGTAATAAAGCTGTGTCAGGCCGTACCAGCCCATCACATCTTCGGCGGGCAGCAGGGAGCCGTCGGGCAGCATCAGATGCTCATTGCGCCCGTAGTAGTCGTTGCCCATGACCTGGTAGCCGGGCGGCTTTCCGGCCATGAACCACTCGTACTGTTCGCGTGTCAGCCCGTTGTCCATCATGTACAGGCAGACATTGGCGCTCGGCGGATGGGCATACAGCAGGTCCAGTGACAAAAAGCGCAGCTCGTTTTCCAGCAGCACTTCTTTGTCCGGCACGGCTTTCATTTGATGCGTATATTCAGCGGACTCGCTCTGCACGATGACGACATCGGGCCGACGCCGGGCGATGCGCTGATTGGCAAGAATAGATGCCGCGCACAGATGCTTCAAAGCGGTGACAAAGCCCTGCGGGTCCTGAAGCTGTTCGTTCCAGAGGCCCTGCAGGGCGCTGGCTTTGGCGGTGACATAAATCTCGTTGACAGGCGTGTAAAACCGCACCCAGGGATACCGCTCGGCGACGGCATCGGCATAGTCGGCGAAGTAAACGGGCAGCTCCGGGTTCTGGAAATTGCCCAGCCAGTCCGGCACGCCAAAGTGCAGCAGGTCCAGAATAGGCGTGATGCCCAGCCGCTGCATCTCGGCCATCACCAGGTCAGCAAACTCCCAGTCATAGCGCCCTGGCCCCAGGTGGATGTTATAGTAGGGCAATCCGTAGCGCAGAAAGCGCAGGCCCAGCTCTTGGACAAGCGCCAGGTCTTTCTGCCAGTGCTTGTAATGTCCGCACTCATCCAGCAAATCGCGCCGGGTTTTTCCGCCGTCAATGGTCGGATACGAGCATTCAATCCCCGTCGCAAACCAGAAGTTGTTGGACAAATCGGTCGGCAGCCCGCCGCCGGACCCGGAGGCCGCCCCGCCAAACTCATCGCCCGGATTGCATGAAGCATCGCCGCGCTGCTTCAAAATCCCCAGAAAATCTTCCGGCACGCCATCCCTGCTTTCTAACAAGCGAAGTTAGGACTCGTCGCGCCCATGCACCTGCGCGGGCGGGTGCGTGGCTTCGACAGCGGTGAACGGCTCTAGAATCTTGTAGGTATGCAATGCGCCCACGGGGACGACCCAGGAGTCGCCTGCTTCCAGCAGCACAACTTGATCGTTGTCCAGGTGCAGCTCGGCGCGTCCCTTGATCACATACCCAACGGTTTCATAGTCCCGCACGGTCATGATTTTGGGGTCGGCGATTGGGGTTTCTTCCCACAGGCGCATGGCAAGGCTTTTGCCGGAAGCCAGGTATTTCTGGCCCATCTCGCCATGCGGCGAATGCGTGGAGTCAACTTTGGTCACGGTGGTATCTGACATGATATCGTTTCCTATTTTCCTAACATGACGGGCTTGGAGCCGTTGGACTGGCGGAGCAGCAAAATTGGCTTCTGGCGCAGGTCTTTGCCGTAGTGGAACTTGGGCAGGCGGTTGAGCTGGTCGGCGGTGAAGAACATCACGCCGTCGGCGCGGAACGAGATGCTGTCCGGCCACACCAGCAGCGGCCCTGACGCGACGGTCACGTACTTGCCCGTCGGGGTGCGGCGCTTGACGGCATTGTGCTCGTAGTCGGTCAGATAAACGTTCCCGGCGGCGTCGGCTTCAATGCCGTCCGAGGCAAAGCCTTTGTCGCCCAGGTCTTCTACGGTAGCGGAAACCTGTTCGTTGGTGGCCTTCGGGTCGGCCAGCATCTGCGTGCTGACCCGGTACAGATGATGGCCTTCATTGGGGCAGTAATAGAGGTACTTGCCGTCGGGCGTCAGCGTCAGCCCGTCTGCCCCCGTGGTGTCACGCTGGGGCGGCACACCCCGCGCCTTGCGCTTCAGCACAGGAATGCTTTCCACCACCGGCACAAAGCCCGGCTCCGCCTTTGTGGAAGGGTGGTCGTTCAGGCGGCGGCGGCTTGTGCCCGAGGCTAGATCCACCACAACGATCCCGTTGGGGCCTTTCTCGGACGAGTCCGTGATAAACGCGGTTCCGGCTTTGCCCAGCCGCAGGTCCACGCGCACATCGTTCAAGTAGGCGTTCGGCCCGGCGATCTCAGACGGGAACAATATCTTTCTGACGATTTTATTGGTCGCCAGATCGACGCACACCAGCTTGGGGCCGCCAAACGACACCGGGCTGGTTTTAATGATGCCTAAATCCAGCAGCCACAGGCGGTCTTTGGCGTCCACGGTCAGGCCCTGTACGGACACCAGACGCTCCGCCTGCGGCCTGCGGCTCAGGCGGTTGATGGCGGCATTGGGGTAGGCATAGGCTTTGCCGTTTTTGATCTCGCCCGCCGAAAAGGGTCCCTGATCGAAGGCACGGGGGAAGGACATAAAAATCCGGCCCTTTTGAGAAACGACGACGCCAATCGGGGTCGGGCCATAAAACCGGGCAGCGATGCTGACCGGCGGCGTGCTGGGGACGGTATTAATCGGCGCGGCCAGGGCGGCAGAGGCGGCAGACGAAAAAAGCAGGGCTGCCGCCAGAGTATTTCGCAGAAAATTTGGGGAGACGTTCATGGCCTTTCTGTTACCACACACCGGGCACGGCCAAACCTGCCCGGCCCGGACTTCTAGGTAGGAGTCCTTAAGTTTTGGGGAGATTTATCCGATAATTTTAAAAGTAAGACCAGCTTAAAAGCCGTTCTAGAACTTGTTCAACTATGTATCCACTGCTACTGACCCTTCAATCGTTCCCGGACATCACGCTGCCTTTGCCCGCTGCCATTCTGCTCGGACTGCTGCTGCTGACTTTGCTGCTCTGGGCAGGAAGTCAGGCCCGGATTGCCCGCCGCCATGCGCGGGACGCCGCCGCCGCCAACATTGAGATGGAAGCAGCCAATACCACGCTGCGCGATCATCAGCAGGAGCTGGAAGAAAGCGCCCAAAGCTTGACGGGCGTGAACACATTGCTGGCACAGGCATCGGGGCGGTTCCAGGAGCTGTTTCAGGGCCTGCCCGTCGCCTGCGTGTGCTGCGACGGGGATGGGCGCATTATGGAGTGGAACCGGGCTTGGTCGCAGCTTTATGGGATGGACAGCCCGCTGGGGCAGAAAGTGACGGCGCTGACGGACACGCCGCTGCTGGCCGAAGCGATTGATGCCGCGCTGGCCGGGGACGCCTGCGAGGGCCTGGAATGGACACACCGGCAGGCAGACGGAAGGGATGTGCAGGTCTATTCCAGCTTGTTTCCCCTGCGGGCGGCGGACGGGTCGGTGTCAGGGGTGATCGCGGCGGATGTGGACATCAGCGCCCAGCATCAGGCAGAAATCGCCCTGCGGCAGAGCGAAGAGCGGATGCACGCACTTTGCAACACGACCTCGCGGCAGGAGCTGACGTAGGAACAAAAAACCGAAGCTCTGCTGGACATGGGCCGGGAGCAGTTCGGGCTGGAAATCGGGATCGTGGCGCGTGTCACAGGTGAGCAGTACGAGGTGCGCCACGCGCTGTCGCCGGGCGATGCCATTTCCGCAGGCACGAAGCTGACTATGAGCGGGACTTACTGTGCCGAGGCGCTGGCACTGGCCGATGTAGTGGGCTTTGAGGAAGCCAGGGCCACAGAGCGGCGCGGGACAGTTTCTCATCAAACGGGGCTGGAAGCGTACCTGGGGACGCCCATTCGCGTGAGCGGCGAAATCTGGGGGATGCTGTGCTTTGCCGGGCGGCAGCCCCACCCGCGTCTGTTTACGAGCGGCGACCGGGAGCTGGTGCGTCTGATGGCGCAGTGGGTCGGCGGCGAGATTGCGCGGTGCAAGGCCGAGGAAGCAGTGCAGATGAGCGAGGCCCGGTTCCGCGAGGCGATTGCAGCCATGTCCGAAGGGCTGATCGTGATGGACGCACAGGGAATCATCCGGCTGTGGAACGACTCGGCGGAGCGCATTCTGGGGGTGACACGCGGGCATGTCGGCGGCTGGCGTCCGCCGCGCCCGGATTTTGCTGCCGTGCGCGAAGACGGAACCTCGTTCCCGGAAGGCAGCTACCCCCTGATGGCGTCTCTGCGGCGGGGCGAAGTGCAGCAGGGAGTCGTCATGGGCCTGCCGGTCGGGGGCGGCGCGATGCGTTGGGTGTCGGTCTCTTCGCGCCCGCTGGCGGCCTCGGAGGGCACGGCTCCGGGCGGCGTCGTCGCTACCTTCGCGGACATCACGGACCGGCGGCGCGACGAGGCGCAAATTTGCGTTCAGATGGCGCAGATCAAAGAATACACGTCGGTGCTGGAAGACCAGAAGCTGCAGATGGAGGCGGTCAACGCGGAACTGGAGGCGCTGGCTCTGCGCGACGGGCTGACGGGCCTCGGCAACCGACGGGCGTTTGAGCAGCGGATGACGCTGGAGCTGAGCCGGGCGGCCCGTTACGGTCATGCCCTGTCGCTGGTGATGCTGGACGTAGACTTCTTCAAAGAATATAATGACACGTTCGGCCATGTTGACGGCGATGAAGTGCTGCGGATTCTGGCCGATGCCCTGACCGAGCGGGGCCGCGAGACGGATTTTTTCGCCCGCTACGGCGGCGAAGAGTTTGCGATCATCCTGCCCCATACCGACGGGGCTGGCGCACTGGTGGTCGCTGAGCGCCTGCGCCGCCGTCTGGAAGCCCTGCGCTGGCCGCGTCGGGCGGTGACGGCAAGCTTCGGTGCGGCGACGCTGCACCCGGCGATGACGAAGGAAGAAGACCTGATCCGGGCCGCCGATGCCGCGCTCTATATGGCTAAAAACGCGGGACGCAACCGGGTCAAGCACGCGCATTCGCTGCCAGACAGCGCGGCGGTGCTTGCGGTCTGAGGCTATTTTTGCTCCGCAGTGCTTCTGATATTCTTCTGCTGGCCGGGGGCGTTTATCGTCTTCGGTTCTTTGCGGTTCCCCGGATTGTTTCCAGCCTATTTCCGCAGCAAACTGCTTTCCTGTTGACAAACGGCCCCGGCGTGTGTATAATATCCCACGTCGCTGACCCAATGCCGCCGCTGTGCCAATGAAGTCCAGGCGTTTTTATCGGTTTTGGGAACTAAACGCGCAAGGAATCGCTTCATACATTCCATGAAGCACAGCTCAAGACAAAACAAGTCTCTGAAAGCTCCCTGTTTGTCGGACGATGCTGTCCGGTTGTAACCGGGGGCTTTTTCGTATTTCAGTTTTTCGGATTTAAAGGAGCATCAGTCCCGATATGTTCAACCCACTTAGTTTTATGCACGCCGGGGGTCCGGTGATGTGGCCTCTGCTGGCCTGCGCCATCATTGCGGTGGCCGTGATGATCGAGCGAGCCTGGTTTATCACCCGTGCGTCGGCGGACAACGAGGTGCTTTCGGAGCAGGTGCGCGAGCATCTGACCGCTGGCAAGGTCAATGAGGCACTGGCGGTCTGCGACGAGCATCCCGGCCCGGTCTCCGGCCTGCTGGCAAGCGGCATCCGCAACCGCAACATGGACTCGGACACGATTGAGCGGACGATGGAAGAGCTGGCCCTGCGCGAGACTCCCCTGCTTTATCGCCGTCTCGGGTGGCTGGATACGATTATCACCATTGCCCCCCTGCTGGGCCTGCTGGGCACGGTCACCGGTATGATCAAGTCGTTCCATGTCGTCGGCTCGTCCCAGGGCCTGAACAATCCAAACGCGATCACCGGCGGTGTTGCCGAGGCGCTGCTGGCGACGGCCACGGGACTGGCGATTGCGATTGTGACGCTGGTAGGCTACAACTTCCTGACCGAAAAGGTCAAAGAGATCATCGCCGAAATGGAAATCCGGGCCACGCAGCTCATGAACATCCTGGCTGGAATGCGCGGCGAGGGCCTGCGAAGTGAAGGGTTGAAGGGCGAGGGGGTGCGCGGTGAAACTACAGCGAGCCGAGCTTAAAAAAGCCCGTATCGAGATTATCCCGATGATCGACACCATCTTCTTCCTGCTGGTCTTCTTTATGATCACCAGTATTTCACAGGTGCAGATGTCGGCCAAGCGGGTGGCCCTCCCGGTCAGCTCGACGGCACAGTCCAAGCCGCTGGAAAAAGTGGTCCTGACGGTCGATGACAAGGGCAACTACTATGTTGACCGGGCGCAGGTTCCCTACACGGAGCTGCTGGACGATCTGAAAGCACGGGTGGACGAAAACCCGCATCTGGCCGTCGTCATCAACTGCGACAAGACCCAGCAGGTCGCGCAGTTTCAGTATGCCCTGAACATCGCCCAGCAGGCGAACCCGGAGCAGCTCATGATTGCGACGACCCCGCAGAACGCCTCGCAGTTTTAGGGACCTAACCCCCCGGCCCCCTTCCCTAAGAAGGAAGGGGGAGGCAGAAGTCAAGAGACAGATTTAAGAGTAGGGGCAGGCTTATCCCTGCCCTCCTTATTTTCTCTGTGTTTATCCTGCTCCCCCTTCCTTCTTAGGGAAGGGGGCCGGGGGGTTAGGTCCCGGTCTCCGCGAAATTGAAGTAAACTATGAAAAAATGGGTCAATATCAAAACACCGCCAATGAAGAAGGCCCGCATCGAGATTATCCCGATGATCGATACCATCTTCTTCCTGCTGGTGTTCTTCATGTTCACCAGCCTGTCGATGGTGAAGATGAAAGGCATGGATGTCAGCCTGCCCAAAGACAGCACCAGCACCGAAGCGCCGCCGCCGCAGGTGGTAGTGACGGTCAACCAGGCCGGGCAGTATTACCTGAACACCGACACGATTGACGGCAGCAACCTGGTCCCGGAGCTGCAAAGCCGCCTGGATGCCAAGCCGAACACCGTGTTCATCGTCAATGTCGATAAGACGCGCCCGACGCAGGACATTATCACGGTGATGGATGCCGTCAACAACATTCACATTCCCGGCAAGCCCACCGACCCGGTGGGCGTGATGATTGCCACGCAGCCGGTCAACCCGAACGGCCCCTCGGCTCCGTAACTTTTCAAACGGGGTACTTTCTATGAACCAAACAAAACTGCCCGATCCCCGTCTGGACACGCCGCCCCCGGCAGAAACCCCGGAGCAGCGCGGCACGCTCGGCGGCCGCATCCTCGGCTACTCGTTTCTGGCGTCCGTCGTGATCAACCTCGGCTGGCTCGGCTGGGTCTCGTCGTCCGACCTGTTTGGCGGCAAAGCGCCTCTGGACCTGCACCCGCAGGTGATCAAGATGGTCAAAATCGCGCAGAAGCCCAAGCCCAAGCCGCCCGAGAAGAAGCCACCGCCGCCTCCCCCGCCGCCCAAGCAGCCGCCGCCCAAGCCGCTGAAAACGCCGCCTAAGGTGCAGCCCAAACTCATCAGGCCCAAAGCCGCCGCGCCGAGGCCCTCGCCCACTCGTGCCGTCCCAACAGCACGCAGCAACCGCAGCGTTTCCAACGTCCCGGCAATGCCATATGCGCCACCGGCGGATACCGGCCCGGTGAACCCCGGCGTCGAGTCGCATCAGCCGCCGACGCCGCCCGCACCGCCGCAGCCGGATCCGGTTCCAGTGGCCCCGGTCGCACAGGCTCCCAAGCCTGAGCCAAAACCGACGCCCCCCCCACCGCCGCCGCCAAAAGTGGACCCGCCCAAGCCAAAAGGCTGGGTGCCGATTGAATCGCGGGAGGCCATGAATGTGCCAAGCGTGGATGTGTCTGCTGACGGCATTGACGCGGGCAGCATCAACAACAATGAGATCGTCATCAGCTACACCATTGACGAGACGGGCCGTGTCAAGGGAGCGCGTATCAAGAAAAGCTGCGGCAGCTCAGAGCTGGATAACCGCGTTCTGGACGCTGTCCGCCGTCAGCGGTGCGCTCCGGCTATCCAGGACCACATCCCGCGAGAGTCGCGGGAAGAGTTCCATTTCCCGGTCACCAGCTAACTGGAGAAGGCAAGCCCCCTACTCCCCAATCTTGGGGAACAGGGGGCCGTTTTTCTATTTCCGTTTCCTTTTCCGTCCCCGCCGCTCGCCCTGAGCGGCGGAGATGTGAAAATTACATTAAAATTACATCAAAAAAATTTCCCCGACTTGTTGCAGATGCCAATATCTGTGTTACACTGGTATATCATACAGTTATGAGAGAGCAAAGCCTGCGCCCCAATGCAGCGCTTCACGGTCACAGAAAGCTCCTCGGCACTGATGCCACTGCCTTTCATCGATGACCGGCAGACACGGCAGCCACACGGTTTATTCCCACTGTACTTTTGATCTGCAGAGATTCACTGGCGTTTCTTTATCGCATACGCAGGAGGCATGATGTTCCGCGCACGTAAGGCAGCGGGATTTCTCAGGGATGATGATTTTTGTCCTTGCTCATTTTCGTCTCGTGTCTGGTTTGTCTCTGAATTTATCTCGTATCGTATTTCGTATCACATTTTTTCGGTTATTCAGAAGGGGGAATATCCACATGCAGAAAGCAGCTTCCAAAGCGCTCGCTTTCCGGCTTCTTGCGGCAACGTCCGCACTCAGCCTCACGGCGGCATTTCTCGCCGTCACCGCACCGCCCGCGCACGCCGCGCAGGTCGGCGGCGTTCAGGGAACCATCAAAAACGAGGCCGGTCTGGCACTGCGCGGCGTTCAGGTGCTCCTGATCCCGCAGGGCGGCGGTGCTCCGCAGCCCGCCCGCACCGACTCCAGCGGCTATTATAGCTTTGCGGGTGTTCAGCCCGGCACTTATACCATTCAGGTCAACCTCGTCACCTACAACTCGGCCAGCCAGGCAATTACTATCGCCCAGGACATCAACACCACGGTGGATGTCACGCTGACCCCCAAGACAAACGTTCGTGTCGGCGCAGGCATCCGAATTCCACTGACCAAGCAAAGCGAAACCGGTCAACTTCAGCCAATCACGAAGGAAGACGAGCGGCGCGAGGTCTCGCAGCCGAACAACGCCAAGCAGTCTACGGGCCTGCTCAACTTCAAAGTCGGCGTCACCACGGACGCCGGGCAGTATCCGCACGTTCGCGGCTCGGACGGCAACCAGATTAACTGGTCCATTGACGGCATCGACCTGCGCGACCCTATCAGCAACCAGTTTGCCACCAACTTGGTCACAGCGGGCATCGGCACCTCCAACCTCATCAGCGGCGGCGCGGATGCGACGTATGGCGGCTCCGTGGGCGTATATTTGAACCAGATCAGCGACAACGGGCGCGACATCTCCAAAGGCAAGCCCATCGCGGGCTACCTGGAGAACACCAACGGGCCGGGCAGCAAGTGGGGCTATTCGGGCGGCGATGTGCAGATTGGCGGCCTGCTGCCAGGCGGCAAGCTGGACTATGCCCTGTCGTCCATCGTCTTCCGCACCAAGTTCGGCGACAATACCCAGCTCGGCGAGCTGCACTCCTCGCACGATGAAGTCGGCAAGTTTAACTACTACGCCTCGCCTAACGACACTGCCACGCTGTTCTTCGCGCATGGCGCAGAGAACTATAACAGCTACCAGACATCTCCCAATACCTTGTTCTTTGACCCGGACCGGGTACTGACCGATCCCGTGTCAGGCCGCCAGTATGTCTCGGCACGGAACCTGGATGGCACGTTCAATGACCATAGCGTGCAGACGTACAACCTGGACCACTTTACGTACAAGCACAACTTTGCGCCTTCCACGTACCTCCAATACCGCATTTATCAGCTCCATCAGGGCACGCCGAACCACTCGGAAGCGACTGGCGACTTCTTCAACTTCGATCAGACCAACATAACAGGCAATCAGCTCAACTTCTACAGCCAGCTCAACAAGTCTAGCGTGCTTCAAGCTGGTCTGGAATACAAAGACGCCAAAGGCTCCTTCCGCCGCCAGATTGTTACCATCTCACGAGGGCCACTGGACGGAGGGCTGTCTGACACCGGAACCCGGTACAGCGACCGAACGTACAACGCCTATCCGAAAGATTTCGCGGTCTATCTTCAGAACCGCCTCCAGACCGCGCAAAACAAAGTCGTGTTCAACTACGGCCTGCGCTTCCAGAGTACCACCTACACCGGCGGGACCTCCAAATATGCGGTGGCGAACAATCTGGATACGTCGAGCCGGTTCACGACCAAATCCACCGACCCGCGCCTCGGCCTGACCTACACGCCCGTGGAGAATCTGACGTTCCGCACTTCCTACACGGTCAACTCCCAGCACGCCGATATGCGGCGCATCCAGCGGCTTGGACCGGAAGATGTGGGCGATGTTGGAACCTCGCTGCGAACCGACCCTCTGCGGCAGTCGCTTGAGGCTTACACCGCCCAGGCATTCAGCCGCGTGAACCTGTCCCACTCCAAAGACTTTGATCTGGGCGTGGAAAAAGGCTTTCAGATGAAAAACGGCCCGCTGGCCGGGTCCTACAACTTCAGCGTCACCGGCTACCAGAAGTACGGCTACGACCTGGCCTTCCAAACCTCGCCGGACTACACGCAGGCCAGCCGGATCGCTTACAACAACGACGGCACGCAGCACGCTTCGGGGTTTGAACTCTCGTTCCGCAAGGTCCAGCGCAAACCGTCGGACTGGAGCGGATATATCAACTACACCAACCAGGTTGTCCGCACTAATTCCAGCTTGTTCGACACCGCTTACACCCCCTATGCCGCCTTGTTCCTCGGCACGTCGGGCGCATTCACCGCCGATCAAATCGGCAGCCTGGCTCACCGCGAGTTTGCGCCATCCTGGGACCAGCGGCACACGGTCGGGGTGGTTGCCACCAAGCGGTTCACCAAGCTGCTGGAAACTTCGTTCATCCTGGACGCGGGCAGCGGCCTGCCGTTCTACGGCGGCTCTACCAGCAGTGGAAGCTTTGGATCGGTTGGCACCGGGTTTGCTGACATCGGCGGCACGACAACGCCGGGTCAAGACTTCACCCAGGTCCCGCTTTCGCTGGGCGGCGGGCGGCTTCCGCCCCTGAACCCGGTCGTCGGCTACACCGGCTGGCACTACAAGATCACGCTGAACAACAGCTTCTACCTGACGCCGAGCTTCAGCCTGTTCCTGAACGTGGACAACGTCTTTGACAAAAAGACGGCGCTGTCGCTGGCAACGGGATCGTTCTCAGGCGAGCCGTACTATGTGGCCCCGAGCGCGGCGTATCCGCAGGGCCAGCAGGTATACCGCTATCAGGCCAAACTGACCCCGGTTTACATCACCTTCGGGTTCCGGCAGCGTTTCTAGGCTGCGGACGGCGCGGGGTTTATGCCCCGCGCCGTTCCCCCATTTTCAGACCAGTATAGGATACTCTCACTCATGCTTAAAAAACAAACGACTTCGCTGCTGGGAATCGGCGCCCTCGGAGCGGCAGCACTGCTGCTGAGCGGCTGCGGCGGCAGCTCCTTCCAGAAAAATACGTTTGCCTCGATTCCAAACACCGTCCCGGCGGCTTACGGCCTGGAGCCAGTCGCTGCCAGCCCCGTGCTGAACCTCCCGCAGAATATCCTGTACTTTGAGACCAGCGGCCTCGGCGCGGCGGGCAGCACGGCAGCTTACCTTACGGCGGCTTCCAACTTCACGATTGACAAAGCTCCCGACGGGGCCGGCGTATCCATCAACATCGACCCGAACGGCAAAACCGTTCCACTGGGGTTCTCCACGGCGGGGCAGTATATTGACGCCGCGACGGTGGCGACCCCGGCTGTGCCGACAGCCGTGGCTCCCGGTGCGTCCGTCGTTTTCCGCGCCGCGCTGGCAAACGGCGTTTCCGCAGGCAACACGCCAGAGATTTCCAGCGTCACGCTGACTTCGGCGGACCCGCAGTGGACGCTCGGCACGCTGCCGCTGACCTTCAATAATCCTGGCGCAGATTCTGGCCCTCTGGCAAACGGCACCTATGTTACCGGTACAGGCGGCGCTCCTGTTGCCTTCGCCCTACCCTTCACCACCAGCGGCATTCATACCGTGGCCGTTACGGTCGTCGACGCTGCCGGACGGCAGACCACGACTACCTTCTCCATCCCCGTGGTCACCTCCACCGACGTTGCCCTGTTCTTCCAGAACATTACAACGGCAGATGAGACATCCACCGCCATCACTCCCGGCGATCTGGTTTCTCTGGATGGAGGCACGGCGGTCGCTGCAGACGCGCAGGGAACAGCGATTTTGTTCACCACGCCCGGTACGCACACCATCACTGAGAGCAATGCGGATGGTACGAAGACTGTTCAGACAGCGACCTTCACAATTCCGGTCAGCATATCTGGGCCTGACGGGACATCAATCCCCCTGGCAGGGACAACCCTTTACGATGTGCCTGCCGACAGCGTCTCCGGCACGACAGTCACCGCTGCCGCGCTGCGGGGCAGCGCGGCTCGTCGTGCGTCTGCTCTGCACCGCCACTAATCCGTTCAGTGGCTACGTACAGAACCGCCCCCCGGTCCGCAAGGACCGGGGGGCGGTTGTTTGTCAGCCAGAAAGCCAGGGCGGGCAATTCAGGTTTGGAAAGCCCCAGATCGCCCCCCGCCCCCAATTCTGGGGGAGCCGGATAGTCACGAAGGAGCCAGAGGTAAAATTGGGGGCCGACTTGCCGCTTTTCTGCTACTTGCCCGCTTTTTGCTGGCGGCGGCGCAGGTCGGGGTTCAACTCACGCTTTCGCATCCGAATGTTTTTGGGCGTCACTTCCACCAGCTCGTCGGGGCCGATGTATTCAATGGCGCGGTCCAGCGACATCACGGTCGGCGGGGCGAGGCGCATGAACGTCTCTTTGTTGGACTCGCGCATGGAGGTCAGGTGCTTTTTGCGGCAGACATTGACGTCCAGATCGTTGTCGCGGGCGTTCTTGCCGACAATCATGCCCTCGTAGACTTCGACATTGTGCGGGATGAACAGAATACCCCGCTCTTCGGCGGCGGCCAGGCCAAAGGTCGTTGTGATGCCGCCTTCGCTGGCAAGCAGGCTGCCGTTGCGCTCCACGGTCATCTCGCCGAGATACGGAATGTAGCCGCCAAACAGGGAGTTCAAAACGCCCGTGCCGCGTGTCTCAGTGATAAACTGGTTGCGAAAACCGAGCAGGCCCCGTGTCGGGACCTTGAAGCGCATATAGACATGGCCGTCGCCGGGCGTGGACATATCCAGCATTTCGCCGCGCCGCCGTCCCAGCTGCTCAATCACGACGCCGCTGAACTCTTCGGCCACATCGACTTCGACTTCTTCCAGCGGCTCCATCTTCTCGCCGTTCTCCTCATGGAAAATGACTTCGGGCTGCGAGACTTGCAGCTCGTAGCCTTCGCGGCGCATGGTTTCAATCAGCACGGCCAGATGCAGCTCGCCCCGGCCCGAGACGCTGAACTGGTCGGCAGAGTCGGTGTCTTCCACGCGCAGGGCAACGTTGGTTTGTAGCTCCTTCATCAGCCGCTCTCGCAGCTTGCGGGAAGTGGAGAACTGCCCTTCGCGGCCTGTCAGCGGCGACGTGTTGACGCCGAAGGTCATCCGCAGGGTCGGCTCGTCCACCTGCATCAGCGGCAGAGCGACCGGGTTCTCCCGGTTGGCGATGGTCTCGCCAATGTTGACGTCCGGCAGGCCCGACACGGCGACGATCTCGCCTGCTTCGGCCTGCTCGACTTCCGTGCGGTTGAGGCCCTGATAGATGAAGACCTGGGCCAGCTTGCCGGGGATAGGGACGCCCTCGCGGTTGATGACGGTGATGTTCTGGCCAGTCTTGACCACGCCTGCGTTGACGCGGCCAATGGCGATGCGGCCCTTGTAGTCGTCATAATCCAGCGTAGTCGCCCGCAGCTGCAAAGGCGCGTCGGGGTCACCGGTCGGCGGCGGGATATGGCTGATAATCGCGTTGAACAGCGGGATCAAGTCCGTGCCGGGCGTTCCCGGCTCCGTGGTCGCCGTGCCTTGAAGCGCGATGGCGTAGACCACCGGGAAATCGAGCTGCTCTTCATTCGCGCCGAGGGCGGCAAAGAGGTCAAAGGTCTGGTCCACGACCCAATCTAATCGAGACTGCGGGCGGTCGATTTTGTTGACGACAACGACGACTTTGTGCCCGGCCTGCAGGGCTTTGGACAGCACAAAGCGGGTCTGCGGCATGGGGCCTTCGACGGCGTCAATCAGCAGCAGGACGCCGTCGACCAGGCTCATCACGCGCTCGACTTCGCCGCCGAAGTCGGCGTGTCCGGGGGTGTCCACGATGTTGATCTTGGTGTCGCCGTAAGTGATGGCCGTGTGCTTGGAGACGATGGTGATGCCGCGCTCGCGCTCGAGGTCCATCTTGTCCATGACGCGCTCGGCCACAGCCTGATTGGCGCGGAAGACGCCGCCCTGCTTGAGCATGCCGTCCACCAGGGTCGTTTTGCCGTGGTCAACGTGGGCGATAATTGCGATATTACGCAGGTGGTTTTGTAAAATAGACATACGGCAGAGAGTATACCCGATTTATGAACAGGATTGTTGCGGGGGAGCAAAGGCGGCTTCTGGAAAGAACCCAACCCCCCGGCCCCCTTCCCTAAGAAGGAAGGGGGCCGGGGGGTTGGGTTCTTTCCAGGGGGCCTCACTGCGCTGGCCCCACCTTGTTGCCGTCGCCGCCCCCGTACAGGATGGGGGCAGGAGCAGCAGTATATGTCACCACATTGCTGTCCCCATCCGCAATCACTCTTCCCACCCGGCCCTGCACGCGGATGTGGTTGCTGTCGCCGCTGATTGTGAGCGTCGGACAATCACCGGTCAGCGTCAGGGTATCGCCAGAGCCGCTGACTTCTACATCTTTGCCTGCGGTCGCCGAGGTCAGCGTCTGCGAGTCTCCCGAGATCACGACACCCGCAGGCGGCCCGTCGGAATGCGTAAGATGTGACACCAGACCCACGCCGCCGCAGCACCAGAACCCAATCCACACCCAGCCTTTGATCTCGCGCCAGCCGCGCCCGCGCCGCCGGGCGGCAGGCGACACGCGGGCTTTCGGCACAGACGCCGCCTTTGCCGCGTCTTCGGCCCGCTGCCGCTGCACCTGCGCCCAGATTTCCTCGGGCGTCGCATCCAGATTCAGCTCCTCCACCACCTGCCCGATAGGCGCGGTTCCGCTGATCTGCTCGGCGGCGCGGGTTTCGTCCAGGGCGCTGACGGCGCGGGACAGCTCTTCGGCAGTGACTCGCTGACTCGCGGCAGGCAGGTCTTGTGTTTCGTCGTGTTTGAGCATGGCGGGCGGCTCCTCTGGCTCTATTATATCGCACAAACACGTTTTCGTTGACACCGCCCCCCGTCTCTGGTACAATTCAGCACCTCCTATGTCAATATCACCACTTAAACACGCCCTGCCGCTGCTGGTCCTGCCGCTGGTTCTTGGACCTCTCCTGTGCCCCCAATCGGCGCGGGCGGCGTCTACCGATATTGTGCCGCGTGGGAGCGGCCTGCTGGATGCCTTTGCGACACTGGCGCAGGCCAGCGCGTTCGGGGCCGAGGACACGCCCGAAGACTTCCTGGGCGAGCCGCTGTATACACGCGGGCAGCTCGCCCGGCTTTTGGAGCATCTGATTCAGGACGACCCGGCCCGCTTTGCCGCCGTCACCGGCAATGACCGGGCGAACACCGCCCTGCACACGGCGGTCGCGGACTTGAAGCCGGAGCTGACGTATGACAACGTCGACCTCGCCGCGCTCAATGTCACCCCGCCCGGCAAAATCGCCGTCAGCGGCTACATTCAGCCCGAACTGCGCCTGCGAACCGGCGGCGACAAAGAGCCGGGCACGGGCGTTCTCGGCCTCTACCGCGTGACGGCGCAGGGAAATCTACGGAGAAATCTGCGCTACTCGGTGGTCGGCTCCAACTGGGCACAGGACGAGCGGCGGGTGTTCAGCCAGGATGTGGGGGCGCACGATTTTTCGGGTCTGAGCGAAGCCGCCCTGATGCTCGACGGCGGGCGGGGGCTGACGGTCACGCTGGGCCGCCTGCCGGTGCGCTGGGGGCCAGGCTACCGGGGCACAACGATGGTCTCCGACAACGCCCCGCCGCTGGATCAGCTTCAAGTGGCCTTCCCCTTCAGCCTCGGGGCGCGTCTGGGCCGGGCGTACAACTTCACACAGCTTTTGGCGACGTTTGAAGAGAGCGGCACGCGCAAGTATTTTGCGGCCCGGCGACTGGAGTACAAGTTTAACCCGCGCCTGTCGGTGGAGTTTCAGCAAGGCTACAAGTCGTCATCCTCCCAGTCGCTCTATGTGTCGCTGCTGCCGGACTTCTATAACGGTCAGAGCACCAACCTGCGGGTCGGCGGCCTGAAAATCCGGGGGCTGGACCAGAACTACAACGGCTTCCTGAACTTCGGCGCGTCCTACGCCCTCAGCCCCGACACGCGCTTCTACGGCCAGTTCGGTATCGACGATTTGCAGTCGCCGGGCCGTCAGTCGTACCGGACGCCGCGCAAGATCGCCTATCTGGTCGGAACCACCTTCCGCCCCGCCCCCGGAACCGACGCCGTGGCCGAGTATTCGTTTGCCGACGCCACCACCTACACCTCGCGCATCCCCGAAACGCAGTGGCAGAAGGGCCTCTACAACAACCTCGGCCTGCCCGCCGGACCAAACAGCCGCGAAGTGTTTTTGCGCCTGCGCCAGAAGATCGGACGCGGCCTCCATATCGCCCTCGAAGGCCGGGACCGCCGCCGCCGCGACGACAGCTTCCCCGAGCCAACCTCCCGCGACTACGCTGCGACGGTGGAGTTCGCCCCCAATCAAAAGAGCGGCTTTGAGGTGACCTACCACGACTACCGCCAGGACGCCTTTCCGATTTCCCCCGCCGTCCCCCTCCCCGGCGACGGCTTCACCCCCGCCAACGCCGAAGGCAACTACGGCCAGAACCTGCGTATCCGGCAGCTTGATGTGTCTTATCGGCTGTTTTTCTGAGTGCCGCCCTGCCAGATTAGGAGACCTCCCCCGGCCCCTCCTCCAGAGGGGGAAAGAGGGGCGGGGGCAAGCCCCGCCCCTACACAATTCGGCCCATCGTCTAAACCATAGGGGTAGGGTTGCCCCTACCCTTCTTACCAATGTCCCTGCAACTTTGCCCCCGGCGGCGGGACTATATCGAAAACGCCAGATGGCGGCGCTTCATCGTAGCGGATGCCGTATTCTGAGCCACTGCTAACGAGTTTGCCGTCCTCGCTTTCGCGCCCCTCAAGGCGCATCAGGCGGTGCGTGACGGGATCAATCCACACAGTCGTTTCTAAATCCAACGCCGGTTGACGCTGGGGACGGGGCACAGCGTTCAACAGGAATGGCTTCCTGTGCCAGATGTGCTTGAACTTCAACGCAGACTTTCCATCGAGGGACACTTGCTCCCCCTCAACCACACTAGTCTTGCCAAATCTCTTGTCCCCATTTGCCATAAAAGACAACCACTGGGTTAAAAAGTCGATCTTCCCTTTGGCCGATAGTGCGACATTTTGGCTGGCTCCAGATAGACGATAACTACCATCGGGCATGGCTAACAGCGTTCCCCGTGCGTCTTCCAGCGTCGTTATTGAGGAGATTTCACTAGGATCGAGAAGCAGATTAGTAGTTGAAACGGCTGGTGGAATGCGCCTGACCCATTGCTGATCCACCCGATGCTGCTTTACTTTGCCATCTGCACCATAATAGAGAGTATTATCAATATAGGCTATTGTGTTGACGCTTTCCATCGCTTTGACCACATCCGCGTAGGTCACCGTGGGGCGGCCCGGCTGACCGGGGACGAGCCAGAAGGCGGCAGCGAGGGCGGCGGCGAAACCGGCCAATCCCACGGCGGTGCGGCGCAGCGGAGGCCGGGCGGGCACGGGCGCGGCGGCAGGCAATCGGGCGGCAAGGCGGTCGCCGAGGCCCGCCGGGGCTGGCACATTCTGCCAGTCGCGGACGCGGGCAGTCAAAGCGTTAATTTCAGCCAGTTCCGCCGTGCAGGCGGGGCACTGGAACAGGTGACGGCGAACGCGCCAGTGTGTCAGCGCAGAGAGGTCGTGGTCGGCAAAGGCTTCCAGCAAAGGCTGAACATTGGTACAGGTCATGGTGGTTCTCCGAGAAGGCCCCCCCGCCCCAATTCTGGGGAGCCGGAATAGCTCCCCGGATTGAAATCCGGGGCTGCGAAGGGCGATTGTCCACCTTCGTGGACATAGGATGGCGTTCATGTGCAGTTCTTATGTCCGCGAAGGCGGACAATCACAACAGGCAGACCCAGAATTCATTCTGGGGACAAAGCCTGCGTAACATCAGTCATCCGGTTCCCCCAGAATTGGGGGCTAGGGGGCCTCTTCTTCGGTCAGCAGGACGCGCAGGCGGCGGGCGGCGGTGTGAACGCGCCACTGCACGGTTCCCGGCGGGATATTCAGGACGCGGGCGGCTTCGCGGGAAGTCAGCCCTTCGGCTTTGACCAGCAGGAACGTCTCGCGCAGGTCGTCCGGCAGGGCGCTGAGGGCGCAGGTCAGCGCGACCGCGTCGGTGACGGCCTCGGCCACACCCGGCCCGGCGTGGGAGGCATTTACGGGCAGAGCCGCCATTTCCAAAGGCGGCAAGCGGCGGGACTGATGCCAGCAGTTCAGGGCGATTTTATACAGCCAGGTCTGCACCGAGGCGCGGCCTTCAAAACGGCCTGCGCTCAGGTAAGCCGCCAGAAACACCTCCTGTGTCAAGTCTTCGGCTTCGGCGACGCTGCCCGACAGGCGGAAGCAAAACCGGTAAATCCGGTCGCCGTAAGTGTGGTAAAATGCAGGAAAGTCGGCGCACACGCGGGAGTTCAATCGTTGGTCCTCAGTAGGATAGTGGCAGAAACGGGCGCGTTTGTTGGCGACGGGAAGAAATAATTTTATGCGGACCCTCACCGGAAATATCGTGACGCCAAGCGTCGTGCTGACCAGCGGCACGGTGGTGGTGGACGACAACGGGATTATCGCGGAAGTCAGCCCCTTGCGGACGTCCCCTGCCCGTGCGGATGACTTAGACGCGAGCGGCCTCTGGGTACTGCCAGGGTTTGTGGATGTCCATGTGCATGGCGGCGGCGGGGCGGATTTCATGCACGGGACGACTGACGCCGTGCGGCAAATCGCCCGGACGCACACCCGGTTTGGCACGACGGGGCTGTTAGCCACCACGCTGACGGCGTCGCGGGAAGCAACGGACCGGGCGATTGCGGCGGCGAGAGAGGTACAGGAAACCGAACCGGGCGACGGTGAGGCGCGGGTGCTGGGGGTGCATCTGGAGGGGCCTTACATCTGCCCCGCCCGGCGCGGGGCACAGCCGGAGTCGTTTGTGCGGCTTCCCGATATCGAAGAGCTGGCGCACTGGATTGGGTTGGGCGGCGGGGCCGTGAGGCGCATCACCCTGGCCCCGGAGATGCCGGGCGCGGAAGCGGTCATTAAAGCAGCGGTCGCGGCGGGCATAACAGTTTCAGTGGGGCACACGGACGCCGACGCGGTGCAGATTGGTCAGGCGATTGACTGGGGGGCGACGGCGGCGACACACGTTTTCAATGCCATGCGCGGCCTATCGCACCGAGCGCCGGGCGCGGCGGGGGCGTGTCTGGCGCGGCGGGAGGTCGTCTGCGAGGTGATTGCCGACGGCGTTCACCTGCACCCGCTGATCGTGCGGCTCATTGTCGCCGCCAAAGGGCCGGACGGCGCGGTGCTGATCACCGATGCCATTGAAGGCGCAGCCATGCCGGACGGCGTGTACCATCTGGGCGGGCAGGCGGTAACGGTGCAGAATGGCACAGCGGCGTTTGCCGACGGGACGCTGGCGGGAAGTGTGCTGACGATGAACGGGGCGTTCGCCAACATACTGGCCTTCGCCGGGGTGTCGGTCACACACGCCGCCCGGCTGTCGTCGGCAAACGCCGCCCGGCAGCTTGGGCTGGGCGGCACGCTCGGCGAGATCGCCGTGGGCCAGGCCGCCGATCTGGTCGCCCTGCACCCGGACACGGGCGCGGTGGAATGGACGCTGGTGGGCGGGCAGGTGGCGTGGCGGCGGTAGGACCCCTCCCGCTCGTTCCTCGCTCCCTCCCCTATTAGGGAAGGGTTAGGATTAAGTCCCCGGCAGGCGCGGGGGCGGTCTTCTCCGGTTCTTCGCTGTGCCCTCCCTTGACAGGGGAGGGAGCGAGGAACGAGCGGGAGGGGGTACTACAAACGCATCGTCTCGGCCCCGGCTTCGCGGAACTCAGGCAGAAGGCACTCTTTGATTTCCTCCATCGCCGCTGCGGCGTCTTCCCAGTCGCCAACTTCCACTTCGCGGCCTTCCAGCTCGGTATAAGTGGCGAAAAAGTGCCTGATTTCCAGCAGGCGGTGCGGGGGGATGTCACCGAGATCGCAGGTTCCATTGTACAGCGGGTCGGTGACGGCCACGCACAGCACTTTGTCGTCGCGCTCGTTTTCCTGCCGCAGACGCAGAATGCCGATAGGGCGCACGCGCATCAAACAGCCGGGGAATGTCGGCTGATCAATCAGCACCACCACGTCCAGCGCGTCGCCGTCATCGGCCAGCGTGCCGGGGATGAAGCCGTACTCGGCGGGATAGGCCACCGACTGGTACAGCACACGCGACAGCGCGATGCCTTCCATGTCGTCGTCCCACTCATACTTGTTCTTGCTGCCGCGTGGAATTTCAATCAGTGCCATGACACTGCCGTCTTCCAAATGCGGTTTCATACTGGATTTTTTCATGGCGTTCTATTCGCTTTTCCCCCGCTGTATTCCTGCCTTCGTATTCCTGCCTTCAAACGTGCCATAATAAGCGCGTGATACCTAATACCCCCCTCTCTTTTGAAGAGGCCCTGAAAAATGCGCTGGCCGCACGGGCAGACGACTTTGAGCCGCGCCATGAAGCGGCATTCCGGCTGTTCAACGGCTTTTACGAAGGCTTCCCTACTCTAAGCGCGGACGTGTACGCCCGGACGCTGGTGCTGCACAACTACGCCGACTCCCCCACGCTGGTAGACGACGCCGTCGCAGAAGCCGCCGCGTTTTACCAAGAGCGCCTGCCCTGGCTGCGGGCGGTCCTCATCAAATCCCGGCACACAAGCGACGACGAGGCCCGGCGAGGCAGTCTGCTGGAAGGGGAAGCGACGGACCGCTTTGTCTGCGAGAACGGCGTCTGGTACGGCGTGAACCTGACGCTCAATCAGGACAGCAGCTTTTATCTGGACACCCGGCATCTGCGGGAGTGGGCCAAAGAGACGCTGGCGGGCAAAAGCGTTTTGAACACATTCGCCTACACTGGTAGCCTCGGGGTCGCGGCACGGGCGGGCGGGGCCTCGCGGGTAGTGCAGCTTGATCTCAGCCGGGCTTTCTTGAATGTCGCCAAAGCGTCGTACACGCGCAATGGGTTTGCGATCCAAAAAACTGACTTCCGGGCAGGTGACTTCTGGCCGCAGGTGGGGCATTTGAAGCGGGAAGGGGCACGCTTTGACTGCGTGTTTGTGGACCCGCCGCTGTTTTCGCGCACCCGGCACGGCATGGTGGATCTGGCGGCGGAAGGCGTGCGCCTCTTAAACAAAGTGCGGCCACTTATCAACGACGGCGGCTATCTGGTGTCTGTCAACAACGCGCTGTTTCTGAGCGGCGCGGACTATCTGGCGAGTCTGGAAGCCCTGTGCGCGGACGGGTATTTGTCGATAGAGCGGCTGATCCCTGTGCCGGAGAGCTTCACCGGCGGCGGGTCGGCGGCGAACTTGCCCGCAGACCCGGCTCCGTTCAATCACCCAACGAAGATGGCGATTTTGCGTGTGCGCCGCAAGGATGCGGGGGCCGCGCAGGAGAGGGGCGAAGGGTTGTAGACGAGGGGTTAAAACCCCTCGCTGGAAGGCGCTTCGCGCCGGGCGGCCAAAGAAGTCATAGCGGTTGGCTCCTCTTAATTCTTTGGCTTCCCGGCGTCTGCGCCTCCTAGCGAGGGGTTTTAACCCCTCGTATTTTGCGACAAATAGAAAACACCGCGCTGTTCGATTTGCTTCTGTCAATGCCTCAAAATCCACTGAAAAGCCACAATTGCATAGATTTATGGCGCAGCCAGACACTTATGCCGCTGACAATAGATTTGCTCGGCGCTTGACCAGGCCCCGTTTCTGTGATATACTATATCTACGTTGCCGAAATTGACGGCGACAACAACAGCAACGTCAGAGCGAGCGCCGCCCCGAGGGGGTGGCGCTTTTTTGCTGTTTGAACCTGTTTGAACCCCAATCTATCTCTCTATGAAAGACGAACTGCACGACGAGCAAAGCTGCTGTGCCAAACTGGGACGCCCCCGCAGCGAGTCCGCCCAGCAGGCAATTCTGGACGCAGCGCGGGACCTGCTGGTCCAGGGCGGCTACGCAGGCGTGACCGTGGAAGCGATTGCCGCGCAGGCCGGGGTCAGCAAGGCAACTATCTACCGCTGGTGGCCCGGCAAGGCCGCCGTGGTGCTGGAAGCGTTTCTGGCTGCCTCCGGCCCCTGCCCCCGCCGCCCGGACACCGGCTGCCCGGAAGAAGACCTGCGCGGACAGCTTCAAGGGCTGGCCTCGGCACTGGCCGGGCCGGTGGGAACCGTCCTGCGCGGTGTTCTGGCCGAGGCCCAGTCGGACCCGGAAGTCGCCGAGACATTCCGCACCGGCTATCTGGCCCCGCGCCGGGCGGAAACGTGCCGCCTGCTGGAACGCGCCCGCGCCGCCGGGCGGATTTCGCCGGACACAGACGTGGAAGCCGCCGCCGATGCGCTGGTCGGCCCGCTGTTTTATCGGCTGATGACTAGCCATGCCCCGCCGGATGCCGCGTTCGTGCGTGCGCTGGTCAGCCTTGTGCTGCGCGAGCCGGAATGAATCGGAATAAAATAGCCCGACGCTGCCGGGAACAAATCTGACAGAGCGTGTGTTGCGGTTGATAGAAACGAAACGCGACGTTTCGTTTAAGCAAGTCACCAACCTATCGAAGGAGAACACTATGTCACACATCCTGCACGTCACGGCCAGCGCACGCGGCGAAGCCTCGCACTCCCGCCAGATTTCCGGCGAGTTCCTTGAAGCCTGGCTTCAAGCCCACCCCGGCGACGCCGTCACCACCCGCGACCTCGGCCATCAGGCCATCCCGCACGTCACCGAAGAGTTTATCGGCGCAATGTACACCCCCGCCGAGGCCCGCACCCCCGCCCAGAAAGAAGTGCTGGCGCTTTCGGACACGCTGATCGCCGAGCTGAAGGCTGCCGACATTTATGTGTTCGCCGTCCCCATGTACAACTTCAGCGTTCCCGCCGCTTTCAAAGCTTACATTGACAACGTTGCCCGCGTCAATGAGACTTTTGCCCCGAGCTATGAGGGCCTGCTGAAGAACAAGAAAGCATTTGTCGTGACCGCACGTGGCGGCGGCGGCTATGGATCGGGCGAGGCCCGCGAAGCCTACAACTTCGAAGACCCCTATGTGCGGACCGTGCTGGGCTTCCTCGGCGTCACCGATGTCACGTTTGTCCATGTCAACAACACGGCGAACGGCGACGAAGCGCCGAAGTTCCTGGCCGCTGCCCGCGAGCAGATCAAGGCGCTGGCAGGCGCGTAACCCACTGACCCGGCGTGTCAAACGCCGGGTCTTTTGCGTTTCCCCAGGAGATTACAGAGTATGGCATCTGATAAGAAAGTCGCTCTCATCACAGGCGCAAACAAAGGCATCGGGCTGGAAATTGCCCGGCAGCTTGGCGCCCAGGGCATCACTGTGGTTGTTGGGTCCCGTGACCCGAACAAGGGCCAGAAAGCGGTGGACACGCTCCGAGCCGAGGGTATTGATGCTCACACGCTGAAGCTGGAAGTCACCGACGCCGCCGACCGCGTGGCCGCCCTGCCCTACTTGCAGGAGAAGTTTGGCCGGCTGGATATTCTGGTCAACAACGCCGGGATCATGCTGGAGTCGGAAGGGGTCACCCCGGACACGCTGGCACGCACTTACGACGCAAACGTGATTGCCCCCTACTTTTTGACCGAGACCCTGCTGCCTCTGCTCCAGGCCGCCCCGGCGGGGCGCGTCGTGCATCAGTCCAGCATTCTCGGCTCGCTGGCCACCAATGCTTCGGGGCAAATCCCCACCGAATACCTGCTGCCTGCCTACAATTCTTCCAAAGCCGCGCTGAATATGCTGGGCGTCATTCAAGCCGGCAGCTTGAAAGATACACCCATCAAAGTGAACATCGCCCACCCCGGCTCGGTCAAGACCGACATGAACCCCGGCGGTGACCTGACTTTGGAAGAAGGCGCGAAAACCGCCGTCACCCTTGCCACTCTGCCGGAGGACGGACCCACGGGCGGCTTCTTCCACCTGGGCGAGACGCTGCCCTGGTAGTCACTGACAGAAAGCAAATTACACATGAAAGCCATTCAAGTGACGCGCTCCGGCGGTCCCGAAGTCTTGCAGCTCATTGATCAGCCGACACCGACGCCTGGGCCGGGCCAGATTTTGATTGAAGTCAAGGCCGCTGGAATAAACTTTGCCGACATCGTGGCCCGCGAAGGGCACTATCCGCCCGCGCCGCCGCCGCCGTTTGTGCCCGGCTACGAGGCGGCAGGGGTCGTCTCCGCCGTCGGCGAGGGGGTCACAGGCTGGAAGCCGGGCGACCGCGTGCTGTCGCTGACTTCGGAGAACTGCACGGCAGGCTACGCCGAGTACGCCGTTGTGGACGCCGCCGGGGCTGCGCCTCTGCCCGAGGCAGTCGGCTTTGCGGAAGCTACCGCGCTGCTCATTCAGGGCCTGACGGCCCACGGCTTGCTGACGCTGGCCGTGCCCGAAATCAAAGGCAAAAGCGTTCTGATTACCGGGGCGGCAGGCGGCGTCGGCTCACTGCTGGTACAGATAGCGAAGCTTCTGGGTGCAGGGACCGTCATCGGGCTGGCCTCTACCGAAGACAAACGCGCCAAAGTCAAAGAGCTGGGCGCGGACGAAGCGATTGACTACACGCAGGACGGCTGGCCGGATCAGATCAAAGCCGCCACGGGCGGCAAAGGCGTGGACATTTATCTGGATGCCACCGGCGACAGCGCAGGCGGCCTCAAGCCGCTGGCCGATGGCGGCTACTGGGTCGTCTACGGCGCACAGGCCACGTCGGAGACGGCGCTGACGGGCAGCGATTTGTCGGGCACGATCTTTGGCGGGCAGACGATACGCGGCTGGAACCTGACCCGTACTCCGCAGGAGGTCATCCCCGAAACGCTGAAGCAGCTTATCGGCTGGGTGGCGGACGGCACGCTGACGATTATTGCCGAAGACAAATTCCCCCTCGCCGACGCCGCCAAAGCGCATCAGGCGATTGTAGACCGCAAAACGACCGGCAAGGTAGTTTTAGAGCCGTAAGAGACCTACCACCTTGTTCCTTCGTCACAGGGTCCTTCCTAAAGGAAGGATACGGATAATGCCGTAGGGGCACGATTTGAAACAAGGTGGTAGGTCTCCGAATTGCTCTGCCCTCACTATTTTTACGAAAGCAAGACTTATGCCCACACTGTTTGACCCCATCACGCTGGGGGCGCTCACGCTCCCAAACCGCATTTTCATGGCTCCGCTCACCCGCAGCCGGTCGTCAGACGGGCGCGTTCCCAATGACCTCATGCGGGAATACTATACGCAGCGGGCCTCGGCGGGGCTGATTTTCACCGAAGCAACGTGCATCAATCCCTACGCCGTGGGCTACATCGCCACCCCTGGTATCTGGTCACCGGAGCAGATCGCGGGCTGGAAAGAGATCACCGACAGCGTTCACGCGGCGGGCGGGCACATCGTCTGCCAGCTCTGGCACGTCGGGCGGCTTTCGCACCCGGACTTTCTGGACGGACGGCAGCCCGTTTCGGCATCGGCTCTGGCCGCCCCTGGCGAAATCCGCACGCCGGACAACGGCCATGCCCCCTACCCCATCCCGCATGCGCTGACCCTGGAGGAAATCCACGGGCTGATGGCCGACTACAAACAGGCCGCACGGAATGCGAAAGAGGCGGGGTTTGATGGCGTGGAAATCCACGGCGCGAATGGCTACCTGCCGGACCAGTTCCTGCGCGACGGCACAAACCACCGCACCGATGAGTACGGCGGCCCCCTCGAAAACCGGGCGCGGTTTATGCTGGAAGCCACGGATGCCGCGATTGCCGCCCTCGGCGCGGACCGCGTGGGCGTTCACCTGTCCCCGCGTAATATGGAGCATCACGGCAGCGCCGATTCGGCCCCGGCGACCACCTATGGCTACGTGGCCGAAGAGCTGGGCAAGCGCGGTGTCGCGTACCTGTTCATCCGTGAGTCTATCGAAGGCGGCCCGCGCTTTGCGCCCGAGATGAAGCAGCGGTTCGGCGGCCCGGTCATCGCCAATGAGCAGTTCACGCCCGAACAGGCCCAGCAGGTGCTGGACGCGGGCGAGGCGGATGCCGTATCGTGGGGCCAGCAGTTTATCGCCAACCCCGACCTGCCCAAGCGGCTGGCCCACCATCTGCCGCTGAACACGCCGAACACGGCGACGTTCTACGCGCCCGGAGCAACCGGCTACACGGACTATCCGTTTGTCGGGCAGGAAGAATAGAAAGATGGCCTCCACGCCGCCCCCTTCACTGCTGTCAGTAGAGGCAGGGGGCCATTTCCTAAAAAGTCACTCCTTTGACCTCCACGCCCAGCCCGATGCTCCGGGTGCGGAAGTTGTAGGAAAAGACCGGCAGCAGGCCGCGCAGGGCGGGCGACAGGGCAAGCTGGTAGTCAATCACGCCGGACTGCGACAGGTCGTAGCGGACGCGCCCGGCGACGACTAAATGGCGGTTGCCCATCTGGAGGCGCACGTCCAGCTCGCGGGTGGAGTCCAGCACGTCAAAGTTAAAGGGCGAGTCGCCGCTGGCCGTGCTGCCCTTGAACTGCACGCCCACAGCGGCGAGGTCGGAAAAGTAGTGGTTGATGTCTACGGCAAGCTGATCGTAGCGGTATGCCGTCTTGCTGCCGCTGTAGCCGCTGGACGAGATTGAAAAGCGTGGCTGAATGACGGTGTTCGGCGCAATCAGAAACGGGAAGGCGCTGAGCGCCACCTGTGTCTGCGTGCGCCGTGCCCGGATGGTGTAGGGAGCCGTCGACAACTGCTCCCGGTACGACCCAATTGTTTCCTGCGCGTCCAGGTACAGCACCACCCGCCGCAGGGCGGCGCGGAACGCGGCGGGGTCGCCTGTTGCCGGACGTGGCGGCAGGGGGGTCAGAGGCAGTCGCCCATGCAGGGTCACTTCGGGAAGGCGGGAGACATACAGGTCGTCACGGCGGCGGCCATTGGCGGCGACGTGGATCGAGCCTTCTTCTCCCAGGGTCAGCCCGCCGCGATCCGGCGCGTCAAACAAGATAATCGGGTTAGGCTGGGGCAGGAAGTCGTGAAACAGCAGGGGGTCGCCCGCTGGCAGCAGGGGCGTCGGGGCCGTGGCGAACGCCCGGATATTTTCCAGCAGTGTGGGCGGCGGGCCGGGCGGGGCCTCAGGCGGGCGCGGGCTGGAGGGAGCATAAAGCGTCTGCTGGCCGAACACCACGGCCTGCAAAGACTGCCGCGTCGGCAGAAGCAGGCGGTACTGGAACGGCACGGCGCCGATGCGCGTGCTGCTGCCGAAGGCCAGAAACGTGCCGTAGCGCGAGGACACGCCGATAGTCGGGATCAGCAGCTTCCGCTGCGCCGCCCCGCCCCGGCTGCCCACGCGAAACGTCACACGCGGCACGGTGAGAAGGCGCGTTCCAAACAAATACAGGCTGGCGTTGCGGAGCGTCCCGCGCTCTGAGGTCTGGTCCAGCGTCAGCGTCTGGGCGCGAATCGACACATCCGCCCGGCCTCCATCAGCTACGGTGGTGACCATGACGTGCTGGCCCACCACCCGCGTCGGCTGGGCGGTCAGCGTGTCGGCCCGCAGGGAAAACACGCGCTGCGTCACCAGGGCGCTGTCCACCAGTGCCGTCTGCGCCGCGCCGCTCAGTGTCACCGCGCCCGTCCGGAGCGTGGTGTCCGTCTCATGCACCCGGACATGGCCGGACAGCACATAGCGCCGCGCCGCCAAATCTGCCTCGGCAGTGTCGGCGTCCAGTGTCAGCTCATTGCCGTAGACCACACGTGGCAGTACAATCCGGGGATGGTCCACCGGCCCGGACAGGCGTTGATACACTAAATCCACCGCAGGCGCGGCGGGGGGCGGGGGAAGGGTGGTTGGCATCCGGGGCGGCCCGGCGCTGATTGGCGCAGGCGGCTGATCCGGCTTCTGCTCCGGCATCTGCGCGTGGGCCGCCCCGGACAAAAACAGCAGCGTCAGCAGTCCCGTGGGCAGGCAATAGGAGAGGATAGTTGGCGGGAAACGGGTCACTTCCAGTCCCCAATATCAAGCGCCGCCTTCGGTGCGGCGGCGGTGCCGAAGCCGCCCATGCTGTCCCGGAACGCCTGATCGTCATACGTCCGCGACTGCACCACCACCGGCATCGGCACGGCATGGCCCATGAGAAGCGCCTGCTGCTTGGAGTCCAGTGACGCCAGCACGCCCCGCAGCGCCGACGCCCCGGAGATGCCGGTCAGCACGGCGTCAATGTCTTTTTCATCGTTCAGCAGGCAGGTAATCCGTGTGCCAAGCTGGGACAAAACTTCCGAATCGATGCCGGAAGGCCGCTGGTCCACCACCAGCAGCGTGACGCTGTATTTGCGAAGCTCACGGGCAATCGTGCCGAAGATAGTTTGCCCGGCCAGATGCGGCGAGAGAAACTTGTGCGCCTCTTCAATCGTAATCACCAGCGGCGTCGGCTTTTTGCCCTTGTCTCCCATCGCCGCCTCGGTGAGCTTGACATATTCGTGGTGGATTTGCCGCGTCAAGATATTCGCCACCAGCATATATTGAAGCGGCTTGCGGTAGTTGCCGAACTCCAGGACGACATTGACATCTTTCAGGAGGCAGCCCATGATTTGCCGCACCGAGTCGTCGGCTTCGCCCGGCACATCTTCAATCAGGAAGCCCTTGCACTCGTCCACCATGCGCCCGAGCTTGCGCTTGAGTGCCCCCAGCGACAGCGCATTCCCGCCGCTTTTCTCGGCAAACTCTTTGATCCCGTCGCCGTCCATGCGGAGCAGCGCGGCCAGCCACTTCTTTCCGTGATGCTGCTCCAGGAGGAACGTCGTCTCGGCGGCGCTCTGGTTGAGGTTCAGCTCGGCGGTCAGCAGCAGAATGTCTTCTGAGGAAATCTGGCTGTAGGGGATACGCACCTGGGTTTCGACGGGGACTTTGCGGCGCTCTGACGACTCCCGGTCCATCGTAAAGACGCTGACCCGGCTGCCAAAGTATTTTTTGAGGCCCTGGACTCCTTGCTTGGTTGGGTCCTCGGTCGTGCCCACCCAGCCGTATTCGCCGTGCATATCAAAAACTAAATTGACAGCCTTCTTGTTCTTAATCGTCCCGCACAGACAAATGCGCGTTAAAAACGTCTTGCCCGTGCCGGACTTGCCGAAAATGCCGTTGGAGCGTTCCACGAACTTCTCTAAGTCCAGGCAGACGGGGATTTGTTCCATGTCCAGCGGCGCACCCAGCGTAAAGTATTTGTCGCCCTGCGTCTCCGACCCGAAAATATCCGCGATGTCTTCTTCGGTCGCCTCGCCTACGCCGCTGAAGTGGGTCGGCACGGTCTTGACGGGTTCAAACTCCGACCCGTAGGTTTTGGTTCGCATCAGCAGGGGCTTCAGGGTGACCGTGCCAAACGTAGACGTGCCGGACAGCACCTGCCGCAGAAACGCATCCGCCGCCCCGCCGGTGGAAGGCGGGTCCGCGAGGGCGCCGGGGGCGCTGCAATCCAGAGTGACATCGGTGATCATGGCAAAGAATTCGTGCTTTGCCCCGTCTACCACTACGAACTTGCCCGCCCGCACTTCTTCCACGGAGCCGCCGCCGCCGAGTTTCATCTGAATCCCGGCTTGCAGCGACCCGCGTACCACCGTCCCCATCGGCAGCCGCTCACGCGGCGGCGTCAAGAGCGGCGGCAGGGCATAACTCACGCTGCTGCCTTTCGCTCCATTTGTTCCGTTGGTTCCATTCCCGTTACTGCCGAATGCCATATCTCGTGCCTTGCTCCATCTTCATGTCCAGATGTGGAATAAGTCTTGAGGCATTATAACACAGGCACAGGGAAAGCGTCAACGCGGAGCCTCTCCCCCCGCGTAGGAGATCTCCCCCGGCCCCTCTTCCAGAGGGGGGAGAGGTTCCGTGGGGGAGGCTAGGGGGTCAGCACTGTCGGCAGCCCCGTCATCGCAAACACGGCGGGCGTGCATTCGCGGGCCACCAGATTGTAGCCTGCCACCGCCTCCGCCATGCCATCAGGATGCGCCGGGACACGCGCCTGGCAGCGGGCCACCCGCCGGTATTCCTGACGCAGAATGGTCGCCATCACGCCATTGGTCCGTGTGTTCGGTGTCAGGAGATACACCGTGTCTGCGCGGCCTTCCGCCGAAAGCATCAGGGCAGACGGCCCCGCGTGCGGCCCGTTCCAGCCCAGCAAAAGCGGGCCGAACAGCAAAGCGCCCAGACCCAGAACGGGGATGCCAAGTGCGGAAATCACCGAAGTCATTTTCATTATTATCACCTCTGCAAAACGCGACCGAATTGCGTTAATTGCAATCATACATAAACCATAAAGACCCGAGAGAAAGCCTCTCAGGTCTTTATGGTTTCAGGGAAGTGGCATTAAACAGGATTGTGCACCCGCTCCGCTTCCTGGTTTTCCCGAAGTGCCTCGGCGCTCATCGGTGCGACCGAACACAGATACACCCGCTCGTAGTCGTGCTGCGGGCCTTCGTTCATGTAGCTCCACAGGGAGCGCAGGCCGGTCAGCATTTTCTTGACCGTGTTGCTATTCATCATTTCAATCATCGGCTTGTCTTTCTTTGTTGGTTTGCTACTTCTCGGCATCGCCTGCCGTCGCCCGAATCAGTGCCCGAAGCTGACGCAGGAGCAGCGGCTGACGCTCCGGCGGGACCCGCGATAGCTCGCGGGCGATCTGCCTCACCGCCGCCTGCTCCGGGGCCTCGTCTTCGGCATCCGGGCTGTCCAGCGTCCGGGCGAACTCATGCTTGCCCGCATAGTGCAGCCAGTCCATCGGCGGCTCGCCCACCGCGCTGGCCCATTTAATGAGCGTTTTTTCCCCCGGCGACTTGCCCTTCGCCATGTCGGAAATCTGGTTGTAGCCAATCCCCAGCTTTTCGCCCGCCGCACGGGCCGACAGCGGTTTCTCCGGGGTGCCCATCTCAGTCAAAACGCGCAGGGTCTGCTTCTGAAGTTCGTCTGTTTTTGCCATGTCATCATTATACCACAACACTGTCATCATTGTCAACAGTTCTATTATAGGCATATATGGCGTTTTCTTTACCCCCGCCACGGGTAGAAGATACCCATGCCTGACACACCACAGTCCCCCAATTTGCAGCACTCAAATTCACCGCATACCGTTATCATTGTCGGCGGCGGCTTCGCCGGTCTGTATGCCGCCCGCGCTCTTGCGACTGCCCCCGTTGCCGTTACGCTGATCGACAAGAACAACTTCCATCTGTTCCAGCCCATGCTGTATCAGGTGGCGACGGGTGAATTGCCTGTCGACGACATCGCCGCGCCCCTGCGCTCTATTCTGGCAAAGCAGAAGAACACGGAGGTGCTGATGGCCGAAGTCACCGGCGTAGACACCGCACAGCGTCAGGTAAACATCGCCGGGCGCACCCTGTCTTACGACACGCTTATTCTTGCCACCGGCAGCCATTACAACTATTTCGGGCACCCCGAATGGCAGCAGATCGCCCCCAGCCTTAAAACCGTGGACGATGCCCTGACCATGCGCGGCAAAGTGCTTCAGGCGTTCGAAGCCGCCGAAGTGGAAGCCGCCAAGCCCGAGCCGGACTCTGATCGCGTCCGTATGCTGCTGACCTTCGTGCTGGTCGGCGCGGGACCCACCGGCGTGGAGCTGGCTGGCTCTATCCAGCAGCTCATCGATGAAACCCTGGACACTGAGTTCCATCATATCAAAGCCGCTTTGGCAAAGGTGATCATTGTCGAGGCCGCCGACCGGATCATGGGGGCGTTCCCGGAAGACATCGCCGCCAGAACGCAGGCCCATCTGGAAAAGATGGGCATC
Organism: uncultured Armatimonadales bacterium; assembly: GCA_964251675.1. GTDB lineage: Bacteria > Armatimonadota > Armatimonadia > Armatimonadales > Capsulimonadaceae > JANXMY01. The sequence goes on from CAXUKS010000012.1 coordinate 85,860, forward strand.
GAAATCCGCCTCAATGCCAAAGTGGAAGAGGTCAGCGAACACGGCATCTCCGCCAGCGGCCAGCAAATCCCCGCCCGGACCGTGCTGTGGACCGCCGGGACTGTCGGCTCCGATGCCGCTCAGTGGGTCGGTGCGGAAGCTGACAAAAGCGGACGCGCCAAAGTCGGCCCGGACCTCAGCGTGGTCGGCCACCCTGAAATCTTTATTCTCGGCGACACCGCCGCTGTGGTCGCTCCGGCGCGGAACCTGTTTGGCCTGCCCAAGCCCGACCCGATCCCGATGCCCGGTCTTGCCCCGCCCGCCATGCAGGAAGGCAGCTACGTCGCCAAAGTCATTCGCCGCCGCGTCAAGAATCTGCCCGCCCCGCCGCCATTTAACTACTGGGACAAAGGCAATCTCGCGCAGGTCGCACGCGGCTATGCCGCCGCCGACCTCGGCTTTGTCCGGTTTGTCGGCTTTTTTGCCTGGCTGATGTGGCTCGGCATCCACATCTTTTATTTGATCGGCTACGGCAACCGCCTGCTGGTGATGTTCCAGTGGGCTGTCACCGTGCTGACCTCCCAGCGCGGCAACCGCCTTCTGCCGCAGAATTCCGCGCCCGATGTTCCCAGGCCCGCCCCGCAGTCCGCGTAAGAAAAAACGGCCCCCGCTTCTAAAAAGAAGCGGGGGCCGTTTTGTTTAGGGTATAGTGACTCAACACTTACGCCCGGAGGAATGCCATGCCAGATGTCCAGCACTCTGCCCCTTCCAGCAAGCGCGGTTTCACGCTGATCGAACTGCTCGTCGTCATCGCCATTATCGCCATTCTCGCCGCGTTTTTGTTTCCTGTCTTTCAGAAAGTGCGTGAGAATGCCCGCCGCGCTTCCTGCTCGTCCAATATGAAGCAGATCGGCCTTGCGATAGTCCAGTACACGCAGGACAGCGATGAGCGCATGCCCTGCGATCACCGGGGCGCGGCGTATCCGACCGGGACCGGCTGGGGGTCGGAAGTGTATGCGTATGTCAGCAGCACCGCCGTCTACCGCTGTCCGGACGACCCCACCCCCTCGGCGAAGAACCTCAACGGCCTCGGCGAGACCGATTATCCGGTTTCCTACGGCATGAACTCAAACTTGGACGGCGGGCAGCCCGGCGGCCTGCTGGCCGGTCAGTCCACCCCTTCCTCCACCGTTCTGCTCGTCGAAGTGCAGGGCGCCCAGGCCGACCTGCTTTCGGTGGCCGACGACAGCACCACCGCCGGCAGCGCGTCCCCCGGCGTGGACGGCGGGGACACCAGCAACGGCTACCTTGATTACAACTGCTCCGGTTTCTACGCGACCGGCCCCAGCGATTCGGTCGGGATGGGCAACCCGCCGCGCACCGGGCCGACCTACCAGCGCCTCGGCCCGGCCCGGCACAGCGACGGCTCCAATTTCGCCCTCGCCGACGGCCATGTCAGGTTCCTGCGCCCCGCGCAGGTCTCTCCCGGCTACGCCAACACCAGCCCGCAAAACGACCAGGACCAGGGTGTCAACCAGTTTGGCCGCCCCGACGGCATCGCCGCTGGCACCGCCTTTATGGGCCAGTCGCCCAAGAACTTCGTGGCAACCTTCAGCGCCCTTTAGCGCCGCGCTGCATCAATCGCTCGGTTTTCGGCTGTGTCGGCGGCGGGCAGCGAGACTTTTGAGTGGCACTGCGGCCGAACTGCTGCGACACAGAGTGCCGGGGGTATAAAACCCACGGCAATCAAAGCAGACGCCCGGCCGGGCTAAGGATGAGCAAGCCAAGCTCTTCGCTAATCTCTTCCGCCCTGAGAGCGGCTGCTTTTCAATGCCAGGGGTTTCATACCCCCGGCACTCGGTATAGCGACAGTTAGGCAGAAAAACTCTTTTGAGTTGTTTGCTCCGCCGCAGTCATCGGCTCCAGTCCTCAAACTGTACGCCCGGTATCTGCGAAGAATGCCGCGTGTTTGCCGTCACCACAATCCACCCGGCGGCAATCGCGCTGGCGGCGATCCGGCAGTCCTGCGTTCCCAGACGCTTCACAGAGGCGGAAAAAAAGCGTAGACAAGCATCGCCTCAGTATTATAAAGATGAACGCGGTATTCGCAGATTGACTCTACTGCATCCAGGAAAAGCTGATACGCGGCCAGTGCCCCGGCCTTGTCTCGGTGCTTGTTGATTGCCCCCAGCGTACCTTGCATGATTTCTTCGGCAGCAATCGCGCTTAACCACACTCCGGGAATTGGCGCTTGCTGGATGCGGGCACGGATACGTTCATTGCCGCGAAACGCCAGTGACGCAGAATCGGTATTCAGCAGGTAAGCCATCGGTGTTATCCCTGCCGTTCCATTTCCAAGTCCGCGAGACGGTTTGCTTCGGCAATGTCAGCCTGACGGTTCTTTTTCATTTCTTCCAGATACATTTGCCACACCAATTCGTTGGTAAAACCCTCTGGGGACGTTTGTGTGGGTTCAGCAATATCACTCATCGGTGTTCCTTCCAACCACAAACCGCCCCTGCTCCTATTTGGAAGCAGAGGCGGTTGTTTTGTCTGTTAGGCCCGGATGTCGACCGGCCCCATCCGGCGCAACTTCTTGAGGGCGCGAAGCTCGATCTGGCGCACCCGCTCGCGGGTCACGGCGAACCGCTGGCCGACTTCTTCCAGCGTGTGCGCGTAGCCGTCGTCGAGGCCAAAGCGCATTCGCACGACGTCCCGCTCACGCGGGGTCAGCTTGTCCAGAACGGCGTCGAGCTGCTCCCGGCGGATCAGGTTCACCGCCGCGTCGGACGGCGACTGGTTGGCATTGCTCTGGATGAAGTCCGCAAGCTGCGCGGAGTCTTTCTCGCCGACCGGCGTTTCCAGAGACAGCGGCTCGGAGGCGATCCGCTTGATCTCGTTGACCCGCTCTACGGGAACGTCCATCTCGGCGGCCAGCTCGTCCTGGGTCGGCTCCCGCGAGAGCTGCTGGCGCAGCAGGCCCTCGGTGCGAACCAGCTTGTGGATCGTCTCGGCCACGTAGACCGGGATACGGATGGTCCGGCCCTGATTGATGACCGCCCGCGCAATGGCCCGGCGAATCCACCACGTCGCATACGTGCTGAAGCGGTAGCCCTTTGTGTAGTCGAACTTCTCGACGGCACGGATCAAGCCGATGTTGCCCTCTTGAATAAGGTCCGCCAGGCTGATGCCAGGCACGGAGTAGCGCCGGGCTATGGACACAACCAGACGTAGATTGGCCTCGGTCAGAATATCTTTGGCCCGCTGATCGCCGTCGGCGACCCGCCGTGCCAGGTCAATCTCTTCCTCGGCGTTCAACAGCTTGGTGCTTTTGGTCTTCCGCATCCACATCTGAAGCGACTCGTCACGCGGGTTTTCTTCCACCGGCGCATAGACCGTTGGCTGCTCCGGCTCGTCGTCCGCTGCCTCTTCTGCATCGTCATCACCCGCCGAGCCGTCCAGCAGCGGCAGGGACGTGTCATCGTCCGCCCCGCCTGCCAGCGCCAGAAAACGCACTGCATCCGGGTCGTCGAGCGCCCCCGCGCCTGCGAGCGCGTTGTCGTCGCCGCCAAACTCCCGCCGCTCCTGTCCCACCGCGCCACGCGGCCGCGCTGCCGCTTCTGGTTCCATCAGTGCTATGTTGTTGCTCCCCATTGGTTTCCCCTTTGTCACCAAACCATCTGCCACTTTACTGCAATAATCAAGCTGTCAAATATAAATACTGCCCGATAAATAAACACCTGTCCTGCATTTGCGGTTCCGCCTGCATTTGCCGCCCGCAAACCCGCTCCACTTTTATTACGCAGTCAAGCCCTTTATTGTCTCAAAAAAACTTTCTTTTTTCAGTGATTTGGATTACGTTTATATAAAATTATTTTACATCGTGCCCATGTCCGCGTAGGACTTTACCCAAACGGCGCATTTTCTAACCGCACCGGCACACGATCTAGCACAAACTCAGGCACAAAAAAGCCCCGGCGGCACAGGCCGCCGGGGTCTCGTTGACAGCAGGGTTAGGCCGCCATGCGGCAGACCGCAGACGACACCGGGCTTTGACGGCCCGCCCAGCTCACGAACACATCGACCAGCGCCCTATCCCACTGCCGCCCCGCCCCCGCCTGCAGGGCTTGCAGCGCCCGCTCCGGCGACATCGCGGGCCGGTAAGGCCGGTGTGACAGCATGGCGTTGTAGGCATCCGCAATCGCCACGATCCGTGCCCCCAGCGGAATCTGGTCCCCCCGCAGCCCGTCCGGGTAGCCTTTGCCGTCTACCCGCTCGTGGTGATGCCGAATAATCGGCAGCAGCGCCGCCGTGGACCGCAGCGGGGCCACAATCTGCTCGCCCAGCACAGTATGCCGCTGCATCCGCGCCCGCTCCTGCTCGCTCCAGTTGCCCGGCTTCTTCAGAAGCTCATCCGGCAGGCCGATTTTGCCGACATCCCGCAGCACCGCCGCCTGCCCCAGCAACCGCAGGGCCTCGTCTTCCAGCCCCAGCGCCGCTCCCAGCGCCTGCGCGTAAGCCGTCACCCGCGCCGTGCTGCCGTCCGGCTCGGCGTCTCCGGCACGCGCTTCCACCGCCCGGCTCAGGGAATAAATCACGTCTTCCACTTCGTCAAGCTGATCGTTCAAAGATTTGATTCGCAGCAGCGACCGCACCCGCGCCAGCAGCTCCACGCGGTTGAAGGGTTTGGACACAAAATCGTCCGCCCCGGCTTCGTACCCCTGCACCCGCTGCGCGGTGGTCGTCTGCGCCGTCACCAGCAGCACCGGCACGCGCCGCGTCTGGGCGTCTGCTTTCAGGGTCCGGCAGACCGCGAAGCCGTCATCGCCGCGCTTCACGCCTTCGCCGGGCATGATCGCCGACAGCAGCACCAGGTCAGGCCGCGCCAGCCGGGCTGCGTCCAGCCCCTCCCCGCCGTCGCCGACGCACACCACTTCGTACCGGTTATCCGTCCGCAGCACGGCGTCCACCAGCGTCCGGCTCATCGGCTCCGGGTCAATCACCAGCACGCGGGGTTTGTTGGAAAGCAGTTGGTTCACACTGGGATTATTGGAGGCTGCCGCCGCCGCCGTTACCTGGTAAAAGCGCCAGGTACGCGAAGGGCGGAAACTGGAGAGGTTTTCAAGAGCTGGAATAGGTATAATCGCGTTGGATGACGCAAAGGAGGTGCTGTTGTGTCAATGCTGCTCACATCTAGCGGACTTCGGACCGCTGCTGTTCAAAATGCCTTCGTTCATACACTGCCACGGCAGCCCTCGGCGCTGCGGGCTGTGATTGTGACAACAGCCTCCGTGCCGTGGAAAGAACGCAATCGGCACGCTGTCTGCACCCAGGATTGTCTGAACGCACTGGGCTTCATCTGCTGCGACTTCCTAGATGTGGAAACCGAGCCAGCGGAGAACCTGCGCGGCTATGACGTAATTTATCTAAACGGCGGCAATTCCTTCTACCTGCTGCATCATCTGCGCCGCAGCCGAGCAGACAGCATTTTGAAGGAAACATTGGGCGGTCAAACGCTTCTGGTCGGCGCCAGCGCGGGTGCGGTCGTACTCGGCCCCAGTTTGGCTGTTGTCAAGCAGTTCGACAGCAACCTTGACACTTATGGCATCACAGATAATCGGGGTCTGGAACTAGTTGACTTTGTCGTGATGCCTCATTGGAACCGATGGAATGAAGTGCCAACCTTTGCGGCGCAGTTCCGCCGCTTTCAGGAATTGACTCCATTTCCGGTGGTAGAGATTGCTGACGGTGAAGCTTTGCTTGTGAGTGAAAACAGCGTAACACGGATAACAGAGCCATCGGCAGGTCCGGCCCTGTAAACGCTTTCTGCTCTTTGTCCACGTCGGTGGACACTCGGCGTCTGCGCCTCATAGCCGAGGATTTCAATCCCACGGCTCCTTTGGCCGGTAGCGATAAAGAAAAGAGGACGCAACAAGCAGCGCCCCTACTCGTTGAGCCGTACTGCTGCCGATTCGCCTAGGGCCGTGGCCGCCTCAAACAGCGGACGGGCAGGGACATCAGGGGCGGCTTCTGTGCCTTCCATCGTGGGCACGGACACTGGCGCGTCGGACGGCGGCGGCAGGGCGGCGTTGTTGATGAGCGTCAGCAGGCCCGCCGCTGTATTGGGAGCCGCGCCCTGCAAACGGGCTAGGAGCGTCGCGGGCAGGGATAGAATGCGCTCGGCGTCGCCGCGCCGGGTCGCCTGCACGATTTGCCGCGCCGCCCGCTCGGCGCTTAGGGAGCCGCCGGGCAGGCTGTCCCCTAGCCCGAACCACGCAAGCTCTTCGGGCTGATGGCCCTTGAAGAGCGCGTGAAAGTACGAGCCGGTGCGAAGCAGCCCTGGCACGATGGTCGTCACCACAATGCCATCCCGCCGAAGCTCGGGGCGCAGACCCTCGGACAGCCCGGTGGCGGCGAACTTGGCGACGGCATAGGGCAGCAGGTGCGGGAAGGCCACTTTGCCACCGATACTGGTGATGTTGACAATCCGCCCCGCGCCCCGTTCTTTCATACCGGGCAGCACGGCCAGCGTCATGTCCAGCACGCCCCAGAAGTCCACAGCCAGCGCGTCCTCAAAGTCTGCCCGCGCCATGTTCTGCACCGGGCCGACTTCGATAATGCCCGCATTGTTGACCAGAATGTCTATCTGCCCAAAGTAGTCCGTGACGGTGTGGACTAATTCAGCAATCTGCGTTTGATCGGTGACATCGCATACAAACGTCACCGCCTCGATCCCGTCGCGGGCCAGAATGTCCCGCGCCCGCGCCAGCTCTGCGCCGTCGCGGGCGCACAGCGCCAGCTTGCAGCCCTGCCCCGCAAACTCCCGCGCTAAGGCCAGCCCCAGGCCGCGTGAGCCGCCGGTGATGAGCACGACCTGTCCGTTCAGGTCCACCTCGCGGCTCTTTTGACCGGCGGCGCGGACGGCAAGGTACAGCCCCGCTCCCAGCAGCAGATTTCGTGTGGTTTTGTTCATGGTATCAGATGGCAAGCCCCGAGACCTACCTTCTTTGCTTCGCTCATTCTTCGCTTCGCAGGTTCCTCCCTAAAGGGAGGACCCGGAGAGGAGGCCCCCCCGCCCCAATAATGGGGAGCCGGACATTAGGAGATGGCTTGCCCTGTCTTCTCCGATTCCCCCATTATTGGGGGCTAGGGGGTCTTCTCGGTATCCTCCCTTTAGGGAGGACCCTGCGAAGCGAAGAATGAGCGAAGCAAGGAAGGTAGGTTACGGCGTCAGCACGACTTTGGTGCAGCCTTCGGTCTTCTCTTTGAAGATTTTGTACCCTTCCGGCGCTTCGTCCAGCGTCATCCGGTGCGAGATAATAAACGTTGGGTCGATCTCGCCCTTGACGATATGCTCCATCAGGGGTCTCAGCAGGCGCTGCACATGAGTCTGGCCCATCTTCAAAGTCAGCTCTTTGGCGAAGGCCGCGCCCATCGGGAACTTGTCCAAAAAGCCGCCGTAGACGCCGGGGATAGACACCGTGCCGCCCTTGCCGCAGCACTGGATCGCCTGCCGCAGCACGTTGGAGCGGTCCGACGTCAGCCGGGCGAGCTGCTTGGTTTTGTCGTAAATGTTGCCCAGGCCGTGTCCGTGGGCTTCCAGACCGACCGCATCAATACAGTGGTCGGGGCCGCGCCCGCCGGTCATCTCTTTGAGGGTCTCAAACAGGTTGTCCTGGTCTTCGTAGTTGACGGGGTCCGCGTGGCTCTTGTCGCGGGCCATTGCCAGCCGCTCCGGCAGATGGTCCATTGCAATCACCCGCTCTGCACCTAGCAAATAGGCGCTCTGAATAGCGAACTGGCCGACCGGACCGCAGCCCCACACGGCCACCGTGTCGCCTGGCTTGATGCCGCAGTACTGGGCGGCCTGGTAGCCGGTCGGGAAGATGTCGGAGAGAAAGAGCACCTGCTCATCGGTTAGCCCCTCGGGAACCTTGATGGGACCAATGTCCGCGAAGGGGACACGGGCGTATTCCGCCTGCCCGCCCGCATAGCCGCCATACAGGTGCGAGTAGCCATAGATGGCGGCGGGCGAGTACCCGTATGCTTCGTCCGGCATCAGCGCGTTCGGGTTGGAATTGTCGCACAGGGCGTACTGATCGTTCTGGCAGAAGTAACAGTTGCCGCAGGCGATGGTGAACGGGACCACCACCCGGTCGCCGATTTTGAGGTTTTTGACCGCCGACCCCAGCTCAACAACTTCGCCCATGAATTCATGGCCCAGGATGTCGCCCTTTTCCATCGACGGGATGAAGCCGTTATACAGGTGCAAATCCGAGCCGCAAATGGCGGTGGACGTAATTTTAATGATGGCATCGCGGGGGTTCAGAATCTTCGGGTCCGGGACCTGCGTAACCTGAACATCGTTCTTGCCGTACCAGCACAGTGCTTTCATAATTTGTTCCTTGCGTGTTTGTTGTTGCCGAATCGGGGAACGAGGGGTTGAAAACCCCTCGTCCTCCTGCCCTGTGTTGTCCTACTTGACGTTGTCTGTGTCCGGTCCACGCCCCGATGGCTGCCCTTCGGTGGTGGCCCGCTCCCCGGTTTCCATGATCTGCTTGAAATGCCGGAGGTCGTCGTCAAGCTGACGGCGCGGCTCTTCGCCCAGCAGCCGGGCCACAAGCGCCCCCGCTTTTCCTGCCGGCGGGGCATAGGAAATCTCCACCCGCACCTCGGTTCCACGTCCCACTGGACCGGGTTTGAACGTCACCGCCCCGGCATTCTCCACATCCGCACCGGGCAACGACTGCCACGCGATCACTTCGCCGGGCACCTCGTTGATAATCTCGGCGTCCCACGCCACAGTGCTTCCCAGCGGCGCTTTGGCGACCCAGTGCGACTTTTTCCCGTCCTGCACCGTCACCGACTCCAGATGATCCATGATCTTAGGCAGGTTCGTGAAGTCACGCCAGTACGCATACAGCTCTTCCACGGGCTTCATAACCGTGACCGCATGGTTCACTTTGATGCCCGCATCCCCCAGCTTCTCGCGCACTTCCTCTTTTGTCTGCGGCGTCGTCCCATTCACTCCCAGCGTACTGTAGGCCAGGCAGTGCCCTTTCGCGCCCCGGTACACCAGGCCCGCGCCCAGTGCGGCCAGCGCATACGACGCCGGAGAGCGGCGGATTACGCCGTAGGTCGCCAGCGCCCCGCCTAAAATCGCTGTCGCCCAGCGTTCCGTGCTGGCGATATTGGTTGGTTTATCCTGCGTCAGTGTCTCTTCTGCCATTAATGTAGCCCTTTCATTGCAGCACTTGTCTTGTCAATCGCTCACAGGAAACCGGCACTTCCAGTGCCGGTTTCCTTTCCTACTTCAGCGCCACCGGCTTGGCGTCTAGTTTTACCCGGTACAGCTTGTAGGGCTTCACCCGCAGGTCTTTCCCGTTGTGGTAAGACGGCTGCCGCTGGAGCTGGTTGCCCGTCGCGTACAGATAGCCGTCACGGCTGATCGAAAGCGTGTCCGGCCAGAACCGCGACGGCATCTGCAAAACCGTCGTGTACGGCCCGCCCGGACGGCCCCGCTTGACAGAGGCACGCTCATAATCGGTGACATATACCCGCCCCTGTGCGTCTGTTTCCAGCCCGTCCGACGCGCCCTTGATGCCCAAATCCGTGACCGTCGCGGCCACTTCGGACTCGGAGCGTTTCGGGTCCGCCAGCGCGTCCACACTCACGCTGTACAGATGCCGCGAGGCCAGCGGGCAGTAATACAGCCGCTTGCCGTCCGCGCTGATCGCAATGCCGTCCGACTTCAGCTTCAAATGCTGCGGCGACAGCCCGTGCTTGCGCGTGAGGAGCGGCTGCCCTTCCACAATCGGCGTGAAGTTCGGGACATACTGCGTGGAGGGGTCATTGCCGAGCCGCCGATAACTTTTGCCGGAGGCCAGATCAACCACAATGATGCCGCCCGGCGACTTCGCCCCCGAGTCGGTGATAAACGCCATCCCTGCCCTGCCGCGCCGCAGGTCAAAGCGCACGTCGTTCAGGTACGTGTCCGGCGTCACCACCGAGCGCGGAAAGAAAATCTTGCGCGTGATCGTGTTGGTTTTGAGGTCTATACAAACCAGCTTCGGCCCATTCGGCACGTTCGGCCCCAGCTTGACACTGCCGGTGTCCACCGCCCACAGCCGGTCTTTGGGGTCTACGACGACGCTCTGCACCGAGTACAGGCACGCCGCCGGGTTCTTCTTGTTGATTCGGTTGACCGCCGCGTTTGGGTACGCCACCGCCTTGCCATTCTTGATCTCGGCCACGGTGAACGGCACTTGGTCCCCCCAGTGCGGGTAGTTGACAAACACCCGCCCCGTCTGCGACACCGTCACCCCCGTAGGCATCGCCCCGTAGAAGTCGGCGACCATCTCTGTCTTCTGGGCCGCCGCCGGGGGCATCACACCAGACAGGAAAGCAAAGGGGATTGCAGAAAAGACAACAAATTTAAACAAGGTTCTTTCTCCAAAAAAGCTGCCGGGGCACGGCTTGTCGCCGTCTTCCGTTTCGCCGGTCGCGGCGCGATGTTTGCGGGCAGTGTCCTTTGCCTCGCGGGTATTAATACTAACACGCCTGGGCTTTGCTGCCTGAAGGCTTCTTTCCCTCGGCACTCGGCACACCGGTCAATGCTACTTCGGGCGGTAAGCGGCTCCGTTTTCCACCGTGGCCGGGTGCAGCACATACCGGCCGTGGTCCGGCACGGCGACGCGGTCAAAATCCTGGGCCAGGGCGTGCAGCGCGGCCCGCAATTGCGGCCCGCGCATTGCCCGTCCGTGGCCGGTCACGGCCAGTTCGGGTTCGAGGGCGGCCAGATGCTCCACAGAGGCTTTTGCGCTGGCCCAGTCCGGGGTGAAATACATCGGCGGGCCGTGCATCTCCGGGCGCTGGGTCGCAGCGGCATAAACCGACTCCTGCGCCGTGGTGACAAACGCATCTCCGGCAATCAGCGCCCGGTCTGCGTCTCGCCAGAGCGACACATGACCAGGGGCGTGTCCCGGCGTAGGCAGCCAGCGCCAGCCCGGCATAAACGGCACTGTGCCGTCGGCAGGCAGTGTCTTCAGGCGCGGGCTGACATCCACCGGGCCGCGTGGGAACAGCGGCGACAGCAGCGACATCAGGCCGCCGCCCACCGAAGGGTCCGGCGGCGGATACGCCGCCGTGCCATCCAGGTACGGTCGTTCCAGAGAGTGCGCGTAAATCGGCGCATCCCACTGCTCGGACAGCTCTTTCAGCAGACCGACATGGTCAAAATGGCCGTGTGTCATGATAATCGCCGCCGGGCGCGACCCTTCCCCAAACCGCTCTCCGGCGGCCCGGCGAATCTGCCCGGCCATGCCGGGCAGACCGGTATCCACCAGCACCCACTGCCGGTCGCCCGCGCCCGGCAGGCCGTAAAACGCGACATTGACAATCGCCAGCCGCTGATAAGCCAGGTCCGGCGCGACTTCATGGGTGTTATTGTGCCGGGCGTCATCCTGCTGCGGGTCATCCGCACGAGCCGATGCGTCCAGAGAAACTTGTGTCACAAATCTTTCCTTCCGTCCACGGGTTAGCAGCGCTCCTCATCGGCCTGAGCGCGGCCCGCCTTCAGCGCGGCGGCAATATCCACGGCAGTGATCGCCGCCACGATTGCCAGTGCCGCGCCGACCCGGCGGCGCTTGGGGTTGCTGGCAGTCATTCCAGAAGCGAGGGCGGCGAGGTCTAGAGCGTCCCCGCCGACCCGCGCCCAGAACCAGGGGGCGGGCTGAGGCTGTGTCAGAAGACCGGCTCCTGCGGCAATTTCTCGAAATCCGAAGAAGCGCACCAGAGCGGCCTTTTTTTCCATTCCCAGAAACTCGGTCAGGCCGCCTGTCGCCAGCACTTCCGTCAGGCCCAGTCCGACACTGAACCAGCCAAGAGACTGCGCCAGGATATTGACTGTCAAATCTTTCGCCATATCTTTTTTCTTTCCAGGTCTTTTTCTTTCCAGTTCTTTCTAGTGAATGCGGCTGGCCCAGTTTTCAATCGCCCGGTTGCAGGCTTCCGGCTTTTCAATAATGGCCGCGTGAGCTGCGCCGGGCACAATCACCAGCGTGGAGCCAGGCCGCAGCTTCTGCATTGTTTTCTGAGACTCCACGGCATAGATGGGGTCATCCGCACCGACCACAATCAGCACGGGAACCGTCACACGGGCCAGCGTGGGCCGCGAGTCGGGGCGGCTGGCGAGCGTGTCGCCGCCGCCGACCGCAGAGTTCACGGTGCCTTTTTTGACAATCCCGCCCACAAACGCCACCAGAGCCGGGTTGCTCGTGCGCGTCTTCGTGGTCAGCATCTGCGGCATCAAGATGGGGATCATAGAGGCCACGCCCTTATCCCGCGCCTGCTGGCCGAAGCCGGGCCACTGCGCCTTTTCGACGTCATTGGCCGGGGCCGCCGTCGTGTCAATGAGCACCAGGCCGCTGAACCGCTCGGGAGCCTCGCGGTACATTTCCAGAACGACCGCCCCGCCCATGCTCATGCCGCCGATGATGGCCTTTTTGATCTTCAAATGGTCCATGACGGCCAGCATATCTTTGGCATACAACTGTACGCCGCCTTTGGTATCCGGGGTCGTGCTGCTGCCGAAGCCGCGCAGGTCCGGCGTCACGACCGTGTAGCGGCGGGCCAGCGCATTGCGGTTCTTGACAAACAGCTCGCCCGACAGCGGGAAGCCATGCACCAGCATCATGGCCGGGCCATGTCCCTGCACCCGGTAGGCGATCTTGGCGCTGCCGACCTGCACGGACCCTGACGTGGCCTGCGCGTTCGCGGGAACAGTGGAAAGCGCGGTCAGCGCCGCGCCGGAAACGAAAAGTGTAGTCAATGTACGGTTCAAGTGTGTCTCCTTAGTATCTCTAAAGACAGCCACGGATTTTAATCCATGGCAATCCATGCCGGGTCTATTCTGGGTCTGTTTATCCGGCTAAACTGCCATCGCCTGCGGCTCAAGCTCGACTTTGATCCAGCCGGGCTTGCGCTCGTCGAATGCTTCGTAAGCCTCAATCGCCGTCGCCATCGGCTCCTGCTGGGTCAAAATCAGCGTGGGGTCCACGATGCCGCTGTGGACCAGGTCCACCAGCATGGGGATGTACTTCCGGTGCGGGCAGTTGCCCATGCGAAGCGTCAGGTTCTTGTTCATCGCCGCACCTATCGGGAATGAACTCATCGTCGGCGGGTAGACCCCGATAATCGAAAGCGTCCCGGCCTTTGCCAGACATTCCACTTCCCACTGCAAAGCCTGCGACGGCGCATCGCCTGGAATCCAGGTGCTGCCGTCCGGCTTGTAGCCGTCCGGGTTATTTTGCTCTAATTCTTCTGCGAACTGCGCCGACTGCTCCTTGTCCAGCCTGGCGGCTGGCCCCTGATGGGCATGGTAGGAGTCCACGCCGACGGCGTCAATCGCGCAGTCTGGCCCGATGCCATTGGTCAGGCGCATCAGCGCCTCGACGGGATGCTCCTCGTTGAAGTTGATCACTTCTGCACCCTGCGCCCGCGCCATGTCCAGCCGCGACGGCACGGCGTCCACCGCAAACACCCGGCCTGCGCCCAGCAGCTTGGCGCTGGCGATGGCAAATTGCCCCACCGGCCCGCAGCCAAACACAACCACGGTGTGCCCCGCCTTGATCCCCGCAAGGTCCGCGCCGAAATATGCCGTCGGGAAAATGTCGGACAGCAGGATCGCCTGCGTGTCGCTGACCTCATCCGGCAGCTTCACCAGCGTGGTGTGGGCAAAGGGGATACGCGCATATTCCGCCTGCAGGCCGTTGAACCCGCCCGCCGCTTCCGGCCCGCCGAAAAACGCCGTTCCCGCCGTCTTCCCGCCGGGGTTGGCCTTGTCGCACTGCGAGTAGTACCCCGCCCGGCAGTACGAACACGCCCCGCAGGCGATGGTGGAGCAAATTACTACCCGGTCGCCGAGGTTGAAGCCGCGCACATCGCGCCCCAGCTCCTCAATCACGCCGACGCCTTCATGCCCCAGCACCGTGCCGGGCTTCATGCCGCTGAACGTGCCGCGCACGAAATGCAGGTCCGTCCCGCAGATGGCGCTGGCCGTCAGCCGCACAATCGCGTCGGCATCGTCTTGAAGTTTCGGCTTTGGAATGTCATCCAGGCGAATATCGCCGAGGCCATGCCACACGACTGCTTTCATAGGTCTTGCTTTCTGTATTTGCGTTAGCTGCTCTCGCCGTCGCCGTCGCTGGTCCCCACCTGGGCCGCGTCCGGGCTGTGGTCGGTTGTGCTCGTGCTATCTTCTTCGGTCTTTGTCTGCTCGGTTGTTGTTTCTTCGTCTGCCATGTGCTTTTGCTTTCTAGTTTATCCTATTCCCGCTGAGTCTGCCCAGTCTTTACTGTTTGCTAAACCTGCAATAACTATGCTTAACGCCTAACACAGCCGAACAGCTATTATAGAACTGTATGCTAAGACCGAGGGGTTTCAACCCCTCGGTCTCTTCCTCATCACCCTTTTTCTCCCATCGGGTATACTTTCCACTATGCCCGCCCCTGCCAAAGCCAGCAATAGCAAAGTCTGCCCGCGCTGCGGGACGCAGTACGAAAACCTGAAATCCACCACCTGCCCCCAGTGCTTCGCCATTCTGGTGCCTGTCGATGACACGCTGGCCCGGCAGCTCGCCGATGCCCGCGCCGAGGTCGAGCGCACCCCGGAGTTTCAGGCTGTCAAAACCGAAGACGACGAGCGGTTCCGGCAGCAGTCGTTCGGCGCGTGCCTCGGCGTTGCCGCCATCACCGTCGCCACGCTGATTCTGGCCGCCGTGCTGATTACCTTCGCGGTCCGCCGCCATGCCGCCCGCCCCGCGCCCACGTCCGTCCCGGTCCCCGTGAGCCGAATGCCCGCCCCGGACCCGCTCACCACTCTGCCTGTCGCCGCCGCGCCGCTTGGCGATGTGTTCCCTGCTGCTATTGCCCCTTACACAAGGAAAACCAGCGACAGCGACATTGTCCTGACCGGCACGCTGACGCCCCTCTTTCACGCCGTCTACGCCGCCCCCGACGGCACGCTGTTGGACATCTACGCCCTTCCCTCGGGGCGCCCCACCCCCGAGCAAAACCAGTTCCGCCTCGGCCTCACCCTCGCCGCACAGGCGAGCGGCCATCGCCCCCTGCTCTTTTTCGCCACCGAATACTGGCGCTTCGCCGCCCTGGGACCGCCCGCCGCGCCCACTGCCCCCGCCGCCTTCCGCGATGCCCTCGCGGCCCATTTCCGGCCAAATTAGGAGACCTCCCCCGGCCCCTCCTTCAGAGGGGAGTAAGAGAAAATGCCCCCTCGCCCCCAATTCTGGGGGAACCAGATAATCAGGAGTGGCCTTTTCCTAACTTCTTACCCCCCTCTGGAGGAGGGGCCGGGGGAGGTCTCCGAATGGGCCGGGGCCGCTTACCAAAGCCCCGCTTTCGGGTATACTGCCTCAAACCATCAAAGAAACCCTATGAACAAGACACTCAAAACCCTGCTCTGGACCGGCGCGGGAGCCGCCGCCCTGGCCGCCGCCAACAATGCCGTCTTCAGCCGCGCCAAAGCCCTCGGCAACACGCTCGGCGGCGATGCCCGCTTCTGGCCTGGCCCCCACGGCGACATTTTCTATACCAAACGAGGCGAAGGCCGCCCCGTGGTCCTGCTGCATGGCCTCTACGCGGGCGCGTCCGGCCACGAATGGCGCAAAAACTTCGGCCCGCTGTCCGAAAAAGCCAAAGTCTATGCCCCCGACTGGCTGGGCTTCGGGCTGTCCGACAAGCCACGTATTAAGTACACTGCCGCGACGTATATCGAGCAGCTTGAGCAGTTTCTGCGCGAAGTCGTCAAAGAGCCGTGTACCCTCGTCGCTTCGTCGCTTGCCACCGAGTACGCCGTGCAGGCCGCTGCCGACCTGCCGGAGATTGTCACCGGACTGGTGCTGGTCTGCCCGACGGGCTTCCGGCATCTCGCCAAAGCGCCCGGCGCGAAAGGCGCGGCGATTTACGGGCTGACCCATGCGCCTCTGCTCGGCACGGCCCTCTACAACGGCGTCTGCTCGCTGCCCTCCCTGCGCTGGTACTTGATGAACCAGACCTACTTTGACCCATCGCTGGTGGATGACGCTTTGATTGACCACTACTCCACGGCGACCCACCAGTACGGTTCCCAGAATGCCCCGCCGTCGTTCTTTTCGGGCCTGCTGAACCATGACATCTCGCCGGTGTTCCCGAAGCTGGCTTTGAAGTCCATCCCCATTCTCTGGGGCCGCGAAGCACAGCTCACGCCGCTGGCGGATGCGGAAGTCTTCCTGGCCGCCAATGCCGCCGCCGCGCTGACCGTTTTTGACAAAAGCGGCCTGCTGCCGCACGATGAGCAGGCGCACGCCTTCAACCGCCTTGTTCTTGACCACCTCACCTAATCCCAACCTAACCTAATCCCAACTCAGTTACAGGAGACGCCTCCCCCATGTCACGCAACGGAACCAATGGCAGCGCCCAGCGCAAAGAAGACCCCACCGCCCGCCGCCCGCCCATCCCTCTGACCCTCATCGACGGCGGAGACGGCGAGGAAGACGAAGCCGCCGAGACGTACATCGTCGTCGGCGAAGCCGGGGAAGACGTCGCCTTTGAGGTCTGCGAAGATTTAGAGATCGCCCTCGGCGTCCGCGAAGCCATGCAGGAAGACGGCTTCGCCGTCCGCCTCTACGAAGCCGTCGAAATCGAAGTCGTCACCGACGACGACCCCGCCCCTGACCGCGCCGCCTGACCCGGCAAAGCCCTGACAAAAAACGCCCTCCGGCTCACCTGCCGGAGGGCGTTCCCGCTTGCCTGCCACTGGAATAAGTGGTATAATTGGCCTTTGCGTGTGATTGCTGGAAGTACACTCCGAGACTTTTGGGAAAAACATTCTGATACAGAAGGTGCTTTGAGAGCCTGATATCAGGATGCCAATCAAGCCCAGTGGGAAACCCCGGAAGACATCAAAAACGTTTATGTCAGTGCCAGCATTGTCGCCGGAAACCGAGTTGTTTTCAACATCAAGGGCAACCAGTATCGGCTCATCGTGGCTATCAATTACCAATATGGCATTGTTTATATCCGCTTCATCGGTTCTCACCAGGACTATGACAAAGTGAATGCGGAAACTGTTTAAAATAAGTTATCTACAAAATGAACAACGTTATGAGCCTGCATCCTCTGAAGACAGAAACAGATTACCGGGAAGCTCTCGCAGAGATTGAGCAGCTTTTCAACGCGCTTCCCGAAACTGCCGAGGGAGACCGTTTGGATATGCTGACTCTTCTCGTCGAGTCTTACGAAGAGAAACAGTATCCCATCCTGCCGCCTGACCCGATTGCTGCGCTGGAATACCATCTGGAAAGCCGGGGGCTTGACCGGCGCGACCTGGAACCCTATCTTGGCAGCCTTTCGCGTGTGGAAGACGTACTTAGCCGCCGTCGTGGACTAACGATTACTATGATTCGCCGCCTGCATCGCGGCCTCGGTATCTCCGCCGATGTGCTCATTCAGCCCTACCCGCTCCGCAGTCGGCGCACCGACGCGGCGACACGGTCCCTGTCTTCGGCCTCTCTTTAGGTGTGTATTATGAGGTGTGTATTATGTCCGAAGCATCTGCACATATTCTTGCCGTTGCCAGCAGAGAGGTCATTCTCCGGGTGCGGATCGACAGCCAGGACACACTGGTAGAGAGCACCGACGCCACCCTATCTCGTTACCGTGCCAATGACGGCGGGCTGCACGTTCTGTTGCGACGGGCAGACGGAAAAATCGTGGTGGACCACACGCTCTCCCCTTACGAAACAGTCCGCTATGCACTTCAGGGGCCTGGTACCCGCTCGGTGGCACTGAGATGGCAGACAATTTCGGCTCCCGAAACACCTGTGCTGCCCCCGCCTTCCCGTATGGCCCGTTTCTGGCTGACAGCCGGGCCGCTGTCTATACGAACCGGCCTGCTTTGGAACCTGCTCATCGCACTGCCAACACTCTACTACTTCTGCCTGCCTTACGGATCGGTCGCCGACTCTGCGGACTTTGTGGTATTCTGGGTTCTGCCTGCTTCCGCCGCCGTCTTATTGATTGGCATACCGCTGTATCTCCGGGCAATTCTAAAACGCCGGGCGCAAAAACGCCCCTTTGGCCCGGAGTTAAGCGCCTTGCTATTTTGTGTGACGCCGCTCCTTTTCGCACTGTGCCTGCTTTCTCTCGCGGGCTTGGCACGCGGCTTGCAAACAGGCTTTGTGGGCGATGGCGGTGCAGACATCACCTGGCAGCAGGATGGCTTTTGGGTGCATGGCTGATTAACTCACAATCGGCAGCAAGAGATCGGCCAATAGGAGAAACCATGAACAACTTTCCCGGAGCCGGCCAGCCGCCGCAGAGCCAGCCGCCGTTTGTTCCCTCGCCGCCTGCCAAAAAGGGCGCTCCTGTGGCCGCCATCATCTTCGGCATCCTGGGCGTGCTGATTCTGCTGGCGATTGTCGGCGGCATCAAAGCCTTCCATGCCGTCAAAGACGGCTCGGCGGCAGCTATTAGCGTCGGCAATCAGTTTGTGGATGCGATGGGTCAGCACCGCTACCCCGCCGCCCGCGCCCTGTTCACTGCGCCCGTGCAGGCCACAACGCCCACAGGCAATCTCAAAGACATTGAAACGCTGGCGGAAAAGCACCACGGCGCGTATGTCCGCCACGGCCAGCCCGCCTGGAATATCCAAAATTACAACGGTCAGACCCGCGTGTCTCTCACCTACCCCGCTCAGTTCGCACGCGGCGGCAGCTCCGTCTCGCTGATACTTGTCCAAACACCCAAAGGCTATGAGGTCACTGATGCCCACTACCAGTTCTAACATTCGGCTCGCTCTGTCCGCTCTGACCCTGGGCAGCCTGATCCTGCCCACCGCCCTGCACGCCGCGCCTGCCGCCTCCAAAACCGCCGTCTCGACGCCGAAACCTGGCAGCCCGGAGCGCAAGGCGCTGATGGATGCCCTGCGACGGCAGTATGCCCACGACTACCACGAAACCGTGGTCTTCCGGGTGAACTGGCTTAAAGTCGGCGGCGGCTATGCGTACCTGGACGGGGCCGCCCTCGGCGCGAACGGCCAGCCCGCCCGCGAGTTTGCCCCAATGGGCGGCAGCGTCTCGGCGTTCTACCGCAGGCAAAACGGCCACTGGAAGGTCCTCCGGTGGGGCAGCTTCGGCGGGACCGATCTGGTGGACGAGTGCCGGCAAAAATACCCAAACGCCCCCCACACCCTGTTTCCCTGACGGAGTTCAGCCAGGCAGGATGCGAATGCTTTGCTAGGGACAGAAATCCTACTCTCAGGAGCCATGCCCTAACGGGCACGGCTACACGGCGCACACGCCGGAAACTACCGCTTCGCGGCACTTCGACAGATGTGCCTCAGCCCTCTCGCAGCCCCGCGAAGCGGTGCTTCCTGGCCGAAGGCCGATGAGCTGTGCCCGTTAGGGCATGGCTCCTGAGAGTAGGATTTCTTGGCAGGTCCATTTATGCAGCAACTTTCACTGTCCGGTTTCCTTTCGCTGTTTCCCTGAAAAGGTGTCTGCCACTTTACCCGCCCCCGCCCCGTCCCCTACTCCTGACCCTTCCCTACATACGAAGCATACAGCGGCTCCTGCCGTGACAGGGGAGGGAGCGAGGAGCGAGCGGGAGGGGTCTCTTTCCGAAATCTGCCAAAACGAAGTGCACCGCGTCTACCCCCACGCCGCCCTGCTGCGCCGCGAGGAACACCGCGTCATCCACGCCGCCGCCCGCGCCCAGTCCCACCGCAACGCCCGCGAAGATCGGAATGCCCGCGAAGGCGGGGAGTTGCCCTTTTAAAGCATGGGTGTTCAGCCCCGTGCCCGGCCCTTGCCCTCGCCCTTCAACTGTGGTACAATAACTACAATCGCTAACGACTTGAAGGCAAACGGCTCGCGTTCGTCAGAAAGAGTGCCCCTACCTATGGCAGAGAAGAAATTGGCGGAAGAAAAACAGACCCCCTATCGGGTCAAAGTCCCTGATATTGACTACTGGCGCGGCAAAATCGGCTGTCAGACCGGCTGCCCGGTCAAAACCGATGCCCGTGGCTATGTCATCGCTATCGCCGAAGGGCGCTATGATGATGCTTATGCCATCGCCCGCGCCCCGAACCCGTTTGCCTCCATGTGCGGGCGCATCTGCGGCGCTCCCTGCGAAGTCAAGTGCACGCGAGGCAACATCGGCAGCGATACGTCTGGCCCCGTCGCTATCCGGGCGCTGAAACGCTTTGCCACGGAGCAGTACGGCGTCGAAAACCTGCACAACCTGCACAAGTCGCTGGAGTATTCCAATGCGCGGGGGTCGGCCTACCCCATCCAGGACAAAGAGAAAATCGCCGTGGTCGGCGCGGGTGTCGCGGGCATGACCGCCGCGCATGATCTGGCCCGGCTGGGCTACCAGGTGACGGTGTTTGAAGAGCTGGAAGTCCCCGGCGGCCAGATGGCGACCGGCGTGCCCGTCTATCGCCTGTCTCGCGAGCTGATGAACTTGGAAATCGCGGCGATTTGTGAGCTGGGCGTAGAACTCAAATTAGGCGTCTCAGTCGGGCGCGATGTCACCATTCCCCAATTGCGGGAGCAGGGCTACAAAGCGTTTGTGATTGGCGCAGGCTATATGCAGGGCCGCCCCCTGACCATTCCCGGCTCGGACAAGAAGGGTGTCCATATCGGTATCGACCTGCTGCGTCAGGTCAATTTAGGCAAAGAGTATTATGTCGGCGAGAAGTGCGTCGTCATCGGCGGCGGCAACGTGGCGATGGACGTGGTTCGCATGACCGTCCGCACGCCCGTCATTCCCGGCCTGTCGTTGCTGGCGAAGCCCAAGAACTATGCCCTGACCGATATTGCCCGGACGCTGGCGCTGACCGCCAAGTCCATCGACTGCATCTTTGGCGAATCCCGCGCCCAGATGAATGCCGACGAGTACGAGATTGAAGAAGCCGTGCTGGAAGGCGTCCGCCTGCACCCGCAGCGGCTGCCGATTGAGATTTTGGGCGAAGAGAGTGTCACCGGCGTGCTGACCAAGAAAGTCAAGTCGCTGATTGATGCCCAGGGCCGCTTCAACCCGCAGTACATCGACGGCTCCGAGGAAGTCTTTGACTGCGATTCGGTCATTGTCTCTATCGGCCAGATGGTGAATTGGAACTTCGTAACGGGCGTGGAAGACCTCGCCAAGACCCCGCGTGGGACCATTGAGGTAGACCCCGAAACGCTCCAATCCACCTCGCACCCCGACGTGTTTGCCGTCGGTGACATCGCCCTCGGCGCCCGGCTCTTTATCGACGGCATCGCCAGTGCCCAGAAGTGCGCGGTCGGCGTGGATGAGTACCTGAGCGGCGTCCCCCAGAAGCTGATCAAGCGCGGCTATATGCGGGCGCTGCCGATTGTCAACTACGCCATGCCCGCCAAGTACGATAATTACATCCGGCAGGAGCCGCCGGAGCGCGAGATCACCAACCGCTCGGCGGGCTTTGACCTCGTGGAATTTAATTTCACCGAAAAGGCCGCTCGGGAACAAGGCATGCGCTGTTTGCGTTGTCATGTTAATGTGGTCTTCGATGCCGAGAAGTGCATCCTCTGCGGCCTGTGTATCAACATCTGTCCCGAAAGCATCTTGAAGATGGTCCCGGTCACGGATGTGGTGGGCGATGAGGAAGTCGCCAAGCTGATTGAAGCCAAATATGGCGTTCCGCAGGACGAGCTGCGGCCCGACGACGGGACTATCATGCTCATGGACGGAACCAAGTGCATTCGCTGTGCCCTGTGCGCCAAAATCTGCCCGATGGACTGCATCTCGATGGAAGCCTTCGAGTACGAGGAAGAGCTGGTCCCCGTGTCCACCCGCACCCGGACGAGCTTGCCCCCGGAGCCAACCGCCATCGGCTACAAAGCCGTCGGCGTCTAAAATCCTATCCGCCTCCCTCTCCTTGTTTAAGGAGAGGGCCGGGGTGAGGTCACGCATCGAAGGGCCACGCATTGAAGCCACGTATTGAAATGCATGGCTGAGGGGCGCAGACGCCGAACGTCCCTCCGGGACGGAGAGAAGAACCCGTGAAACGGGCTGTCCCGCAGGGACATTCAGCCGCAGGCTCCTCAGCCACGGATTTTAATCCGTGGTGCTATTGACCGCCATCGGATACCCGGCCATTGGGGTATAATAAAAACAGAAATGCGCCTTTTCAGCTATTGACTGATGCTGTGCAGACCTGGCCCCCAGAATGAATTCTGGGGCTGCCGATTGTGATTGTCCGCCTTCGCGGACATAGGAAAATCTAACGCAGACACTCTTATGTCCACGCAGGGGGACAATCGCCCTTGACAGCCCCAGATTTTAATCTGGGGGCCAGGTCTGCGTCACTTGTCCGAAGGACACTTCCCTGCCGGGAGTTTTGACACACTCGGCACACTGCGACCGACACCACCAGCGGACTTTGACCC
This sequence comes from uncultured Armatimonadales bacterium, assembly GCA_964251675.1. Classification (GTDB taxonomy): domain Bacteria; phylum Armatimonadota; class Armatimonadia; order Armatimonadales; family Capsulimonadaceae; genus JANXMY01. Next base: position 108,304 of record CAXUKS010000012.1, read on the forward strand.
CGCTTAGGAGAAGAACGAACCATGCCCGCCACACTTGATATGCCCGATACAACGACTGTAACAACGACCGAAACCATTATTACCGAAGTCTCCGCGCCCGCCGGGCCGGTCACCCTCACCGATGCTGCCGTCACCGAAGTCCAGGGCCTGCTGTCCCAGCAGGACCGCGACGACCTCGCCCTGCGCGTCTATGTCTCCGGCGGCGGCTGCTCCGGCCTCCAGTACGGCATGGCCCTCGATGAGAACGTCGAACCCGGCGATGAGACCTTCCACATCAGCGGCATCAACCTGGTCATCGACGCCACCAGCCTGAAGTACCTGTCCGGCGCGGTCGTGGACTACATCCACACCGACATGGGCGGCGGCTTCAAGATCGAGAACCCCAACGCCACCAAGTCCTGCGGCTGCGGCTCCTCGTTCAGCGCGGGCGACGATGAGGCCGCTGGCCTCGACACCCGCCAGGGCGGCGGCTGCGGCTCCTGCGGCAGCCACTAAGCATCAAGCGCAAAAAGACGGGGGCGGGCCATTCGGCCCGCCCCTGTTTCTATTCCGGGAGAATAATGATGTCACAAACACTGGAACTCACTCGAGATACACTGCCGCTCTCGCGTAGTGCTTTGCCCGATGACTACTGGGACGGCGAGCTTGTCTCTCGCAGCGATGCTCGGTCAGGCGTCATTTCGGCAAACATGGAACGTGTCAGCGGAACCCCCTGCTTTGTCGGCACTCGCGTCCCGATTCGAAACCTTTGGGATCATCTGGAAGAAGGTCTGAGCCTGGACGATTTTTTGGATGGCTTCCCCGGCGTCAGCCGTGAGCAAGCCCAATCCGCGCTTCGCCTTGCGTGTGAGTGCCTTTTGGAAGGTTTGCCGCCGGACACCTGCCACCCATAAGCATTGACCCTTGAACAATGACCTATGAAAATCCTGCTGGATCATTGCCTGAATTGGAGATTGAAGCGTCTCTTGCCGGGCCACGACACCGTTGCCACGTTCGAAGTGGGCTGGGATACCATCCGAAACGGACAGTTGCTGACACTCGCCGAAGAACAGTTTGATGTCTTCCTCACGGTAGATAAAGGCATCAAATACCAGCAGAACATGACCGGGCGAACCATTGCTGTCATCACGCTGCGGGCGGTCAACAACAGCATCACCGCCCATGCCCCGCTCATGCCCCAGGTCCTCGCCCTGCTGCCTACGGTGGAGCCAGGGCGGGTATACATTATCGCAGCACAGGACGAACCCCTGGAACCGGGGCTGCCTGAAATGGCGGCTTAATTTCTGGAGACCTAACGATGTCACAAACACCAGAGCTTGCCCCCACGCCCTCGCGTGATACTCTGCCCGATGACTACTGGGACGGCGAGCTTGTCCCGCGAGAAGACCCCCGTGCCGCCTTCATCTCCGTCAACCCGGAGCGGATGAGCGGAGCGGCGTGCTTTGTCGGAACCCGCGTGCCTATCAAGCACCTCTGGGACTACCTGGAAGGCAGCGATACGCTGGAAGAGTTTCTGGACGACTTCGAAGGTGTGCCACGGGAGGAAATCATGGCCGCCCTGCGTGCGTCTTATCAGCGCCTTCTGGACGGCCTGCCGGAAGTGACCCGCGAGAGATAATGGTTATTGATGACTGTCTTTTTGGACCCTTGCCTGCCCAAGCGCCTGCGCCTTTTCCTGCCGGGGCAGCAGGTCACGACAGCCCGCGAGCTGCGTTGGGAGCAGATTGCGAACGGGAAACTGCTGTCTCTGGTGGAAGGGCAGTTTGATGTCTTTCTGACCATCGACAAAGGCATCAAATATCAACAGAACATGACCGGGCGAACCATTGCCGTGATTGCCTTACGCGCCGTCAACAACCGAATAGAAACTTTGATCCCGCTTATGCCCCGAGTTCTCGCCCTACTGCCCACCGTGGAGCCGGGGCAGGTTTACATCGTCGAACCAGCCACGGACTGACCCCGCAGGCTGCCTTGTTCCGCCCGCCCTGGAACCGCCACCATGAATCCTGCCGCTCTTCCGCCCCCGCCGCCCAGTCCCCCCGCCGCACGCCGCCGCACCCTCCGTGCGCCACGCGGACGCGCCCGGCTGATCCTGCTGGCCCTGCTGCTGTTAGCCCTCGCTGTCGGCGGGTATGTCACCACACGCGGCGGCTGGGTCAATGCCCTGCGTCTGCCCCCCACCCTGGACGCTGCCACACCGCGCTCCCAGAATGGCTGGACGCTGGAAGACATTCAGTTGCCTTCGTCCTTTCAGAGTTCCGGGGGAATAGCTGCCAGCGGTTTTTTATTTCAAGGCGCAGAATATCATCCGTCAGGCAGTGCGGAGCACGGGGATACAGAAGATGCGTTTGGCCTCTGGCTGACACCGCCGCCGGGAGATATAACTACAGGCAGCCCGGACACCGCCACAGGCAATCCGCAGCGTGATCCGTTCTACGCACTGGCACAACTTTCCACAGGAGAGACACTGCCGCTGGTATGGCACTACATCAGCCGTACAAACTGGCAGCAGCCACTAGAAAACACGGATGGTTATGTGTTTCTCAGCC